>CAKRDZ010000004.1 GCA_934316845.1 uncultured Eubacterium sp. | reverse complement strand
GATAGTTGATTAGAAAGAAAAATTGGAATATACGGAGGTGGATTATGAGATTAGATGGATTTGGATTATTTGTTGAAGATATGGCGAAAATGATTTGCTTTTATAGAGATGTTCTTGGTTTTGAGATTAAAGAAAGCGAAGCCACATCAAATGTTTATCTTGTTAAGGATGGAACATTGTTTTTGTTATATGGAAGAAAAGATTTTGAAAACATGACACACAGAAGGTATGAGTATATAAAAGGTCTAAATGGTCATAGCGAAATTGCGCTCTATGTTGATACTTTTGAAGAAGTTATATCGCCGATCCAGAAGGTAATCTGATTGAGATTGGTTCTTGGAATAAAGTATACGAGCAAAAAGATTTATAACTTCCAGTTTTGAGAATTATTGAAATTGGAATTTTGGTAAATCTTGATAAATTAATTTTATAAGGATCACAAATTTTGGAGTTTCCTAAGGAGGTAATGTATGATTTCACAGGGTTCTATATATCTTATTGTTAAAGATTTTGAAGAATCAGTACAATTTTATAAATCGTTGCTTGAACGAGATGTGGCAGCACAAAATATGAATAGATTTGCTATATTTAATGTTGATGGGCTGTGTTTATCTATTATGAATGGATTTTTTGATTCTGAACATCCGGATAAAGTGATAACCAAAGGAAAAGTGTACGAGGAATATGATAACTATGTTAGCATTGCCAAAATGCAAAATACAGGTAAAGTTGTTATTAATCTGGCTACAGATGACTTGAAAAAAGAATATGATAGGATATGTGCGTTGGGGATAGGCAGTAAGCAGACTGAAATCAGATACGTTAATGCACGAAATCCATATTACTATTTTTTAATGAAGGATCCGGATGATAACACAATAGAAATTACTGGTCCATATGATGAAACAGGCAGTGAATGGGAATAAATTTGCTAACTTGTAGGATTGATTAAATCAAAATCTGCGGAGGAAAAAACTATGGATAAGACAGAGATATACCACTATTTAAAGGAACAAAAAATAGAACATGAAATTACGGAACATAAAGCGGTTTTCAATATGGAAGAAATGGATTCTATTGAACTGCCTTATCCGGAATGGAATGCTAAAAATTTACTTGTTCGTGACGATAAAAAACGTAATTACTATTTGATAACTGTTAAAGGAGACAAGCGGGTAGATTTGAAAGGATTCCGCAAGCAACATGGTCTGCGTGCACTTTCCTTTGCATCTGCTGAGGATTTGCTTGATATCATGAAGCTGACACCGGGTTCGGTTACTCCACTTGGTATTTTAAACGATACGGAACATAGGATTCATTTTTTCCTGGACACAGAATTTGCAGAAAATAAAATCGGCGTTCATCCAAATGATAATACAGCAACTGTTTGGATGCAGGCAGATGATTTGATGAAGGTAATTCAAGAGCATGGGAATGCTGCGGAATACACATGTATGTAATTGCAACTTACGGTTTGCTTGAAAGCAATGTGCAAAAAATGCACATTTCAAGGAAAAAGATATTATGGTTAATTTGTTGACAATGTAAAGTGATTTACAAATCGGAATTTATGGAGGTAGATATGCATAAGATTTTTGGAATAAAAGATAATAAAATATATTTAGATAGGAAAGGTGCTTACCTCGTTCCGATAAGGGGCGAAAAAGTGGGCGTTGTAGAAACAACAAAAGGTTATTTTCTATTAGGCGGCGGAATTGATGGTGATGAAACAGATAATCAGTGCATTATTCGAGAATGTATTGAAGAAGCAGGATATCAAGTTGAGATAAAAGAAAGAGTATGTTCCGCGGAAACTTACTACAAACATCCAACAATTGGAAATTTTCATCCTATTCAGGTTTACTATTCAGGGCAATTAGTCAAGAAGATAAAAGAACCTGTGGAATTAGACCATGTGTTTAGATGGGTAGAATATGAAAATATTAAGGGAAAAATGTATTTGGAAATGCAAAATTGGGCAATAGAACAAGTATGGAATATGCGTTAGACAACTTTCAGCTTGCAGAATTGAAAAGATTAGAATTTGACGACGTGAGGTAGATATGAGCAAGAGAAATTTATTTCTTACATCTAGTGGATTATCCACCGATATGATGAAGAGATTTTTTGATATTATAGGAAAATGTCCAGAAGATGTGAAGGTGCTATATATTCCAACTGCTGGAATTGAAACAGATGCAGCAAGAGAAGGCATTACTGTCTGTTTTCATGAACTTTCATCTATGGGTATTCGGTGTGAGAATATATTAGTATATAATCTAGAATTGATTCTATCAAAAGACTATCAGAGAACATATTCGTCGTATATTACTGCTCCATATATGGTTACCAGATTATTGACGATTGAGGAACTGCAATCTTTTGATGCAGTTGTTGTTAGTGGTGGTGATGTTGCAGTACTGTGTCGTGAAATGGTTAGAACAGGATTTGATAAAATGATTGAGAAAGCAATTAATAATGGATTTGTGTACGTTGGAATTAGTGCTGGAAGTATGTACGCAGCAGGTAATTTAGAAGAGGGGTTACACATTATTAACAACCCTATAATTCCCCATTGGAATAAAACCAAAATAACTGAATTACCAAATCGCAGAGAGGCGATAAGACTTGTAGATGGACAAGCTGTTTATATTGAAGGTGATTGTATTAGTTTATGGTAATATAATAGCAGTTACACAAAAAAAGTAAATTTTTGGAGGTAAATATGAGATACGATTGTGGATTTGAAAAAGGAAATAATTGGTTTAGGTATCGTGCAGGTGGAATTATAATACATAATAATAAAATGTTGTTTGTAAAAAGCTGCATGGGAGACTATTATTATATGATTGGCGGCGGAGTTCACATGGGCGAAACGTCTAAGGATTGTATTGAAAGAGAGGTTTATGAAGAAGCAGGTATCCATACTTGCGTGGATCATCTTGCGGTCGTATGCGAAAACTTTTTCAAAGGTATCGGTGGCAAGATTGATGGTTTTGATTGTCATACGATAGAATTTTATTATTACATGAAAGTTATTGAGGAAGATTTAAGTTTATGTAAAAAGGAAACAGATGATGGAGAAGAATTAGTATGGTTATCACTGGATGAAATCCAATCAAGTAAAATTAAACCGGAATTTTTGAAGGAAAATATCGATAAGATTATCAATGATAATAAAATAATTCATGTTATTGATGAACGAGACAGATAAAATTAAAGGAGTATTTATGTTAGGCAAATTACGAAACATGACGTCCATATATTTATTTCGTGGAAACGAAGTCTTGCTCCTGTTTCGGCAGGGGAGCAGAGTGGTAAACGATGTATGGCTGGGGACAGCGGGTGGACATTTTGAAGAATTTGAGTTAAATGATGCAAAGGCATGTGTCTTGCGCGAATTAAAGGAAGAAGTGGGCGTGGAAGAAAGCCAACTGTCTAAGCTGACTTTAAAGTACATTACACTGCGTAATATAAAAGGAGAGATTCGTCAGAATTATTATTTCTTTGCGGAACTGGATCAGGATATTTCTTTGGAGTCGAATGAGGGGATTTTGAAATGGTTCCCGGTAGATGAAATTGGTGATTTGGATATGCCCTTTACGTCAAAATATGTGATAAATCATTATTTGACGGAAGGGTACAAGAATGATAAAATATATAGTGGAGTAGCGACAAGAAATACAGTTAAATTTTCAGAATTAGAAGAATTTTAATTGGATTTCAATTATGGATGGACGACGAAAGGGAAGAATATGGCTAATTTAATTGTAGTTTGTGGACCACAGGCAGTCGGAAAAATGACGGTGGCAGAGAGTTTGAGAGATAAACTGAAATACAATATGATGATGAATCATGACAGTATTGAAATTTCAGATAAGATATTTGGCTTTGCTACACCGGCACAAAAAGAATTTAATTCCTATATTAGAGAAAAAGCATTCCGATTGGCAGTTGAACATAATGTGGATATGATATTTACGTATGTTGCAGCATTTGAAATGCAGAGTGAAATGGATTATCTGAAAGGGTTAGAAAAGCAATTTACCAACAGCGGCGGAAAATTTTATTTTGTGGAACTTAGTGCGGATTTAGAAACCCGTCTGGAACGCAATCTGACACCACATAGGATGGAGAGAAAGGCATCCAAGCGGGATGTAAAATGGAGTGAAAGAAATTTGCTTAGAGATACAGAAAGACATCAACTTAATACAAAAAATGGACAACTATTATTTGAGAACCATATTAAAATTGATAATACACATCTTTTGCCGGAGGAAGTGGCAGAAATGGTGATTGATAAGTATCATATCATTGCAAATGAAAAAGATGAAAGGGAGTATCGTTACGGCGTATAAGTTTTGCAACATATAAAAGAACAGACGTTGATGAAGAGGGAAATCCATATCCGCTTTTGTATATGAAATATGAGTAGGAATAGATTTGATTAAGGAGAGATGTATTGTGCAGATAAAAAAGATTTATCAAGATTTTTCTATATGCCAGGTGGAAGATTATTTACTTGTAAATTTAGATTCTGAATATAGCTTTATTGCCAAAACCAAGGAGGAAAGATCTCTTGTATGTATCACAAAAGAGGTTCCATCTAATGTGATTCGGCGTGATGACGGATGGAAAGCCTTTTGCGTACAAGGTGTTTTAGATTTTTCATTAATCGGGATATTATCAGAAATTTCTACGATTTTGGCAGAACATGGTATTTCGATTTTTGCAGTGTCTACTTATAATACGGACTATATTTTAATCAAAGACACAAATTATGAAAAGGCACTGGAAGTTCTGAAATTTTCTGGATATGAGATTGTTGAGTGAGAAAGGGGAATCTTATGTTACCTACAATAGAAGAAGCGAAAAGCGAACTTGAAATAGCGGGAAAATTAAATCCCGGTCCGTGGATTGAACATTCACTTAATGTCGGAATTGCGGCAAGGAATATTGCAAAAAAAGTGCCGGGAATGGACGAAAACAAAGCCTATATTGTGGGAATGCTTCATGATATTGGGCGAAGAGTTGGAATTGTAAATATTCCAAAGCACGTTTATGAGGGGTATAAATATGCAATTACAAAAGGATGGGATGAAGTTGCCAGAGTTTGTATGACACATTCTTATCCGCTGATGAAAGATGAGTTTGATTATACACCGGAAACAGAGGAAGAAATAGCAATAAAAGAATATATTATGAATTGTCAGGCAGATGATTATGATAAATTGATCCAGATAGCAGATGCTCTGGCGACGGACTATGGATTTGTAATATTGGAAAAGCGGTTTGTGGATGTGACACGCAGATACGGAATTATGGAAAATTACATAAAAGGCTGGGAAATAACCTTTCAAAACAAAGAATATTTTGAACAGCGAATGGGATGTTCAATTTATGATGTATTACCCGATATTGAGAAAACGACATTGCTATGTCCGGCACCGTGGAAACCGAAAAATACGGAATAGGAGAAAACGATATATGAAATTTTCTAAGGTATTAAGTTTATTCATAATAGGTTTGATTTTAACTTCCTGCGGCGCACACAAGGAAGTGAATCAGAATTCAGACCAAAACGAGAAGATTGTATCGCGTTCGGCAGTAGAAGAAAAAGAATCATTTTATGTGGATGTTAGTAAAGATGAGAAATCCGGATACCCATATATGAATAGTAATCATTGTATGAGAACGATTTGCAAAGATGGGGATAGTCTTTATGTTGCCGAAGACAAAGGCTGGTCGGGGTCTGCTCTTTATCGATGTGATGGAAATAAGAAGAAGGTAATATATAAAAGTAAGTATGGAAGGATTCGTTATTTGAATGCCCAAAACGGCTGGATTGTATTTCAATTACTGGAAAGGAAGGGAAAAAACAGACAGATAAAGGCTTCTACTATTGTAAGATTAAGAAGTGATGGGTCGGATGTGAAAAAATTTGATGTCAAGGTGGCGGATCTTTGGCTATATGATAATAGAATATATTATTCATGGTGTACAAAGTGGGGTGGAAGTGATATTGAATCAATGGACATAAATGGTAAAGACAATAAAACTATTGTTGAAAAGGATTGTGGAATATATTTTTATGTGATAAATGATAAAATTTATATGATTTATGATAGAGATACTTCCTGTGAATCGGATAATACATGTGATTTATATGAAATGAATTTAGATGGATCCGATCAAAAACAGATAGCAAAATTTAAGGCATATGCAGATACCGTATGTTTGCAGGGAGATTCTATCTATTATATAAAACCAAGTGATAATCGTGAAAAAGAGTATCTATATCAGTTTAAATGTGATGAAAAGAGCGAAAGACCTTTGACAAGTACGGAAGTAAGTAAATATTTCTTTTGCGACAATTATATATATTATGAAATGCTTGATTATGACGGAATCAAAAGATTGAATCTGACAGATGGACAAAAGAAATGGATAACAAAAGAAATAGTAGTTGACGAGTTTGATATCATACTGGATCAAAAGATTTTTTTCTTATGTAGTGATGGAATACTGCCTTATATAGATTGTGATACGGGAAAGGAAAGAAAGGAGATTTTAAAATAATGAACATTTATGAATTTGGAAACAAAGAGAATCCGGTTATTCATGAGCATGATATGAGACATGAAGAACTGCTCGGAGTTTACCCGGAAGACTGGTGTTCTTTAGTGGAAAAAATATGCTTGTAATATGAAAGAACAATTACCGGTTCCATATTCGTTCCCGGATAGAGATAGCATTTTGTATATATTAGATTTGATGTACTGAGAGTTTTAGAAGAGAGGAATTCAAAGCGAATGATTATATTGATCGCGGGTGCGTCCCATACAGGAAAAACCGTGTTGGCGCAAAAATTATTGGAAAAATATAAGTATCCGTATTTATCCATAGATCATTTAAAAATGGGATTGATTCGTAGTGGAAATACAGAACTGACACCGGTCAGTGATGAAACAGAATTGACAACCTATTTATGGCCGATTGTCCGGGAGATGATAAAAACGGCAATTGAAAATAAGCAAAATCTTATCGTCGAAGGATGTTATATTCCGTTTGACTGGGAAAAAGACTTTACAGCAGAATATCTCCAAGTGATAAAATATTATTGTCTTGTAATGAGTGAAAATTATATAAAGAATCACTTTAGAGACATCAAACGGTATGCAAGGGCAATTGAGGATCGGTTAGAGGATGAAGGCTGTACGTTAGAAAGTGTGCTGGAAGACAATGCAAATACATTAGAACTTGTTCAAAAAAATAAGGTTCCTTATATTTTGATAGACGATGAGTATAATGTAGATATTGTCATAATTCGTGATGAATCGTAGTTGTGAGGAAGTGTAAAATGCAAAAATATAACGCAATTGTGGTATTAAATAAACAAGAAGATAAAATGCTGATGTGTAAAAGGAGAAAGAATCCTTATAAGGGATTATTAAACTTTGTTGGTGGCAAAAGGGAGCAAAATGAAAGAGGTTTGGATGCAGCATACCGTGAATTAGAAGAGGAAACTGCCATTACAAAAGAGGATATTAAACTTGTTTATTTAATGGAATTATCGTATCCTTTTGATAATTGCGATCTGGAAATTTATGTGGGAAAATTAAATAACGAAGTAGCGGTTGACGGGGATGAAAACGAACTGGTCTGGACTGAACTGGATCAGAATTTTTTTGACACAACTAAATATGCCGGAGAAGGAAATATCGGTCATATTATGCTGCATGTGAAACGACACAAAAAGGAGTTGATGGAAGCAAAAATTTCAATGACACGCGAAGAATGGAAGATGTGAGTTGCTTTTTTTATATCAACATGGTAAGATAGTAAGCAAGATAATAAGTAAGATAGTAAGTAAGATGATAAGCAAGATGAGGTGAAGAATATGGACAATTATGAGCCGCCTTATTCAATTTCTGATAAAATGCTTACGCTTGTTTCCAGTATATCAGAAAAGGTTGGAAGAATTGAAATAAGTAAGGAAATAGAATCAAAACCACATTTGAGAAAGAACAACAAAATACATTCTATTTATTCGTCGCTGAAGATAGAGGCAAATTCGTTATCCTTAACAGAAGTAAGAGATGTTATTAATGGTCAGTCGGTAATTGGAAATCAAAAAGAGATTCAAGAAGTTAAAAATGCTTACGCTGCTTATGAAAAAATAGCAGATGTTGATCCGTCAAGTATGGTTGACTTAAAGAAAATACACAAAATTATGACAGATGGAATTATAAATGAGTCGGGCGAATTTAGAACAGGTGCAGAAGGTGTGTTTTCAGGAGAAAAATGTATTTTTATTGCACCTCCTGCGAATATGATAAATGACTTAATGAGAGATTTGCTATTGTGGGTAAAGAAAAATCAAGATAAAATTCATCCGCTTATTATGTCAGCGGTGTTCCATTATGAATTTGTGTTTATTCATCCATTTGCTGATGGAAACGGTCGAATGGCAAGACTTTGGCATACGATTTTTTTGTACCGGTGGAGAAAAGTGTTTGAATACATTCCTCTGGAAAATCAAATAGAAAAATTTCAAGAAGATTATTACGAAGCAATTGCGCAGTGCCATATAAATGGAAATTCAAATGTTTTTATAGAGTTTATGTTGGAACGTATTGATGAAGTTTTGGATGAAGTTATTGCACAGATTAAAAAGTCAAAGGGTGAAACATCAGAATATGTAAATCGGTTATTAAACTGCATGGAATACGATTTGACGTATACTTCAAAAGAAATTCTGGAGTTATTAGCCTTGAAATCAAAAGAGACGCTGCGAAAGAATTACTTAAATCCAGCCATTGAGGCGGGATTGGTTAGAATGACACTGCCGGAAAAGCCAAATAGTAAAAATCAACGATATATTAAATTATATGAAGGTGTTATAAAACGTTAGAAAAGAGGTGCGAAAATAGAAAATGTTAAAACTAGTAAAACTTGAGCCAAAATACCGGCATCAATTAAATGAAATGATGGATGAATGGACGGCGGCAAATGAAAAAATCATTCCGTGGTCAATCCGGAAGTGCGATTATCACAATTTTGAAACTTATCTGAATGCTTTAGAAGAAAAGAAAGAAAGTGAGGAAAAGGTTCCAGATTCAACATTTTTCTGTCTTGATACGAAACGCAATATTTTTGTAGGAGCAGTTAATATCCGGCATTATCTGAACGAAAAATTACTGCTTGGAGGTGGGCATATCGGAGATGGCATCCGTCCAAGTGAACGCGGAAAAGGTTATGGTACGAAAATGATCGCACTGGCATTGGAAGAATGTAAAAAAATGGGAATAGACCGGATTTTAATGTGCTGTGATAAGGACAATCCGGCATCAGCAAAAACAATTATCAAAAATCAGGGTGTTTTAGAAAATGAAGTGATGGATGATGGGAGTCTGGTGCAGCGGTATTGGATAGAAATATAGCAGACTATGTGAGAATAAATGAATTTGATTGGGGGCAACAACAGGTTGCTTTGCAGTGAATGAAAGATGTGGTATAGTATTCTCATGAGGAGGCGATATAAATGGAGACGAAAGATATTATTTTAGAACTTCGTACAAAAAAGGTATTGTCACAGGCAGAGTTGGCGGAAAAACTGATGGTAACCAGACAGGCAGTATCACGTTGGGAAAATGGTGAGACGATTCCGAACACAGAGACTTTAAAATTGTTGTCAAAAGAGTTTGATGTATCGATCAATACTTTATTAGGAACGCCTGCGCAGCTGATCTGTCAATGCTGTGGAATGCCGTTGGAGGATTCAACAATTAGTAAGGAACCGGATGGAGAATTTAACGAATCCTATTGTAAATGGTGCTATACAGACGGAGAATTCAAGTATTCCAGCATGGAAGAATTGATTGATTTCTGTGTAGAGCATATGTCAAACGAAAACTGGCCGCCGGAGCAGGTCAGAGCACATATGTTAGCTGTAGTCCCGCAGTTAAAACACTGGAACCAAGGCAAAAATTGAGCAAAAAAAGAAAAACGAACAAATGTTCATATTTTTGTTGCATTATAAAACTCATTGTGTTATACTAAGCACACGATGAGTTTTATTTTTTTTGAGTATATTTTGTGATAAATCGTGTGAAGATAAGCATAGATGGAGGTGTTTCGATAATTATGGATCATTTTGTTTTACATTCTGAATATGAACCGACCGGCGACCAGCCGGAAGCCATAAAAGCGCTTGTGGACGGTTTTAAGGAAGGAAATCAGTTTCAGACACTTCTTGGAGTGACCGGCTCCGGAAAGACATTTACAATGGCAAATGTGATCGAGCAGATGAACAAGCCGACATTGGTTATTGCACATAACAAGACATTGGCGGCTCAGTTGTATGGTGAGTTTAAAGAGTTTTTCCCGGAGAACGCAGTAGAATATTTTGTTTCCTATTATGATTATTATCAGCCGGAAGCGTATGTGCCATCAACGGATACGTATATCGAAAAGGACTCCGCCATCAATGATGAAATTGACAAACTGCGGCATTCCGCGACGGCAGCATTGACCGAGCGCAGAGATGTCATTATTATTGCCAGTGTTTCCTGCATCTATGGATTGGGTAGTCCGATTGATTACCAAAATATGACAGTATCGCTCCGCCCCGGTATGATCCGCGAACGGGATGAAGTGATTGAGCGGCTGGTTGAGATACAGTATACACGGAATGATATGGATTTTCACCGTGGTACATTCCGGGTACGTGGTGACGTGCTTGAGATTTTTCCGGCATCGGCGTCCGACCGGGCGATCCGGGTAGAATTTTTTGGAGATGAAGTAGACCGCATTCAGGAAATTGATGTGCTGACAGGAACCCCGTTGAACAATTTGGAGCATATGGTTGTATTCCCGGCTTCCCACTATGTTGTTTCTCCGGATAAAATGGAAAAGGCGATAACGGGGATAGAGAAGGAATTGAAAGAACGTGTGAAATATTTTAAAAGTGAAGATAAATTGATCGAAGCCCAGCGAATCTCAGAACGAACCCATTTTGATATTGAGATGCTGCGTGAGACGGGATTTTGTTCCGGTATCGAAAATTACTCCATGCACTTAAATGGCATGCAGGAGGGCGAGATGCCGCATACACTTTTGGACTATTTTCCGGATGATTTTCTGATCATGGTAGATGAGTCTCATATTACGATTCCACAGATACGGGGAATGTATGCCGGCGACCAGTCGCGAAAAACAACGCTTGTGGATTATGGATTTCGACTGCCATCGGCGAAGAGTAACCGTCCATTGAACTTTGAAGAGTTTGAGAGTCATATCAATCAGATGATGTTTGTTTCAGCTACGCCATCCGAATATGAAGAAACCCATGAGTTGATGCGTACGGAGCAGATTCTCCGGCCTACCGGTCTTCTGGATCCGGAAGTTATCGTTCGGCCGGTAGCGGGACAGGTAGATGACTTGCTGAAAGAAATCAAAGCGGTAACGAAGAAAAAGGGAAAGGTTTTGGTGACGACACTTACAAAGCGTATGGCAGAAGATCTGACCGACTATTACAAAGAGGTTGGTGTCCGGGTTAAATATCTGCATTCCGATATAGATACGCTGGAAAGAAGTGAGATTATCCGTGATATGCGCTTGGATGTGTTTGATGTTCTGGTAGGGATTAACCTGCTGCGAGAAGGACTGGATATACCGGAAGTAAGTCTTGTGGCAATCCTTGATGCGGACAAAGAAGGATTCCTTCGTTCCGAAACATCATTGATACAGACGATTGGGCGTGCAGCCAGAAATGCCGAGGGCCGGGTTATCATGTATGCGGACAAGCGGACAGAGTCAATGGATAAGGCAATTACGGAGACGGAACGACGCCGTAAAATTCAGGATGCCTATAATAAAGAGCATGGTATTACCCCGCAGACCATTAAGAAGGCGGTCAGAGAGTTGATCCGTATTTCTTCGAAAGCAGATGCCGGTATGGAAGAATTGCAGAAAGATCCGGAATATATGTCGGAAGAAGAATTGCAAAAACAGATTGCGAAGATCATGAAGAAAATGAATCAGGCGGCGGCAGAACTGAATTTTGAGCTGGCAGCATCGCTTCGTGACCAGATGATAAAAATGAAAAAGATATTGCAGGAGATGGAATAAAATGGAAAAAAAGAGAATCATACAGATACGAGGAGCAAAAGAGCATAATTTGAAAGGCATTGACCTGGATATTCCCCGTGATGAATTTGTGGTATTGACGGGATTAAGCGGTTCCGGAAAGTCGTCACTTGCGTTTGATACGATTTATGCAGAAGGACAGCGCCGTTATATGGAATCCTTGTCTTCGTATGCGAGAATGTTTTTGGGACAGATGGAAAAACCAAATGTCGAGAGCATTTCAGGACTTCCTCCTGCGATATCGATCGATCAGAAAACGACAAACCGCAACCCACGATCTACCGTAGGAACCGTAACGGAGATTTATGATTACTTTCGTTTATTATATGCGCGTATTGGCATACCACACTGTCCAAAATGTGGAAAAGAGATTAAGCGGCAGACGGTAGACCAGATGGTCGATGAGATCATGAATTTGCCGGATCGTACCAAAATACAGCTTTTGGCGCCGGTTGTCCGCGGACGAAAGGGAGAGCATGCCAAAGTGTTCGAACGTGCAAAAAAGAGTGGATATGTACGTGTTATCGTAGATGGAAATATGTACGATCTGTCGGAAGAAATTTCGCTTGAAAAGAATAAAAAGCACAATATTGAGATTGTGGTAGACCGTCTTGCCATTCGTGAGGGAATTGAGAAACGTATGGCAGAATCCATTGAAAGCGTGATGCAGCTTTCAGGGGGGCTGCTTGTGGTAGATGTGATCGATGGAGAACCGATTAATTTCAGTCAGAGTTTTTCCTGCCCGGACTGTGGGATCAGTATTGATGAGATTGAACCGAGAAGTTTTTCCTTTAACAATCCGTTTGGAGCCTGCCCGGTCTGTCACGGAATCGGCTATAAGATGGAGTTTGCGCCGGAACTTATGATTCCGGATCCGTCGCTGAGCATTGATGATGGTGCCATTGCGGTGATGGGATGGCAGTCTGTGACAAATGAGGGAAGTTTTACCAGAGCGACGATGGAGGCATTGGCAAAAAAATACAAATTTGATCTTTCTACACCATTTGAGGATTATCCACAGAAAATCCAGGATATCATTCTTTATGGAACAAAGGGAGAAAAGGTAGATGTTCACTATGTGGGACAACGTGGACGTGGAGTATACAGTATTGAATTCGAAGGTTTGATAAAAAATGTTGAGCGGCGCTACCGTGAGACAGCATCGGATACGACAAAGCAGGAATACGAGACGTTTATGCGCATTACACCATGTTCGGAGTGTGGCGGAAGAAGATTGAAAAAAGAATCTCTGGCTGTTACCGTGGGAGACCGGAATATTGCGGAAATTTGTGATTATTCCATCGGCGATTTAAAGAAATTTGTGGATGGTTTGGAATTGACACCGACACAGCTTCAGATTGGAAAACTCATTTTGCGTGAGATCAAATCAAGACTTGGGTTTCTTTTAGATGTGGGACTGGAGTACTTATCGTTATCCCGTGCAACATCATCTCTGTCCGGTGGAGAAGCCCAGCGTATCCGCCTGGCAACCCAGATTGGATCCGGTCTGGTAGGGGTCGCCTATATTCTGGATGAACCGAGTATTGGACTTCATCAGCGGGATAATGATAAACTGATAAAAACACTGCAGCATTTAAAAGATCTCGGCAATACATTGATTGTGGTAGAACATGACGAAGATACGATGCTGGCAGCTGATTATGTAGTAGATATTGGCCCGGGAGCTGGAGAACATGGTGGTAAAGTGGTTGCAGCAGGCACTGCAAAAGACATTATGAACTGTGAACAGTCGGTAACTGGTGCATATCTCAGCCATCGTATCGTGATCCCGGTGCCTGACAAACGACGCAAGCCAACCGGATATTTAAAAGTGATCGGAGCCAAAGAAAATAATCTGAAAAATGTAAATGTAGATATACCGCTTGGTGTATTTACCTGCGTGACCGGTGTGTCAGGATCCGGAAAGAGTTCTCTGGTAAATGAGATCTTATATAAGACCCTGGCAAAGACACTGAACCGTGCCAGATGTATTCCGGGAAAAGTAAAAGAGATCAAAGGAATGGAGCAGTTAGACAAGGTCATTAATATTGATCAGTCACCGATCGGACGGACGCCGAGATCAAATCCGGCAACGTATACCGGTGTGTTTGACATGATCCGTGATCTGTTTGCTGCGACACCGGATGCCAAAGCCCGTGGGTATAAAAAGGGAAGATTCAGTTTTAATGTCAAGGGCGGCCGGTGTGAAGCATGTCGTGGAGATGGAATCTTAAAGATTGAAATGAACTTTCTGCCGGATGTGTATGTCCCTTGTGAGGTGTGTCACGGCAAGCGTTACAATCGGGAAACCCTGGATGTTTTATATAAAGGAAAAAGTATTTATGATGTGCTGGATATGACCGTTGAAGAGGCTCTTGACTTTTTCAAAAATATTCCGTCCATCCATCGCAAAATACAGACCATGTACGATGTCGGATTGTCTTATGTAAAATTAGGGCAGCCATCGACAACGTTATCCGGTGGAGAAGCCCAGCGTATCAAACTTGCGACAGAACTTAGCAAACGGAGTACGGGAAAAACCATTTATATTTTGGACGAGCCGACAACGGGACTTCATTTTGCGGATGTTCATAAGCTGATCGAGATTTTGCAGCGGCTCACCGATGGAGGAAATACAGTAGTTGTTATCGAACACAATCTGGAGGTGATAAAGACGGCAGATTATATTATTGATATTGGACCGGAAGGCGGCGAAAAAGGTGGAACTGTGATTGCAAAAGGAACGCCGGAGAAAGTGGCCAAGACAGAAGGCTCCTATACCGGGGAGTATATCCGTAAGATGCTGCCACAGAAAGGAAAGAAGAAATGAAAGAATACTCTTTTTTTGCTATGATGGCAAGAATGAAATACATTGAGAGATGGGCACTTATGAGAAATTCCGTAAAAGAAAATATCAGTGAACATTCTCTCGAAGTGGCAATGATCGCTCATGCGCTGGGAATTATTGCAAAAGAAAAATTTGGAAAAGACATCGACCTTGGAAAAATTACATTAATGGGTTTATACCATGATGCCAATGAAATCATTACCGGGGACATGCCTACACCGGTGAAATACTATGATGAAGAGATTCAAAGAGCATATAAAAAGGTGGAGCGTGTAGCAAGCGTTACCCTGTTAAATCAGCTGCCGGATTATATGCAGCCGTATTACCGTGAAATTTTTCTGGAACAGTCCGGGGAAGAAGCATTGTGGCGGCTTGTAAAGGGCGCGGATAAATTGTCTGCACTGATCAAGTGTATCGAGGAAAAAAAGGCTGGAAATTCGGAATTTTCCACGGCGTATGAGACGATTCTGGAATCGCTGAAAAAGATGGAACTTCCGGAAGTTGACACGTTTATGGAAGATTTTTTGCCCTCGTATACAAAGACATTGGATGATATACAAAAAAAGTGAAAAAATTTGTTCTAACACTAGCGATATTTTTACAAGTATGTTATACTAGTATTATTATAATGCAGGTATTAACAATTTTTGTAAAGGAAGGTATAAAAAATGAGAAGGATACTATGTTTTGGTGATTCAAATACATATGGCTATTCTCCGGATGGACAGAGATATGCAGAGGATAGTATATGGCCGGGAATCATGGGAAAATTATTGGGGGATCGTTTCCAAGTTGTTGCAGATGGAAAAAATGGAAGAACGATTGCTTTTGATGATCCGTATATGGAAGGCTGTAATGGTATGCGCGACATCGAAACAAGTCTGGAAGCCAATGCACCTTTGGATCTTGTTGTGCTGATGCTGGGAACCAATGATCTGAAAAAATATTTTGATGCGACACCTGCACAGATTGCTGAAAATCTGAAGCAAATGTGCGAACTGATCCAGCAGAAAACAGATGCAAAAATTTTGATCGCAAGTCCAATGCTTTTGGGGGATGAAATTGAATTTTCGCCAACATTAAGTTTGGAGTTTGGACGTGCCCAGATCGACTATTCTTTTGATTTTGCACCACAGTTTTCAAAAGTAGCAAAGGAAGTTGGGGCAGGATTTATAGATCTTGCTGTCGTGGCTATGTCGAGCGGAGCAGATTGTCTTCATCTTATGCCGGAAGAACATGAGCAGATTGGTGCAGCTATGAAAGATAAGGTCATGGAAGCATTTGCAGATGAACTCCGCGCAGAAGAAGAGGAAGAACGCCGCAAGGAGGAAGAAGAAGCCCGCCGTAAAGCGGAAGAAGAGGAGGCACGACGTAAGGCAGAAGAAGAGGCCCGTCGTAAAGCGGAAGAAGAGGAAGCCCGCCGTAGAGCAGAAGAGGAGGCTCGTCAAAAAGCGGAAGAAGAAGCACGGCACAAGGCAGAAGAGGAAGCACGTCAAAAGGCAGAGGAAGAAGCACGGCGTAAGGCAGAAGAAGAGGCTCGTCGTATAGCAGAGGAAGAAGCACGCCGCAAAGCTGAGGAAGAGGAAAAACTTCGTCTGGCTGCGGAGGAAGAAGCAAGACAAAGAGCCAAGGAAGAGGAAATGCGGCGTAAGGCAGAAGAAGAGGCCATACAGAAAGCGCAGGAAGAAGAAAAAGCCCGCCGTGAGCAGGAAGAGATAGAAGAAGCTGCACGAAAAAAACAAGAAGAAATTTTGGAAGAGGCAGCCAAAGAAGCAGAAAAAGAAACGGTATTTGACCCGATGAATCCAAATCAGGAAGATCTGCCGGTATGGCAGGTTGGTGATGTGGATTTATCTGCACCAAAACAAACACAGGACGATAATGTTTTGTTGTCCGGTGAGATCACAGGGGGTGCAGCATCAGACGAAGAGGATAATCTTGCATCCATGCTTCAGGAAGAACAGCCAAGTGGTTTGGGAAATGTCGAATTTGTTACCGGTGGATCAATCGATGCATTTGCAAATACAGCAGGAAACCAACAGGAAGATTTTGGCGGATTGACAACGCTGGAATTTGGTGTGGCAGCTACATCTGAACAGAAGGAAAAAATGACAGCCGGAAAAATATATCGTTTTGATGATGAACTGCATGAAGTTATATTTAAGACCAGAAAACTGACCGATGAGTTTAATCGGACACGATATGATGATGCAGATGGCAGAGAGCGGATTGTACGGGATCTGTTTGGCAGTGTCGGAGAAAAGGTATGTGTAGAGCCTCCGTTCCGTTGTGATTATGGTTTTAACATTCATGTCGGTGACGATTTCTATGCGAATTATGGCTGTGTCATTTTAGATTCTGCAAAAGTCACAATTGGTGACCATGTATTTTTAGGACCAAATGTTCAGATCTATACACCGTGTCATCCGATTTATGCACCGGCTCGTAATGAGGGTTATGAATATGCAAAAGAAGTGACGATCGGTGATAATGTATGGATTGGCGGTAATGTTACGATTGTACCGGGTGCACATATTGGAAGTAATGTTGTCATTGGAGCGGGAGCTGTTGTGACGGGTGATATCCCGGATGGCGTTGTAGCTGCGGGAAATCCATGTCGCATCATTCGTAAAATTACAGAACAAGATAAGCAGAACTGGCTTGCAAAAAAAGAGAGCGAGTAAGCGAGACTAAATTTTGAAATAAAAGAACCTTCTAAATTACTCACAAGGAAGAGCAAAGTAGAAGGTTCTTTTTAATATGTTTAATCTTGAATAGAGTTTCTGTAATCTCTTGAGGCAGCAAAGAAACGATGGATGTTATCCCCTTGTTCAGCTGCGATATAAGATCGTACTTTGGTCAGTTCTTCAATCATAAGGGAAAGAAAATGGTCGATGCTCTCTGCATTTGAGAGGCAGATGCTTTCCCACATTTCCGGAGAAGAGGAAGCAATTCGTGTGATATCTTTAAAACCACCGGCGGCAAACGCTTTCATAAGTTCATTTGGTGTATCATTTTCGCGAACCATGTTGACGAGAGAAGCCGCTACAATGTGCGGTACATGGCTGATCGCTGCGGTGATGTCGTCATGAAGAGCTGCATCTACGGTGGCAAAGACAGCGCCTGTACCGGAAAGAATTTTTTTCAAAAAAAGAATACTTTCTTCCGGTGTGGTGCCGCAGGGGGTGAGAAGATAGTAGGAGTTCTGCAATAAATCTTCCGAAGAATTTGCAAACCCTGTTTTTTCAGAACCTGCCATAGGATGTCCACCGATAAATTGTGGTTCAAGCCCCAGTTTCTCGACTTCCTTGTGGATATTTCCCTTTACGCTTCCGACATCTGTAAGGATGCATTTTTTGTTAATAAGCGGTTTCAATTGTGACAAAAATTGTATGTTTTGCAATACGGGAGCACATAAGAAGATGATATCACACTCCGAAAAATGGGAATCTATATTATAGTAGATTTCACTGATAATTCCCTCCTTTTTTCCTTGTATCAAATCTTCGTTCTTTCTACGACTGTAGACTATGATTTTGGAAACGGGAAAATTTTTTCGGATAGAACGGGCAATCGAACCGCCGATCAGACCTAGCCCTAAAAAACCTATTGTAATCTGCTTCATAATGTCCTCCTTGTGTGTTCAAACATAATAATTACATTTATTTTACCTCAAAATTCCATGATTGTAAATAAATGATTCAAAATCCCTTTGAATTTCAGAGTGCTTTATGGTATCATTTAAGAAAGATTAAGTAGAAAGGAAGCAGATAAAATGAAAGATATAACAATTTCAGATTCCATTTTTTATGTAGGTGCGGACGATACGACACTGGATCTTTTTGAAAGCCAGTATATTGTTCCGGAAGGCGTGTCTTATAATTCTTATGTGATCATGGATGATAAAATTACGATTATGGATACCGTGGATCAGCGTGCGACAGATGAGTGGATCGACAATGTGAAGAACGTTCTTCAGGAGAAAACGCCGTCGTATCTTGTGGTATCCCATATGGAGCCGGATCACGCAGCAAATATTCAGAAAATCGCGGAAATGTATCCGGAAATGAAGATTATTGGAAATGCAAAGACGTTTTCGATGATGCCGCAGTTCTTTGATTTTGATCTGAGTGACCGCAGCGTAGTGGTAAAAGAAGGCGAAGAAATTTCGCTGGGAGCACATACACTTCAGTTTTTCATGGCACCGATGGTACATTGGCCGGAAGTTATGGTGACCTATGAAAAGAGCGAAAAAATCTTATTTTCAGCAGATGGATTTGGAAAATTCGGTGCATTGTCTGTAGAAGCTGATTGGGCTTGTGAAGCCAGAAGATATTATTTTAATATTGTAGGAAAATATGGTGCGCAGGTTCAGGCGCTGTTGAAGAAAGCGGCGACATTGGATATTCAGATGATCTGTCCGCTTCATGGACCGATTTTGAAAGAAAATCTTGACTATTACATTGACAAGTATAATACCTGGAGCAGTTACGAACCGGAGGATGAGGGAGTATTGGTAGCATATGCTTCTATCCATGGAAATACAGCAAAAGCCGCAGAGAAGATGGCGGAAATCCTGAAGGAAAAGGGCGCAAAGAAAGTGGTTGTCAGCGATCTTTCCCGTGAGGATATGGCAGAAGTGATCGAAGATGCGTTCCGTTATGACAAGATTGTGGTAGCGGCAGCAACGTATGATGGCGGAATTTTCCCGGTTATGGAAGACTTCCTTCGCCATTTGAAAAGCAAAAATTACCAGAAACGTACCGTCGGTATTATGGAAAATGGTTCCTGGGCGCCGATGGCAGGAAAGCAGATGCGTGCAATTCTTGAAGAGATGAAAAATCTTACCATTTGCGACAGCCAGGTAACGATCCGATCTACAATGAATGATAAAAATGTAGAAGAGATGAAACGGCTGGCAGAAGAATTATTGGCAAAATAAGGAAAAACAAGAAAAATAAGTAAAATAATAGTCCGTCACAGAGAAGACGTTTCCCTGCGGCGGACTGTTTGTTTTAACGAATAATTACAGTTTTGAGTATCCGTAACTGTTTACAATTGCATCGATTTTCTGTCCGGCATGACAAAGAGGACAGTCTCTCTGTGTAAAAGATTTGTAATCCGAAAAATCCTCTGTAGTAAAGATGGAACGAACCGGGTATCCGTGAATTTCGTCTTTTGCACTAAAGATGGCAGACAATCCCTGAATGATTCCACCATAGTATTCCAAGCATTCCAGACATTGATCGATCGTTTTTCCGGTAGTAGCAGAAGCTACCAGCAACAGAATATTTTTTCCTCTTACCATCGGCTGGATATTATCGCGGAAAAACATCTGACCGCTGGAGTCAAATTCCGGTTCAATAACGTAGATACTCTGATGGGCATTCATGGAAATAACGCCGGCATCTGTAAGAATTTCGGCAAGATAAGCACCAATTACATAAGTTCCGTCCATGCAGACGATCGCATCGATCGGCGTATTGTATTTGTAGTGATTTGCCATGGTGGAAGCGACAGCTTTTGCTTCACGCTGTCCAACTTTCAAACGTGTCATGTCCATGTAATAGTTAATGTGGGAGTGGCTGGTAGCAAAATGCCCCGGAACCACTTTCAGTAAAATCTTGCTGTTGATCCTTGATGGTATTTTAATCGCATTTTCAAACATAGGCAACCTCCTGTATGATTGTAGTATTTGAAACCCAGTATTATTTTGCCGGTTCACCGGTAGCAGTTTCCTCCGAATCCGCCGGAGCATCCTCGCCGTTTTCTTCTTCGTTTTTCTTTGGCTGCTGTGAGAGCAGTGTCAAGATGGAGAGAAGAACCGTCAGGACGATCGGCGCTGCGTAAATGATCGTCCTGATATCCGGGCGAACCCATACACCCGGTGTATTAAACCAGATAAACAAAGTGAGGTAGGTGGTAAACACCAGAGTCCCGAAAATGATGCCTAAAATCTGGCCGAAACGTTTTCCCTTTAACCAAGAGGTCCAAAGGCAATACACAAGAAAAAAAGCAAGTGCACTGTCAAAAAGACCAAAGATAAGCATACCAATATTTATTCCCATAGGACTGTCCTCCGTTTCAAATTAAGTTCCGTTTCATAAAATCAGTATACTACATTTCAAAAAAAATTTCCATAATTTTTTGTTGACAATTAAAAAAAAATGTGATATTGTTATAAAGCACGCAGGAATGGCGGAATTGGCAGACGCGCACGGTTCAGGTCCGTGTGGTAGCAATACCATGAGGGTTCAAGTCCCTTTTCCTGCACTAACTCTGTTCGATAGCCGGACAGAGTTTTTTTTATGAAAATTCATAGAGTTTGTTCTTTACAAAAGAAAATATTATGGTAAAATATTATTATATGCTTTGTGCAAAATAAATGTATTTCGGAGGGTAATAATGAACAACGCAAAAAAATTAGCAAAAAACAACGGAGTAAGTAAGAAACAGGGAGGAGGATCGGGTTCTTTGTCTTTTGTTTCTTCTAAAAATAAGGTTCTGGCTATCTTAGGAATTCTTGCAGTTATCGTATTGTGTGCAGGAGTGTGCTATATGCAGCTTCGTCCACGCGCTGTATTGATCGTTTCCACGACAGATGAAAACGGATCACAGAAGAAAGACACGGTCTACATGAAAGAAGCGGTTTACAGTATTTACCAGATAGAAAACCAGTACAGTCAGTATTCCTCTATTTATCAGCAGTTATATGGAAAGACGTATTGGGAGATGGAAGATGTTGACGGAAAAGGAAGAAGTGGTGCTTCTGCTGCCAAGAAACAGGTAATGGATTCCCTGAAACAGAGAGAGATCCTTTATATGGAGGCACAGAAGCGCGGATACAGCTTGACGGATGAGGAAATAAAGACAACCGAAGAAAGTGTTGCCACGACGATGAAAAATTTCACAGACAAACAAAAGAAAATGGAAGGTCTGGATGAAAAAACGCTGAAAAGTGAATTTAAGAAAAATGCTTTGGCTGAAAAATTCCGCCAGATTCTTATAAAAGAGAGCGGTATTGATGAAGAAGCATTGAAAGCTACCGTAGACAAAAAAGAATACAGACAGTATACCTTGCAGTATTACAAAGTCAGCAATCAGGAAACAAGCGGAGAAGAAACAAAAGAGGTTTCGGCAGAGCAGAAGCAGACAAATCTTACCAATATGCAGGCGTTGCAGGAAAAAGCAAAGACGGCGGAAGATTTCACAAAACTTTTGGATGACAATGATAAAACCGGAATCCAGTATCAGACAGAAAATCTTATTAAAAAGGATTTGAAGGATTCAACGTTCCTTAATAAAAAATTGCGTAAACAGATCATGAAGATGGAAAATGACCAGATTTCCGATATTATTGAGGGCGAAGATGGATACTATCTTATTAAAATGGTAAATAACAATGACAGTGAAGCTTATGACAACGAATGCAAGTCTGTAGTCGAAGCAGAGCAGACAAAACAGTTCAATGCAAAATATGCAGAATTTGCACCAAGTTATGTTACGGAAGTTCAAAGTTATTGGAAAGGCCGCGTAAAACTTGGCTCTTATACAATATAAGAAGGAACTTGTAGTTATAATGACGGATAAGACAAGATAGGAGAGAAAATCATGGCTAATGTAAAGCGAATTTACGTAGAAAAGAAAGAGGACTATGCCGTAGCTGCAAAAGAGTTGAAACAGGAGGTAAAAGAATACCTTGGAATCAAAGATCTTGAGCAGGTTCGAGTATTGATTCGCTATGATGTCGAGGGCATCCAGGAAGAAACTTATAAAAAAGCACTGGCAACTGTGTTTTCAGAACCACCGGTAGACTATGTTTATGAGGGAAGTTTTGAGAAAAAAACAGGAGATAAGGTGTTTTCCGTTCAATATCTGCCGGGACAGTTTGACCAGCGTGCAGATTCCGCAGAACAGTGCGTGAAATTGTTGAACGAAAGCGAAGAACCGGTAATCCGGTCTGCGACTACCTATGTTTTGTCAGGTAATATTTCCGAAGAAGATTTTGCCCGTATCAAAGAATACTGCATCAACCCGGTAGATTCCAAAGAGACGGATGAGACAATTCCGGAAACTCTGGTAACGAAATTTGACGAACCGGCGGATGTGAAAATTTTTGATGGCTTCAAAGACATGCCGGAGGCGGAACTGAATCAATTGTATCAGTCTCTTGGGCTTGCCATGACATTTAAAGACTTCTTACATATTCAGAATTATTTTAAAAATGAAGAAAAACGTGACCCTAGTGTGACAGAGATCCGTGTACTGGATACGTATTGGTCGGATCACTGCCGTCACACCACATTTTTGACAGAACTGAAAAATGTAACATTTGAAGAAGGCGATTACAAAAAGCCGATTCAGGATACGTTTGAACAGTATAAAAAAGATCATGAGACAATTTATAAAGGAAGAGACGATAAGTTTGTTTCCTTGATGGATATCGCGCTTATGGCGATGAAAAAACTTCGTGCAGAAGGAAAATTGGAGGACATGGAAGTTTCGGATGAGATCAATGCCTGCTCGATTGTCGTTCCGGTTGAGATCGATCATGAAGATGGAAAAGGACCGGTTACCGAAGAGTGGCTTGTGTTCTTTAAAAATGAGACACATAACCATCCAACGGAAATTGAGCCATTTGGTGGAGCTGCTACCTGTCTTGGTGGTGCGATCCGTGACCCATTGTCAGGACGTGGTTATGTTTATCAGGCAATGCGTGTTACAGGTGCCGCAGATCCGACAAAATCTTTGAAAGAGACGCTGGAAGGAAAACTGCCACAGAGAAAGATCGTGACAGGAGCTGCCAGTGGGTATAGTTCTTACGGTAACCAGATTGGACTTGCTACCGGCTTGGTAGATGAGATCTATCATCCAAACTATGTGGCAAAGCGTCTGGAAATTGGTGCCGTTATGGGCGCCGCACCACGTAAAAATGTAATTCGTGAAAACTCGGATCCGGATGACATCATCATTCTTCTTGGCGGAAGAACCGGACGAGACGGCTGTGGTGGAGCGACAGGATCTTCCAAAGCGCATAATACCGAATCCATCGATACATGCGGTGCAGAAGTGCAGAAAGGTAATGCGCCGACAGAGCGTAAGATCCAGAGATTGTTCCGCAGAGAGGAAGTCAGCCGTTTGATCAAAAAATGCAATGACTTTGGTGCCGGCGGTGTATCTGTTGCCATCGGAGAACTGGCAGACGGACTGCGCGTGGATCTTGATAAAGTGCCTAAAAAATATGCCGGCTTGGATGGTACAGAACTTGCTATCTCCGAATCCCAGGAGCGTATGGCAATTGTGGTAGATCCAAAAGATGTAGATAAAATGCTTGGTTATGCAAACGAGGAAAATCTGGAGGCAATTCCGGTAGCGGTAGTTACGGAATCTCCAAGACTTGTTCTTTCCTGGAGAGGAAAAGAAATCGTAAATATTTCCCGTGCTTTCCTGGATACCAATGGTGCACACCAGGAAACGGACGTAACCGTGACGATGCCGTCAAAAGCAGATAATTATATGGAAAAAGTGGAAGTGAAAGACAACTTTAAAGAAACTTTCACAGAGACATTAAAAGATTTGAATGTGTGCTCGAAAAAAGGACTGGTGGAAATGTTTGACAGTTCCATCGGAGCATCTACCGTGACGATGCCATATGGTGGTAAATACCAGTTGACACCGACACAGACCATGATCGCCAAACTTCCGGTACTGGATGGAAAATGCGATACGGTTACGATGATGAGTTATGGTATGGATCCATATCTTACCAGCTGGAGTCCATATCATGGAGCAGAATATGCGGTGCTTACTTCGGTAGCGAAGATTGTGGCAGCCGGCGGTGATTATAAGAAGATCCGCTTTACCTTCCAGGAATACTTCAAACGTATGACCGAAGACAGCAGACGCTGGGGAGAACCGATGGCGGCATTGCTGGGTGCCTACGATGCACAGATGAAATTTGGTCTTCCGTCAATTGGTGGAAAGGACAGTATGTCAGGAACCTTTAATGATATTGACGTACCACCGACATTGTGCTCCTTTGCCGTAGATGTGGCTAAGATTTCCGATGTTGTCACACCGGAACTGAAAAAAGCGGGAGATGTGCTCGTATGCCTGCCAATCCGCAAAGATGCTTACGATCTTCCGGATTACGATTATGTGCTTAAACTGTACGAGACAGTGACGACACAGATGAGAGCCGGCCTTGTGAAAGCAGCCTATGCTTTGGAAGGAAAAGGAATCGCTCAGGCGGCTGCAAAGATGGCATTTGGTAATAAACTGGGTGTTGCCTTTGAAGAAAAAGAAGCCGTTTCCACATACTTTGAACCGGCTTATGGTGGTCTTCTTCTTGAAGTGGATGCTACAGCTGTAGAAAAAATGGCTTCACTTGGACTGGATTACAAGGTGGCTGGTACGGTTACAGACAAGGCTGAGTTTACTTACGGAACGGAAAGTGTGTCGATGGAAGAGGCAATTGCTTCCTGGACACAGACATTGGAAAAAGTATTCCCGACCCGTTCCGGAGTAGAAGACAAGAAGATTGATACCGGACTTTATGATACGAAAGAGGTTTATATCTGCAAACACAAAGTGGCAAAACCGAAAGTATTTATTCCGGTATTTCCGGGTACAAACTGTGAATATGATACAATGAAATCTTTTGTGGCTGCGGGCGCAGAGACAGAGAGCATTGTATTTAAAAACATGACAGAGGCAGACATTAAAGACAGTGTAGATGCGTTTGAAAAAGCAATTAACGAATCCCAGATCCTGATGTTCTCCGGCGGATTCAGTGCCGGTGATGAACCGGATGGTTCTGCGAAATTTATCACTTCGGTATTCCGTAATGAGCGCATCAAAGAAGCCGTTCACCGCCTCCTTCAGGAGAGAGACGGTCTGGCACTTGGCATCTGTAATGGATTCCAGGCGTTGGTTAAACTGGGACTGGTTCCTTATGGAGAGATTAAGACACAGAAAGACGATTCACCGACATTGACAACCAACAGCATTGGCCGTCATATCAGCAAATCGGTTTATACGAAAGTGGTTACCAATAAGTCACCATGGCTCCGGAAAGCGACACTTGGCGGCGTTTATGCCGTGCCTGCTTCTCATGGAGAAGGACGTTTTGTCGCAAGCAAAGAGTGGATCGATAAATTGTTTGAAAATGGTCAGGTTGCTACACAGTATGTCGATGTAAATGGTAATCCGACGATGGATGAAGATTTCAATCCAAATGGTTCTTATTGCGCAATCGAAGGAATCACAAGCCCGGATGGAAGAGTGTTAGGAAAAATGGCACACTCCGAGCGTCGTGGCGATGGTGTCGCATTGAATATCTGCGGCGATCAGAATCAGTTGATCTTCGAGAGCGGCGTTGAATACTTCAAATAAAATGTGAATACAGGGAGGTCCTGAATGCAGGATTACCGCATGGATTTTCGAAAAGCGCCGGGGGTAACTCCGGTGCTTTTTTTGAACTGCCGGATAAAATGATATACCTGGCTGTAACCTAGTTCAGAAGCGATGTCTGCGACAGACATATCGGTAGAAAGAAGGTATTCTTTCGCTGCCGTAATCTTATTTTCTATGATATCGGACAAACAAGTTGTTCCAAATGCTTTCCTATATAAAACCTGAAAATAAGCCGGAGACAGAGTGGTCTCTTTGGCGAGATCTTTGATCTTCCAGTTTTTTGTCGGGTCGGCTAAGACCTTTTTTCGTATTGCAAGCAGATTTTCAAAATAAGGCACCTTGGAATTTTGATAATGTTCAGTAGACCAGGATTCGCCGATCCGTGTCATGAGAAGCATCATCTGGTGGTATTGAATGTCAAGAACATATTCGGTTGATTCGTAATATTCCCTGCAAATGGCATGGATAACCGGATCTATCAAATCATGGTTGTTAATTTTGATCGGTTTATTTAAAGGAAAGTGCAATTTATTTAAAAATTCATCGATATCCCGTGGAAGAAAATGGATGTAGTCATCGCAGTACGGCGCGGTGACAGAAATGTATTTATAGGGGGTGTAACCGGAGATGACCACAACCGATGGATCTGTTATTGTATACGTGTTTTCATGTACTTGAAGCAGTGCAGGTGTTTTGATATACAAGAGAAGATAGTCAGCGATCCCCGATGCACGGGAAGTTGAATATCCGTTTTCGTGGACGGTATTATAAATGGCATTATGTATATGCATAAAATCTCTCCTTTTTCAAATTATATGTGTATTTATTGCAATTATACGATATTGTGAAACAAAAAGCAAGGATGTAAAATAAAAACACAAAAACAATTTAGAGTCTAATTTAGTAGAAAGAATGGAGAGATGAATATGTTTACGAGTAAAACCAAGAAAGTAACAGCAGTCCTTCTGGCAGGCGCCGTTGT
Organism: uncultured Eubacterium sp.; assembly: GCA_934316845.1. Lineage (GTDB taxonomy): Bacteria > Bacillota > Clostridia > Lachnospirales > Lachnospiraceae > Eubacterium_F. The sequence goes on along the minus strand of CAKRDZ010000004.1, from coordinate 78,806 downwards.
TTTATCTGGAATGTGTTCAGCAGATATGCAGGTTTCTGCAAAAGCAAAATGCGCAGTAAAGAAGATGATTCTTAAAAAGGGACAAAAGAAGACGATTAAAGTGAAAGGTAAGGTAAAAGGGGCAAAATATTCCTTTAAATCCTCCAAGGCTGCGATCGCAAAAGTAAGTGCGAAGGGGGTTGTGACAGCTAAAAAAGCGGGAAAAGCAGTGATTACCGTGACGGAAAAGAAAAAGGCTAAGAAAAAAACGATAGGTAAGGTGAATGTAATTGTGAAAAATAAAGCAAAGACCACACTACAATCTGACACTACGGCAGCACCGGCAGTTACTGCGGTACCTTCAATCGCACCAACTGCGGTACCTTCAATCGCACCAACTGTGGCACCTTCCCAGACACCGGCCGCAACACCGGTTGTAACGCCAAGTGCTGCACCACAGAAAACGGAGGAGCCAACTGCAACACCGGCTGCTACACCATTTTCCAAAAATAAAGAGGTTATTGATGAAGAGTTTGGTGTCCCAGAGGACTATTATGATGAGATGGACGATTATACCTATATGGAACCACAAAAAATTACATACTATTCGAAGGTTTCGGAAGCAGACCGCAAAGCAGTTATTTATCTTCCGGTCAATTATGATGCCGGCAAAAAGTACCCGATCCTTTATCTGCTTCACGGCGTTGGCGGAAACGAAGATGAATGGAAGGGCGGACATCCGGAGCGTGTTGTCGGAAATCTCATCCGCGCAGGTAAATGTCCGGAAATGATCATTGTATGCCCGAATCAGGTCGTTGTGGCACCGGGGGAAAAAGATCCGGGACAGGCATTAAGTCAGGCAAGATTTGATGCTTTTAACCGTACGCTGGAAGAACTGAAAACGAGTCTGATCCCTTATATGGAAGAAAACTATTCGATTATGGAAGGCAGAGATAATCATGCCATCGGAGGATTGTCGATGGGTGGTAGAAATACCTTGTATTGCGGATTCAATATGCTTGATTACTTCAGCTACATTGGCGCATTTGAGCCGGCTCCGGGAGTCCTTCCTTACAATGCGGAAAAGGGATTGTTTACCGAAGAGTCCTTTACCATTCCAAATGAGTATCAGCAGAACACATTGATCATGATCCAGCAGGGAGAATTTGATAATGTTGTAAATGATTATCCAACCATATATCATAATGCGCTGTTGAAAAACAATGTTCCTCATATGTTTAACGTGGTTTCTTACGGACATGACTGGAAAGCGTGGAGAGAGGGCTTGTATAATTTTGCAAGACGAATCTTTCAATAGCATAACGTGAATAAGTTTAAGGAGGAAATGAATATGAGAAAGAGAGCCTTAGCAATGGTTCTTGCCGGTGCATTGTGCGTGATTGCGGCTATTCCGGCTGGCAGTCAGGCAGATGCGGCGAAAAAGCCTGCTTTATCTAAAAAGAGCATCAAACTGGTAAGCGGGAAAAAGGCAGTGATAAAAGTTAAAAAAGCCGGCAAGGCGAAAGTTACCTGGAAAAGCAGCAATAAGAAAGTCGCCGCAATCAGGAAAAAGTCGAAGAAATCAGCACAGATCATTGCAAAGAAAAAAGGCAGTGCAAAGATTACCTGCAAGGTGCGGTGGAAGAAAACGTATACCCTTACGTGTAAAGTAAAAGTAATGAATCCGCAAAAAAATAATGTGTCAGGAAAAACACCCGAAGTAACACCGAATGTGACAGCCAGCGCAGCACCGTCGGCAGCAAGCAGCACAGCGCCGGCAGCAACGGCAAGTGCAGTGCCTGAAGTTACACCGAATACAACACCTGCGGTAACGGTAAAACCGGCACCAACATTAGCGCCGGCAGAAAAAGATAGTATACGTGGTGCTTATCAGGATCTGTTCAAATATCTAGGAACTTGTGCTAACTACGGATCAGATCCAAGCACGAGCCAGCTTCAGAACGATAAGACACTGGATTTCGTAAAGAAGCATTTTAACAGTATTACGATGGAGAATGAAATGAAACCGGACGCTGTCCTTGGTTCCAAAGTAACTGCCATTACAAAAGCAGAGGCGGAAAAACTTGGTTATATCATTCCTGCGGAGTATAAGGAAGAAACCGTACCGAAGTTAAATTTTGAAAGAATTGACAAAATTTTACAACTTGCATATGACAACGGTCTGGATCTTCGCGTGCACACGCTTTTGTGGCACAGCCAGACACCGGGATGGTTCTTTGCACAGAACTTTGATGCGGATGAAGATGATGTAGATACCGATACGATGAATGCCAGACTTGATTTCTATGTCTGCACCGTGATGAATCATGTAATGCAGAAGGAAAAAGAAATTGCGGGAGAAAATGGAACGATCGTATATGCATGGGATGTTGTCAATGAGTATCTTCATCGCGGAAAAGCCTGGGGTCATAACTGGACAACCGTATACGGGGACATGGAAGATCAGCCATCCTATGTGAAACGAGCATTTGAACGTGCTTATGAGATGCTTGAAAAATATAATGCAGCAGATAAAGTTACGCTGTTCTGCAATGATTATGACACGTATTTTGAAGTGGAGGATCTTCTTGCTCTTGTGAATTTCATAAATGAAGGCGAGAAGGCAAAAATCTGTTCAGGAATCGGAATGCAGAGCCATGTTGACATCAAGAGACCAACCATAGAAGAGTATGGTACAGCACTGGAAAAGTTTATGAATGCGGGCTATGAAGTCCAGATTACAGAACTTGACTTTACCATTAATTTTGATACCGATGGAACCGATAAAAAAGGTCCTTCGTATGATTACAAAAACGAAGGGGAAACGATAGAAGAGCAGGCTGCCTTTGTAAAAGATTTTATGGAGATGGTGATCGCAAAGCAGAAAAACCGCAATAAGACAGTAAGCCCGAAAGGAATTACCGGACTTACGATATGGGGGCTTTACGATAGCATTTCCTGGAGAGGAAAGTCCCAGCCGCTCCTTTTCGGTAAATCCATTGATGATCCGAAACCGGCCTTTACTGCTTTTTTGGAGGCTGCGCGTACAAAATAAGATCAGGTATGCTGTATAGAAAGGTATTATAAATATAGAAACGGCCCTTCTTTCTGCTTGCAAGTTACATCAAGTTATATTATAATTTGAGATGATCTGCAGATAGAAAGAGGGGCTTTTATGTTTGGATATATTGTGTTGGCGTCCGGTTCGCCAAGAAGAAGAGAACTGATGAATTTTATTACGGACTCGTTTGAAGTTTATGTTTCAGATTGCGAAGAAGTGATTCGAAGCAGCGTGCCTTCGGAGGTGACGAAAGAACTGGCAGAACAAAAAGCGGACGCGGTTTTAAAAGAACTTCCGGAAAAGAAAAAAGGAACCGGAGAGTTTCTTGTCATTGGCGCGGATACGGTTGTGAGTTTTCAGGGAAAGATTTTTGGAAAGCCCACGGATAAAAAAGAGGCAGAAGAGATGCTGTCCGTTTTGCAGGGACAGATGCATGAAGTGACGACAGGAGTTGCCATGCTGGCAGTTTCAGAGGGAAAAGAAGTACGCCGCGAAGTGTTTTATGAAACGACAGAAGTGAAGGTTGCCCCGATGTCAGATAAAGAAATAGACGAGTATACAGCTTCCGGGGATTGCTATGATAAAGCAGGAGGATACGGGATACAAGGTGTGTTTTCCAAATATATTTCCGGCATACAGGGAGATTATTTTAATGTAGTTGGATTTCCGGTACATCGGATTTATAACATGTTGAAGGAGATTGAAAAAGATTGTAGAAAATAATTCAAATTTTTCTTGACATTTATATTGTACTTAGGTATAATAGTGTTTGTCGTTGAGAGTTATTGAAAGAAAAACGATAACAAATGCGCGAGTGGCTCAGTTGGTAGAGCACAACCTTGCCAAGGTTGGGGCCGCGGGTTCGAGTCCCGTCTCGCGCTTTTCTTTTCCGGCTTCGGCTGGATGGTTATTATATTTGATCATGCGCGAGTGGCTCAGTTGGTAGAGCACAACCTTGCCAAGGTTGGGGCCGCGGGTTCGAGTCCCGTCTCGCGCTTTTTTTATTTCCGGCGGTTCCGTCAGAAGTTTCCCTTTTATAATTAAAATAAGAATGACCAGAGGTTGAAAAAAGGTAAGATTTATTGTATAATTAATTTGTATATGAGAAAATTTTTGACACAGAATGTCGATATATTTATATAGAGAATAAGGCTTTCGGCGGAAAGGATAAAAACTATGAACAATAATATGAAAAAAAGGAAAAAGAGAATATGGAAATGGAGCAGCATATTTTTTCTGCTTTGTATATTAGTTGCGGGATTTTGTTATTATATGGGGGACAGATCAGATGCTGCTGAAGGGTTATATCTGACTTGTGATGGATATCAATTAAATGCGCAGACGGCATATCAGATGAAAAACCGGCAGGCAACCCTGATCCTGGGATCGGAAGATTCTCCGATTTATGCGGATCCAAATCTGTATGAGATCAAATGGACAATAGAAACGGGAAAGGATATCGCAGAGATCCAGCAGGGAAGCAGCCAGATTTATGGTATTGTTACTGCGAAAAATCCAGGTGAAGTAACCGTACTTGCTACGGTTTATAATAAGGTGGCAAGCGGTCTGGGACCGGTCATTGGTAGTGTCACCTGTAAAATTCAGGTTGTATTTGCGGTAGATACGTCACAAAATGACAATGTATTTAAAAAGCCATATGAGGATTCCCAGGATAAGGCAATCTTCCTTCGTACAACGGACAAACCGGTACCGCTCTCATTGAACTATGGTAGTTCCAGTGAGGCCCAGTGGACCGTGGCAAACTCGGAAGTGGCAGAAGTGTCAGCGGACGGTGTTGTTACGCCTAAGGGAGCCGGTATGACGAAGATCACGGCGACGTATACGCCAAAAGACAGTCCGGAGATCACGTATTCGGCGACGATAGACGTGTATGTGTATCCGGGTATCAGTGAGACGGATTCTAATTATGGCAATCTGAAAACAATTAAAATGGATACCGGCGGAACGATTTATACGGATGCAAACTTTATCAATAACATCGAAGGTATAAAAAATAAGATGGACTGGGTGATCAAACGGGATAACGGTGGATCGGAAGAAGTAATTGCAGATTCCCTGACTAAAAAATCCGATCTGATTGAGATCAGTTCGGAATCCAGCCGATCCAACCAGCTTCGTGTGGATGCAAAGGCCGGTTTGTACCGAGTGTATTTTTATCCGCACGGTGCCTATGAAAGTGAGCAGAAGTACATAGATGAGGACGTGTATGCACCGACCGTACTGAATTTGTATGTTTATGCCAGCCCAAACGATTATAAAGAGACAATTGCTATCGGAGATACCTATGATATCGCGAAGGCATTTAACCTTTCCACGGAAGAATTTTTGAAATATTTTGAAGTGCAGCCGAAAGATTTTAAAAACTATGCTTCTTATAAAGATGGTGTCATTACGGCACTGGATAAGAACAGCCAGATTACGACAAAAGTAAATGCAGAGGTAAAAGTCCGGTCAGAGTATGAAGCTTATATCCGGTCCCTGCTTCCGGCAAACAGTACAGTTATGGATAAAGGATATTTTAATATCGAGATCACGATTGCAGATGTATTTAAGTTGAATCAGAACTATATTACGGTATATAAGGGAAGCGAAACCAGTCTGAGTGCTTATTTTAATGATAAGCAGGTGCTGGATGTTGAATGGACATCCAGTGATCCGGATTATGCGACCGTAGATGAGACCGGAAAAGTGACCGCAAAGAAAGTAACAACCGATGACGTTGTTATCACTGCGGTATATCGAAATGGAGCAGGTTCTCCAACGGCCAAATGTATGGTCCGCATTGTGGATACGCCAAATAAATTTGATATCGATCCAGCCAATGCCAAATTGAATGTCGGCGAGAGCATTGTTGTAAAGATCAAAGGAAATCCGGACGTTTCACAGGTCCCGACATCCTGGTGGTCTTATGATACAAGATACGTAGATGTGGAGTTGGATAATAGTGGTAAGACGGCAACCATCACCGCAAAAGCTCCAACGGGGGATGGTTCTACAACAGAAATTGTATTTAACAACCCAAATACAGATGAAAAGGATGATCCAAGGTGTAAGATCACGATCGTGGTTCCTTATGAAAGCATCAAATTAACTGAAGAGAACTTGAAGATGAAAGTGGAATCGACACATCAGTTAAAGTATACCTATACACCGAATAATGTTACCGATAAGACGCCGGAATGGACTTCTCTGGATACGAACATTGTTACTGTCGATGAAAATGGTTATCTGACAGCAATCAATCCGGGTACAACGATTGTTATGCTTTCTCCGCAGTACAATCCGAACAAAGTATATTCACAATGTACGGTAACGGTTGTATCCAAGTGTGAGGGGATTACCTTGACGCCGGATGAAATGACATTAAATGTTGGGGAAACCCAATATGTGGATGTTGCTCTGGCGCCGGCGGGATGTGATTCAGATCTCAAGATTGAAGTGGGCGATGAAGACCTGCTCGATTATGAATATAAGGCAAATAACCGTATTATCAATATTACAGGTAAAAAAGCCGGTGTGACAACCGTTAATGTAGGAGCCGATGATGCCACAAGAAAGGCAATTAAAGTAACCATTTTACAGCCGTGCAGTGATCTGGCATTTTCACCGAACGCGTATGAAATGATTGCGGGTGAAACATATACACCGAAACTTGTCAAGACACCGGAGGATAGTACCGATGAGATTACATGGACATCATATAATCCGGAAATTGCGGATGTGGATGAAAAGGGAGTGATCACAGCTAAGAAGACAGGTGTTACCTTTATTCAGGCGACTTCATCTTCCGGGCGTGTGGCAGTGATACAGATCACGGTAAAGGAGACGTTGACGGCGGTAACGTTGAAACCGGATAAAGCGACCATTGAAGTAGGGGAAAGTATGACCCTGACACCGGATTTCCTTCCGGCGGCAGCGTTTGATAAATCCATGGATTGGAGCATTGCGGATTCATCCGTTGCACAGCTTGACAAGCAGGGCGAGTCCAGTGTAAAAGTGACCGGCTTAAAGGGCGGTATTACGTTGATCAAAGGTGTCGCTAAAAGTGGTGGTTTTGTTGTAAGCTGCCTGTTGACAGTCACTGAAAAGTCTACATCTGTAGAAGTAAATCCGACTTCTAAATTTTTACAAAAAGGCAAGAAATTTACGATTAAGGCAACAGTAACTTCCGCAACAGCGACCGATAAGTCAGTAAAATGGAAAAGTACCAAAAAATCCGTTGCCAGTGTAACTTCAAAGGGTGTTGTAAAAGGAAAGAAAGTGGGAACGGCGTACATTGTCGCTACGGCAAGGGACGGTTCCGGTGCTTCTGCCAGATGTAAAGTACGGGTAGTACGTAAAGTTACAAAAATTACATTGAATAAATATACAGCGAAACTGCTGGTTGGCAAGACGTTAAAATTAAAAGCTAAAGTGCATCCGAAAAATGCTACGATCAAAAGTGTGGCGTGGAGTTCCAGCGACAATTCCATCGCGACGGTTGATTCTTCCGGAAGAGTACAGGGACTTGCAGCGGGAATGGTTAAGATCCGTGCAAAGGCGAAGGACGGTTCCGGAAAATCGGCAGTATGTCTGATCACGGTATCGGAACCAATACCGGCAACCGGAGTGGACGTAACCAATAATGAATTGATCGTTGCGAAAGGACGACAGATCCAGTCGGGAATTACAATTGCACCGGCAAATTCTACGGATAAGATACGATATTATTCGGACAATAAAGCAGTAGCAAGGATTAACAAACGTGGAAAAATATACGCTAACAAAGTAGGGCAGGCTACCGTCTACGGCGAAACCTCCAATGGTCAGGTCGGGTATGCCGATGTACTGGTAGTCACAATGAATCGTCGAAGTCTTCCATTGCGCTTGTATGACACGGAGACACTTCGCGTAAATGAAATATCCACAGGCGTTACCTGGCATTCACAGAATCCGTTGATCGCATCGGTAGATTCTACAGGAAAAGTTATCGGAAGACAGCGAGGAGTTACGAGAATTTACGCTACGGTACGAGGATTGAAATTGTCATGTAAAGTAACCGTTTCGGATATTCAATAGAAGATATGACAGGAGGAGTTGTGTGTTAGTAAACTTACATGTTAAAAATTTTGCGATTATTGATGAGATAGATGTGGATTTTGGCGAACATTTGAATATTTTAACCGGAGAAACAGGAGCGGGAAAGTCCATTCTTGTCGGCTCGATAGGAATTGCACTGGGAGCGCGTGTCTCTCCGGAGATGATAGGAAAACGTGCAGATCATGCCATGGTTGAGCTGGTATTTCATACGGAACGGCCGGAAACGATCGATGCGTTGAAGCAGTTAGATATTGAACCGGAAGACGGTCAGATTGTCATATCGCGAAAGATTACAGCAAATCGAAGTATCAATAAGATAAATGGCGAAAGTGTTTCGGTCAGTTTGATTAAAAAAGTGTCGGCACTTTGTATTGACATTCATGGACAGCATGAGCATCAGTCACTGCTGCATAAAGAATACCACCGCAATGTGGTCGATCGGTTTGCCGGAGAAATTGCACACAGCTTAAAAGAAGAAATTGCAGAGCAATATGAGGAATACCGCTCTTTGGTGTCAAAAATAGAAGAAAATGGTGGATCGGAGCAGGAACGGGCACGGGAACTTTCTTTTCTGGAATATGAAAGAAAAGAGATTGAAGACGCGAAGCTCGAAGACGGCGAAGAGGAGAGGCTTGAGGATGAAGTAAGGAAGATGTCCAATGCTTCCAATATTGTCGAATCGATGGGGAAGATATACGAATGCACGGGAGATTCTTACGAGGGATGTGCCAATAAGATATCACAGGCATTGCGTTATTTAGGAGACATTGCAGACTTGGATGAGAATCTGGATGCCATGCAGGGGGAATTGCAGGACATCGAAAATCTGTTATCTGATTTTAACCGGACGGTGGCAGATTATATGGATGATTTTGTTTTTGATGAAGCAGAGCTGCGTCAAAAGGACGAACGGTTAAACCATATCCGCGGTATTCAGGCAAAATATGGAAATTCTTACGAAGAAGTCATGAGACATTATGTTGAAGTGATTGAAAAGATCGATCAATTGAAGGATTATGAAAATTATTGTAAGCAATGGAAAGCGCAAAAAGAACAATGCGAGAAAAATCTTTCTGGCTTATGCAAAAAACTTACAAAGATCCGAAAAGAGGCGGCGGTAAAATTAGAGCAAAGCATCACGGAGACATTACAGGAATTGAATTTTGAGCAGGCCCGGTTTGCTGTAACGGTAAAGGAACTGTCTGATTTTACGATTCATGGAAAAGACGATGTGGAATTTTTGATCGCAACCAATCCGGGTGCGGAATTAAATGCACTCAATAAAATTGCATCCGGTGGAGAATTGTCCCGTATTATGCTTGCCATTAAGACCGTTTTTGCGGATGTGGATCAGATAGAAACGTTGATCTTTGATGAAATTGATGTGGGTATCAGCGGAAGAACGGCACAGAAAGTATCGGAGAAAATGTCAATTCTTGGAAAAAACCATCAGATAATCTGCATTACGCATTTGCCGCAGATCGCAGCGATGGCAGATACGCATTTTGTTATTGAAAAAATATCGTCTGCAGAACAGTCAGAGACACGTATCCGGCCGTTGTCCGGCGAGCAGTCGACAGAAGAACTTGCACGTATGCTCGGTGGTGTTGAGATCACACAAACGGTTTTGACAAATGCAAAAGAAATGAAAGAATTAGCAAAAAAACAAAAAGATTATTCATAAAATGAAAAAATATGGCAATACTTTTCCTATAGGAGTTTTTATGAGGAGAGTATTGCCATGTTTATTTCAAGAAAAAGGAAAATTTACCGGTATGTATTATTAACTTTTTTAATGCTTGATGTTGTCGTGATCGGAGTCATGTTATGGAATCAGATACAGAATGAAATTCCGGATAAGATCTGGACGTACGTTGGGCGCGAAGAAATATTATCAAACAATAAGATCGTAAGCTATTGTAAGAAAAAGGAAAAGACGGTAGAAGCGCTTCATATTGAACGGTCTTCTGAGAAAACTACAGTTCGGCTTGAGGGCGCGGGGACGTACGAAGTGACAGCGAAATTGTTTGGTTTTCTTCCGGTAAAGGACGTATGTGTACAGGCAATGGAACCGGTACAAGTGGCGCCATCCGGAGAACCTGTCGGAATTTATGTTGCGACAAAAGGCCTGCTGGTGTTATCGACAACAAGTGTGGAAGCACAGAATGGATTGATTTATGAGCCGGCTGCCAATATTGTTATGACGGGAGATTATATTTTAAAAGTGCAGGGGGAAGCCGTAAAAACAATCCGGGAATTTAATCAGGCAGTGCAAAAAAGAAAGGGCGAAAAAATTGAATTGCAGATTCGAAGGGGAACGCAAAAACTTGAAGTAGCGGTTGGGTCTGTGCAGGCAAAAGACGGAACCAATAAACTGGGAATCTGGGTGCGCGAGGATACCCAGGGTATTGGCACCATGACGTATATTACAAAAAATGGAAAATTTGGAGCACTTGGACATGGAATTACAGATGCAGATACGGGCACATTGATGGATCTGCGGGATGGAGAATTGTATCAGACAAAAATATTGGATATTATAAAAGGAAAGTCCGGGGCACCCGGAGAGTTGGAAGGGTACATTAATATGGTGGCCAAAGAGTGTATCGGTAAGATTGAAAAAAACACACAGCTCGGTATTTTTGGAACACTTTTAGAAGAAAAAGCGGATAAAAGAGAGTATTACGAAGTGGGATTGCGACAGGATATAAAGCTGGGAAAGGCATGGATCTATTCAAACATTGAGGGCACGCCTCAAAAATATGAAATTCAGATCGAAAAATTGAATCGTACAAGCAAAGATAATAAGGGGATGGTGATCCGTGTCACAGACAAACGTCTGCTGGCGCTGACCGGCGGGATCGTGCAGGGGATGAGTGGGAGTCCGATCCTGCAGGATGACAAGATCATTGGTGCGGTAACCCATGTGTTCGTCGAAGAGCCAACAAAGGGGTATGCTGTGTTTTTAGAAAATATGTTGGAGTATTGAGTGTGGCTTTTTTGAAATAAACAATAAAAATAATCTTTCTTATTTCAAAAATATAGTGACTTTTTGAAATAAAAGGGGTATAATGGATATAGTTATTTCAAAAAAGGGGTGAAAATATATGAATCGAGCAGGAAATTATGTTGACAATTTAAGCGGGGAGGCGTTTTACCAATCTTTTAAGCCAAATCCCTTACCACCGATGCCTGAAATTGAAATGGATGAGGAGATTGTAAAACTTTTAGTGGATGCCAATAAACAACTTGGAAAACTTGATACGGCATCACAGTTGATTCCTAATGCGGATTTATTTATATCAATGTATGTTAGAAAAGAAGCATTACTTTCCTCACAAATAGAAGGAACACAGTGTACTCTTGATGATGTACTAGATCCGGAAGTGGAAAAAAATGTTAATTTAGATGTTTCGGATGTCATAAATTATGTAAAAGCAACACAGTATGCATTGAAATGTTTGGAGAAACTGCCTTTATGCTGCAGATTAATTAGAGAAGTGCATGAGGTGTTAATGGAAGGTGCCCGTGGACAAGATAAAACTCCGGGAGAATTCAGACATTCTCAAAACTGGATAGGATCCGCTAACTGCTCTTTAAAAGATGCCAGATATATACCACCCAATGTAGAGGATATGCAAAATGCGATGTCTGATCTGGAGAAATATATCAATGAAAATGTGGAGTATGATCCATTGATTCGGATTGCATTGATTCATTATCAGTTTGAAACAATACATCCGTTTTTGGATGGCAACGGAAGAATTGGAAGACTTTTGATCCTGCTTTATCTGATGGAACAAGGACTGATTACCAAACCGGTCATTTATATATCTTATTTTTTAAAGAAGAACCAGGTAGAATATTATGATCGAATTAGTGAAGTTAGAAGAAGTGGAAACTTTGAACAATGGATAAGATTTTTTTTGGAGGCGGTCAGTAAGGCAGCATCGGATTCTTTGGAGTCGATTCGTGTGCTTTCAGATTTACATGATAAAAATTTAGAAAAACTTCCGAAGTCCACTAGAAGCAAAGATAATTTAAGGGCTGTGTTTGATTATATCGAGAAATATCCGATTATTGATATTAAGAGAACGGCGAAGGAATTGGATGTTAGTTATAATACCGCAGCTACAGCCGTGAACAAACTTGTGGAACTTGGTATTTTAAAGGAAACAACCAATGCAGCAAGAAATAGGGTGTTTGCCTATGAGGAGTATTTGGCGATATTGAGAAAGGATACGTAAATCATCTCATATGCCGATAATAAAACACAGCCAGCTGTGTGCGGTCGCGCAGGTTTAATTTTTCCAAAATAGCACTGAGATAATTTCGCACGGTTCCCTCGCTTAGATACAGGGCAGACGCAATTTCCTTGTTGTTGAGGCCGTCTGCGACCTTAACAATGATTTCCCATTCTTTTTCGGTAATATCATAGGACTCCGGAGAAAAGGAGGGGGAATCCGGCGTGCGCAAAAGCTCCGGCAGTTTTGTCGTAATGGCGTCTCCAAAGACCGTCTGTCCGTTGTGGACGGCAGAAAGGGCAGGGACAATACTTTCAAAGTTCTGCTTTAAGATATAGCCTTTTACACCGAGATTCAGCGCTTTGATGATGTATTCATCGTCGGAAAAGGTCGTAAGCAGAAGGATTTTTCGAGAAGGATCTTCTGCAAGCAGATGTTCCGCTGCTTCTAAGCCGCTCATTTCACTCATACGAATGTCCATGAGAAGAACGTCCGGATGAAAACGGTGGAAAAGATCAATGGCATCTTTTCCATTTTCTCCCAGTCCACACACCTCAATATCTGCATTTGCCTCTAAAATTGTTTTTAACGACAGGGCAACCAGTTTGTCGTCGTCTACGATACATAGTTTCATTCGTTTTCCCCTTTCCATAAAATAATCTGAATGCGAAAGCCGTCTGTAGTGGCAATGTGAAATTCACCGCCTAATTGTTTTACCCGTTCCCGCATATTTTCCAGTCCGATTCCACCGGAAAAATCCTCCCGGATCATAGTGCCGTTATCTTTTAAAATGAGCTGGTAAAAGGCAGGATGTTCGGTGAGATAAATGTCAAACCGCGCGGCATTGCTGTGACGACGCGTATTGGTAAGTGCCTCCTTGGTAATTGCGAGAATGGCGTACTTGAATTCTTTGGGCGGCTCCGTCTGCATTTTATAATGCAGTGAAACGGCGAGATCTGCGGCTTCTTTTTGCAAATCCGACAAAGCGGTCTGCAGATGGATCGACTCGTCGTGAAGGTCGTGGACGCTGTTTCGGATACTGGTCATGGCCGTATCCAGAGATTCTTTTAAGGTGTGCAGGGGGGCATCCAGTGCTGCATCGTGATTTATGACCTGTAAAGCTCCGGTCTGCAAAAGAGAGCGGCTCAGAAGATGTCCGACATTGTCGTGAATTTCCCGTGCGATGCGGTTACGTTCTTTTAATGTGGCCAGATGAATCTCATAATCCTGATTTTGCCGCAAGGCTTTATTTTTTTCCATTAAATCATACGAATGCTCGTAATTTTCATTTCTTGTCCGACGGTATTTCTGCTCCCAGTACTCCTTCTTTTCGGTGGTGTTCTGCAGCTGGAACGCAAGTACAAACAGCAGGAGAAAGTACAGCCACAGGGAGATCGGAAAGAGGTACAAATGAAGCAGTACGCAGGCTGACATAAGGATAAACAGGTTCCCTTTCTTCGTAGTTTTGTTTTCTGTTTCATATAAAATAAACGGATAAAAATAAAAGAGATCCGGCAGCAAAAAGGAAAGGAGAACAATGGCTGAAAAAAGCCCATGACAAAATCTGGAAGAATTTGTTAATTCCATCAAATTTCCGCATAACAGAACAGAAAGGAATAAAATGACAGTTGCATAAGAGACTGGTTTGGAAAACCAGAAGGATGCACACAATAAGTAGATTATGATTTGGTCCAGTAGTGTATTCATCGTCCGTTCCTTTCTGCGTGGATTGTTCTTCTGATATTATAGTATCATAAAAGGCAGGTGGGGTCAAAAGGGAAATCGAAAATAAGGCAGAATGTGACATTTGTCATTTTCAAAGAGGAGGAAATTCACTGGAACAACCCGCGGAGATATGATAAGATAAAGAAAACGAAACGAAAAGGGAGAGGATTACGATGAATACAGTAATTGAAGTAAAAGATCTGGTAAAACGATATAAGGAACTGGTGGCATTAGATCATTTTGCATTATCCATTAAAGAAGGGGAGATTTTCGGACTGCTCGGACCTAACGGGTCGGGCAAGACCACGACAATCCATTGTATCCTGGGCTTGCTTTCCTATGATAAAGGCGAGATCCGCGTGTTTGGGAAGAAAATGAAAAGCAGTGCCTATGATATTAAGCGGGATATCGGTGTTGTAATGCAGAATGTTGCCGTGTTTGATGAACTGACGGTGTATGAAAATATTGATTATTTCTGTGGATTATATATCAATGACAAACAGATGCGAAAACAGTATGTGGAAGAAGCCATTGCTTTTTCAGGACTGGAAGATTATGTAAAATTTTATCCGAAAAAACTTTCCGGTGGTTTGCTGCGCCGGTTAAATATCGCCTGTGGCATTGCTCATAAACCGAAACTGATCTTTTTTGATGAGCCGACGGTGGCGGTGGATCCACAGAGCCGCAATAAAATTTTAGAGGGAATACGCAAGTTAAATGAAGAGGGCGCAACGATTGTCTATACTTCCCATTATATGGAAGAAGTGGAGAGCCTTTGTGAGCGGATCGTTATCATGGATCATGGAAAAGCGATTGCTTCCGGAACGCCAAATGAGTTGAAGGCGATGATCCAGAATAAAGAAACAATACAGGTGGAAATTCCGAAATTAGAACCGGAACAGCGTAGTGTCTTTGCGGAGCTGCCGCATGTGTATGAAGACGCTTACGAGGAGTCGATTCTTAAACTGTGCTTTGATGGAGGAAATGATAACTTGATCAACGTATTAAAATGCCTTCAGGAAAACCAGGTGAAATATGGCAAAATTTATAGTGAACTTCCGACATTAAACGATGTATTTTTGGAAATTACCGGAAAAGAACTGCGTGATTAGGAGGTGGGGACATGTTTTTACGATTATTTACATATCAATGTAAGATTATTTTCCGCGTAAAAGAGTTGATTTTTTGGACGCTGTTATTCCCAATTGCTTTGTGTACGTTTATGTATCTGGCATTCAGCAATATTTTTGAGACGACAGAGAAGGCGGGAAATATCCCGGTTGCCATCGTGGCAGAACAGGAAAATGCGGCGGCATCTGTGATGTTTGAGGAATTATCAAAAGGAGATGAGGCTCTCTTAAAGGTTCAGAAAATGACTGCCGAAGAAGCCGGCAAGGCATTGGAAAATGGCGATATCAAAGGCATTTATTATACGGATTCATCGCTGCGGTTAAAAGTGAAAGAAACCGGGATGGAGCAGACGATACTGCAGATGATCTCAAAGCAGTATGAGCAAAATAAGACATTGCTGATGGAGGTAGGAAGCCGGCATCCGGAGAAACTTCAGGAGGTAATACAGACCATTCAAACGCAGAAGAGCGCAGTCAAAGAAGAGGCAATGGGTGGCTCCAATCCGGATAATGTCGTAAATTATTTTTATGCTATTTTTGCGATGACCTGCCTTTTTGCATCTTTCTCGGGGTGTAATACGATACACAATATACAGCCTTACACTTCCGAACTTGGAAGGCGTAAATCGGTGGCACCGGTGTCTAAAATTGTAGAGATTTTAAGTGAATTTGCAGCGGTGGAATTGATTCAGTTTGCCCTGGCATGTCTTGTTCTTGTGTACATGACAGGAATCTTGAAAATCAATATCGGTGGACACTATGGATATGTTGTTTTGCTTTTGTTTGTCGGAACCAGCTTTGGAAATACGATGGGATTGTGTATCGGTTCCACTCGGTTGTCGATCGAAGCCAAAACAGGTACACTGGTTGGTGTTTCTCTTGGTTTGTGCTTTTTTGCAGACCTTATGATCAGTGGAATCCGGGCATTTATGCAGCAGCACATTCCGTTTTTTAATGTGATTAGTCCGGCGAGTTTGATCGTCGATTCGTTCTATGCATTAAACATGGATTTAGTTCCCAGATATTGGGAAAATATAGCGAGTTTACTGATTTTGTCGGTAGTGTTGCTGGGAATCAGCATTTGGCTTAGCAAAGGAGGAAAGAGAAAATGAGAATACTGGTTTGTTTTTTTAAAATTTTAAAAAAGAAACGTGGATATATTTTTATGTATCTCGGAATTTTCTTTTCTATTGCAATCGCGATGTCTTTGCAGGGAGGAAATTCAGAAAAGAGTTATGAAAATCAGAAAATATCGTTCTGTGTATTTGATGAGGACCGGTCCGAGATCAGCAGGGGACTTACCGACTTTCTTAAAAAAGAAAATGAGTGGGTAGAAGTCGAAGACGAAGAGGAGGTTATCCAGGAAAAAATGTATAACCGCAGTCTGACTTGTGTAGTTCGTATCCCGAAAGCGTTTGGCAAAACGATGGCGGAGGGAGAGAAACAGATTACGGTAAAAACCATTCCGGGTACAATGTATGGAACTATCATGGAACAAAGCATCCAGGGATTTGTTTCCCTGCTGCGAGGGTATCTTATCGGTGGAATGAATGCCTCGGAGGCCTTGCAGAAGACGATGCAGTCGGTGGAAAAGGAACCAGAAGTGGAGATGACATCTCAAAACGGAGGGATGACACACGATGCGGCATATTACTTATTTGCCTATGTTCCTTACCTTTTTCTGGCAATTTTTATCAGTACGCTGACACCAATTTTGATGATTTTCCGAAAAAAGGAAATTTCGGAAAGGATGGCATGTTCCTCGTATCCGAAAATGAAAATATACCGGGAATTGTATGTTTCATTTATCATTGCCGGTTTGGTGAGCACAGCATTGCATTTAATCGTTGTATTTGCCATGAGGAGAGAACTTTGGTTTACCGCAAAAGGCGGAATGTATATTGTCAATGAAATCGCTTTTTTGCTTGTTACATTGAGTCTGGTATTTTTGATCAGCCAGCTGGCAACGAAAATAGAAAGCATCAATATGATCTCCAATGTGGTGTCTCTTGCCATGTCGTTCCTGTGTGGGATATTTGTTCCTCTTTCATTTCTGGGAGATGGAGTTAAAACAGCGGCACATTTTCTTCCGGCATACTGGTATATTCTTGCAGCGGAACGGATTGACGCAGGAATATCGAAAGAAACATGCCCGGATATATGGATGTACTGTGGAATTCAGGTATTGTTCGCGGTTGTATTGCTGACGACGGCGCTTGTTGTAAAGGAAAAGAAGAGTAGAAGATAATAGAAAATCCAACCGCTTGATGTGTGTCCAAAATACTGGGTGTATATCAATCGGTGGGATTTTATATAGATAAAATATTTCGTACTACAGACCAAATCACAAGGCCGATCAGATAAACTATGGCAGTTATGTTGATTAGTTTCTTTCGCCGGCGGCTTTTTTCAAATTTGGAAAAGGGAAAATAGTAAACAAGAAATAATCCTAATAGCAGGGGAATCGACCAGAATAAAAAGTAATTTTCCTGACTGGCGCGCTTCCAGTCAAGAAAGGTTAAATGATAAAACATTCTTGTGATTCCACAACCCGGACAGTAGTATCCTGTAATCTTATGAAAAAAGCACGGTATACGAAAGTTCGTATACCGTACCATAATTGCATAAATAATACATCCGATTCCGATAAGAATAACAGGAAACTTTGATTTTTTATGCATCTGCAAATTTGTTGATCTCATTCTGGATCAATGCATAGGCGATGATTCCACCAAAAAAGAACAGAATCAGATAAAGTATGCCGCCGTTACCGGATGGCTCGCCATTTTTTTGATGCGCTATATCAATTTTTTCGCCACATTTGTATGCCCAGTAAAAACCATAAATACTACCTGTAACAATAGTAAGAATTAAGGCAACAACACCTGAAGTCCCCTGCTCACCGGAAATTGTATTTGTGTCTTCTGTTAAGCAGACAAACCAATACAATCCATAGATACCACATGTGACTAAGGTTAAAATGATACAAAGCGCAACGTTTCTGTTTTTTACCATTCCTCTTCCTCTTTTCTGCGATGCGTTTTTTTGAATACGGTCCGTATCGCACCGCGGATACAGACTAATGATGTGCATATTACAATACAGCATATGCAAAGAATGCTTAATCAATTCTTAATAAAAAGTTTACTATACCATAATAAGAAAGTCAAGAAATATTGTCGTTTTTTGAGGAAAAAAAGCAATGAAAATGGGGAAGTGCCTTATTTCCCTAATTCTACAAGTTTAGTACAACTACCATATATTGTATAAACACAAAAAAATACAAAAAAAATCACAAGATATAGTAGACAGAAAAAAACGATAGTGATATAATATTTCCCATAGCCGGCTTTTCGGCTTTTATGAACGACGAGAAAGAAAGAGAAGGAAGGAGAATTGTTGTGAAGGTAGTAAAACGTGACGGAAGAGTTGTGGATTATGACCGCAATAAAATTTTGATTGCAGTACGGAAGGCAAATGCAGAAGTGGATCCATTTGAAAGAGTATCGGAGGATGATATCGATGGGATCATCGCCAGTATTGAGGGGTCAAACCGGGAAACCATTCAGGTGGAAGATATCCAGGATATGATCGAACAGAAGTTGATGGCGGCGGGAAAATTTATTTTGGCAAAGACGTACATTATTTACCGTTATACGCGTGAGCTGGTTCGTAAAGCGAATACAACCGATGATTCGATCATGAGTCTGATCTCTAACAGCAATAAGGATGTTATGGAAGAAAATTCCAATAAAAATGCGTATATTGCTTCGACACAGAGGGATCTGATCGCGGGAGAAGTGTCAAAAGACTTGACGAAACGTGTATTATTACCGGAAAAGATCGTAAAAGCGCATGAAGAGGGCGTGATTCATTTTCATGATATGGATTATTTTATACAGCCGATCTTCAACTGCTGCCTGATCAACATTGGAGACATGCTGGAAAACGGAACGGTTATGAATGGAAAACTGATCGAGAGTCCGAAGAGCTTTCAGGTGGCATGTACCGTTGTTACGCAGATCATCTCGGCGGTTGCCAGCAGCCAGTATGGCGGACAGTCGGTGGATATCCGTCATCTGGGAAAATATTTGAGAAAGAGTGCGAACAAATACCGTGACCGTTATCTGGCTGCTTTTGGTGACAGCGTTGATCCGGATATCCTTGACCGCATGGTAGAAGAGCGGGTAAAAGATGAACTCCGTTCCGGGGTACAGACCATTCAGTACCAGATCAATACGCTGATGACGACCAATGGCCAGTCGCCGTTTGTTACGCTGTTTTTGAATCTGGACAAAGACGACGAGTACATCAAAGAAAATGCACAGATCATTGAAGAGATTCTCCGCCAGCGTCTGGAGGGAATAAAAAATGAAAAGGGTGTGTATGTTACGCCGGCATTTCCGAAACTGATCTATGTTCTGGACGAGCATAACTGCCTCAAAGGCGGAAAATACGATTATATTACGAAATTAGCGGTACAGTGTTCGGCAAAACGTCTGTATCCGGATTACATATCGGCAAAGAAAATGCGCGAAAATTACGAAGAAAATGTGTTTAGCTGCATGGGCTGCCGCAGTTTCCTGTCTCCGTGGAAAGATGAAAACGGAAATTATAAGTGGGAAGGAAGATTTAATCAGGGCGTCGTCAGTTTAAACCTTCCACAGATCGGTATTCTGGCGAAAGGAAATATGGAATATTTCTGGCAGTTATTGGAAGAACGCCTGTCGCTCTGCTTTGAGGCATTGATGTGCCGTCATCATGCATTGGAGGGCGTGACTTCGGATGTCAGTCCGATCCATTGGCAGTATGGTGCGATCGCACGTCTGAAAAAGGGCGAGAAGATCGACAAACTGCTTCATGACGGCTATTCTACGATTTCATTGGGATACATCGGTTTGTACGAAGTGACGAAACTGATGGTTGGCGAAAGCCATACGACACCAAAAGGCAGTGAGTTTGCTAAGAAGGTGATGAACCGTCTGCGCCGGGCGACCGATACATGGAAGGAAGAAACCGGGCTTGGCTTTGGTTTGTACGGAACACCGGCAGAATCATTGTGTTATCGTTTTGCGGAGATCGATAAAGAACGTTTTGGTTCGATCGAAGATGTGACGGATAAAGGATATTACACCAATTCCTATCATGTGGATGTACGTGAAAAGATTGATGCTTTCCATAAATTTGAATTTGAAAGCCAGTTCCAGACGATTTCCTCCGGTGGTGCGATTTCTTATGTGGAAATTCCAAATATGCAGCACAATCTGCCGGCATTGGAAGAAATTGTAAAATTTATTTATGATAACATTCAATATGCGGAATTTAATACAAAATCGGATTATTGTCATGTGTGCGGTTTTGACGGCGAGATCAAGATTAACAAAGATCTTGAATGGGAATGCCCGAATTGTGGAAATAAAGACCATAACAAGATGAATGTTACGAGAAGAACGTGTGGATATCTGGGAGAGAATTTCTGGAATGTCGGAAAGACAAAAGAGATCAATGCCCGTGTACTCCATATCTAAGCGGTGAGGAATAGAAACTATGAATTATGCAGATATTAAGCAATATGATGTGGCAAATGGCTTGGGAATCCGCGTTTCGTTGTTTGTCAGCGGCTGTACGCATCATTGTAAAAACTGCTTTAATAAAGAAACCTGGGATTTCCGGTTTGGGAATCCCTTTACCGAAGCAGAGATTGAAAAAATTCTGGAATATTTGAAGCCGTCGTATGTATCGGGGCTGTCATTGCTCGGCGGAGAACCGTTTGAACCGGAAAATCAGCAGGGACTGCTCCCACTGGTAAAAAAAGTAAAAGAGGTGTATCCGGACAAAAATATCTGGTGTTATACCGGATACTTGTTTGATGAGGATATCTGCGGAAAAATGCTGGATCAGGTGCCGGAAACCAGAGAATTGTTGTCCTGTATCGACGTTTTGATCGATGGACCATTTATCGAAGAACGCAAAAATTTGAAAATACGCTTCCGGGGTTCCGATAACCAGCGGATCATTGACGTCAAAAAGACGATGGAAGCCGGAGAGATCGTTCTCTGGGAAGAAGAATAAGAAAAAGTGAGGAAAAAAACGTGCAGAAAACAAAAATTGATTTCAAAAAATTACATAAAAATGCGCATATTCCAACGTATGGGACAGAATATGCTGCAGGAGCAGATCTTTATGCGTGTCTGGAAGAGCCGGTGTGCGTAGCGGCAGGTAAGACAGAATTTATACCGACCGGAATCGCAATGTCGATCCCGGAGGGACTTGTAGGGCTTATCTATGCAAGAAGCGGCATGGCATGTAAAAAAGGTCTTGCGCCGGCCAACAAAGTAGGTGTCATTGATTCGGATTACCGCGGTGAAATTATGGTGGCATTACATAATCATTCTACTCAGGATATCGTCGTAGAAAATGAAGAGCGGGTGGCACAAATGGTGATCGCTCCGTATCTTTATGCCGTTTATGAAGAAGTAAACGAACTGGATGAAACGGTACGTGGGGAAGGTGGTTTTGGATCTACCGGAAAATAGGAGGTATTGCGTATGCTTGAACAAGTGGATGTAGACAAAAAGATGTCGAAAGACGAATACGAGAAAAAGATGGAGTCTCTTTCTACGAGACTGGGGGAATTGCAGCGAAAATGCCGGGAGCAGAAGATCCCGGTTATGGTGACGTTTGACGGAGTGGATGCCGCAGGAAAAGGCACGATGATCAACCGCGTGATTCAGTTTTTGGATCCCCGCGGCTACCGGGTCTTTACAACCGGAAAAGCCGGGGAGGAAGAGAGAATGCGTCCGTATTTTTGGCGGTTCTTTACAAAAACACCGGAAAAAGGAAGAATGCACATCTTTGACCAAAGCTGGTATCGTGGTGTGTATGAGGGTGAGATTGGGGAAAAAGATGCCACAGAGTTTGAAAAAATGCTTATAAAGGACGGCACACTGATTGTAAAATTTTTCCTTTTAATCTCGGCGAAAGAGCAGAAAAAACGTCTGGAAAAGATGGAAAAAGATGAAGACACCAGGTGGCGTGTGTGTAAACAGGAAAAAGAAAATAATAAAAATTATGCAGAATGTCTGAAAAGGCAGGATTCGATCCTGGTGCATTCCGATATCGCGGAGTCACCGTGGGTCATTGTGGAGAGTACCGATAAACTGTATGCCGCATGCAAGATCGTATCTACATTGGTAACCCGTATGGAAGAAGCACTTCAGGCCGGCCGGTCGCCTCAAAAAGAAGCTGCCGGACTGACAGAGACGGAAGAATGCTTCCGCAATGGGGTGCTTCATGGAATTGATCTGTCAAAATCAATGACAAAAGAAGAGTATCAGATTGAAAAGAA
This sequence comes from uncultured Eubacterium sp., assembly GCA_934316845.1. Classification (GTDB taxonomy): domain Bacteria; phylum Bacillota; class Clostridia; order Lachnospirales; family Lachnospiraceae; genus Eubacterium_F. The sequence continues at coordinate 56,219 of CAKRDZ010000004.1, read as the reverse complement.
AAAACTGCAAAAGAAACTACGCTCTTTGCACAATCAGATGTATCTGAAACGTCTGCCGGTGGTCCTTGCCTTTGAAGGCTGGGATGCCGGAGGAAAAGGAGGCGCGATCAAGCGTCTTACACAGGCAATGGATCCGCGTGGGTATGAAGTGGTTCCGACCGCATCGCCAAATGATATCGAGAAGGCACATCATTATCTGTGGAGATTTTGGGAAAAATTTCCCAAAGCCGGTCATATGGCGATCTTTGACCGTACCTGGTATGGAAGAGTACTGGTCGAACGTGTCGAAGGTTTTGCGACAGAGAGCGAGTGGAAACGGGCTTACCGCGAGATCAACGATATGGAAGAACAGATTACCAATGCAGGAGGGATTTTGCTGAAATTCTGGATGCACATTGATAAGGATGAGCAGGAACGGCGCTTTCATGAGAGAGAGCAGATCCCGGAAAAGCAGTGGAAGATCACAGACGAGGACTGGAGAAACCGTGCAAGATGGGACGACTATGAAAAAGCCGTAGATGAGATGATCTTACGCACCTCGACAGAGTCTGCACCGTGGATTGTGGTGGAAGGAAACAGTAAATATTACGCCCGGATCAAGGTGTTGAAAACGGTAGTAGATGCCATTGAACAAAAATTGAAAGAAATGTCATGATAGGATAAAAAAGGAACTCTTTGCCAACGTGTGACAGAGAGTTCTTTTCTTGCCTTCAAAAACAATTGCATGATAGCCATATTGCGATAAAAAGTCAAGAAGCACGAAAGAAAGCAATTGTAAGAGCACAGAAAATATGATAAAATAAAAATACTATGAGCAGGAGGACCACAGATGAGTAATTTTAAAGTAGAGTTGAAAAAAGTAGTGGATGATTCCTATGAGGTACAGATCGGAAAAAATCTGATCCCGGAACTGGTGAAGGATTTAACCGGTGGCCTGGCAGGAAACATACATAAATTTGCAGTGATCACAGATTCTACCGTGGAGCCGTTGTATGGCAGACAGATCTGTGACAAATTAAATGAAGCGGGTGCGCAGGCAGAGTTGTTTGTGTTTCCTGCGGGAGAAAAAAGTAAGGTAAGAAAGACAAAGGAAATGCTGGAGGACGCTATGCTGGCGAAGGGATTCCGGAGAGACTGCTGCGTTGTAGCCGTTGGCGGAGGCGTAGTTTCGGACCTCGCTGGTTTTGTGGCAGGTACGTTTGGCAGAGGAGTGCCTTTTGTAAATTATGCAACGACACTTCTTGCGGCGGCGGATGCTTCCATCGGCGGAAAGACAGCCGTAGATACGGATCTTGCCACCAACTTGATTGGTTTGATCTATCAGCCGAAAAAGGTTTATGTGGACATTGATACGTGGAAAACCCTTCCGAAAAAACACCTCATCAACGGCATGGCAGAGACGATCAAACATGCTTGTCTGGCAGATTTTGAATTGTTTGAATATATCGAGGAAAATATTGACAAAATTTTACAATGTGACCCGGAGGCGTGTGAATTTATTTCCGAGAGAAACTGCAATGTAAAATATCAGGTTGTCATGAAGGATGAAAAGGAGAAGAGCCTGCGCGAGATTTTGAATCTCGGACACACGGTAGGACGCGCGATTGAGACAGTAAGCGATTACAAACTGCTTCATGGAGAGGCACTTTCCATCGGAATGGTGGCACAGGTGACCCTTGGCTGCAAACTTGGATTCTTAACGGAAGAAGAGAGGGACCGCGTGATCGCATTGCAGAAAAAGGTAGGACTGCCGGTAGAAATTCCGGATTATATCGACCGGGAGGCACTGGTAAAGAAATTGTATACGGATAAGAAGGTACGGGATGGTAAACTTCGTTTTGTATTCCAGAAGGGGATCGGAGAGGTCATGACATTTGGTGAGGATGTGTATGCCAGACCGGTAGCGGAAGAGGAGATCCGTGAAATTCTTATGACTATGTAAATGAGGGACAGGATTGAATAAAAGACAGCTGGGAAGCGAAAAAGAAAGGCTTGCGGCAGAGTATTTGCGGGAGCGTGGGTATGAAATCGTTACATGCAATTACCGCTGTCGACAGGCGGAAATTGATATTATCGCGAAAAAAGAGGAATATTTCATTTTTATCGAAGTAAAATATCGTAAGAACAAACAATGCGGGGGAAGTTTGTATGCAGTCCCGCGTGCCAAACAGCAGAAGATCTGTTATGCTGCCAGACATTATATTGCAAAGCACAGCATTCCGCTCAACCACCCGATGCGGTTTGACGTGCTCGCGATCGATGGAGAGGAGATCATGCATATTCAAAATGCGTTTGAGACATACTAGTACTTGATTTTATTCGGAATATTTAGTAAAATATACGGATGGAGGAATTGAAATGAGTAAACCAATTGTAGCAATTGTTGGCCGCCCAAACGTAGGAAAGTCAACATTATTTAATACACTTGCCGGAGAAAAAATATCAATTGTAAAAGATTATCCGGGAGTGACAAGAGATCGAATTTATGCAGATATCACCTGGCTGGATCACAGTCTTTCGCTGATCGATACCGGTGGTATTGAGATGGACAGCAAAGATGCGATGCTTTCCCATATGAGAGAGCAGGCAAATATTGCCATAGAGACAGCAGACGTCATTATGTTTGTTACGGATGTCAGACAGGGACTTGTCGATGCGGATTTTAAAGTGGCGGATATGCTTCGTAAATCCGGGAAACCGGTTATCTTAGTTGTAAACAAAGTGGATAATTTTGACAAATTCATGCCGGATGTATATGAGTTTTATAATCTTGGTATCGGAGAGCCACACCCGGTATCTGCTTCATCCAAACTGGGACTTGGCGATATGTTAGATGCCGTATGGGAACTTGTAGACGCGGAAAAGTTTGAAGAAGAGGAAGACGAACGCCCGAAGATTGCGATTGTCGGTAAGCCAAATGCCGGAAAATCGTCTCTGATCAACAAATTGATCGGAAAAGACCGTGTAATCGTATCGGATATCGCCGGCACGACAAGAGATGCCATTGATACCGAGGTGATACGGGACGGAAAAGAATATATCTTTATCGATACGGCAGGACTCCGCCGCAAAAACAAGATTAAAGAGGATCTGGAGCGTTACAGCATCATTCGTACCGTCGCAGCGATCGAACGATCGGATGTTGTCATATTGATGATCGATGCGGTCGAAGGTGTGACGGAGCAGGATGCCAAAATTGCCGGTATCGCACATGAGCGCGGCAAAGGATTGATCATCGCCGTCAACAAATGGGATGCCGTGGAAAAAGACAATCATACGGTAAAAGAGTATACCAATAAAGTAAGAGAAGTACTTTCGTTCGTGCCTTATGCGGAGATTGTATTTATTTCTGCATTGACCGGCCAGAGAACGAATAAATTATTTGAATATATTGAAAAAGTAATTCAATTTCATTCCATGCGCATTCAGACCGGTGTGCTGAACGAAATTCTGATGGAAGCGGTAGCGATGCAGCAGCCGCCGTCAGACAAGGGAAAACGGTTGAAATTGTTTTACATGACGCAGGTGTCTACCAAGCCGCCGACCTTTGTCTTGTTTGTAAACAGCAAAGAACTGATGCACTTTTCGTATCAGCGTTATATTGAAAACCGTATACGCGATACGTTTGGCTTTATCGGTACACCGATACGAATGTTCATTCGTGAACGGAAGGAGAAATAATCGTGAATTATATTGTAACAGGTGTTATTATTTTAATCATAGGATATGCATTCGGCTGTTTTTCTACCGGTTACTTTGTGGGAAAGAAAAATGGACTGGATATCCGTTCGACAGGAAGTGGAAATATCGGTACGACCAACGCCCTGCGCTCACTGGGCGCCAAAGCAGGAGCAATTACCTTTTTGGGCGATCTGTTAAAGGCGTTTATCCCGACACTTGTGGTAAAATTTGCCTTTTGTCCGGCGATGGGATACGCGGATGATATTACTTACTTATTTACTCTTTTGGCAGGACTTGGTGTCGTGATGGGACATAATTTCCCATTTTATCTGCATTTCAAAGGGGGAAAGGGAATCGCCGTGTCCGCGGCGGTTATCGTAGTATCAAACCTTCATCCGGTGTTTATTGGAGTCGGTCTTGCTGTTTTTATTCTTGTTGTGGCAGTGACGAGATATGTTTCCCTGGGATCATTGATCGTTGTATGGTATATTCCAATCTTTACTTTATTATATTATCGGGAAAGTGACCTTTTTCCGGTGATTTTAATCGTAAGTTTACTGTTTACGATTTTAGCTTACATAAAACATAAAGCAAACATCATACGTTTGATTCATGGTACAGAAAATAAGTTAGGTGAAAAAAAGGAGAAGAAGAGTGAAGAAAATTAGTTTTTTGGGTGCAGGAAGCTGGGGAACGGCGTTAGCAATTTTATGTGCGAATAATGGACATAAGGTAACAATCTGGTCAAAGATCAAATCTGAGACGGATATGCTTCGGGAAAAGAGAGAGCATGTAGACCGTCTTCCGGGAGTAAAACTTCCGGACAGCATTGAGATTGAAGATGACCTTGAAAAAGCCTGCACTGGTCAGGATATTATTGTATTTTCCGTGGCTTCGCCATTTGTCCGTTCGACAGCAGAACTGGCAAAACCATTTATCCGTGACGGACAGATTATTGTCAATGTCGGAAAAGGTATCGAGGACAAGACGTTGATGACACTTTGCGAAGTGCTTTCGGATGTACTTCCGATGGCAGATGTCGCTGTGCTTTCCGGACCGAGTCATGCGGAAGAGGTTTCCAAAGGCGTGCCTACTACAGTTGTAGTTGGAGCGAAATCCGAGAAAACCGGTGTATTTATTCAGGATGTATTTATGAGTGAGTGTTTCCGTGTATACATCAGTCCGGATATGATCGGCATTGAACTCGGTGGTTCTTTGAAAAATGTGATTGCGCTGGCAGCCGGTATGTTAGATGGTATGGAACTTGGTGATAATACCAAAGCGGCACTGATGACACGCGGTATCCTGGAGATCAGCCGTCTCGGAGTGGAGCTTGGCGGAAAAATGGAGACATTTTTTGGCTTATCCGGAATCGGAGATCTTATTGTAACGTGTACAAGCAAGCACAGCCGCAATCATAACTGTGGTTATCTTCTCGGAAAAGGAAAGACGCTGGAAGAAGCAAAAGCAGAGATCAAGCAGGTTGTGGAAGGGGTAAACTGCGCGCAGGCGGCGATGGCACTGGCAAACCGTTATCATGTTTCGATGCCGATCGTAGAACAGATCAATGCCGTATTATTCCAGGGAAAGACGACAAAACAGGCATTAAAAGAACTTCTTATGCGTGACCGCGTGAGTGAATATCGTACGCTTGGATGGTAAAAACCGGAAAAACATGAGTTTTCCGGAGAATATTTGAATAAAACGAAAGAAAACAGCCATACTATCGAAAAAAGGAAGGATGGCTGTTTTTATGTGGGGAATTATTATTGGATTGATATCCGGAGCCTTGATGAGTGTCCAGGGGGTATTTAATGCGGAAGTGACAAAGCAGAGCAGTATCTGGCTGTCGGCAGCGTTTGTACAGATCACGGCATTTGTGGTATGTGTTCTGGCATGGTTTTTTACCGGAAAAGAGGGGGCGGTGTCGAGTCTGTTTCATGTGCAGCCCAAATATATGCTGTTAGGTGGCGCAATCGGAGCTTTTATCACGTATACGGTAATTCAGGCGATGAATCAATGCGGGCCGGCGAGAGCGGTCATGTTTATTGTTACAGCGCAGCTGATCGTCGCATATCTGATCGAACTGATGGGTGTCTTTGGCGTTGATAAGCAGCCGTTTGAATGGCGCAAGATCATAGGTCTGGTTGTAATGATCGCGGGCATTATTACATTTAAATGGAAATGAGAAAAAAACTGAAAATTTTGGTTGTAAAAAACTGATTTCAGTATTACAATAAAGATGTGCATTTTTGTTTGTTGTTCCCGGAAATGAGAGGAATGACCTATGAAACAGAATAAAATAGTAATGCTTCTGGCAATTGCCGGTATCTTACTTTGCGGTGGAATCTGGCTGTATCAGGGAAAAAGTGTGCAGACGACAGAAACGATCGTGTCAGAGGAGACGAACGATGGTTTGTCCCAGCAAACTACGGAGAATGAAGACGGCCGGATTTATATACACATCGTAGGTGCGGTAAAAAAGCCCGGTGTATATACATTTCAGAAAAAACCGCGTGTGATCGAAGTGGTGGAAAAAGCCGGCGGTTTTACGAAAGATGCCGTTACCACGGAGGTCAATCAGGCAGAAATTGTAGAAGACGGTACCCAGCTTACAATCGCTTCGCAGAAGGATTCAAAGGAAACGAAAGGACAGCAGGAAGAGCAGGTGGAAGCGGGAAAAGTGAATCTGAATACGGCGACGAAAGAACAGTTGATGACATTGTCCGGTATTGGAGAAGCAAAGGCAGTTGCAATCATAGCATATCGGGAAGAAAAGGGGAAATTTCAAAAAACAGAGGATTTGATGAACATTCCGGGAATCAAGGAAGGGGTTTTTGATAAGATCAAATCACAGATATGTGTATAAAACAGGAATAGAGAAGAATGGAAACGGGAAAGGAAGAAAGCAGATGGCAAAGAAAGTTTTGGTAGTGGATGACGAGAAGATGATTGTCAAAGGACTGCGGTTTAGTCTTGAACAAGACAGTATGGATGTAGATTGTGCTTATGATGGAGAAGAGGCATTGAATGCGATCAAACAAAATACATATGATGTGGTTTTATTGGATGTCATGCTTCCGAAACTCTCGGGGTTTGAGGTGTGCCAGCAGGTACGGGAGTTTTCCGACGTGCCGATCATCATGCTCACAGCAAAGGGTGAGGACATGGATAAGATTCTTGGACTTGAGTATGGCGCAGACGATTACATTACCAAGCCATTTAATATTCTGGAAGTAAAAGCCCGTATCAAAGCCATTATGCGCCGTAGTTCCAAACGCGAGGCCAAAGAGCAGGAAAATTCGTCGATTCGTATTTTTGGAGATATGAAAGTCGATACGGACAGCAGACGAGTATTTATTGATGAAAAAGAAGTGAATTTAACCGTGAAAGAGTTTGATCTGCTTGAACTTTTGATGAATAATCCGAACAAGGTTTACAGCAGAGAAAAGCTGTTAAATGATGTCTGGGGATATGAATATCTGGGGGATGTCAGAACCGTAGATGTTCATGTAAGACGCTTGCGTGAAAAGATTGAAAAGACACCAAGTGAACCTAAATTTATACATACAAAATGGGGTGTTGGTTATTATTTCCAAGCTTAAAAGTTTTTTTCATCAATTTAAAAGTATGCGTGTTCAGAGTCTGGGAGCATTGGTAATAATTGGCATTATTCCTCTTATCATCTTTTCGATTGTATTTTTGAATGTATACCGTACGCGGAGCATCAGCCAGCGTGTTTCCGAGATACAGGTAAGAGGAAACGTGATCTCAAATCTGATCGTTGGTTCAGGGTATTTGACGGCGGCAGGAGAACAGAGTGAAAAAGTGGATACGGAATTGTCACAAGTTTCGGATATGTATGATGGAAGAATTCTCATCATTGATTCGAGACTGAAGGTGGTGCGTGATACTTATGGACTGGAAGAGGGAGGCATCGTTGTTTTACCGGAGGTAATTCAGTGTTTTCGTGGGGAAACAACGAAAATTGTAAACCAGCACAAGAACAATGTGGAAATTTATCTCCCGGTGGATAGTGCAGATCATAAGTCGGTTTACGGTGTGATCGTGATGAATTTTTCATTCCAGTCGATTCAAACGCTCTATGATAATATTCGCACGGTAAGCATTTCGATTATCCTGCTTTTGGCAGTAAACATTATTGTTATTTCCTGGATTTATTCCGGGCGGTTTGTAAAACCGTTAAAAGGCGTGATCCGTTCGATCGGACATGTGGAGTCCGGAGATTTCAGCGAGCAGATGGAAGTTCGTGATAATATTGAAGTAGAACAGATCTCGGATGCGATCAATTCGATGCTTACCAAGGTGCAGAATCTGGAAGATTCGCGTCAGGAATTTGTCTCTAACGTATCGCATGAATTGAAGACGCCGATCACTTCGATCAAGGTTCTGGCAGAATCGCTGACGATGCAGGAAGATGTTCCGGTGGAATTGTACCGTGAATTTATGGGAGATATCAATCAGGAACTTGACCGCATGAATAAGATTGTCAATGACCTGCTGTCTCTTGTAAAAATGGACAAGTCTGCGGTTCAGATGTCGATAGAAGAAATCAACATCAATGAATTTATTGAGGGCATTTTAAAAGGAATTACACCGATCGCGTCAAAGCGTAATATAGAGATCATCTATGAAAGTGTGCGGCCGGTAAGTGCGCAGATCGACAGTGTAAAACTGGGGATGGCGTTTACCAATATTATCGAAAATGCGGTAAAATATAATTTCGATAACGGCTGGGTTAAAGTTACGTTAAACGCAGATCATAAGTTTTTCTATCTGCGTGTGGCAGACTCCGGAGTAGGAATACCGGAAGAATTACAGGATCATATTTTTGAACGGTTTTACCGGGTAGATAAAGCACGGTCGCGGGAAACCGGCGGAAATGGTCTGGGACTTGCCATCACGAGAAATGCGATATTGCTGCACCGCGGTTCGATCAAAGTACATAGCGTGGAAAAACAGGGTACGACGTTTGCTGTGAGAATTCCGTTGATCTATCAGGCACAAGGAGGAAATTCATGATGAGACAAATTCGTTTTTTGTGTGTGTTAGTATGTGTCTTTGTGTTGTGCTGTGGCTGCCAGAGGACGGTAAATCCGGATCAAACCGGTAATATTACGCTGTATCAGATGGCAGAAGACGGATCCGGACTCCAGTCCGCAAACTATGAAATTCAGTCAGACAGAGAAGATAACGTCGCGATCATACAGGAGTTGCTTAATTGTTTTAAAAAATGGGTGGCTGTCGATGATTTCCAATTAAAGGAAAAACAACTGACGGTTACGTTTTTGTCTTCTTATTATAATCAGGATAAGATTGATGAAGTGCTGAACCGCGCATCTATTGTAAAAACACTTTGCCAGTTGGATGGTGTAGAATATGTTGAATTTTATGTAGGTGAAAACCCGCTGATGCTGGATGGAGAAGAAGTAGGCATTATGAGTAAATTGTCGTTTCTGGATTCTGTCGGTGGGGAAGGATATACACAGGAAAAATATGTAACCTTGTATTTTTCGTCCAATGATGGGACAAAGATGCAGGAAATTTCAACCAAATTAACACATGATATGACAGTACCGCTGGCTCGTCTGCTCATTGAACAATTGTTAGAAGGGCCTGACAAGATTTCCGATGCCAATACTTCCGAAGTGAGGGATACAATTCCTGCGGGTACAAAATTAAATTCTTTGACAATCCGCGATCATGTATGTTATGTGGATTTTAGTAAAGAATTTATGAATATGCAGGCGGATGTGAGCGGCAGTGTAGTGATCTATAGTATAGTGAATACGTTATGTGAACTCTCCGATGTAAGTAAAGTACAGTTTACGATTGACGGGGAGCAGCAGGAGACGTACGGGGATATTAAAAACTTTACCGGTTCTTTTGAACGAAATCTGGATATGGTTCAGGATGCCAGTAAAGGCTGAAAAAAAGGGGATGAAACAAATAAGGAGCAATCGACCATTGGTGGTTTTCTTTTTCCTTGTCATGCTGGGGATTGTTATCTGGAATCGGTTCCGGGACAATTCCTGGGAGGCCTGGAAGCAGAAAGCCTTTACATGCAGCGGTGTTGTCGAAACGATACAGAGGACGGCGTCGGGGACAAAAGTACTGACGTTATCTAAGGTAGAACCGCAGTATACAAAAGCAGATAAAACAAGTTCTTTGAGAAAAATACTTCTTTATGAAACATCAGATCAAAATTTATTTTCCCATATCCAAATCGGAAATGAAATCCAGGTAACAGGAGAGGCAGAAAGTTTTGAACGGGCAGGAAATCCGGGACAGTTTGATGCCTTTTCGTATTATGAGGCGATGCAGGTGGATGCACGCATGTTTGTGTCGGATATACGGATACGTGATTCCTCCAGCAATCCGGTCAAACAATTGTTGTATGAGTGGCGGAATAAGGCGATGCAGCAACTTGTCACAGCGATGGGGGAAAGAGATGCAGGACTGCTTGGAGCGATGCTTCTTGGTGACAAATCCCGGCTGGACAGCGACATCAAGGAATTGTACCAGCAGACCGGCGTGGCCCATATGCTCGCGATATCGGGCTTACATATTTCACTTTTAGGGATGGTTTTGTTTGACTGGCTGCGGAAAAATCTTCTTCCAATGAAAACGGCCGTCATCGTTTCGCTGGTGCTGTTGCTGTTGTATGGGCAGTTTACGGGATTTCCGGTAGCTACGTCGCGGGCAGTGTGGATGTTATGCATTCGACTGGTGGCAAGATATACCGGAAAACCGTACGATGGATTGACGGCACTGGCAATCAGTGGAAGCGTGATCCTGCTGCAAAATCCATTGCAGTTATTTCAGTGCGGCTTTGTCCTGTCTTTTGTCGCAGCCGGTGGAATTTTGATTTATCAGGAGATGACAAGCAAGAGACAGAAACAGATGAAAGAGTGGCAGAAAACGCTTCTTTCTACCGTCTGGACATTTTTTCTGACACTTCCGGTCATGTTTTGGTATTTCTATGAAATATGTCCGTATGCGGTCATTGCCAATCTCGTCTTACTGCCGTTTTTGTCTGCCCTGCTTGGAATCGGTATTTTAGGCTGTGTACTCTGCTTTATCATTCCGCCTGCCGGCGGCTTTATACTGGCTTCTGCCCACGGAATCCTGGCATTTTATGAACTTGTCTGCAAGGGGATCAAAGTGCTTCCGGGAAATACTTTGATCATAGGGCGGCCGGAGATTTGGAAGATAATAATATACTATGTTTTTTTGTTACTATCCGTGTATGTGTGGGCAATGCATGGCGATAAGATAAAGACCGTTTTTAGTGTGGCGGCGCTCTGTCTGGTTCTTGGTTCTTTCCGCCCGGCATTTGAATTTCTGTACATTCAGATGGATGTCGGACAGGGAGACTGCGCCTGTATTTTTAATGGAGAACAAACGTACTTAATAGATGGGGGAAGTACTTCGGAAAAAGAGATTGGAAAATATCGGATTGCGAAAATGCTTAAATATTATGGTAGAGATGAGGTTGACGGCGTTTTTATCACGCATGGGGATGAAGACCATGTCAATGGGATAGAAGAATTGGCGGAACGGCAGGAAAAGGAAGGGATCACGATCTGTCAGATCATTGTTCCAAATCTGCAAAGGAAAGAAGAGGGACTGCAAAAGTTTGTACAGACGGTAACTGCCAAAAAGATACCGGTGGCTGCAATGCGCAAGGGACAGCAGATAACAAGCGGAAACATGCAGCTGCGCTGCCTTCATCCTGCTTCAGAGTATGAGTGGGAAGATGCCAATGACTGTTCTCTCGTTTTTGACCTTTCCTATAAAAATCTGTCCATTTTGACGACTGGAGATCTGGGGGTGCACGGCGAAGAAAATAGCACGTTTCCAAGAAAAAGATATGACATATTGAAAGTGGGACATCATGGCTCGAAAAATTCTTCTTCGGAAGTTTTTTTGCAAAAATGCAGGCCGCGTTATGGATTTATCTCTGCGGGAGCAGACAACCGGTACGGTCATCCGGCAAAAGAAACACTGCAGCGATTGGAAAATATTTCCTGTAAAAACTGGAATACTGCGCAGAAAGGGGCATTATTTGCAGAATACAGAAGGGGACAGAAGCGATGCTGGTATTTTAAGCATTGAGAGAATGTGGCAGATGTGTTATACTTAAAAGAGTGAATTTAGGAAGACGAGGTGAAACGATGCTGACAATAGATGCCCAGTTAAAAAACGGCGATCTTTCCCGCTTTCAGCTGGTTTATGGCGAAGAAGCGTATCTGGTCCGCAATTATAAAAACAAATTAAAACAGGCGCTGTCTGTGCCGGGAGACGATATGAATGCCTCTTATTTTGAGGGAGAAAAATTTTCCGTGGAAGAAATGCAGTCGATCGGCAATACGCTTCCGTTTTTTCAGGACAAACGTCTGATCCTGATCGAAAACAGCCAGGCATTTAAAAAGGCAAATGATCTGCCGGAAGTATTGGAGCAGTTCCCAGAGACTACATTTGTAGTCTTTGTGGAAAAACAGATCGATAAGCGGAATCGTTTGTATAAATGGATTCAAAAGCACGGCTGCATTACCGAGTGTACACTGCGCGCAGAAGTCGAACTGGTGCCATGGATCGCGAGATATTTGTCCCAGTACGGAAAGAAAATTTCCAAACATACTGCGGAACTCATTGTGTCGCGGGCAGGGTTCCAGATGGATCTTTTATCCTGCGAACTGGATAAACTGATCGGTTATACCGGAGACAGAGAGGCGGTTACCGCAGAAGATGTGGAGAGTATCTGCTCCGGTCAGACCGTGGGAAAACTATTTGATATGATGGACGCCGTCATTGCGGGACAGCAGGAGAAGGTATTTACTCTTTACGCCGACCTGCTGGAGTTAAAAGAGCCGCCACTTCGCATCCTGCATATGCTGGGCCGTCATATCAATATTTTATTGCAGGTAAAAGAACTTGGCCCGCGTATGTCGGATCGTGATCTGGCAGCAAAAGCAGGAATCCCTTTCTTTACAGTAAAAAAATACCGCAGCCAGGAAAGGCACTTTACCAGAGAAAGGCTGATGGAACTCCTGGAACTGCGGGCGGATCTGGAAGAACGGTTTAAGACCGGAAGAATGCAGGAAACTCTTATCGCAGAATTCTTTTTGACAAAAGCATTGACAAATGCTTGAAAAAATGTTACAAATATAGAGGTGCTTTTTTCAAAAAGCACATTCGGAGACGTATCGAAGTGGTCATAACGAGAACGACTCGAAATCGTTTTGCCTTCACGGGCACGAGGGTTCGAATCCCTCCGTCTCCGCTATAAAAATGGCTGAAAACGACGGAAAACCGTCGTTTTTTGCTTAAAAACCGAAAGAATGTTCTGATTACCTCGTGATTACTCCCAAAATTTGGAAAGGAAAATTTTTATGTTTACCTTTCGGAACATAAAGAAAAATATAAAAATTTATTAACATAGGAAATGCCCTATGTTATACTATAATCATAACAAGGAACAAAAATAAAAAAAGAGATAAAATCAATGGAAAAAACAATCATTATTTTACAAATTATTTCAGTGGTGACAATGCTTGCATTGTTAGTTACAACAAAATTTATGTGGCTTGCATTGGCTATAGCAATGACACTGATTTCAATTATTTTAAACATTGTTGTATTTTTGCAGAAGAAATGAGGTGACAATAAAGTAAATTATAGAGAGGAGGCAACCAATGTGGGAAAGCAAAAGAAGTAAAAGAAAACGCCAATCTCACAAAGGTGTAAAGCATGATTTTAAAATTAGGTATTTTTCTGGTTGCTGTCGGGCTTATTAAGTTCGCCGTGTCGCTTGTGATGCGGCATAAGAAAGGAGAAGACGATAAAGAAAAAACATCGGAGAAAACAAGAGCTATCAACGAAAGATGTGATTGACTTCTCTGATGATACCACATCGTTTAAAGTAAATCAATGAAAAAGAAAGATGAATTGTTTATGTTACTGATCGTTAGTTTTATTATGGCATGCGCACTTGATTGGCCTATTGTTTTGCGGATTGCTGTGATAATTGAATCGGTTTTAATGTTAGCTGTTGTAATATGGACAATGTTCAAAAAATGATTTTGTGAAGAAAAGGTGCCACAATCCGGCACCTTTTTAATATTTAAATAAAGAAGAAACAAAAGCATTTCCTGACAGTTTTCTAAATTTCTGTAAAATCTAGTTGACATTTGAAAAAAAAGTGATATACTAATTTCTAGATATGAAATATATTGAAACCGATGAGCAAGAGTAAGTAAAAGTGAAACATTGTTTTCAGAGAGCTGCAGGTTGGTGCGATGCAGCAGCAATATCATTTTGAATGGACTTGTGAGGGCAGCTTGAAAGAGTATCGAGTAGACGCTGACGGAAACCTGTACCGTTAACAACAGGAGTGCATGGTGGTGCATGATGAGTGGGTTATACCGATTAGCCAATAAGGGTGGTACCGCAGAAGTTGATAGCTTTTGTCCCTGTTCTAGTGATAGAACATGTGACAGAGGCTTTTTTTATTGCCTCAGGTATCGCACAATCGGGCAATCTCTTTTGCACACATCGTAGCAATAAACAAAAAGGAGATGTTTACGATGTTGTTAGAAAAAATCAAAAAATATGCGGCGGATTATGATGTGATCCCGGTAAAAAAAGAAATTTATGCGGATCTTGTGACGCCCATTGCGCTGCTGCAGAAAATTGCGGCGAAGAAGAAACGTTTTTACCTTCTGGAAAGTGTAGAAGGAGGAGAAAAATGGGGACGTTATTCTTTTCTTGGTTACGATCCGGTGATGCGGGTATCCTGCTTCCGGGATGAGGTTGTGATCGAAGAAAAGGGAGAAAAAAAGACGATCACGACAAAGGATTCGTTTCAGGTGATCCGGGATATTTTAAAGCAGTACCGTTCGCCGAAGATGGAAGATATGCCGCCGTTTACCGGAGGATTTGTTGGATATTTTGCGTATGCGATGATCGAACATGCAGAGCCGGTGTTAAATATCAAGCGCGGCGAATTTAATGATTATGATCTGATGCTTTTCGATAAAGTGATCGCGTACGATCAATTAAAGCAAAAGATCATTGTGGTAGGAAATGTAAAGACCAAAGGGGATTTACAGCAGAATCTGCAAAAGGCAGAAAAAGAGATTGATGACATTATCACTATGATTCAGGAGGAGACAAAATTATCGGAATTTCCTTCTTATGACAAAGTGAAATTTGAATGTAATGTATCGGAAAAAGAATATGAAGATATTGTTGAGAAGACAAAAGAGTATATCCGCGATGGAGATATTTTTCAGGCGGTAATCTCCAGACGATTTGTCAGTCCGTACGAAGGAAGCCTGATTCAGCCGTACCGTGTGCTTCGGACGACAAATTCTTCGCCGTACATGGTTTACATGAATCTGGATGATGTGGAGATCATGAGTACCTCGCCGGAGACGCTGGTTCGTTTGCAGGACGGAAGATTGACGACATTTCCGGTGGCGGGATCCAGACCGAGAGGAAAAGATGAAGCGGAAGATGAAGCCCTTGTCAAAGATCTTCTCGGTGACGAAAAAGAATTGTCAGAGCATAACATGCTCGTCGATCTGGGACGAAACGATCTGGGACGCATCGCAGAATTTGGAACTGTGGATGTAACGAAATATATGATGATCCATAAATATTCGAAGATCATGCATATTTGTTCGCAGGTGGAAGCAGATATCCGGGAGGACGCTGATGCACTGGATGCCGTGAAATCAGTACTGCCGGCAGGAACGTTGTCCGGAGCGCCGAAGATCCGTGCATGCGAGATCATTGATGAACTGGAAAGCGAACCGCGTGGAATATACGGAGGGGCACTTGGCTATCTTGATTTCAGCGGAAACCTGGACACTTGTATCGCCATTCGTATGGCGGTAAAGAAAGACGGAAAAGTCTATGTACAGGCAGGAGGCGGTATCGTCGCTGACAGCCGGCCACGACTGGAATACGAAGAATCCGGCAACAAAGCGAGAGCAGTGATCGACGCAATACAAAATGCAGGAAAAGATATGACAGGAGGTTTGATGATATGATTCTCTTAATTGATAATTATGACAGTTTTTCTTATAACCTCGTTCAGCTGATCGGGGAAATCAATCCGGATATTAAAGTGATCCGGAACGATGAAAAAACCGTGGAGGAGATCCGGGCGATGAAACCAAGTCATATCATTTTGTCACCGGGGCCGGGGTATCCGAAAGATGCCGGTGTGTGTGAAGCTGTGATCCGCAGTTTAGGCGGTGAGATCCCGATTCTGGGCGTGTGCCTGGGACATCAGGCAATCTGCGAAGTATTTGGAGCCACGATCTGTCATGCGAAACAATTGATGCATGGGAAAAAAAGCAATGTAAAAATTGATACCGAAGATCCGATTTTCCACAATCTTCCAGAACGAATCGACGTGGCAAGATATCATTCCCTGATCGCAGACATTGAGACGATCCCGGAAGAACTCAAAGTAATCTCCGTCGATGACAAACAGGAAGTAATGGCAGTAAGACACAGAGAAAAAAAGATTTATGGATTACAATTTCATCCGGAATCCATCCTGACACCGGACGGCAGAGTGATCTTAAACAATTTTTTAACGACAATATAATTTCAAGGAGGCATTTATCATGGTAATTAAAGAGGCAATTCATGAAGTAATTAATGGAAAAGATTTAAGTTATGAGATGGCGCAGGGGGCAATGAAAGAAATCATGTCAGGGGAAGCATCCCAGATATTGATGGCAACGTACCTTACGGCGCTTCGTATGAAAGGCGAAACCATTACAGAGATCACAGCATCCGCACAGGCCATGCGTGATCTTGGTGTACATTTGACACCGGATTATGATGTCCTTGAAATCGTAGGAACCGGCGGAGACGAAGTGGGAACCTTTAACATTTCCACCACATCTGCATTTGTTATCGCTGCGGCAGGAATCCCGGTGGCAAAACATGGAAATCGAAGCGTATCCAGTAAAAGCGGTGCTGCAGACGTACTGGAAAGTCTGGGAGCAGACATTTCGATTGATGATAAAAAGAGCAAAGAGGTTCTTGATAAAGTAAAAATGAGTTTCTTGTTTGCACAGTATTATCATTCTTCCATGAAAAATGTCGGCCCGGTTCGAAAAGAAATGGGAGAGCGTACGATATTCAATATCCTTGGTCCGCTTACCAACCCGGCAAACGCAAGCATTCAGCTTCTGGGTGTATATAACAACGATCTGGTTGAAAAACTGGCAGAAGTGCTGAAAAATCTTGGGGTAAAACGAGGCATGGCAGTTTGTGGAAATGACGGACTTGACGAGATCACCCTTACCGGCCCGACCCATTGCTGTGAGATCCGTGACGGCGGATTGACATCCTTTGACATCACGCCGGAACAATTTGGATTTGAAACCTGCGATCTGGAAGAACTGATCGGAGGCACACCACAGGAAAATGCACAGATCACAAGAGATATCCTGTCAGGAAAAGAAACCGGGGCAAAGAGAAATGTGATCTTAATGAATGCCGGAATTGCCATTTATCTTGGAAAAGAGGGCATTACGATGGAAGAAGGAGTTGCTCTTGCCAAAGAAATGATCGACAGCGGAAAGGCTCTTGAAAAACTGGAAGAATTTGTAAAAGAAACCAATGTCTGAATCCGGCAGGGAGGAAACTTATGATTTTAGATGAGATCGCGGCAAAGACAAGAGAGCGAGTGGCAGAATGCAAAAAGAAAGTCAGTTTGGAAGAAATGGAGCAAAAGGCACTTTCTTTGAACCCGGAGACAGGGTTCCCCTTTGAAAAGCAATTGCAGAAGAAGGGAGTTTCGTTTATCTGCGAGATAAAAAAGGCGTCTCCTTCCAAAGGAGTCATCGCAGAACATTTTCCATATCTTGACATTGCGGCTGAATACGAAAAAATAGGTGCTGACTGCATTTCCGTATTGACAGAACCGGACTATTTTATGGGAAGCACCGAATATTTACAGGAAATACAGGAAACGGTAAATATTCCGCTGCTTCGGAAAGATTTTACCGTGGATGAATATATGATCTATGAGGCGAAGGTGATCGGAGCGAGTGCCGTGCTTCTGATCTGTTCCCTCTTAGACGAGGATACGCTTCGCGAATGGATCGCCCTCAGCCATAGTCTGGGACTTTCGGCACTGGTGGAGGCGCACGATGAAGAAGAGATTAATATGGCGGTGCGCGCCGGAGCAAGGATCATTGGTGTCAATAACCGCAATCTGAAGACATTTGAAGTCGATATCAATAACTGCATTCGACAGAGAAAGCACATTCCTTCGGACATTTTATTTGTGGCGGAAAGCGGGATCAAATCCAGAGAGGACATTGCCGCACTGGAACAAGGCGGTGTCGATGGAGTACTGATCGGAGAAACGCTGATGCGGAGTCCTGACAAAGAGGCGACACTGCGCCGGCTGAAAGGACGGTAATGCCATGAAGATAAAATTTTGCGGCATACGAAGACCCGAAGACGCAGCCTATGTCAACGAAGTAAAACCGGACTACGCCGGATTTATATTGGCAAAGAGCAGACGTCAGATCACAAAAGAGCAGGCAATGGAACTTAGATCCTTGATATTGCCGGAGATTCCGGTGGTTGGTGTATTCGTGAATGAGAAGCCGGAGACGATCATACGCTATGTGAAAGAAAAGGCAATTGATATGGTTCAGCTTCATGGAGACGAGAGTAATGAGGAAGTTCTTCAGATTAAAGAAGCGACAGGAGCGAAAGTGATCAAAGCCGTCCGGGCAAAAGATGTGGAAAGCATCCGAAAAGCCGATGCGATGGATTGTGATTATCTGCTGATTGACGCATATCAGCCGGGGGTGTACGGAGGAACCGGAAATGCATTTGACTGGACGATGATCCCGGAAGACCTGCGCCATCCGTTTTTTCTGGCAGGCGGCTTGAATGCCTCCAATGTGCGGCAGGCCATGCAGCAGGTGCCGGCCTATGCCCTGGATATCAGCGGTGGAATTGAGATAGATGGCTGTAAAAATGTGGAAAAAATGAAAGAGATTAAAAAGATTGGAGATGAAGAAAATGTCGAAATCTAGAGGACGTTTTGGTATTCACGGGGGACAATATATCCCGGAAACATTGATGAATGCCGTAATTGAATTGGAACAGGCATATCGAAAATATAAGGAGGATCCGGATTTTGTAAGAGAGTTTAATGAAATGCTGGCAACTTACGTAGGCAGACCATCCCTTTTATATTATGCGGATCGTATGACAAAAGATCTGGGAGGCGCGAAGATTTATCTGAAACGAGAAGATCTGAACCATACCGGATCCCATAAATTAAACAATGCACTCGGCCAGGCGCTGTTAGCAAAACGAATGGGAAAGAAACGCCTGATCGCAGAGACCGGTGCCGGCCAGCATGGTGTGGCGACAGCGACGATCGCCGCATTCCTTGGTATGGAATGTGAGGTGTTTATGGGAAAAGAAGATACCGAACGCCAGGCGCTGAATGTATATCGTATGGAACTTTTGGGCGCTAAAGTACATGCGGTGACAAGCGGAACACAGACGTTGAAAGATGCAGTAAATGAGACTCTTCGTGAGTGGACCAACCGTATTGATGATACGCATTATGTAATCGGTTCCGTTATGGGGCCGGCACCATTTCCGGAAATTGTAAGAGATTTCCAGAGTGTCATCGGAAAAGAAATTAAATCCCAGCTGATGGAACGGGAAGGAAAACTTCCGGATGCTGTCATTGCCTGCGTCGGTGGCGGCAGCAATGCGATGGGTGCCTTTTATGATTTTATTCCGGATGAATCCGTACAGCTGATCGGCTGTGAAGCTGCCGGACACGGAGTAAATACCGATAAAAACGCAGCAACCATCGCCAATGGAACACTGGGCGTATTTCACGGCATGAAATCCTATTTCTGTCAGGATGAATACGGACAGATCGCACCGGTATATTCGATCTCAGCAGGGCTTGACTATCCGGGAATCGGACCGGAACATGCCCATCTGCATGACATCGGCCGTGCCCGGTATGTGCCGGTCACAGACGAAGAAGCCGTTTCCGCATTTGAATATCTGTCAAGGATCGAGGGAATCATTCCGGCGATCGAGAGTTCCCATGCCTTAGCATATGCGAGAAAACTGGCACCGACGATGAATAAGGATCAGATCATTGTAGTAAATATTTCAGGACGTGGCGACAAAGATGTGGCAGCCATTGCAAGATACAGGGGGGTCGAACTTTATGAGTAAGATAGCACAGGCATTTGATCATGGAAAAGCATTTATACCATTTGTAACAGCAGGAGATCCGGACTTGGAAACAACCAGAGAACTTCTTCCGGTGTTGCAGGAAAGCGGCGCAGATCTGATTGAGATCGGAATCCCGTTTTCGGATCCGGTCGCGGAGGGAATTGTTATCCAGAAAGCCGACGAGAGGGCATTGGCGGCAGGAACGACGACCGACAAGATCTTTGATATGGTAGAGTCCATCCGGGATAAAATGCACGTTCCTATGGTGTTTATGACATATGCAAATGTAATCTTTGTTTACGGCATTGAAAAATTTGCCAGACGTTCCAAAGAGATCGGTATGAGTGGAGTGATCATTCCGGATGTTCCGTTTGAAGAGAAAGAAGAAATGGATTCCGTATTTTCCCAATACGGACTGGATGTTATATCCCTGATCGCACCGACATCCCACGACCGCATCCAGGCGATTGCGGCAGAGGCAAAAGGATTCGTATACTGTGTGTCCAGTCTCGGTGTAACCGGTATGCGGAGCTCGATCAACAAAGGTGTGGCACAGATGATCGAGCAGGTAAAGAAGACAAAAGACATTCCATGTGCGATCGGATTTGGTATCTCGACACCGGAGCAGGCAAAAGAGATGGCAGCATTTTCCGATGGTGTGATCGTAGGAAGTGCCATTGTGAAGCTGATCGAGACGAATGGAAAAGACTGCATCAATCCGGTAGCAGAGTATGTGAAAAGCATGAAAAATGCCATTTCCTAAAATTATGAACAAAATTTCACTTTTAATTTCTTATAAAGTGTGATAGAATGAATATTAACGTTAAGTTATTAGGAGGAAAACGAAGTGAAAAGACGAGCAGTTATTTTAAGTATGGTATTATCCGCTTCTTTGATGCTTACAGGATGTTCCTGGAGCGAGATAAAGAGCAAATTTACAGGAGAAGATTCCAGCACGACAACAACCGCATCGCAGGACGATGACTATGTTGCGTCGGAGTGTGTGACAATTCCTGAGTATAAAGGGATTGAAGTAGATTGTACGGTATCCGATGATGAAGTACAGTCTCAGCTGGACTCCTTTGTCAGCCAGAACTCTACGGAGAAGAAGGTTAAAAAAGGAAAATGTAAAAAAGGCGATACGGTAAATATTGATTACGAAGGAAAGACAGATGGCAAGGCTTTCGAGGGCGGAAGTGCTTCGGGAAGTGCCATTACTCTTGGATCTTCCGGATTTATTGATGGATTTGATGATGGTGTCATCGGGATGAAACCGGGTGAAACCAAAGATCTTAACCTCAAATTCCCGGATGACTACACCAATAATAAAGATCTTGCCGGAAAAGCAGCGGTATTTACGGTAACTTTGAACTACATTTCAAAGACCAATACACCGAAACTGACAGACAAGCTGGTTTCTGAAAAAACCGAATACAAAACGATTGAAGAGTACAAAAAATCTATCGTGGATGACTTGAAGAAGGAAAAGAAAGATAGTGCAGGATCGACTGCTTATGGTCAAGTAGAAGATAAAGCAGAAGTGAAGAAATATCCGGATTCGATTGTGAATACGGCAAGTTCCCAGTTGGAGGCATATTACCGCTACACAGCAAAGCAGTATGGTTTTGATGATTTCAATACTTTCCTGACACAGTCCGGCATGACGGAAGATACTTATAAAGAACAGTTAAAAAAGGCAGCGCAGAGCATTGCGAAGACGCAGCTTTTGACAGAAGCCATTGCAGAAAAAGAGGGTATCACCGTTTCAGACGATGAGATCACGAAAGAGATGCAGAAAGTGGAAGAGCAGGGTGGAACCGTAGACGAATTGAAGCAGAACTTCAAAGATCTTTACGGAGATGTGATCACGATTGAAAAATACTATAAGATCACGCTGCTTACCAACAAAGTGATCGATATGGTCGGTGAAAATGCCAAGATTAAGGAATAACAACATATAAAACCTAAAAATAGACGAAGAATCAACTGTCCAGACGAAAGGGATTTTGTTTGGACAGTTTTTTTTGTAACAAAGTATTGCAGTAAGTGAAAAAAAATGATAAAATGAATCTGTATAATTTATAAACAAATAGTAACGATTCAGGAGTGACCGGAGAAACCCTGTATCGTTACAATAAGTGTCAATTTGACATAAATAACAAGAAAAGGAGACTGACTATGAAAAAGAAACCGAGAATTATGAAGCGGATTCTCAGCATCGCACTGGCGTCAGCACTTGTTGCCACAAGTGTACAGATCACCGCAATTCCGTCTCATGTTGTGCTGGCAGCGCCGGGGAATATCACAACGGGAGTGCCACTGGGAGACACCAATGTGAAAGACCAGAATGTACTTACTTTTTATAAGATCATTGCCAATGCAGTGGCTGCAAAGAATAGTGAAGTACTGGATTATATCGGTAGTCATACGGCACAAGAAGTTCTTAATCTGTATAAAGAAGATGATAAACTGACAAGTCCGGCGATGGGAACTGATTTGATCCGTTATGACGGAAAAATTGACTTTGGAAATCTGAAAGTATCCAGTATGGAAGGAATCGGCTGGGCACAAAATGCCAGAGAGATGGATTTGTCGGGGATTACTTTAGCGACAGGAAATGATATTACATCGATTCCGGATAAAGAATTCCAAAACTGTTCCGGCTTGCAAAAGATTATTCTTCCCCAAACCGTAACAACCATTGGAAACAATGCCTTTGAAGGATGTAAAAATCTTGTTACGCTGGGAATTGGTACAGTGGCAGATGGAGTTGTAGATCTTTCTAAGGTCAATACGATTGGATCGAATGCCTTTTCTGCCTGTGAAACTATATCAGATCTTGAGCTGGGAAAATATGATACCCGTTCGGAACTGACAATAAAAGCACAGGCGTTCCTGGGATGTACCGGCTTAGAGAAGATTGAGATCCCGGTCAAAAATGCAGCATTGATCGGAGCAAGTGCATTTGAAAATTGTTCCGGGCTGCAGGAAATTGGTCTCCAGAAAGACTTACAGTACATAGGAAACGCTGTGTTCAGGGGAACGGGAGCCAGTACATCCGGTGTGAAGTTTTATGAGATCGAAGAGGGAGTTAAGGATGTATCTGTTCTTCCGCAAAATATAACTTATATTGATGACTATGCATTCGCAAACTGTTATTTGAAAAAAATGGACCTCTCATCCTGTAAAAAATTGGAAAAAATAAACAAATCAGCATTTTCGGGAGCAAATTTCCGTACCGGAGATGACTTTAAGATTGAGGATTCTACGGATGATAAGAAACGAGATGAAGTGTACAAAGAGTATACGGTTCTGCTGCCGGCAAGCCTTACAAGCATTGGAGAAGAGGCTTTCCATGATTGCGGGATCGGTTACATCGATATACCGGAATCTTGTACAGATATCGCAGAAAGAGCGTTTTCGGAAAGTTATATTATCAGTATCAAACTGCCAAAAACGTTAGAAGCGATCAAAGCAGGAACTTTTTATCGATGCCACTATCTCAAAGGAACGGAGATAGAACTTCCGGCAGATGCTAAACTGGCTTCTATCGGACAGAGTGCATTTTCAGAGTGCTGGAGACTGGAAACTACGGCATTTCTGAAAAATTTATCCAATTTGAAAAGTATTGGAGAAGAGGCTTTTTCAGCATGTTATGTATACCGCTTTTCAGATAAGTCCTATGTTTACAATTCCTGGAAAGAAAAAACGTTTGTCAGTGGATTGAGCGAAGTTATTTTACCGGATTGTGTGACTGAACTTGGAAAGGGAGCATTTTCCAACAACTACAATTTACAGACTGTAACGCTGGGAAGCGGCATTACCAATATCCCGGAAATGTGTTTTGGAAATGAAGCAGGTGACATTGCAAGCGGGGCACATCTGGAAAAAGTTGTGGTATCGGATAAATTGAAGACCATTGGAGACAAAGCATTTGCCAATCAGTTTAAATTATCTACATTAGGTACAAAATCAAATCTTGAAGAAGGTACAGTCCGGTTTGCAGATGGTCTTGTATCCATTGGAGACAGTGCATTTATGAACTGTGGTAAAGCGTATGATAACGCTTCCATGACAGCAGTAAAAGTTATGATTTCTCCTGACCGACTGCAGACCTCTTATAGTGATGGATGCTATGAACTGTATGTTACCCAAAATGGAAGTCAGAAAACAGAGCATGTCTTTGTAAACCCGGCGGATATAAAAGAGCCATCGAGAATATCACAGTCAGATACCGAATATGAGGAGTATTATGTACTTGCTCAGCGGAAGTATTATGATCCTTCGGATGTTGTTGATCTGTCTGAAAAATCAAGAGACATTTATAAAATATGTGACAGTTTTTATGAGACAACGCAGTCCGATTATGTGAATCGTTTTGTTAATGTAGGAACACCGTATGAAACGTTATATCTGAAAGCGAAAAGTAAAATTTCACTGCTTCCGGCAGATGGATCCGATAGTGCATTTATGACTCCATCGGCAAAGGAACTTGGTGTCGATCAGACAACAAATGAGACCACAAATCAGACGAGTGTAACATTAAATTACATTTTTGGTATGAAACAATTGATTCTTCCGGATTCCTTAAAAGATGACAATATCGGTGAGGCAGCATTTATGAACTGCTGTAATCTGGATACGGTTAAATTACCAAAAGCACTTACGGTAATTAAGAAAGATACGTTTAATGGATGTGGCAGCGAGATCTTGAATATTGCAGACCGTACAGAAACTTCAAAGTTTTATGATTATTATGGTCTGCAGACGATCAACATGCCGGATACACTGACAAAGATCGAAGATGGTGCGTTTAAAAACTGTGTAAACCTTGTACTTGACAATCCAAATGGAGTAGGAAGTTCCTTTGGAACAAGCATTGAGAGTATCGGTAATAGTGCATTCGAAGGCTGTCTCTCATTGAAGGAAGCCGTGTTCCCATCCAGTCTTCTTTCCATCGGAGACAGTGCATTTGCAAAATGTACTTTGACAGAATTAAAAGACCGCGAACTTCGATATGCCAATAGTGAAAAAACGGCAAAATACAGAATGAATCGTACAAAATATGGAACGAATGTGATCAAATATGGTCTTTCTTCCGTTGATTTTGTACGCGCCACAAAACTGGAAGAAATTGGAAAAAACGCATTCCAGCAGACCAATATCAAACAGTTTGACCTCTCAAAAACAAAAGTAACAAAAATTGAAACGGGACTTTTGCAGCAATGTAGTTATCTGGAAACGGTTGCTTTTAGTGATCTGACAGAGAGTATGGCATCGAAGGTGATCAGTGATGATGTTTACCTGAAAAAACTTACGGCGCCGATCAGTTCGACAATGGAGGGTGATACGGTTAGTGGTGTATATGGCAGCAAGGTCGGTGGCTGGGTAGATACAGATCCTGCTCTTGTGCTGACACAGCCGGAAGGAGACGTACAGCCTCTTCCAATCAACCGTGAATACGAACTGAAGATCAATGCGTTAAATGAAAAGACGCTTTATAAGGGAAGTTCACCAACAATCTCTGTCATTGATAACGAAAAGGAAAATGTGATCTATACGGTAAAAGACGGAGAGGTAGTTAAGACAAACTATCGTGGACTGGGTGCCGATGTGACAAAAGATGCCAAAGGAAAATATCATTTTGTCATTACGGGAACAGAGTATATTGACAAAGATAGTCCGGTTACGCTTCGTGTCAAATTTGCAACAGGACTTCAAATTCTTGACTCCAGTGATTATTGGCAGAGTTCACAGCAGATTGAGTACAAAGTAAGTGTTGTCGATGTTGTGACAGAAAAAGTGGCAGTCACCGCAGAAGAAGATAGTGTGGTAATAAAAAATCCATATATGTATGTTGAAAAAAATGGAGAAAAAGTTCTGTATCTTCCATCATCAGGAATTACTACAACAAGCGGGGTAACATTGTCTGCCAATATTGAACCGGCAGAAACGACACAAGGGTATACCTGGGAATCCTCAGATACTTCCCTTATCGATTTTGTTTCGGATACAGACCAGTTCGCAGACGGAAAGGCAACGATCAAGATTAAAAAGGCAGATGCTGCCAAGACAGGAACGGCAATCATTACAGTTACATCCGGTGCAAAAACAGACCGGATTACGGTGGTATGCCAGACTTCGGCATCGGGATTTGATACCGTAAAAACAACCGGTGACAATCTGCCGGATAATCTGCTTACGAGTGCCAATAATCCATACGATCTTCCAAATGGAAACGGTGGAAAAGACCAGTTAAATATTTCACTGAAATATCCGGAAGGAACTGATGCGGAATCCAAAGAACAGTTGATATTTGTTTCATCCAATCCGGATATCATCAGTGTAGATGAGACAGGAAAACTGACAACGAACAAAGCAAGTGATGAGGTAGTAACGATAACCGTCATCGCACGGGCAAGTGGAGCCAGTAAAGAGTTCTACTTCCGTGTAACGGACGATCAGAATGTAAAGGTTTCTTCTATTGAAGTTACCGGAAAGAACGAAGTAGACATTGATGGAACCATTCAATTGACGGCAAATGTAAAACCGGTTAATGCTGTCAATAAAGAGGTGGAATGGCAGGTGAAAACCGGGGCACAATACATTTCTGTTGATGAAAAAGGAAATGTAACCGGCTTGAAAAAGGGAACTGCAACCGTAATTGCTATTTCCAGGGAAAATAGTGCCGTGAAGTCTTCCGAATTTAAAATTACGGTTCACTCTCCGGCGAAATCAATTCAGATACTGGATTCGGCAATTACAATAGAAGCCGAAAAAACGTATACGATTACAAAAACGAACAATACATCTGCGAAGAACGGCTATGTGATTGAACCGGCAGATACCGATGATGCCATTGAGTGGAAATCAAGCAATGAAAACGTGCTGACCGTAACCGTTACCGGAAATAATGTAGTTTTAAAGGCGATTGCAGAAGGAACGGCAAAACTCAAAGCAACTGCTACATCCGGGGTGTCCAAAGAGGTTACTGTCACCGTGGAACCAAAGAAAATAGCGGTTGCCAGTATCAGCATTACAAATGAAGTAACATTAAATGTAGATGAGACACATGCACTTGTACCGAAGTGTCTTCCGGAAAATGCAAATGAAAAGGTAACATTTACCTATTCTACCAACAATGCAAAAGTGGCAACGGTAGATGCCGATGGTGTTATTCATGCGGTTGGTCCGGGAACAGCGTCGATCACAGCCAAAACGAATACCAATCGTTCAGCAAACTGTGCCGTAACAGTAAAACAGCCGGCGAAGGAAATTAAGATCCTTGACGGACCACTTACGCTGGAAGAAGGAAAGACCTATACGATCAATAAGGTTTCAAATGCTTCGGCAACACAAGGCTATGTCCTCACTCCTTCGAATACTACGGATACCGTAAGCTGGTCAACAAGCGATTCGAAAGTGGCGGCAGTCAGTGAAAACGCATCGCGTGTGACGATAACTGCAGGTTCGTCCGGAACAGCGACGCTGACAGCAACGACGTCCTCAGGAGTGTCAACATCCATTACCGTAACAGTTGTAGCGAAGAAGATAAGTGTAACGGGTATCAACATTACGAAAGAAGTAACATTGAATGTAGGTCAGACACATACACTTACGCCAACCGTTCTTCCGGAAAATGCAAATGAAGTTGTTACCTATACATATTCTTCCAACAACGAGAAGGTAGCGACCGTAGATGCGAATGGTGTGATCCATGCCGTTGGTCCGGGATCGGTATCCATTACGGCAAAAACAAATACGAATCGTTCGGCAAGCTGTTCCGTGACGGTAAAACAGCCGGTGAAAAGTATTAAAATTCTGCTGAATAAGCCAAATGCGAAGAAAGTATATATGGCAAAAGGGCAGACGCTTTCCATAAAAGCAGAGAAAAATCCGCTGACAAGTACAGATACATTTTCTTATAAGACCAATAAAAAGAAAGTGGCTGTCGTTTCTGCGGCAGGTATGATCACGGCGAAGGGAAAAGGAACAGCCAAAATCACGGTACAGGCTTCTTCAGGCAAAAAGGCGACGATCACAGTAGTGGTTTCGAAGAAGCAGGTGAAGGCAAAGAAAGTGAAAGTTAAAGGACCTTCCACGATGAAACGGAAACAGGTTAAGAAATTGACGGTTTCCCTTGTGAAAGGAAATTCGACGGACACGATCAGTTTCAACAGCAGTAATTCAGCAGTTGCTACGGTAGATAATTACGGAAATGTAAAAGCGCTGAAAAAGGGCAAAGTAAACATTACCGTACAGTCTTCTTCCGGCAAGAAAGCAGTAAAGAAAATTAAGATCAAATAAGTAACATATCGGAAAACCTCCTTGCATATACTGTAACAGTTTAGCAAGGGGGTTTTTTTATGGACAATGAATATAATGTATATGAAGATATCAATACAAGAACCGGTGGAGAATTGTATCTGGGTATCGTAGGCCCGGTTCGGACCGGGAAAAGTACATTTATCAAAAATTTCATGGAACTTATGGTAATACCGGAAATGCAGGACGAAGCAGAAAAAGTACGTACGAGAGACGAACTGCCGCAGTCTTCCGATGGAAAAACGATCATGACGACAGAACCGAAATTTATCCCGAAAGAAGGGGCGCGGATCCAGATGCCAAGCGGGGAGAGCGGAAAAGTGCGTCTGATCGACTGTGTAGGCTTTGTCGTAAAAGATGCGGTCGGATATCGGGAAGAAGAGAAAGAACGCATGGTAAAGACGCCGTGGTATGACGAAGAAATTCCATTTACCAAGGCAGCGCAGATTGGAACAAGCAAAGTGATACGGGAGCATTCAAACATAGGAATTATCGTAACGACCGATGGAAGCTTTACCGAATTATCCAGAGAACAGTATATCGAAGGGGAAGAGAAGACCGTGGCAGAATGCAAAGCAGCAGGAAAACCAACGATCATGATCTTGAATACCCGTGTACCCCATCAGGAATCCACAAAAACACTTGCCAAAAACTTACAGGAAAAATATGGAATCAGCGTCCTGGTAATGGATTGTAAAAATCTGAAAAAAGAAGATGTGTTTTCCATGATGGAAACCATTTTGGCAGATTTTCCGATCGGTCAGATTCAGTTCTATTTTCCAAAGTGGGTTGAATTTTTAGCCAGAGACCACTGGCTGAAAAAAGATTTGATGACAAAATGTCTTGAAATGCTGAAAAATATGCATGTCATGCGAGATGTCAATAAGGACACAATTAAACTGGATGCTGACTATGTAAAAGGAATCTACATTCAGGATAAGCAGATGCAGAATGGAGAAATTCATGTAGCGATCGAATTTGAAGAACAATATTATTATGAGATTTTAAGTGATCTTATCGGCACACCGATTTCCGGTGAATACGAGCTGATCGCAACATTAAAGGAACTTGCCGGAAAGCGGGCAGAATATCAAAGCATCGAGACGGCATGCCAGCAGGTGAAAGGCCGCGGCTATGGAATTGTGACACCAACGATGGAAGAGATTGAGATCGCCGAGCCGGAACTGATCAAGCACGGAAATAAATACGGCGTGAAGATCCGGGCAGTCTGTCCGTCCCTGCATCTGATCCAGGCAAATATTGAGACGGAGATTGCACCGATCGTAGGAAGTGAAGAGCAGGCAAAAGATCTGATTGAATACATTGAAAAAAATGGAAAAGAAAATCCGGATGGAATTTTCGATACAAATATTTTTGGAAAAACGATCCGGCAGCTGGTGGACGACGGTATTCTGAATAAGGTGAACCGTCTGACCGAAGAAAGCCAGGTGAAACTGCAGGATACGATCCAGAAGGTGGTAAATGATTCCAATGGTGGTCTGGTGTGTATTATTATATAAAAAGTAACTGAATAGTTACTAAAATAAAACCGGCGGCGCAGGAAGGTTATTCCCTGTACCGCCGGTTTTATTTATGAAAGATACATCATTTTATTTGTTAGAGCGTCTCCAGATGTGCATGCTTTCTGCTTCTTTGATCAGATCATCGCGGAAGTCAGGATGAGCTACAGAGATAATAGCCTCTGCTTTCTGCCAGGTGGAAAGTCCTTTCAGATTTACTTTACCATACTCCGTAACAAAGTAGTGGATGTTTGCACGCGTATCCGTAACGATCGAGCCGTTTGCCAGTGTCGGGCGGATACGGGAAACTTTTTCACCCTGCTTATTGGTAAAGGTAGAAGAACAGCAGATAAAACTTTTTCCGCCCTTAGACAGATAAGCACCAAGAACGAAGTCAAGCTGTCCGCCGGCACCACTGATGTTTTTGATTCCGGCACTCTCTGCATTGACCTGTCCGTACAGGTCGATATCTACCGTATTGTTGATGGAGATAAAATTATCCAGTGCGGAGATCGAGCGGATGTCGTTTGTATAATCGACAGGAGCACTCATACACTCCGGATTGTCATTTAAGTAATCATACATTTTCTTTGTACCGGCACCGAAAGCGTATGTCTGACGATAGCGGTCAATATTTTTCCTTGCTCCGGTAATCTTTCCTGCTTTTGCAATATCGACAAAGGCATCTACGTACATTTCGGTATGTACACCGAGATCCTTCAGATCGGATTCTGCGATCATCGTACCGACAGCATTTGGCATACCGCCGATACCGAGCTGGAGACAAGCTCCATCCGGAATTTCTTCTACAATCAATTTGGCAACCGCCTGATCGACATCGGTAGCAGCAGCGCCGCCGCCCATTTCACCGATCGGTGGGTTATCGCCTTCCACAATCATATCAACCTTGGAAATATGAATGCCATTCTCGAAGCCGCCAAGACAGCGAGGCATATTTTCATTGACCTCGACAATGATCACTTCGGCGCGTTCACAGCAGGCTGCCAGATGAGAAGCACTTGGACCAAAACTGAAATAGCCATGTTCATCCATCGGCGACACCTGAAAGATCGCTACACGCGAAGGACAGCTCAAATCACGGTAATAACGTGGAAGTTCCGAATAACGGATCGGAGCGTAGAACGAAAATCCCTGTGCAACGGCTTTTCTTTCAACACCTCCCATATGCCAGGAGTTCCATGTCATATGAGCCGCAGGATCTTCAATCTGGAAGATTTCCGGAACCCACATCAAGATTCCACCGCGGAAATTTACATTTTCAAGAGATGGCAGCCGTTTTGCTACTTCTTTATCCACGGCAACCGGAGTGTTGACACACCAGCCGTAATCGACCCAGTCACCGGATTGAATAACGTTTGCAGCAGAAGCTGCTGTCGTAAGTTTGTTTTGATACATCTGTTGGTAATCCATAATAAAGACGCCTCCTAATTATTTAAGTTGTATGGTAACTATTTAGGCTTACTGTACAGAAAGCAATGTCTCCAACGTGCAAGCACGTCGATCCATTGTTTTTGCACAGCAAGCCTGAATAGTTACCGTTAGACTTTGATATTATTTTAACATTTATGAAAAGGGGGGTCAAGGGGGAAGATTTGCAAAAAAAAGATTGATAATTATTTGACAATAGGGAGTAATGGTGTTATTATGTATTTGTTACTTGATAAGATGGATTGTTAAAAAAATAACAATGTAGTTATTTTTTGTCAGGTTTCAAATACGATTGAATGCAGAATGGAGCATATTATGGTAAAAGCAGTTTACCCCGGAAGTTTTGACCCGGTCACTTATGGACATCTGGATATCATTGAGAGAGCTTCGAAGGTAGTGGATGAAGTGATCGTTGCTGTTTTGGTAAACAGTGGGAAAAATCCATTGTTTTCGATGGACGAGCGGGTAGAGATGCTCAAAGAGGCAACGAAAAATTTTAATAATGTCCGTGTCGCGACATTTCAGGGATTAACCGTAGATTTTGCGAAGGAAGCCGGAGCCAAAGTGATGGTCCGCGGACTTCGGGCGGTATCGGATTTTGAATCGGAAATGCAGATCGCACAGACGAATCACAGCCTGAATCCGGAGATTGATACGATGTTTTTTACCACCAGCCTGGAATATGCATTTTTGAGTTCAACGATCGTGCGGGAAGTGGCATCGTATGGTTCGGATGTTTCGCAGTTTGTGCCGCCGGTAGTTGAAAAAAAGTTAAAAGAAAAGTTTACTAAAAAATGTTTATAAACCGGATTCTATCCGGCTGCAATATAAAAAATCAAGAAATGACAAAAAACAAGGAGGATACATATTATGTCTAAAAAAGTAGTATTAGCAGGCGCATGTCGTACTGCCATCGGTACAATGGGTGGAAGCCTTAGTACAACACCAGCACCAGTGCTTGGTTCTATCGTGATCAAAGAAGCTTTGGAGAGAGCAGGAGTACCGGCAGATCAGGTAGATCATGTTTACATGGGTTGTGTAATCCAGGCAGGTCTTGGACAGAACGTTGCACGTCAGGCTTCTATTAAAGCAGGACTTCCAATTGAGACACCTGCAGTAACTGTAAACGTTGTTTGTGGTTCCGGTTTGAACTGTGTAAATATGGCAGCACAGATGATTCAGGCAGGAGATGCAGATATCGTAGTAGCAGGTGGTATGGAAAACATGTCCATGGCTCCGTACGCTTTGAAACAGGCTCGTTTCGGATATCGTATGAACAATAATACCATTATTGATACCATGGTAAACGATGCTCTTTGGGATGCATTCAATGATTATCACATGATTCAGACAGCAGATAACATCTGCAAGGATCCAAGATGGAACCTGACACGTGAAGAACTGGATGAGTTTGCTGTTGCAAGTCAGACAAAAGCTGTAGCTGCTCAGGAAGCCGGTAAATTTGATGATGAGATCGTGCCGGTTGAAGTTAAGAAGAAAAAAGAGACAATTATCTTTAATAAAGATGAGGGACCACGTCCTGGAACAACAATGGAAGGTCTTGCAAGACTTCGTCCAATCAACAAAGACGGTTTTGTTACTGCCGGTAATGCTTCCGGAATCAATGATGGTGCAGCAGCTATCGTTGTTATGAGCGAAGAAAAAGCAAAAGAACTTGGTGTAAAACCTATGGCTGCTTTCGTAGCAGGTGCTCTTGGCGGTGTGGATCCTAAGATCATGGGTATCGGACCGGTTGCATCTACAAAGAAAGTTCTTGCTAAGACAGGCATGAGCATTGATGACTTCGATCTTATCGAAGCTAACGAAGCATTTGCAGCACAGTCTGTAGCAGTAGGAAGAGAACTTGGATTTGACCTCAGTAAATTGAACGTAAACGGTGGTGCAATCGCACTTGGACATCCGGTAGGAGCTTCCGGATGCCGTATCCTTGTAACACTTCTTCATGAGATGCAGAAACGTGATGCAAAGAAAGGTCTTGCAACACTTTGTATCGGTGGAGGAATGGGATGCTCTACAATCGTAGAACGTGACTAATTTCTGAAAAAACAGTACAGAAAGGAGAGTTCCCAAAATGGAATTCATTACGTATGAAGTAGAAGACAAAGTTGGTATTATTACCATTAACCGTCCAAAGGCATTGAATGCTTTGAACAGCCAGGTGCTGGATGAGTTGGATGCCACATTGGATGGAGTAGATCTTGATGTGATCCGCTGTCTGATCCTTACCGGAGCCGGAGAGAAATCTTTTGTAGCCGGTGCAGATATCGGAGAGATGAGCACATTGACAAAAGCAGAGGGAGAGGCTTTCGGTAAAAAAGGAAATGATGTATTCCGCAAACTGGAGACATTCCCAATCCCTGTTATCGCAGCAGTAAACGGATTTGCCCTTGGCGGTGGATGTGAGATCTCTATGAGCTGTGACATCCGTATCTGCTCTGAAAATGCTGTATTTGGACAGCCGGAAGCAGGTCTTGGTATCACTCCCGGATTTGGTGGAACACAGCGTCTTGCGCGTGTGATCCCTGTAGGAATGGCAAAACAGATGATCTACACAGCACGCAACATCAAAGCAGAGGAAGCATACCGTGTCGGACTCGTAAATGCGGTATATCCTTTGGAAGAACTTATGCCGGCCGCAAAGAAAATGGCTGCAGGTATTGCTATGCAGGCTCCGATCGCTGTTCGTAACTGCAAGAAAGCAATCAATGAAGGACTTCAGGTTGATATGGATCAGGCAATCGTGATCGAAGAGAAACTTTTCGGCGACTGCTTCGAGACAGAAGACCAGAAAGCAGGAATGGGTAACTTCCTTGAGAAAGACAAAGAGAAAAAACTCAAAGTAGTTCCTTTCCAGAATAAATAATTTTAGCATTAAAATAATAATTTCCCGGATCGGCATTGTCCGATCCGGACAATACAAAAAAACGGAGGTATGTATCAATGAAAGTTGGCGTTATTGGTGCTGGAACAATGGGTTCCGGAATTGCTCAGGCATTTGCTCAGACAGAAGGTTATGAAGTATGCTTGTGTGATATTAATGATGAATTTGCTGCAAACGGTAAAAACAAAATTGCAAAAGGTTTCGAAAAACGTATTGCAAAAGGAAAAATGGATCAGGCTGCTGCTGACAGCATCCTTGCAAAGATCACAACAGGTACAAAAGAAATCTGTACAGACTGTGATCTGATCGTAGAAGCAGCTCTTGAAGTAATGGATGTTAAGAAACAGACATTCAAAGAACTTCAGGATATCGTAAAGAAAGATTGTATGTTTGCTACAAACACATCTTCCCTTTCTATCACAGAGATCGGTGCTGGACTGGATCGTCCGGTTATCGGTATGCATTTCTTCAACCCGGCTCCTGTTATGAAACTCATCGAAGTTATCGCAGGTGAGAATACACCGGATGATATGGTTGAGAAGATCGTTGCTATCTCTAAAGAGATTGGCAAAACACCGGTAGAAGTAAAAGAAGCAGCCGGATTTGTTGTAAACCGTATTTTGATCCCTATGATCAACGAAGCAGTTGGCATCTATGCTGACGGTGTAGCTTCTGTTGAAGGAATTGATACAGCAATGCAGCTTGGTGCAAACCACCCAATGGGACCTCTTGCACTTGGCGATCTGGTAGGTCTTGATATCTGCCTTGCTATCATGGAAGTACTTCAGGCTGAGACAGGTGATCCTAAATACCGTCCACATCCATTGCTTCGCAAGATGGTTCGTGCAGGAAAACTCGGAAGAAAAACTGGTATCGGATTCTACGATTACAGCAAATAATTTCGGTGGATATAGGATCCATCAAATATACAGAAAGGCGGTTCATTAATAATGGATTTTACTTTAGATCAGAAACATGAAATGGCGAGAACATTGTTCAAAGATTTCGCTGAAAATGAAGCAAAGCCGTTGGCACAGGAAACAGATGAAACAGAAGTTTTCCCACAGTCTACGGTAGACAAAATGGGTAAATATGGATTTATGGGAATTCCGGTGCCAAAGCAGTATGGCGGACAGGGATGCGATATTTTAACCTATGTAATGTGCGTAGAAGAACTTTCTAAAGTCTGCGGCACAACAGGTGTTATCGTATCTGCACATACAAGTCTTTGCTGTGATCCAATCCTTACTTATGGTACAGAAGAGCAGAAACAGAAATACCTTCCAGCTCTTTGCAATGGCGAAAAACTGGGTGCTTTTGCATTGACAGAGCCGGGTGCCGGTACCGATGCTCAGGGAGCCCAGACAAAAGCTGTTTTGGATGGAGATGAGTGGGTACTCAACGGAAGCAAATGCTTCATTACCAATGGTAAAGTTGCAGATGTTTACATCGTAATCGCTATCACAAGCGTGACAGAAGACAAACGTGGAAGAAAGAAAAAGAACTTCTCCGCATTTATCGTAGAAAAAGGAACTCCTGGATTCTCTTTCGGAACAAAAGAGAAGAAGATGGGTATCCGTGGATCTTCTACTTACGAGTTGATCTTCGAAGACTGCCGTATTCCAAAGGAAAATATCCTTGGACCACAGGGAAAAGGATTCCCTATCGCAATGCATACTCTGGATGGCGGACGTATCGGTATCGCTGCTCAGGCTCTTGGTATTGCAGAAGGTGCTCTTGAGACAACCGTTGCTTACGTAAAAGAGAGAAAACAGTTCGGACGTTCCATCGCTGCACAGCAGAACACACAGTTCCAGCTTGCAGATATGGCTACAAAAGTAGAAGCTGCGAAGTCTCTTGTATATAAAGCTGCATTGAAAAAACAGGAATTTGCAGATGGAGCTAAAGTTTCTTATTCAGTAGAAGCTGCAATGGCGAAATTATATGCTGCCGAAGTTGCTATGGAAGTAACAACAAAAGCAGTTCAGTTGCATGGTGGTTATGGTTACATCAGAGAATATGATGTGGAACGTATGATGCGTGATGCTAAGATCACAGAGATTTACGAAGGAACATCAGAAGTTCAGCGTATGGTTATCTCTGGAAACTTGTTGAAATAAGGAGGTTCATATCGTGAAAATAGTAGTATGTATTAAACAGGTACCTGATACAAAAGGTGGAGTAAAATTTAATCCGGATGGTACACTTGACCGTGGTGCAATGCTTACAATTATGAACCCGGATGACAAAGCAGGTCTGGAAGCAGCACTTCGCATCAAAGAGCAGAATGGTGCAGAAGTTACCGTTCTTACCATGGGACTTCCAAAAGCCGAAGAAGTTCTTCGTGAAGCTATGGCTATGGGAGCTGACAATGGTATTCTTGTTACTGACAGAGTTTTGGGAGGAGCAGATACATGGGCTACTTCTACAACCATTGCCGGTGCACTTAGAAACATTGATTATGATTTGATCATTACAGGACGTCAGGCAATCGACGGCGATACCGCACAGGTAGGACCACAGATTTCTGAACATCTTGATATCCCTGTTATTTCATATGCAAAAGATATTAAGATCGAAGGCGATTCTGTTGTTGTAGAACGTTTGTATGACGACAGAACACACGTACTGAAAGCACAGATGCCATGTCTTATCACAGCTCTTTCAGAATTGAACGAGCCTCGTTATATGACACCAGGTGGAATCTTCGATGCTTATGACAAAGAGATTACCGTTTGGGGAAGAGCAGACCTTAAAGATGTAGATGATTCTGATCTTGGTTTGAAAGGATCTCCAACAAAGATCGCAAAAGCTTCGGATAAAGTACGTAAAGGCGCTGGAGAAAAAGTTACTCCTGAGGATGCAAATGCAGCAGCATCTTACATCGTTGAGAAGCTGTTGGAGAAACACGTAATCTAAGCGAAAACAAGGAGGATCCATAAAAATGAATTTAGAAGAATATAAAGGTGTATTTGTCTATGCACAGCAGGTAGACAATGAGATCAGCAGCATCGCACTTGAGCTGCTTGGAAAAGCAAATGAACTTGCAAAAGACCTTAATACAGATGTAACAGCTGTTTTGATCGGTTCCGGAGTAGCCGGACTGGTTGATACACTGGCTGAATATGGTGCAGACAAGGTTATCGTTGTAGACGATCCTGAATTGAAAGATTACAGAACAGAGCCATATACGCATGCGCTTGCTTCCGTAATCAATGAGTACAAACCGGAGATCATGCTGGTAGGTGCTACCGCAATCGGCCGTGACCTTGGTCCTCGTGTTTCCGCACGTGTGAAAACAGGTTTGACCGCTGACTGTACCGTACTTGAGATTGGTAACTTCCCAATTAATGCTGTTCCTGGAAAAGAAGATCAGCAGAAGCACAATCAGCTTCTTATGACTCGTCCTGCATTTGGTGGAAATACAATCGCTACGATCGCATGTCCTGACAACCGCCCACAGATGGCTACCGTTCGTCCGGGTGTTATGCAGAAGATCGAGCCAAAGGCTGGTGCAAAAGCAGAAGTGATCAACTATAATCCTGGATTTACACCAAACAACAAATATGTTGAAATCCTTGATGTAGTAAAATCCGTTACTGACACAGTAGACATCATGGATGCAAAAATTCTTGTATCCGGTGGACGTGGTGTTGGTTCCAAGGAAAACTTCAAACTGTTGGAAGATCTCGCAGAGGTAATCGGCGGAACCGTAAGCTGTTCCCGTGCCGTTGTAGAGAATGAATGGCTTCCTGTAGATCGTCAGGTAGGACAGACCGGTAAGACAGTACGTCCAAATGTATACTTTGCTATCGGTATTTCCGGAGCAATCCAGCATACCGCAGGTATGGAAGAATCTGACATCATCATTGCCATCAACAAAGATCCGGATGCACCAATCTTTGATGTGGCAGATTATGGTATTGTTGGAGATCTGAATAAGATTGTTCCACTTTTGACAGAGCAGTTGAAAGCACAGATCAAGTAATAATAACGTATGATTTTTTGATTCTCCCACTGATTTTTCAATTGGTGGGAGAGTTTTTTATAAGGGGAAACGGATGAAAAAAATAGGAATCGTAATATGTAATTATAATAAAAAAGACTATGTATTAAATTGTATCCAGAGTGTATTGGAATCCAAAAATCAGGATTTTGACCTGTATGTCGCAGACAATGCTTCGACCGATGGTTCGGTAGAAGCCATCAAAAAAACGTATGGAGATGCGGTTACGGTTTTGGTTAATCCTGAAAATTTAGGGGGATCCGGAGGATTCAATCTTGGAATAAGGAAAATATTGGAAAAAGGATACGAATATTTATGTTGTCTGGACAATGATATTTTGGTGGATGAAAATGCAATCGGCGCGCTGGCAGATTATCTGGATGCGCATCCGGATACTGGCGTGTGTGGGTCAATCGTTTATCATATGGATTATCCGGAATATGTACAGCAGTACGGACTGGATCTCGATTTTGAAAACTTTACGGCAATTACCCACTATGCGGATTATCTGGACGATGGAAACATTCCGGTGGTCAATGAATGCGATACGGTAGCGACCTGCAGTGTTATGCTGCGCACCCGTTTTATCAAAGAAAGCGATATCGGGATCATGCCGGAAGACAACTTTATTTACTGGGACGATATGGAATGGTGCTATCGTTTTCATCTTGCCGGCCATAAAGTCGTAACGATCAAGGACAGCGTCGTTCTGCACAAAATGGGTTCGAATGCAAAGCCGGTCAACACATTTATCAATTATTATATGTGGCGCAATCGGATTCATTTCTTTATGAAATATACGCCGGAAGAAAAACTTGACCGTATGAGTTATTGTATATTAAGCAGTGTATTTGATGCGATGTATGAGAGCATGTACCGGGAAGAGCATAATATCATGCAGACCATTTCTTATGCGTATTATGATGCCATCCGCGATGTGAGAGGAAAAGCCACTGATGGAAAAATCATGGAAAATGATGCGAGCGACAGTCGGTTCCAGACCTATCTTCAGACGAAAAAAACATATTATCTGAAGGCAGACGCGATAGAAGAAGAGCAGGACGCACAGACATTTATCGAGGCATTGCAGACCGGCTGCCGGCGTGTGGAACAGGAATCAGAGGCAGAGATAACGATTGCGGTCTGTCCTTATATCATGCAGTGTAAACGGGAACAATATCAGGAAAAAGATCAGATTGTTTTAGATTCTTATAAGAATGTCATTTTGGATGAAAGCGACTGGGAGGCTGTATCACAGTATGATTATGCAAAATCGTTGTTTATCTATATGAACCAGGGAGCTTTTTTAGATGCGACAAAGGCATTGCGTAAATGAGTAAAATTTGATACAATAGGAAAGTACACGATTTGATTAAATAATGGAGGGTAACTATGAAACAATGTTATATGAGATTTCCAGGAGGAAAGAAAAAAGCATTTACCATCAGCTATGATGATAATATTACGCAGGATGAGCGTCTTATCAAAAAAATGGAACAATACCATATCAAGGGAACGTTCAATATCATTCCCGGCTGGTTTTCCAAAGAAGATGCGGTATTTCCGGAAGGAGAAACGTATATTAATGTAACAGAAAAAAAAGCAAAAGATTTGTATGATAATTCACTTGTTGAAGTGGCAAACCATGGATATGATCATCAAAAATCAACAACTTTACCGCCAATGCAGTTGATGGAAGATATTATCAAATGCCGCCATAAATTGGAAAATATGTATGACAGAATCATTACCGGATACGCTTATCCGTATGGTTTATATAATGAAACGCTGATTCAGATATTAAAAAATGCCGGAATCAGTTATGCTCGTACGGTAGAGAGTACTTATGAATTTCATTTGCCGGAAGACTGGCTGATCCTCAATCCGACCTGCCACCATGCGGAACCGGAATTAATGGAACTGGCAGAGAAATTTTTGAATGATACGGTAGCAGATGATTCCTATCTGTTTTATGTTTGGGGACATACCTTTGAATTTGATGAGCAGGATAACTGGCATATTGTTGATGACTTGTTTGAAAAAGTGGCAAATAAAGAGGATGTCTGGTATGCAACAAATGGAGAAATTTGCAATTATCATCAAAAATATAAACAATTAATTTTTTCGCAAAACGGGAAAAAAATCTACAATCCAACAGATACCACCATTTGGCTGGAGGTTGATAATGTGGCAAAGTCAATAGATTCGGGCGACACCATAGAATTGTAAAAAATATACATATAACGTAGAGGTTATAGTATTTATAACAAATTCTAATTTGTCTTTTTAAAAAAAGTATGTTACAATGTATTTCAGTAAGATAAATAACGCAGACAAGGTATTTTTGATAATCCTTTTTCATACTTTTTTCTGGTGGTACTATAGCGATATAGTGCCACTTACTTTTTTACACAAAAATAAGGAGAAGTGTTATGGAGCAGTGTATCTATATTCAGCCGGAAGCATTTGACCGGGCAAACCTTCAGCCGGTTCGGGAGATCCTGGAAGCAGGACTGCGTGGTGAGAAGAAAAAAATCGCGGCATTGGGAGCTTCTGTGTCTAAAGGCGAGGCAGTAAAAAAGGGGAATGCCTTTTTAAATAAAATGGAGCAGAAATGGCAGGATTATTTTCCGGGAAGTACGGTGCCGGAATTTGTCAATGCCAGTGTGTCCGGGACATTTTCTGCGCATGCGCTCTTTGCGATGGAGGATCTGATGGCGAAAAAGCCGGATCTTGTTTTTTTGGATTACAGTGTAAACGATCCGGGGCAGTATTATCTTCAGGAAGCCTTTGAGGGGCTGGTGCATCATTTTCTGGAAAATGGCACATATGTCTGCGTTCTGCTTTTTTGCAATGAGAAGGGCAACTGCACGCGGGGAGCGATGACAAGGATCGCACATTATTATCACATTCCGCTTTTGGATATTGGCAGCATAGTGATGGGAAATATTCGGGAAAATCGGTTTTCCTGGGAAGATTATGCAAGTGATTACGTGCATCCGCGCGTTGAAGGCCATGAATTTATCGCAGATAATATTCTGCACTTTTTCCAATATTCACTCGAAAAGGAAGAAAAGAAGCCTTATGTCATACCGGAAGAGCCTTGTTTTGACGGATCTTTTTG
Source organism: uncultured Eubacterium sp. (assembly GCA_934316845.1). Taxonomy (GTDB): domain Bacteria; phylum Bacillota; class Clostridia; order Lachnospirales; family Lachnospiraceae; genus Eubacterium_F. The sequence goes on along the minus strand of CAKRDZ010000004.1, from coordinate 14,928 downwards.
GAAATTTGAAAAGATAGACGGCATCACGTATGATGAAAATCAGTATTTTTCCGTGAAACGGTATTGTTCTGTCATTGTTGCCGAATTTTTCCAGACAGCACGGCAGACGGATTGCAAAATAGAGATTTATGTCGATGGCGAACCGAGGGAATGTCTGGAAATGTATTGGGAGTTTGCCTGGGATAACCGGATGGTGCGAATGATCTTAGCCGAACAAAAAGCCGGCTGGCACACGATCGAGGTGCGGCCGGCCGGTGGAAAACAAAATGATTGGGGGCAGTTAAAACAGTTTGATGTCAAATTTGGAATTGGCTGTCTGATCGAAGAATAAATTCTCAGGCAGTCAGCCAGGTTCCCAATCCGATCAATTTCTTTAATTCAATGATATATTCTTTCGCCGCTTTTGTCAGGAAGTGGTGCTTGTTGTAAGCGACAACGATCTCTTCCTGAAAAAGCTGGCTGGAACGTTTCGTTTCACGAATCTTATAATAATTTGGATGTTCTTTAAAATTACCAAAGCGAATCAGCGTATCCGGAATAAAGCCGGCGCCGAGATTGGAAGTGATCCAGTGGAACTTTGTCTCAATATTGGAAGCGCGGAGAGTGATATCCGGCTTCATATTAAGCGTATCAAAAATATTGGCAGAGACATCCTGGTATTCACTCTTGGAATCCAGCAGAATAAAAGGAAGTTTCTCTGTTTCTGCAGCACTCACAGCACAATCCTCATAAAGCTTTTCACTGTCGTGCAAAATGTCATCTACCGTCAACACATTTTTCTCTTTTCCCTCATTCCATGGATTGGATGGATTTACAGCGAGATAGAAGGTTTCCGTAGATAAACTTTCGGAAGTAAAAAACTGTGGCTGGAAAACATCATTTTCAATACAGATATCAATATCGCCATCCAGCAGATACTGTTTTAATATTTCAATCGGCTCTGAAATGATATTGATCGAAATGCCCGGATATTTTTCTTTAAAATAGGCAATGCTTTTGGGAAGCATACACGCTGCGCGAAATGGAGAAGTTCCGATTGTCAGAGTACCAAACTGCAAATCGTTGATCTCCGAAACACGGTTTTGCAGTTCCCGGTTTACATTTTCAATTTTTTTGGCGGCTTCATAATAAGCGATTCCGACAGGCGTCAATTTGATCGGCTGTGTCGTACGGTCAAATAACGGAGCACCGATCGTGTATTCCATATTTTTAACCAGCTGGCTGATTGATGGCTGGGTAACCACCAGTTTTTTAGCAGCAGCGGAAAAGCTTCCCTCTTCTGTAATTGCAATGATGTATTGAATCTGTTGTGTTGTCATAAGTTCAAATCCTCTATTTCATAATTATAGTATAATAACAGTATACAATATTTGGTTTCAATCTTCAACAATTTATCGAAAGGAATTGAAAAAAAGCAGGAAAAAAGTTATAATGAAAGAAAAAATAACAGGAGTGTAGAGAAAATGAAAAAATGGATCTGGTGCAGTCTGATCGCAGCGGCTTTTCTGGGATTGCTTTTCCATGCCGATGTGAACCGGGCGGCAAAAAAATGCGAACCGCTTCAGATGCAGGGAACGAAAATTGTAAATTCCAAAGGAAGAACCGTCAATCTCCGCGGTGTTAGTACACACGGCATTGCTTGGTTTCCGCAGTATGTAAATAAAAAAGCATTTCGCAGTTTCCAAAAAATGGGAGCCAATACCATACGGCTTGCCTTGTACAGCGATCCGGGAGCCGGATATCAGAAATCGCTTTACTCAAAAGTGGAAGAGGGCGTAAAGGCGGCGACGGATCTTGGTATGTACGTGATCCTGGACTGGCATATTTTGTCAGATGGAAATCCAAAGACAAATCAGTCACAGGCAAAAGAGTTTTTTACTTATTTTTCCAAAAAATATGCAGCGCAGACCAATGTGATCTATGAGATCTGCAATGAGCCAAACGGAAACGTAACATGGAAAAAGGACATTAAGTCGTACGCAGAGTCGATGATCTCATTGATCCGCCGGAACGATAAAGATGCGCTGATCATTGTAGGGACGCCGACGTGGTCACAGGACGTGGACATCGTGGCACAGGATCCGATCCAAGATCAGACCAATATTTTGTATGCGCTTCATTTTTATGCGGCGACACATGGCGACGGCATCCGCAATAAATTGATCGAGGCACACAAGAAAAATCTGCCGGTGATCGTAAGCGAGTTTTCTATCTGCGATGCTTCCGGTAATGGTGCCATCAATAAAAAAGAGGCAAAAAAATGGATGTCTCTTTTGAAGAAATACAATATCGGCAGAATAGCATGGAGTCTCTGCAACAAAAATGAGACTTCCGCGCTTTTGAAGCCTTCATGCAAAACGACAGCGAATATTAAGAAGAGCCATTTGTCCAAAACCGGAAAATGGATCGTGAAGAACTGGTAATTTCATCTTGTGAAATTGTACAAGTCATTGTATAATATAAGTAATAAAATTTATCACATAGGAGGGTATTTTAATTATGAGTATTCAGATTCAAAAAGTAACCGATGCATCTTTCAAAAAATATGGACGTGTTCTGACAGGAGAGTATGATGTCGATGCATTGATCGAAAAAATGCAGGAGATGCCTTGTCCGGATGACGAAGTTGTCTATGTGCCATCGGAAAGCGCTTTGGAGGCATTGCCGGTGATGAAAGATTTTACCGATAGTCTGTACGGCGGACTTCCAATCCAGATTGGATACTGCAATGGAAATAACCATCTTTTGAATGCAGTAGAATATCATCGTTCTTCCGAGATCAACGTGGCAGCAACTGATTTGATCCTTTTGATCGGAAGCGAGCAGGATATCGAGGAAGATGATACATACGATACTTCTAAGATTGAGGCATTTTTAGTGCCAAAGGGAACTGTGATCGACGTATATGCGACGACACTTCACTATGCGCCATGCAGCGTAGACGGTGCAAACTTCCGCTGTGTAGTAGTTCTTCCAAAGGATACAAACCTTGATCTGGTTGTAAAACCGGAAGGTGCCAAAGAAGATAAACTTCTGGTAGCTCGTAACAAATGGCTGATCGCCCATCCGGATGCCAAGATCGATGGTGCATTCAATGGACTGAAAGGCGAAAATATCTCTGTAAAATAAGTAATAGGATAAAGAGTGTGTTAGAAGTCGGATTTCTCCCAATGAGAAGTCCGGCTTCTTTTATGAAAAGCCGGAATAGTTACAAAAAAATTGCATTTTAGTATTGACAAAATTAAAACATATGAATATAATTAAATATGTAAATATGAATAAGCGTTCATATGATAAAGTTTTGAGAAAGGAGCAGAACTTATGAAAGAGCAAGAAACTAATGGCGATTTTCTGGCAGTACATGCCGATGTGGTTAAACGGGTTTTAGACAAACAGCCGGCAGAAGAAGAATTGTACGATCTCGCAGAACTTTTTAAAGTGTTTGGAGATTCGACCCGTATCCGTATCCTGCATGCCTTGCTGGAAACCGAATTGTGTGTAGGTGATATGGCACAGATATTGAATCTGTCCCAATCCGCAGTCAGCCACCAGCTCAAAATTTTGAAAGATGCGAAACTTGTTCGATTCCGAAGAGAAGGGAAGATTATCTTTTATGCATTGGATGATGAACATGTGAGAAACATATTGAGTATGGGCGTAGAACATGTAGAAGAAGAACAAAAATAATTTATTGAAAAATGGAGGTTTTTATCATGAAGAAAACATACAAAGTAGACGTAGATTGCGCAAACTGTGCAGCAAAGATGGAAGAAGCAGTAAAAAATACAGCAGGTGTCAAAGATGCTGCATTGAGTTTTATGACATTGAAATTGAAAGTGGAATTTGAAGAAGGTGCCGATGTAGAGGCCGTTATGCAGGAGGCTTACAAAAATTGTAAAAAGGTAGAGGACGATTGTGAAATCTTCCTGTAAAGGAGAGAGTGTTTATGACGAAGAAACAAAAAAAAGTATTATACCGGATCATCATTTCCCTTGTACTCCTTGTTGCCGTATCTATTGTAGATACGCTGGTGGAACTGCCGCTGATCGCGCAGATAGTCCTGTATCTGATCCCTTATTTTATCATCGGATATGACATTCTAAAGAAAGCAGGAAAGGGAATTCTGAACCGTCAGGTCTTTGATGAAAATTTCCTGATGGCGGTTGCGACAGTAGGAGCGATTCTTCTCGGTGATTTCCGGGAAGGCAGCGCCGTTATGCTTTTTTATCAGATCGGCGAATTGTTCCAGAGTTTTGCAGTTGGAAAGAGCCGAAAAAACATCACGGCTTTGATGGATATCCGTCCCGATTATGCCAATATTATCGTGGACGGAAAAATGGAACAGGTAGATCCGGATGATGTGGAAATAGGAACGGAAATAGTAGTAAATCCAGGTGAGAAAGTGCCGATTGACGGCGTGATCACAGAGGGAAATACAACGTTAAATACAAGTGCATTGACAGGAGAAAGTGTTCCGAGAAATGCAAAATGCGGCGAAGAAGTCATCAGTGGCTGCATTAACCTCACGGGTACGATCACGTTAAAGACGACAAAAGAGTTCGGGGATTCGACCGTTTCCAAGATTTTGGATCTGGTAGAAAATTCAAGCATGAAAAAGTCCCGTTCGGAGAATTTTATTACAAAATTTGCCAAATACTATACGCCGGCAGTATGCTACAGTGCGTTGGCATTGGCAATTCTGCCGCCGCTTATTTCTCTTCTTATGGGAATTTCACCGGCATGGCAGCAATGGATCGTGCGTGCCCTTACGTTCCTCGTAATCAGCTGCCCATGTGCTCTTGTCATTTCCATTCCGCTTAGCTTTTTCGGTGGAATCGGCTGTGCTTCGACAAACGGAATCCTTGTAAAGGGATCGAATTATCTGGAAGCGCTGGCAGACACCAAATATATTGTATTTGACAAGACGGGTACACTTACAAAAGGCGTCTTTGAGGTGAGCGGTATTTATCCGGAACAGGGTATCACCAAAGAACAGCTCATCGAATACGCTGCGTATGCAGAAAGTGGTTCCAGCCACCCGATCAGTGTAAGCCTGAAAAAGGCGTACGGCAAAGAAATGAGTCTGGAGCGGGTAACGGATATTGAAGAGATTGCCGGACATGGTGTAAAAGCAGTCGTGGATGGAAAGATCGTGTATGCGGGAAATCTCCGCCTGATGAATAAAATGGAAATTTCTGTAAGTCAGGAGTACGACGAAGGAACGATGGTATACGTAGCCGTTGATAACAACTATGCCGGTTGTATCACCATCTCGGATGTGATCAAAGAGACATCAAAAGATGCCATTTCCGGATTGAAAAAGCACGGCATAAAGCAGACAGTAATGCTGACCGGAGACGCGAAGAAAACGGCCGAAAGAGTAGCAAAAGAAATCGGAATGGATAAGGTGTGCAGTGAACTTCTTCCGGCAGATAAAGTAAATGAGGTCGAGAAACTTCTTGCCCAGAAGGCAGCAAAAGAAAAACTGGCATTTGTCGGAGACGGAATCAATGACGCACCGGTTCTTTCCCGTGCCGATATCGGTATCGCGATGGGAGCTTTGGGTTCCGATGCTGCGATTGAAGCAGCCGACATCGTATTGATGGACGATGACCCTGCCAAGATTTCTCTGGCAATGAAAATTTCTCTAAAAACATTGAAAATTGTCAAAGAAAACATCGTATTTGCCCTTGCAATTAAGGCAATCTGCCTGATCTTAGGCGCGTTTGGTATCGCTGGTATGTGGCTTGCCATCTTTGCTGACGTCGGGGTTATGGTACTGGCAGTACTCAATGCAACACGGGCTTTGAAACTGTAAAATTGAAACTATAATTCCCCCTTTTTATGTTGACAGATACTGGGATTAAAGGTATGATAAAGTCAAGATGAAAAGGGGGTTATTGCAATGATCGTACCACGTTATTATGAAGATCTTACGGTGCTTCATGAAAATACCATGCCGGCAAGAGCATATTATATTCCGGCATCGGTCAGAATGGAGGATCTGGTAGAACACAGGGAGCATTCTGACCGGTTTCAGTTATTGAACGGACAATGGAAGTTTAAGTATTATGAAAGTATTTACGATGTAATGGAACCATTTTATGAAAAAGACCGGGAACTTTCCGGATTTGATTCGATTCCTGTTCCGAGTGTGTGGCAGATGGAAGGGTACGATATGCATCAGTATACGAATATCCGTTATCCTTTTCCGTTTGATCCCCCATATGTTCCACAGGATATTCCATGTGGCACATATGTACGCCACTTCGATTACCAAAAAGTGGAAAGCGCACCAAAAGCCTTTCTAAACTTTGAAGGAGTCGACAGTTGTTTTTATGTTTGGCTGAATGGCGTTTATGTGGGATATAGTCAGGTCTCACATGCTACCAGCGAATTTGATGTCACTTCTCTATTGCAGGAGGGCGAAAATACACTGGCAGTTTTGGTGGCAAAATGGTGCGACGGATCGTATCTGGAAGATCAGGATAAGTTCCGTATGAGTGGAATTTTCCGCGATGTTTATCTGTTAAAACGGCCGGAGAAAGCAGTACAAGATTATTTTATAAAAACAAAGGTAAATGCAGACCGCGCGACAGTGCAGATCGATCTGTCTTTTTATCAGCCGATAACTACAAAAATCAGAGTGGAAAATAGTGAGGGACAATGTGTCGCAAACGCCGAAATATCTGATAATGGACAAGTGCAATTAGAAGTCAAAGATCCGATTTTATGGAATACGGAAAATCCCTATTTATATACAGTTGTTTTTGAAACAAGCGATGAAGTGATCGTCGACCGAATCGGTTTTCGTACAATTGAAATCAGGGACAAAGTTTTATATTTTAATGGACAGAAAATTAAGTTCCGTGGGGTAAACCGGCATGATTCCGACCCGGAAACCGGAGCCGTGATAAGTATCGAGCAGATGAAAAAAGATCTTACATTGATGAAAGAACATAATTTTAATGCAATCCGCTCCAGTCATTATCCCAATGCTCCTTATTTTTACCAGTTATGTGATCAATACGGGTTTATGGTCATTGACGAGGCAGATTTAGAAGCCCACGGTCCTTTTATGATCTATCGAAAAGAAGATACCGAAGAAAACCGGTTTCAACGCTGGAATGAAAAGATTGCCGATGATCCTGCCTGGGAGAAGGCAATTACGGACCGCGTGCAGCTGATGGTGCAGCGCGAGAAAAACCGTACCGGTATTGTGATGTGGTCCATGGGAAACGAAAGCGCGTATGGCTGCAATTTTGAAAAGGCCTTATCCTGGACAAAACAGTTTGATCCCAGCCGCATCACCCAATACGAAAGTGCAAGATACCGCAATTATGACCGCACGTATCATTTTGAAAATCTGGATCTCTACAGCCGGATGTATCCGTCATTGGAAGAAATTACGGAATATCTGGAAAAAGATGGAAGCAAGCCCTTTTTGCTGGTAGAATACTGCCACAGTATGGGAAATGGACCGGGCGATTTTGAAGAGTATTTTCAGAAGATTCAAAGCGATGACCGGATGTGTGGCGGTTTTGTCTGGGAGTGGTGCGATCATGCGGTCGCACATGGCAAAGCGGCAAACGGAAAGACCATGTATTATTATGGCGGCGACCACGGCGAACGGATTCACGATGGTAACTTCTGCATCGACGGACTGGTTTATCCGGATCGCAGACGGCACACCGGTATTTTGGAGTATAAAAATGTATACCGCCCGGTGCGTATCGTTTCGTATGATGAGAAAACCGGAAAACTTGTACTTCACAATTATATGGATTTTGATGATATGAAAGATTTTCTGGAAATCCGCTACGAATTGACGCAGGATGGAACGAGGATAGAAGAGGGCATACTTACGGAGGTTTCGGCAGCACCACATCAGGACACCGAGACTGAACTTGTATTGAAGATTCCGGAAACAGGGCGTGTCTACCTGAAACTGAAATATTATTTGAAGAAGCAACTGCCTCTTTTACAGCCGGGGCATGAACTTGGTTTTGAAGAGTGGAAACTCCACAATAAAGATGACAGAAATCAAACCACAGTACAATATATGAAAGGCAGCGAAATGTCTGCTGCAAACCAAATTCGTGTGACGGAAAACCATGTTTCCTTTTTCTTTACCTCCGATAAATTCAGGTATGTTTTGGACAAACGTACCGGTTTATTTACGGAACTTGAGACCGCTGGAAAAAAACGCATGAATCATCCGATGGAGTTAAATATCCGGCGTGCGCCGACAGACAATGATATGTTTCTCAAAGAGGAATGGAAAAAGGCGCATTACGATGAAGCATATACGAGAGCCTATCAGATAGAGATTGTTCCGGATCACAACACGATTCGGATTCAGGAACATTTGGCTGTCGTCGCGGATACGGTACAAAAGATTTTAGATATCAAACTGACATGGGAAATTGACTGTTTTGGAAGAATAAAAACTTCTATTTCTGCTGAAAAAGATCCGGAATTTCCTGTGCTGCCGCGTTTTGGACTTCGTTTATTTTTAGATAAAACTTGGGATGAGGTTACGTATTATGGAATGGGACCGCAGGAGAGTTATCGGGACAAGCATCAAGCTTCCAGCCACGGACTGTATCATTCTAAAGTAGCAGACTTGCATGAGGATTATATCCGTCCGCAGGAAAACGGAAGCCATTATGACTGCGATTTTGTCACAGTGGGAAATTCCAACTCCGGAATTACCGTTGTGTCGGAGAAGCCATTTTCTTTCAATGCGTCTGTGTATACACAGGAAGAATTGGAACGTGCCGCACACAATTATGAACTGGAAGAATCTGACAGCGTGGTGCTTTGCATCGATTATGCGCAAAATGGTATCGGCTCTAATAGCTGCGGCCCGGAAGTACAGGGGAAGTACCGGTTTGACGAAGAGCAATTTGAGTTTGGCGTTGAGTTGATATTGCAATTATAATATTTTTATGATACGATTTAAGTATATCATTAAGACTAGGAGGAATGAGTATGAGTAAAAAAGTGACAAGAGGAATACTTGCGATCGTTTTTATGGCGTCGTGTCTTATCATGGCACAGCCACAAAAAGCACAGGCGGCACAGGAGATACCGATCAGTTCGGCAGAAGATCTTCAGAAGATGGAAGAGAATCCGTCCGGCAGTTATTATCTGACAAAAGATATTACGGTTCCTGCGAACACGGTTTTGTTTAAAACGTATGAAGTACAGTTTACGGGAACGTTAGACGGAAAAGGACATGCAATTAACGGCTATACATATTCTGACGATAATTGGGCGGAGTCGGCAAGTCTTTTTTTCTATGCGACGAATGCAACTTTTAAAAACTTAACGATGAGCAATGTAAATATCTCGCTAAGAGGAGGTGGAAACGCATGTGCGCTTGTATCATCCCCGACGAAATGTACGTTTGAAAATATTACAACGAGCGGAAAAATAACGGTTGGCGGTACGGCGGGCAATGCGGCAGGGATCACAGTGATGCCAAACGAAAAATGTACGTTTATTAAATGCGTAAACAAAGCAGATATCACGGTTAATGCATACGACATTACAAAGAGTGCAGAGCAGGACGGTATAGACTCAGCGGGTGGTTTTGCATGTGGAATTTCCGGTTTTGCAAGTGAAGGTACGGCAAAACAATGTTCGAATTCAGGAAAGATTACGATAAATGGAGATCTTCGCTGGGGAAGTGAAGGGATTACGGCAGTTGGTCTGTTTGAAGGAATCAAAAGTATTACTGCAAGTAAAAATACCGGAACAGTTACAGCAAAGAACGTAAGTGGTGCCGGTTATGCAAACGGAACCGTATTGGCATGTGGTGTGGCAGGCCAGATTACGAGGATGACATCTTGTTATAATACCGCATCAATTTCTGCATCAAACAATAATAAGCAGGTTGGTGTTATTGCCGTCGGAATTACAAACAGTGCAAGCGGAGAAAAGACGAATGTTTTTAGATGTTATAACAAAGGAACCATTCAAATATCAGGAGTTGCCGGATCGAGATCGAAATCACGTATCATATCCGGTGCAGGCGGTGTCGGCGGCTTAGATATATATTCCGTCACAGAAAGTTATAATACCGGAAAGGTTACGGCAAATGTAAGCAGTGGCGACTTGATGGCAGGCGGTGTTGTGGCATCTGTCGTTAATGTCCGCAACTGTTATAATACCGCAAAGATTTCCGCATCGTCAAGTGCGGGCGGTTATATAGGTGGTATAGCAGGCTGGCAGTCTTCTCCTGCAAAAGGGAAGTCCTCAGATGCAGCGGCTTGTAATTATAATACTGCAACAGTAAAAGCAGGAAGCAAGATTTCAAAAGGCAGCATTCTGGGACGCTACGAAATCGCCGGAATCTATGCCAAAGCGGCTGTTTATGATAACTACTACAAGTCCGGTAAACCATATGGCAGTATGAATATTACATGGAAACCTTTCTTTGCACAGGCAGTGAAAACGTCTTCCATGAAACCAAACAAGTGTAAGAAACTGTCTTCAAAATACTGGGTGTACTCTTCAAAACATAAGAGAATGGTCTTGAAGAAAAATAAAGAGAAATAAAGTAACTATTCAGCTTCCCCTCCCACACATTCGCATTTCGAACACTTCGTGTTCTTTTCTCGCCTTTGGCAAGGCTAAAAATGCTCATATGTGGAGGGGGAACCCTATTAGGATCTCAATGTATGGAAATCAAAATCTCTTACGTGCAAGCACGACGATTCATGGATTTCCATACATTGAATCCTGAATAGTTACGAAATAAAAAATTAATAAGTGATTTTGATAGCAGCCGTATACGATTTGTAGTATGTGGCTGTTTAAAAAAGAAAAAGGACTTTGATGATGAAGCGGATTTAGCAAAGGAGATTTTTAAATGAGTATAAAGGAAATATCAAGATATTTTTTTATAGATTACGAAAATGTAAATAAAGATGGTTTAAATGGTATTTCAGAATTAAAAAAGAAAGATTGCGTCCGAATCTATTATAGTGATTCAGCAGGAACAATTACGTTCGATTTGCATCTGAAAATAATTGACTCAAAGGCACGTTTTAAATATTATAAAATTCAAATGCCTATTAAAAATGCAGTAGATTGTCAGATTTTGTTTGATATACAAGACTTAACAAAAGAAAACAAAGATGCGCAATACTTTATCGTTTCAAATGATACGGATTTTGATAAGGCAGTAAAAGAATTTAAAGATAATGATATAAACATTAAGAAAATTAGTGCAATACAAAAAATAGATACACCAGATGAAAAGAAGAAAGAAACATCCAGTAAAAAGAATAAGAAAAAACAGAATGTACAATCCGATAAACAAAAAAGAGAAGCACAGATTAGGTCTTTTTGTGGTCAACATTTTAAAAAGAAAAATTACCTTGAACATAAAGAAGAACTTGTGCAGGCAATTTTGAAAGGAAAATCCAGAATGCAAATAAATAATAATCTGATGAAAATATTTCCAAGTGAGACAGTAGCTGTCATTTTTAAGACAATTCAGCCATTGATTAAAAATTTACCTGGGAAATAAAAACTTGTGTTCAATTTTTAATGGAAATGACGGCGAAAAAAGATATGAAAAGCAGTTTTTTTCGTGTTATCGTGAAATAATTCGTATCTGTTAAGCATAGGAGAAAGTCAATGAATATAAAAATCATACAAGATGATAAACAAAAAATGATTATAGCAAGAGAAATTCTTGAAGCCCTGCCGGAATGGTTTGAAATACCGGAAGGCAGAGAAAAATACATTAATGACAGCGTGGGAAAAGCGTTTGTTAGTGCCTATAAGGATGACGAACCGATAGGATTCTTATATTTGACAAAAACCGGAAAAGACACACTTGAACTCGGCGTTATGGGAGTGAAAAAAGAATATCACAGAATGGGAATTGGCAGGGAATTATTTGAGAATGCTCGTGAAATTGCAAGAAACGCCGGCTTCAGTTTTATACAGGTAAAAACGGTAAAGATGGGAATGTATGCTGACTATGATAAAACAAATCTGTTTTATCTGTCACTTGGCTTTAAAGAATTTGAAGTTTTTCCAACGTTATGGGATGAAGCGAATCCGTGTCAGATCTATATTATGAGTATTTGATATTAATGTCGGATGGTGTGGCGATTCATGATTTTTCGTAAAGATATTTTGTAAAAGCATATTGTTTGCAGCGCGTATAAATGATATAATTATATTTATGAAGGAGGGCTTGCTTATGATGCCGGACGAAAAAATTGAAAACTCCAAACAACTGGAATTTGCTGTATTCTGCATTGAAAATGTTGCAGCAAAACTGGGAGTAGGTGCTGAAAAAGTATATGACGCATTCACGGCAAAAAGCAATATCCATAATGGCTATATTGTGCCCGAATATGAAGTATTGCATACCCAGAGCCGGGAATATATTGTAGACGACCTTCTGGATGTGATGAAAGAGAGAGGGGTGGAAGTATGATTCTTTATCATGGTTCGTATAAAAAAGAACTTTCTCTGTTGTATTTTGAAGGGAGTGAACAGATATGACAGCAAATCCCATTTTGTTTCAAAAAAATACAGTCGTGTCATAGAATGCTTTGCAAAAAGACAAGCAATTTCACTGGATGCGGCATTGGATTTTTTTATCACTCAGAAGTTTATCTATTGATGCGCAACGGCGTGTCTGATATGCACTGTATGAGTGATGACTATTTAGCGGAAGAACTGCAACAGGAATATGCTGAGAAATGTATTTGATTAAGGAGAATGGATTATGAGTAAGAATGATATCACTGCTATAGATCGCAATTTTCTCGAAAGTGTTTCTAATGTATTGCTACAAGCAAGAAAGAATGCTAAAACGGCAGTTAATCTTTCTATGGTATATGCTTATTATGAAATTGGCAGAATAATCGTTGAGGAAGAACAGCGCGGAGAAAAGCGAGCGGCCTATGGAAAGCAGATATTACAAGAACTATCGAAATATCTCACAAACAAATTTGGGAAAGGATACTCAGCAGAAAATCTTAAGTTAATGAGACGTTTTTATGTCGTTTATCAAAATGATCAAATTGGGGAAACACCGTTTACCCAATTTGATAATCTGCCTACTGTCAACACAGGTAGAAAATTCTATCTTAGTTGGTCACATTACCTGAAACTCATGCGGATAGATAATATAGATGAGCGTCATTTTTACGAAATTGAAGCCATAAAAAATGACTGGAGTCTGAGTGAATTGAAGCGGCAATATAATACTTCTCTTTATGAACGAATTGCACTTAGTACAAATTTACGATTGGCATAGTGTTGTGCAGAGATAAAAACAATGCGGTTGTAGAGCTGACATTACCTGAGGAGAATAAGCAGATTTTTGCCAGCAAATACGAGACCGTTTTACCGAGCAAGGAAGCATTGCAAAAATTGCTGAAAGAACAGATGGAAGATGATGAATATTAAATTATATCGCGAAAGGAAGATTAATTATGTACGAAATGAAACCGGAATATTATATTGGAATAGAAATGATCGATGAGGAACATAAACAGCTTTTTCAATATGCAGATGAAGCTTATGAGCTGCTTCATGATGAATTTACACCTGATAAATATGACAAAATGAATACCATTTTACAGAATCTTCGAGATTATACAGTAAAGCATTTTGCTGACGAAGAAGCCTATATGGAATCCATTCATTACAACAAAATATTTACGCAGAAAATCCAGCATCAGGAGTTTGTTCAAAAATTGGACGAATTTATGGAACTGCATAGGGAAGAGACGGAAGATCAAGATAAACAGATTATGGATATTCTTGAGTTCCTCACGGAATGGCTGGTGAACCATATTTTGCATGTGGATGGACAGATTCCTAAAATGGAATAAAATATTTGTAACTATTCAGGACGCCCCTCCCCACATTCGCATTTCGAACACTTCGTGTTCTTTTCTCGCCTTTGACAAGGCTAAAAATGCTCATATGTGGAGGGGAGCCCTATTAGGATCTCAATGTATGGAATTACGGCGACGTGTTTGTTATAATTTTGATGTAGGGGATGAGAACTTTGACTAGGAATTATGATATGACAATGTTTAAAGAAACAGGAATTCGACAACAGGTAATTGAAGAAATAATTCAAATAGCCAAATTGAATCATGTTGAAAAAGTAATTTTGTTTGGATCCAGAGCAAGAGGGGATTACAAAGAACGAAGTGATATTGATTTGGCATTTTCAGGTGGCAATAGCAGCGAATTTATTTTAACAGTAGATGAGGAAACTTCTACTTTGTTAAAATTTGATGTGGTTGATCTGGAAAAACCTGTCAGGAAGGAACTGCGAGAATCCATCGAAAAAGAGGGGATGGTAATTTATGAAGAAATATGAGAATTTCAAAGCGGCTTTGAATAATTTGAAAGACATTTATGATTATGAAGAGCCATACAGCAATGTTGAAACAGCAGGAATTGTCGGTTTATATGAAATTTGCTTTGAACAGGCGTGGAAAGCAATGAAAGAAATACTCGGAAATAATGGATATGCGGAAGGGGCAACAGGTTCACCAAAAACGATATTGAAGACAGCCTTTTCAGCCGGAATGATAACCGATGAGGCTTTGTGGTTAGACGCACTTGTTTCAAGAAATAATGTTGCTCATGCATATAACCAGGACATTGCAATGGATATAATTAACCGAACAAAAGAATGTTATTATGATATGTTTGTTAAACTGGGTGAGACGATAGAGAAAAATTGGGTGTAGAACATTCATTGAGGTTTCATTGATATGCGGTGTTTCACTAATTGAATGAAAGTGGCGATATGAGTGAATCTTAAAAAGGAAAAGTTTGGAGCCAGTAATAATTTTGAGTTTCCCCATTTTTTTCAGAAACTAAATCATCTGCAAAATAAAAAAGCAAAAACACTGCACTAATGTTATA
>CAKRDZ010000003.1 GCA_934316845.1 uncultured Eubacterium sp. | reverse complement strand
AATCGCTGTTGGCATTGTTGTTGCCGTTGGCGTCTGGCTTGGCGCTTCACTTGGAATCGCTGTCGGCATTGTTGTTGCCGTCGGTGTCTGGCTTGGCACTTCACTTGGAATCGCTGTTGGCATTGTTGTTGCCGTTGGCGTCTGGCTTGGCGCTTCACTTGGAATCGCTGTCGGCATTGTTGTTGGCACATTGCTTGGGGCTGCTGTCGGCGCTGTTGGCATCTCACTCGGAGCCGGGCTTTCGCCGCCCTTGCTGCGATATGTATTGATAAGCCACGCGCCGGTTCCACCCAGATCTTCATTCGTAAAGCCATTCACTTTACTGCATTCCGGCGAGATCATCGATGCGCTTTCGTTTTTCTTACTCAGACTCCAGCAGCAGTAACTGATTCCGTTTTCCTCAAAGAAATCAATCCATCTGTCTGCTTCTTCCAGATCAAATCCACCATTTCCTGATGCATCACATACACCAAACTCGGTACAAAATACCGGCGTTCCTGCCTTTAATGCCGTACGGACTTTTTCACGAAGACTTTCTCCATGCGTTCCTGAATAAAAATGAATCGTATACATGACATTCGGGTCGTCAATCTTGCCGCCATTTGTCGCCACTTCATCGACGTCCTGCGACCAGGTATTGGTTCCCACTACAATGATCGCATCCGGATCATTGGCTCGTATCGTATTTATCACATCTACCGCATAAGGACGGATCTGGTTCCACGGTGTTCCGGTAGGTTCATTGCAGATCTCATAGATAATATTACTCTGGTCTTTGTACATTTTCGAATAGGTATCGAAAAATTGAATTGCTTCCGACTTTTTGTCATTTGGATTTTCAGCATGCACATGCCAGTCAATGATTGCGTACATTCCAAGATCTGTCAGATCCGAAACGCCCTCCCGGATATGTTTATCCAGTTTGTCCTTAGATCCCTCAGTATACCCCCCCTGCGTTACATAACTGACAAGACGCACCATATTGACGCCCCATTCATCACGCAGATTCTGAAATGCGGTTTTATTTAAAAATGTTTCCCCATCGCCCCAGTGCATCCCATGGGTACTTGCACCGCGAAGCGTAAATGGCTGATTGTTCTCATCCTTAATCTGCAGACCGTCCACATGAAGCGCGCCGTGTTTTCCATATGGAGTATCTTCATACGGTACCTCTTTCGTCTGACCGGTCAGCGTATAATTGCACTGGTAGCCGTCGATAAATGTCGCTCCGGAACCGACACTTCCTTCATTGCCGCCACCGGTACTCTGGCTGCCATATTCATAGGTAATCTCTGCGCCGGTAAAGGAAACCTGCGATGTAAATCCAAGTTTAAAATCTCCATCTACTTTGTAAGTACTTCCTGCCGCTACTACTTTTCCGTTTCCCTGGCCTTTTATCACAAGTTTATCGTTTTTTACCGTTGCCTGACATCCAAAACTTCTGCTGTATTTTGAAATGTCATTCACAGATAATGTCAACTGCCAGTCGCGGATGGACTGGGAGGAATGATTGGTGACCGCCAGAGAATACTCGCACCAATAACCATCCGGAAATAAATTTTCCGTCAGTGTAATCTCCACTTCTCCATTATCGGAGAAAAAGCTTTTTACACTCTCCGCCTTTACCGTTTCCACCTGCCACGGACAGATTCCTGCCATTAACGCAAATACCAGGACATACGCCCATATTTTTCTTACTTTCTGTTTCATATCTTTTTCCTCCTTGTTATTTCAATTCCTCATACTCTTTTCTTGTAAAACGATGATACGTCAGTCCAAAATCATCGTCTTCTACACAATATACATACCGTTCCGTCGATTCCTTTTCAAAATAGAATACGGAACCCAGGCCATCGTGAACCATATTTTCCTGATGTAATACGTCTCCCTTTTCCTTCGCATACTTGCGAAAACAACTGGAAACATTTTCCATTTTACTTGCTGGATTCTGGATTACCTGTAAAAATTTTGCCAAAAATTCCGGATTGGGAATGGTTTCTGCGATATGGATAACTCCCTCTTCCGGAATTTCAATTCCATATCTGTCTTTTTCTTTCCAAAAATGCAAGGTTCCGAATAGCACACGGTTTTCTTTCTGAAACACAGTTAATGCCTGTTCCAGCTGCTCTGTCGTTGCCGTTTTTTCCAATTTCAATAACTCTTTTAACGATTCCAATGGATAAAAGAGATCCATTTTTTCTTTTCGTACACCGATTTTCAGCTGCCACTCTTTTACCGTGTCAACCATATGCTGTGCTAACTCGTTCATCCTCTCTTCCTCCTTTATTCTGCTTCTATGATCTGAAGTGCACGCTGTAGCTGTGTATCGTCGTTTTCTGTATCTGTATCCTTTTTCTCATATTCTATCGTTTCATCCGGTGTAATTCCCTTTTGATGGATACATTCTCCATTCGGAAGGTAGTATTTGGCGGTTGTCAATTTAATTCCACCACCACACGCATCTTTTAATGAAAAGACGGTCTGAACAATCCCTTTTCCAAAACTTTTTGTGCCTATCAGAGTAGCGGCTCCCCGCGTCTTTAGTGTACCTGAGAACACTTCCGAGGCACTGGCACTGTTGCCGTTGATCAATACAACGATCGGTTTATCATAACTCTCCTTATCATCCGAATAATATGTCTTATCTCCTTCTTTTTTGCTCTTTTCCGTAATAAGGTCGCCCTTTGGCAGCAATCGGTTCAACATATTGATGGCAGATTCAAGAGAACCGCCGCCATTGTCTCTTACATCTATTACAAGTCCTTTGATATCTTCTTTTTCATATTTTGAAACCGCTTTTGAAAACTGATCGTCGGTTTCATTGTCAAATTCTGTCACTTTTATATAACCGGTCTGTCCGATCTGCTTATCCTCAACCGAAACGACATTTATTTTTTCGCAGACCAGCTGCAGCGTAACCGTTTCCTGCTTATTGTCTGCATCGGTACGAAGCACTTTGATCTCAATATTCTTTCCTTCATTGTTCTGGGTTTTTACCATCGCCACAACATCACTCAGACTTTTTCCGGTAATATCCGTACCGTTTACCGTTTGAAAGACATCGCCAACCTGCATTCCTGCTTTCTTTGCCGGACCGTCATCCGATACTTTTTCAACCTGTATCTTTCCATCGTCGAGCTGCTTTAACGTAACACCAATGCCGACATAAGAACCATTGATCCCACTCATGACCTCATCGTATTCGCTTTGTGTGTAATACGCGGAATATTTATCTCCCAATGCAGCAACCATCCCTTTGGCCGCTCCATTCGCAAGTTCCTCATCGGTATAATCTCCCTGATAATACGAGTCAATGCATTTTTCAATATATTTTGTCTTATTGTAGGCCTGTGTCGTTGCATTTCCTGCAGGAAGAATATGAATACCAAAAAAACGCAGCCCCGACAGCACTAACAAAGTAAGTACGATACCACACAATATGCCCATTACGAGATCACTTGTGATAATTCTTTCTTTTTTTTCCTTTTTTTCTTTCATTTTCAAGCTCTCCTATGCCATTTATTGTCGCAAAACAGCCTGAAACCGCAATCGTCCAGGCTGTGTTTGCTATTATTGACTTACATAATTAAACGGATCTACGTAGTTTCCATTTACGGTAACGCCGAAGTGAAGATGCGCTCCGGTCGATATTCCCGTTGATCCTACGTTTCCGATAACATCGCCTTGTTTTACCGTATCACCGACTTTAACAGACAGTTTTGAACAATGCATATACACGGTATACAGACTATTTCCATGGTAGATCATAATGTAATTTCCTGCAGTGGAACTATACGTTGCCGTAACTACCGTACCCGCGCCGGAAGCAACGATCGGAGTTCCGGATGATACCGAAATATCAATTCCTTTGTGATATGTGCTCGCTCCTGCCGTAGGACTGGTTCTGTTGCCAAATTTGGAAGAAATTTTACCGGATACCTTTAACGGCCAGCGCAGTTCTCCCGTATTTGCCGCATAAGAATCGTTCGAAGTTACCGGATCTGCACCATCTGTTGATGTATTTCCGGCATTGCCGGTATCGCTTCCCTGCTGTGCTTTTTGGGCTTCCGCCGCCTTTTTTGCCGCTTCCGCTTCTTTGCGCTGAATTTCCTGCTGTTTTTGCAAAAGAAGTGCTTCTACTTTCTGTTCCTGTTTTGCAACCTGTTCATTAAACGTCTTTACCCGCTTATCGGTTACCGATATGGCAGAATCTAATTTTTTCACCTCATCCTTCTTGCTCTTTTTCAATTTTTTGAGGGAATTCTGATCTGCAACTGCCTCGTCCTGAAGGCTGCAGATTTCATCCACTTTTGCTTCCATCAGGCTTTGAGAACGCTCAATTTCCGTCATTCTCTTAGAATATTCTTCAAATACATTTGCATCATATTCGGAAATCTTTTGTACATATTCGGAACGGCTCAGAAAATCCGCAAAACTGGAAGCTCCAAAAATTGCCTCCGCGTAGCCTTCTTCTCCATTTTCATACATATATTTTATTCGCTTTTTCATGATTTCATACTGCTCTTTTTGTTTTTCCTGCAGTCTCGAACATTCTTCCTGAATTTTAGCCAATTCTTTTCTCGACTTCTTAATCTGCTTTTTTAAACCGTCAATCGTATCGGCTAATTTTTCAATTTTTTGGTCCGTCTTTTTTACATATTTTAAAATATCGCCTTTACTCTTTTCCAGTTCTTTTAAATCTTCTTCCAGATTTTCAAGATGTCCTTCTGCTTTCTTTTTTTCTTCTTCTGCCTGGCGAATCTCCTGATCATAATCCGTTGTCGTGCTTTGCTCGGCATGAGTAGGCTGTTTCAATCCCGACAGTCCACAGGCTGCCACAAATGTCAAAGCGAAACACATTGTAAAAATTTTCCTTTTCATGATCGTATCCCCCTTTAAATATCCAAATGTTTACGTACCGTAAAGAAACTGCCAACAAAACCTACTCCGATTCCGATGAGCAGACACAATGGAATCAAGGCACTAAATATAGTACCCACCGGTAAAAATGTCATCCAGCTTGAAATTACATCAAATTTTGTCTTTATATATTGTATGATCGAAGAATAACTGACCAGAAGGATAACCAGCGGAATGACTGCGCCAATCAGTCCGATCACAACACCTTCCACGATAAACGGTGCACGGATAAAAAAATCGGATGCCCCCATCAGTCTCATAATTCCAATTTCTGCCCGCCGCACCGTAATTCCGGTGGATATTGTCGATTGAATCAGGAAGATCGACACGGCAAGCAAGATAACAATGATCGCGATGGAAATATAACTTACCAGACGGCTGGCATTGGTAAGGCTTTTGGCTGCATCTGCCGACTGTTTTACCAGCCGCACTCCTGCAATTTCTTTGATATAAGCAGCCAGTTCATCCTGTTTGGAAATATCTTTTACATAGACCTGATAAGAAGCTGAATCTGCCAAAGGATTATCCCCGGCAAAACTATCTACCAGATCCGGATTTTCTTTAAAATTTTCTGATACAAATTGTTTCCATGCCTGTTCTGCGGATACAAATTCAATGTGATCCACTTCATCCCGTGATTTAATGGCCTCTCCAATCGAATCAATCTGCGTCTGGGATGCTCCTTCTTCAAAAAAAACGGTAATTCCCACGGAACTCTCAACCTCTTTAATCATATGGCTGAAATTTCCCACAATAAAATAAAACATACCAAATAAAAACAGGCACGCCGCCATCGTACTGATGGATGCGATCGTAAACATCCTGTTTTTCCGCATGCTCTTTAACCCTTGACGGATACTATATAAAAATACACTAATCCCTCTCATATTCATAGCCACCTTTTTTATCATCACGGACAACGGTTCCTTCACTTAACGTCACAACTCTTTTCTGCATGACGTCCACAATATCATTGTTATGGGTTACTACTACAACCGTCGTTCCCATCTTATTGACTTCTTGCAGCAGCATCATAATCTCCCAGGCATTCTGTGGATCCAGATTTCCTGTCGGTTCGTCTGCCAAAAGGATGGTTGGCTGATTCACCAAAGCCCTGGCAATTGCCACTCTCTGCTGCTCTCCACCGGACAATTCATTTGGATAAGCATCCGCTTTATCTGCCAGTCCGACGATGGTAAGCATTGTTGTCACATTTCGTATCATCTCACGCTTGGTTCTGCCGATAATACGCTGTGCAAAAGCAATATTTTCAAAGACCGTACGATCTTTTAACAAACGGAAGTCCTGGAACACAACACCAATATTGCGCCGGTACAAGGGAACCTGTTTTCTCTTTAATTTATTGACAAGTCTCCCTGCAATATAGAGTTTTCCGGAAGTCGGATCCAATTCCTTCAAAAGTAATTTAATAAATGTTGACTTTCCGGAACCACTTTTTCCAACAACAAATACAAATTCACCGTTTTCAATCTGAAGCGTAACATGTTTTAACGCGTCCACGCCGGTTTGGTACTGCTTGCTTACATCATCAAGAGCAATAATAGGCAGTTGATTGGCTGTCATTTTTCTCATCCTTTCCCTTTTTTTCAATCCTGTATCAGGCTCAATAATCAATGGTTTCAAGATAATTCATATACTTAACAACCATAAGTGCGATTTTAAAGGTAATGGCATCATCAAAAATACGCAGATCCAGTCCCGTACTTTTCTCTAACTTATCCAGACGATATACTAAAGTATTTCTATGAATATATAACTGTCTTGATGTCTCTGACACATTCAGATTATTTTCAAAAAATTTATTGATGGTCGATAATGTTTCTTCATCAAACTGATCCGGTGTCTTATCTTCAAAAATTTCTTTAATAAACATTTTACAAAGCGGCATCGGCAGCTGATAGATCAACCGGCCAATTCCAAGATTGCTGTAAGCAACGACAGTCTTATCGCTATAGAAGATTTTTCCAACATCCAACGCCATCTTTGCTTCTTTATAGGATCTGGAAACTTCTTTCAGATCCTTTACAATCGTTCCAAATGCCACATGTACGCGGGACATTGCTTCGGTATTCAGCATATCCACGATCACATGTGCTGTCTTCTCTAAATCTTCAATCTGATCACGATCACCAATCTCTTTTACCAGAATAATATTTTTCTCATCTACGGCAGTGATAAAATCTTTGGTCTGTGTTGCAAACATACTCCGGACGGTCTCCAGCGCTCCCGAATCCTTTTCTTTATTTGTTTCAATAATAAACACTACCCTCCGCGCATTCATCTCAATGTGAAGTTTTTTCGCACGGTTAAAAATATCTACCAAAAGCAGATTATCTAAGAGCAGATTTTTTATAAAATTGTCTTTGTCGTAACGTTCTTTATAAGCAACCAGCAACCCCTCTATCTGAAGCACGATCATTTTTCCGATCGTATAGGCTTCCTCCGAATCTCCCCGGATCACAATAACATATTCCAGCTGACCTTCATCATACACTTTAAAATAATGATATCCTTTTACCACCTGGCTGTCTGCCGGTGAATGCACAAACGCCAATCCATCTTCATGATTTATTGTAAATTCTTCCGATGTCGTCGCCAGCGTATTGCCTTCTGCATCCGATACACATAAATCATTTTTTATAATCCCCTTAATCCCTTCAATCGTATTTTGTAAAATCTGATTTGATATCATTGCCACACCTCCAAAATTAGTCTACTCTTGTCGCATTATAATTTATTGTAACATTTTTTGAAAAAAAACGCAAGAATGATTTAAGGGATGCCAAAACGGCATCCCTTATCTATCTCACTCACATATGTAAATTGAATTCTAGTTTGTAATTGTAACTTCTGTCTCTTTGTCGAAGAGGTGAATCTTCTCAGCATCCAATGCAATCTTGATGGTATCACCAGGACGAGCTGTTGTACGAGGATTAACACGTACTGTAATGTCTGTATCTTCGATTGTGAAGTACAAGAATACTTCTGCGCCGAGCATCTCGTATACTTTAACAGTAGCTTCCAATGTTGTATCAGGAGAATTGCTGATAAACATTTCCTCATCTTTAATATCTTCCGGACGAATACCAAAGATGATGTCTTTGTCTTCATATCCATTCTCGATGAGTTTCTTAGCTTTGCTCTCTGTCAGTTTTACAGAGTTGTTACCAAATACAAGAAGTACATCGGAACCGGAAACTGTAACTCTTGCTTTGATGAAGTTCATCTGAGGAGATCCGATGAATCCGGCAACGAAGAGGTTGTTTGGTCTCATATACAGATCCAGTGGGCTGTCTACCTGCTGTACAATACCGTCTTTCATAACAACGATACGAGTACCGAGTGTCAAAGCCTCTGTCTGGTCATGTGTTACGTAGATGATTGTAGTTTCAAGTCTCTGATGAAGTTTGGAAATCTCGATACGCATCTGTACACGAAGTTTTGCATCCAAGTTGGAAAGAGGCTCATCCATAAGGAATACTTTAGGATCACGTACGATAGCACGTCCCATGGCAACACGCTGTCTCTGACCACCGGACAAAGCCTTTGGTTTACGATCAAGCAGATGCTCGATATCAAGGATCTTAGCTGCTTCATGAACAAGACGTTTGATCTGGTCTTTTGGAACTTTTCTCAATTTCAAACCAAATGCCATATTATCAAATACGGACATATGTGGATACAATGCGTAGTTCTGGAATACCATGGCGATATCACGGTCTTTTGGTTCTACGTCATTTACGAGTTTGTCTCCGATCCAAAGTTCACCGCTTGAAATCTCTTCCAAACCAGCGATCATACGAAGTGTAGTAGACTTACCACATCCGGATGGACCTACGAAAATGATAAATTCTTTATCTTCAATTTCAAGGTTAAAGTCCTTAACAGCGTGAAAGCCGTTAGGGTATACTTTGTTAATGTTTTTTAATGATAAACTTGCCATTGCATGTTCCTCCTGGAAATATTTTTTTCATAACATCTGTAGTTAATACTATACACTATTTTGATGAAAAACTCTATATCCAAAATTCATAAATAATAAAAAAATCTTTGTGAAAATTGCATAAGTTTTTTTACTGCATTTCACGCCAAAAACCCTCACCAAGGACTTCTTTTGCCTCAGAAAGGATCAAAAACGCTTCTTTATCAGCACTTTTCACAATATCTTTCAGGAAAACTGCCTCTTTTTTAGACACAACGCACATGAGAACGATTTTGTGTTTACCTGAGTACATTCCCTGCCCTTCCAGGCCGGTGATCCCTCTGCCAAGTTCCTGAAAAATATGCTCAGCAATCTTTTCCGGATGGTCACTTATGATGTAAGCAATCTTTGCAAACTTCAGTCCATCCAGTATCGCATCGGACACCTTTCCTGTGACAAACACCGCAGCGACCGCATACAAGCCGATCTCCAGGCCAAATACAAACACCCCCGCTGCTACGATCAGCGTATCGATCAGGATCAGCCGTTCGGAGGTGCTGAATCCCGGCAGTACTTTTGCCGTAAGCACACTCAGCAGATCACTTCCACCGGTAGAAGCTCCCTGTGAAAATACCAGTCCAATCCCGGTGCCATTCAAAATGCCTCCCACCAGCGCCGCCATCAGATAGTCCTGTTTAACGATATCAAACGTCGGTACGATCAGCAAAAAAAAGGAAAAACAAGTTGCCGCATAAATGGTCTTTTTCACAAATTCTTTTCCCTTCTGGCAGTAGCCCCAGATAAACAGAGGGATATTAAGTAAAAGCGTCGTCATTCCGACCGGGATACCGGACCATTGTCCGGTCTGTGTTGATTTTTTCACAAGGATTCCTACTCCGGAAAATCCTCCTGTCACCATGGACAACGGCTCATAGATCACATTGATCCCCACTGCCATAAAAAATGTACCTGCCGTCAAAAGCAGGTACATGATTATACTTCTATTCTTTGTTTTCGTGCTCTTCATCTTCGGACAACTCCTTTTTGGCATCTAACTGCTTTTTGGTATTATAGTTGTCCATTTTTTTACGAAATATTCTCTTGCGCCATCTTACAGAATATGGAATTCTGGCAATGCGCGTATACACTTTGTCAAGATGTATTTTTTTGATGCCATTCGGCACATGGATGTTCTCACGTAAGATCATGTCCATGATACCACTAAGTACAACGCCCATTTTCGCATTTATCATATGTCGCTTATGTTTTAAAAACTGTTCCGCCTTGCAGTCTTCCATCGCCATCAGGATAAGATCCGGCACTTTCGTATTGATCTCATTGACCAATGCTTCTTCCGTCACATTTGTATCCATGGAATAAACACCGGCAATGTCCATATTCTCATAGTATTTTTTCAAATAACGGTATACAATTTTTGCCTCTTTTTTATTTCTTAAGATCAAAAAACATTTTTTATCGTTGAGTAATTCTCTGCTCATAAGCCGGTGTGCGATCCGGTAATCGACCACCATCCCGCCTGTTTCCAGAACATCCACGGGATAGAGGCTCAAAATCGCCTTTTCGCCGGGCAAAACCAGATCCGCCTCTTCCAGCACTTCCTGAACTATCGGTTCTTCTTCATATTTATCAATATAATCCAAAGACACAAAATGCACCACCCTGAATAAATCACCGGAAAGATATTCTGTCATTCTCTCACAAAAGGTTTCTTCTGTCAGAAGATCCAGTTCCAAGTCCATGATCTTTAAACTCGTTCCCATGACTACTCCTTTCTATGTGTTACATTTCTAATTTAATGCATCTTCCGTCCCAAGCACCACTTCAATATCTGCTCCATTCGTCAATGCATCCGCTTCCTGAATAACCGGATTTTTAAAATATCCTTTCAGATAATTTCCCCATTTTCTGCGGCGGACATAAATTGTTGTACTTTTCTGGACTTCACCGGTAAAATCACCAACTCCCATTACATACAGTCCATCTTTTTCCATCTTTTCTTTATAAGCGGCTGCAAGACCATTGATCTTGCTTCCATTTGTGATCTGTATACTACGGGACTTTAATTTATCCTGCCCCGTCTGGGCGGCGGTTCCATCTACTGATTTTTGCGGCACCGTGCGCGCCTCATTCTCCCAGATTTTGTCAATCATTTTCTTTGTCTTTTTTCCATCCAGCGTCGCACTGCCTTTGATCTCTTCGGCATAAGCGCGGTGTGCATAGATATAATCTGCTTTTACTTTGACAAGCCCGGAAGCATACTGCTGTTTCTGGCTCAGCGTGATATCGGATATAAGACTGTCCCATTCATCGGCGATAAAATCTTTCATTGAATCTTCACTGCCATCCGACGGAACGGTTTCCAGATATTCTTGATTCGGGCGGTATGCCCCCTCTTTCTTTTCAAATCTTTTATCAAATTCAACCGAATCCAACGCGGTAAAGTAACCAATCTCAACGTCTAGTTCTTCCTGTAAAAGCAGGATCCCATACTCATACGCGACATCTCCTTTAAAATATTGATTAATATCTCTCAATGTCACGATCTGAGGCATCTGGGGACTGATCTGCTGGTATTCTTCGTAAGTTTTCGCATCCAGGGAGATCTGTGTCTTATTGGGAATCGTTACATAATCCAGGTTGCCTGTTTCTTTATCAAATAATTCAAGCACAACCGCCTTTATCAGATTGGTATCCTTTTCCACACTATAGATCAGATTGCTCGATTCCGATCCGGCATCTACAGTGATCACATGATCGTAGCGCGTGCTTCTCTCCTCTTTTGTCGTCACTTTAAACCATAATGTTGTCAAAAAATAACTTGCCACTCCGACTCCAAGAAGAAGCGCCATAATACCGATTGTTTTTCCAAATACTTTAAAAAATATCTTTGCCATCTCTATCCCGTCCTTAAGATCTATATTTTCAAGATTCGTTATCTTTTTTTCTACATGACATAAATAACAGATCTATTATATCAAAAAACAGACAAGGATACAAGTTTTTTTCCATTTTTGTTTCCTTTTTGATTTTCATCTTTTCTTTCCCCCGTTTTCGTGATACACTAAAATCAATTGATCATAACAATTCAGAAAGGATTCCAATCATGTCAAAAGCAGCAATTATAACAGGAGCTTCCAAAGGGATCGGAGCTGCCACCGCATTGTCCCTTGCCAAAAGAGGGTATGATCTCTTTTTATGCGGAAATCATTCTTCCGAAGAGCTAACGGATATCTGTACAAAATGTAAGGCTGCCGGCGTGCAGTGTGCGACCCACACCGGAGATCTGAGTCAGCCGGAAGAAGCAGAGACGATCGTAAAACAGGCTCTTTCCCTTTACCCACACATTGACGTTTTAATCAATAACGCAGGAATTTCTTACGTAGGCCTGATGCAGTCTCTCTCTGTCGAAGACTGGCACCGCATCGTATCCGTAAATCTTTCTGCGGCTTTTCATCTCTGCCAGCAGATTGTCCCACATATGGTACAGCAAAAGCAGGGAAAGATCTTAAATGTTTCTTCTATCTGGGGAGTCCATGGTGCCTCCTGCGAGGTTGCGTATTCTACCACCAAAGGAGGATTGAATACCTTTACGAAAGCATTGGCAAAAGAACTCGCGCCCAGCGGCATTTCTGTCAATGCCATTGCCTGCGGCATGATCGACACGCAGATGAACGCTTCCTTTTCCGAGGAAGAGATTGCAGAAATCTGCGAAGAGATTCCGTGCGGACACATGGCATCCGCGGCGGAGACCGGTGACTTTATCGCGCTTTTGCTGGAAGCTTCTCCGTATATGACCGGCCAGATCATCGGATTTGATGGGGGCTGGGGTGTCTGAAATGCGCACCGTACAACGTCCATAATAGCAAAAAGAGGATTGCCGTTTTAAGCAATCCCCCTTTTTTTGTAAATTCTTATTTGCCGTAATGAACATGCAAAAGTTCGTGGGCACGTTCTTTCAACATACCTGTTTCGTACATGGAAACCAATGTCGGATTCTCTTCCGCTCTCTTTACGATCGCCGATTTATCCGCTTTGTACATTCCATTGGCTCGTTCTTCTTTGACCGTGCGGTAACCGAATGGCTGTCCGGCACCTCCGATACATCCGTATGGACATGCCATCACTTCTACAAAGTCCAGTTTTTCTTCGCCCTTTTGCAGTTTTTCGATCAATTTTTCTGCATTTCCCAGTCCATTGACCACACCAACCCGAAGCGTTGTTCCGGCGACTTCGATCTCTGCCACTTTGGTTCCTTCCAGTCCACGGATTCCGGAATACTGAATCTCACGCAGAGCCTCATTGTTCTTATCTGCCACATGGCGTAGAGCCGCTTCCATAACTCCACCGGTAACTCCAAAGATCACGCCTGCTCCGGAGTTAATGGAAAATGGCATATCCGGCGCGCTTGGTTCAATCTCATCAAACTGAATTCCCAACTCTTTGATCATCAAGATCAACTCTTTGGTCGTAATGACATAATCGACATCCGGCACTTCATTTCTCTTAAATTCTTCTCTGGCTGCTTCGTGCTTTTTAGCCACACAAGGCATGACTGCCACGGAAACCGTCTCCATTCCGGCTTCTTCATCTGCCGGTTTATAATACTCTTTCAACACCGCGCCAAACATTTCCATCGGAGATTTGCAGGTAGAAACATACGGTAAAAGTTCCGGATGTTTTGTCTCTACAAACCGCACCCATGCCGGACAGCAGGAGGTAAATAATGGAAGACTGTTTCCCAGCGGATATTTCTGCTCGCCATTTTTTAATTTGTATACCAATTCGTTTGCTTCTTCTATAACCGTCAGATCGGCACTGAAACTGGTGTCAAATACGGTATCAAAGCCAAGCATACGAAGGGCTGTAAAAATCTTTCCAATTGTATTTTTTCCAGCCGGAAGACCGAATTCTTCTCCAATTGCCACACGAACCGCCGGTGCGATCTGGGCTACCACTCGTTTTCCCGGTGCATACAATGCCTGCCACACTTCGCGCAGATCATTTTTTATCGTAATCGCTGCCGTCGGACATACCGCCGCACATTGTCCGCAGTTTACGCAGTCCGTCTCCGCAATCTTTTTACCAAATGCCGGACTTACTACCATGTTGGCACCGCGGAATGCAAAATCAATGGCTCCGACGTGCTGTACTTCATTACACATACGGACGCAGTCGCCACAGAGGATACATTTGCTCGGATCACGCACGATTGATCGTGACGAATCATCAATACAGCGTTCCGGATGTGTGTTCGGAAAACGCACTTTTGAAAGACGAAAACGCGTCGCAAGCATCTGCAGACGGCAGTTTCCATCCTTGTCGCAGATCGTACAGTCGCGGCAATGGGATGCCAGAAGCAGTTCAAGGATCATCTTTCTGTGCTGATGCAGCTTTGACGTATTGGTCTTAATTACCATTTTATCACGCGGAGGAGTCGAACAGGAAGCGATCACGCCGCCACGCTCATCTTCTACCACGCACATACGGCAGGCTCCATAAATGGACATATCCGAATAATAGCAAAAAGTCGGCACATGGATTCCTGCTTTGCGGATTACCTGCAAGATATTTTTTTCATCCGTAAACTCAGTACGAATTCCGTCAATGATCATATATTTTTTTGACATTCTTTTCACCTGACCTTTCTATACTTCCCGGACTGCACCAAAGTTGCAGCCGTCTTTGCAGGCACCACATTTGATGCACTTCGTCGTATCAATGACATGAGGTTCTTTCACGGTTCCGGTAATCGCTCCTACCGGACACATTCTTGCACACTTGGTGCATCCTCGGCAAAGATCAGGATCTATCTGTAATGTCATCAGTGCCTTACACTGGCCCGCCGGACATTTTTTATCTACTACATGCGCGATATATTCATCGCGGAAATATTTGAGCGTACTGATTACCGGAGACGCCGCCGTTTTTCCCAATCCGCACAGTGCGGTCGCTGAGATCGTATCGGCAAGTTTTTCCAGCAGTTCGATATGCTCCATCGTTCCCCTTCCCTCGGTAATATCCGTGAGAAGTTCCAGCATTCTTTTTGTTCCCTCACGGCAAGGGACACATTTTCCACAGGATTCATTCTGCGTAAAGTTCATAAAGAAACGGGCAACTTCGACCATACAGCTCTTATCATTCATAACCACCAGACCACCGGATCCGATCATCGCCCCTACTTTTTTCAGCGAATCAAAATCCAGTTTCATATCCAGATGATCTTCCGTCGCACTGATGCAGAGACATCCACCGGATGGTCCACCGATCTGTACCGCTTTAAAATCTCCGCCTTTGACACCGCCGCCGATGTCAAAAATCACCTCTCGCAGCGTCGTACCCATCGGCACCTCGATCAATCCGGTATTATTTACATTTCCGGTAAGCGCGAAGGCTTTCGTACCGTGGTTGTTCTCCGGTCCAAATCCCTGATACCATTTTGCTCCGTTCAAAATGATCGGAGGCACATTACAAAATGTCTCAACATTATTTAAAACGGTCGGCTTGTCAAACAATCCGTGTTCTACCGTTCGTGGCGGTTTTACACGAGGCATTCCTCGGTTTCCTTCGATCGATGTCGTCAAAGCACTTCCTTCTCCACATACAAACGCTCCTGCTCCCTGGCTGATGTGAAGGTCAAAGTCAAATCCCGACCCCAAAATATCTTTTCCGAGAAGTCCTTTGTCCATCGCCTTATCGATCGCGGTCTGCAAACGTTCTACCGCAAGCGGATACTCCGCACGCACATAGATATAGCCGTGATGTGCTCCGGTCGCGATCGCCGCGATCAGCATTCCCTCGATCACACGGTGCGGTTCTCCTTCCATCATGGAACGATCCATAAAGGCACCGGGATCTCCTTCGTCTCCGTTACAGACAACGTATTTTTCTTCCACATCCTGGTCAAGCACTTGCTGCCATTTTCTTCCAGCCGGGAAACCACCGCCTCCGCGTCCGCGAAGAGAGGCTTCGCTCACTTCATCTACGATCTGCTGTGGTGTCATGTCAAACAATGCTTTTGCAACGGCGCTGTATCCGCCGAGTGCTATGTATTC
This sequence comes from uncultured Eubacterium sp., assembly GCA_934316845.1. Lineage (GTDB taxonomy): Bacteria > Bacillota > Clostridia > Lachnospirales > Lachnospiraceae > Eubacterium_F. The sequence goes on along the minus strand of CAKRDZ010000003.1, from coordinate 93,840 downwards.
TGCGATGCTTTCCGCATTGATCCGTCCGCAGTACTCCAGCGCAATACGCGTCTGCTGCTTATAAAACGGGATATCTTCCTGTTTTACATAGGATTTGAGCGTCTTATCTGTGTATACCAGACGGTCTACCACTTCGTCGCCAACAATACTTTTTTCAATAATTTCTTCACAGTCTTCTACTTTTACTTTTAAGTAGAGCCATCCCATCGGTTCGATACGAAGCAGCGGTCCCATCTCGCAAAAACCGTGGCAGCCGCTTTTCTTTAATCCAATGCTTTCATCGTGTGGTTCTTTTTCCAAAGAAAGGGCACAACGGAGTCCTTTCGCTTCAATGATTTCTTTCATTTTGGCATAAATTTCCAGCGATCCACCTGCCACACAGCCGGTTCCGGCACAGATCAAGATCTGCTTTCTCTGGCTGTTGAGAGAATCATGATACTCTTTCTGCTTTGCAATCAACTGCTCTCTTGTCTCAATTTTCATCGCCTGCACCACCTTTCGCTTCTTCCTGCAGGGACTGAATCAATTCCCTCGCTTTTTCCGGTGTCATCGCCGGATGAACATGATCGTTTACGGTGCATACCGGTGCCAGTCCGCAGGCACCGAGACAAGATACTGTCTCTACTGTAAAAAGCATATCCTCGGTGGTCGGCTTTGCTTCGCTTACCCCAAGAATCTTACGAAATTCCTCTAAAATAGGAACTGACTTTCTTACATGGCAAGCCGTTCCGTCGCATATTTTAATAACATATTTTCCCTTTGGTTCCAGCGAAAAATTTTCATAAAATGTAGCAACCCCATAAATTTTTGCTTCACTCAGTTTCAATTTTTTTGCAATATAACACAATGCCTCCTCCGGCAGATAATGATGCTCCTTTTGAATGTCCTGCATAATTGCGATCAAAAGGGTTGGATCATAATCGTGTTTTTGCAAAATTTCATCCAATTTTGCAATTTCCTGGTTTGTCAATTGTCCTTCTCCTTTCAAATAACCTGTGGCAGAAAATGCCTTATTGATAAATTATATCATTTATCGGTTATTTGCGCAATGACTTTTTGTTAATTTTGACCAAAGAAGCAGAAAAAAACATCCCGATCATTGTCAAAATCGCCCCCATTTTCAACCCCGGCGTCTCATATTTCAGCAAAATGCTGTGTTTTTCCCCTTTTTTCAACAAGCATCCTAGATACATTTTATTGACGGTTTCTATTTTTTCTTCCCTGCCATCGATCCAAAGGCGGTATCCGTTTTTATATGGCACTGCGAGACAGAGAATGCCATCCGATTCATTCGTGACCGTACCGGATATTCCATTTTTTTCCTTTTTCACCTCTGTCATGCGCTCCTGCATAAGCTGCTGCACCTTTTCATGATAATCTGCCATAGAAACTTCTACGATCTCGATATCCTGCAGTTCATATACCGCCGGCCCGTTGATCCGGAACTTCAGATCCTTTGTCTGCTCCCCCGTCACACTGCCAAGGGTGATCAGATAATTTTCCCGGTCGAGATGAAAATCATACGAGGTGTCTGAAATGACAAATTCTCGAACCAGATCTCCCATCGTGACATTTGCCCACAAAGCATTTTTCTCCGATTTTTTGATCTTTAACCCCCGCAGTCTCAAATAGTATTCATACCCCGGACGCATCGTGACCTTCGTATGAAACACGCCATTTCTCCTTTTTATCTTCAAGATGCCTTTATTCCAGACAAAACTGCTGCGGTCTGTCATCGTAAAACTAAGGGAATTTTTTTCGGCATTCCATGCTTCTTCTTTTAACCCGGATTTTACCGCCTCATTTTGGATATCCGAAGAATCACCGAGGATTGCCGCGTGCAAAAGGGCATTTTGCAGATCCAGGGCATCCAATCCGTCTGCTGTGTGCTCTGACATATAGGCATGATACACATACCCTATTGACACCGGTTCGGTATTCTCATAAAGCGTCCCGCTCTTCTTTTCAAAACCATATGGCACCATCGACGGTTCGTCGCTTACGACATACCGCACGCCAGCCAGCTGGTCTAATATACTTCTGCCGTCCATTCCGATCAGACGGTGGCTGTACATCAGACCGGAAGAATTTTCCAGTGCCAGCATCAGTTTGGAAAATCCCCCGCTCACAACACTGTAATACACACTGCATCCCAGATAAGCATGCGGCGTTGCCCGCATTGTCACCGCGCGGTTTGGATTATACCCACGGTCTGTCATAACATCGACGCGCTCCATCTTTGTCGTATCACTTGCCTTTGCAGCCTCCCGCACTGCCTTCTGATCGTACTGCTTCTGCACGGTTCCCGCTTTGAGATACGTCTTCTGGATGTTGGCACCAAACGGCTGATACATCACATTTCCATTGGCGGCAAGATTGCAAACGAGCACAACAAACAATGCTAGGCGGAGTTTCTTTTCTTCTTTGACAAACAAGAGCAAAGCGCACGACAGCATAAGAAATACAATCATGCACACACTCTGAACCACACTCTCTTTTCCTGCCAAAATGCCTGCGGCAATTCCATACCCCCCTGCCCCGGCCCAGAGCCGCTTTTTCTGTGTGGAACTAAGCCGGTAGATCTCCGGCAGCATTTTTACTACAAGACACGCCATAAAAAAAGAGGCAATAAACATAAAACGATTGGTAATATATCCCATTCCATTCATAACATATCCCGCAAGCGGCGAACATACTGCAAGCATGGTCAGTACGAGGCCGGCGATCCACCACTTCTTTTTCGCACGATCTCCCATAAAGGTAACTATTATGGCAAGAAACACCAATGCGCCCATACTAAAATACCATACAGCACTTGCATCGTCGGATGCCGTCACCGTTAAAAACTGTGTAAATAACTGTTTATAATAATTTGCCCCATATAAAAGAAGGGACGAAAGCGGAACCTTTACTGTTCCGCGGCTGCTGGCCAGAAATCCGAATAGCGACGGGACAAGAAGGATGGATGACATCAGTGTTCCGGAAAGTGCAGGAAAAAATACTGCCCCCAGATCTTTTCCCACTTTTTTCCAATTTTTAGGTTTCTGCTTTAATTCTCCCAGTACAAAATATATGATTGCTGCAATAACGATCATATAGAAAAAATAATACCCGCTTAATGCACAACAAAACGTCGATGCGATCAGGACACCCGGTTTCCTCTCCTGCCGCACCCGCTCGATACCAAGCAGAACAAGCGGCAGGTAGATCATTCCATTGAGAAAAAACGGATCTTTGATCGACCACAGGGCAAACCCACAAAACACATATAAAAAGGCACCAAAAAGAGCGTCTCCTCTTTTCCACTTTTTACCATTTGAGAAACATAAAAAAGCAAACCCTGCACAGTACAGGCGCAAGGCGACCAGCAGCGCATAGAGAATCTCCATGCTCTTTTTTCCTGTAAAAAATACGGCAAAAAGGGAAAAGGGATCACCAAGACCATAATTACAAAATGTCGTGATGATATCTTCTCCCTGCCCGATGGAGTAATCAATCATGGAAAACGAAAAATCCCCATGCAGAAGTCCGGAAACAATCGTGCGGTAATATCGCCCAAGATATTGTAATGCCGGGTAATATTGGCGGAAACCATCTCCCTGCCAGACAAAACTTTTTCCATTGAGATATAAGCCGCAGAATGTACCCAAAAATACAATCACAAAGGCCGCTGAATAGATTAAAAACTGTTTTCGCTTCGTCACTTTGGTCTCCTTTCTTCTATCGTCCCAAGTACCGTTCCCGATCTCTCGCTTCACGCAACTTTGCTTTTGTTGTTAATTTCCACCCGATTTTCTTCTCTTCCTTTTCGCTTAACACAAAGCTCCGAAGAATGATTACATAAGACATATCCGGACAATATTCCCGGATCCAGTCTGCAAAACCGTCGCACATTTTCTCCCTGTCCACGGCAAAGATGCAGTCCTTTTCCGTTCCGGAAACCCGCAGCAGCCAGTTCTGAAACTCTTGAAAATTGTGCATCTGTGGTACATAAACCCAGTTCCGGCGGACAGACCCGCTTTTTCTACGAGGTATTTTTTTTACAAATTTTTCCAAACATCGATCCCACTCCGCGGGATCCGGCTCATTTTCTGTCCTTGACACAGGCTGCTCTGACTGCGTATGGATCCAGGCAAGGATTCCCTCTAAAGAATCTCTTTTTTCCCAGCGATTCTCCTTCCAGTCCTCTGCTTTTCCAAGCGTCCAGTCCCGTTCACAATCCTGCAGGGAATACCGGCAGACCGGCTTTCCAAAGGCTTCCATCATAAAAAGAGCACTTTCTGCTTCCCCGACAGCCGCATCACATCCGGCAAGAATCTGACTGGAATCTACCCCTTCTTCACATTCGCTTTCCGCAAACCGGATATGCTGCCATCCTTCTTCCACCAGATAACGGCGCACCGTACGCGGATACTGTACCAGAAGCACTTCATTATCCCGGAGATTGGCGTCCAGAAAAAGCAGCTGCTTCTTTAACTCACTCAGAAACAAAAAGTTTTTACTGTCCTTTAATCCCGGAAAATTCTTTGGAGACGGCAGATATGCAGTCACAAACTCTTCCTTCGTCCCGCAGTGTACAACCGGAAATGGCAGTTTACTGACCGGAACAAAATATCCCTTCTTTTCACAGACCTGCCGCATATTATATTCGTCCAGACATTTTCCAAAAATTTCCTTTTCTTCTTCCGGAAATAAGATCACGTCGGCCTGAGCCAGACTAAACTGGATCCCCTGCATATTTTTGACCGGATAAGATGCAAAACGTCCCTGTCCAAAGCATACCGGAAGAAAGTCCATAAAAACAAATTTTTGTCCCTTGCGCTTCCTGTAATATTTGGGAAATGACTGATTATTCATAACTACTTCCGCCGTTGCCAGTATTTCTACATACACCGGATCCGAGATCTCAACAACGGTAATGCCATCCCCCAGTTTCTGCATAAACTGTTCCTTTTTTACGGCATCCGCAGCTGCGACATAGATTTTATAGTTCCCGCTTTTTCCCAATGCTTTCGCGATAAAATAACCGGTCTCAATACAGTCAATGCCGTGATAACTCTCGATCAGAATCTGTCCTTTCCGAATCGGTTTTTCCTGGATCAAACGATCAAACAGTTCTGCTTTGCGAATCTTTTTCGCTGTGCTTTTACCCGTTTTTTCCTGCTCATCGACCGATTTTCCCTCGATTTCTCCCTCTTCTGCCTCCTGGACAGACAGTTCTTTGTCCTTGTACAACTTTGTCTCTTTCCATCCCGGAAAATACGTATCTAACAGTTTTTCTGCGCGTTCTCTGAATTCTTCTTCAAACGAAAAATCCTTCTTTTTCTCCATTTCATCAAATCGTGCCTGTATGTGGCGGATATGGAAAAATAGCAGAATTTCTTTAAATTTCTCAAATGCATCTTTTTCGGTAAATTTCTCATCCACGATTTTCAATGCATCCAGGATCTGCATATGTCTTTGATCAAAGGTACTCATTGTCCCGCCTTTTCGCCCTTTGATATAATAATACAGTTTTTCATGAACACGGCCGACTTTCTTGGCACTCAAAAAGAGCGGATACACCGCGGCAAGATCTTCAAATATGATCCCCTCCGGAAAGGCAAAATCCGCCTGTTCCAGCAATTCTTTCCGGTACAGTTTATTCCACGGATACGGTGCATTCAGGCGCAGGATCTCCGGATTTTCGAAAATACTCCGGTCAAACTCTCCCTTGCACCCCGCCTGATAAACCTGAATCTCACCCGTTTCATCATCGCAGCCATAGTAACCGCACGTAACCAGGTCACAGTCTTTTTCTTCGGCTTCCCGGATCAAATATTCATACATTCTCGGACTGACAAAATCATCGGAATCCACAAAGCCGATATAGTCTCCTGTTGCATAAGAAATCCCATTGTTTCTTGCTGCGGCTTGTCCCGCATTCTTCTGATTATAAGCAAATACCTTTCCTTCATACCGGCAGGCAAATTCTTCAACAATTTCCTTTGTTCCGTCCGTACTCCCATCATTTATTACAATAATTTCCATGTTCGGATATGTCTGATGCACCAGAGAATCCAAACATCGTCTCAAATATTTTTCAACATTGTACGCCGGTACAATGACGCTGATTTTTTTATTCATAATTACCTCCAACTATCACTCCACCGTCTCTGCCAGAGTGTTGTCAAAAAGATCCCCAAATGCAAACCAGTACATAAAGGCCGGAAATACCTCAAACGGCAAAAACAGGCACTCTGTCATCGTCGCGATCACAAATCCCACACAGATCGCAGGGATTAAAAATGCATAGGTCGCATTTCTCCTTCGATTTGTCCAATAAAACTGGATCGACCGGATCACGCTTAATATCGTGATGATAAGATACAAAAACATTGCCGGCACCCCATACGTATAGGCAAACTGAAGCCAGTTATTATGGGCGTGTGCCACCTTTTTTCCGTTTACGGTAAGCGTAATTCTCCGATGTCCCTTCCAGTTCAATTTTTTCAAATATGCTTTATAAATGGTGATCCGCCCATTGGATATCTTATTCAACGTGGAATTTCCATCCAGACTTGCGATCAGACGCCCAATGATGCTATTGTCTTTAAATTCCTTTTTTTCTTTGATCTCAGGGATCTGTACACTCTCGATCGCATCCGATTCAGCGACCATTTTTTCTCCGATTCCCTCAATCTTTTCTCCGTTGGACAGGTACAGAACATCTTCTTCAAACAAGATCGGATGTCCTACAATATTCGGTAAATGACGCACTCCGGCAAAGAATACCGGATAACACACTACCGTTATCACAGTCAGAAGGACAATGCCCTTTATGGTCTCCTTCCACTTATGACTTGCCTTTCCACGAAAGATCCGGAGTATGATCCATAAGATGAGGATTCCGATGACTGCCAGCATTGCCGTCCGCGCCTGCGAAACGGAGATATAAAACAGCACAAGTGCCAGCTGCAGATACGTCGGCCATGCTTTGCGAAATTTCTTTCCCGTCTCTACATTCCAGTCAAGGTCTGACATATAGATGGCAAATATAACATACAGATACAGTCCAAACGTATTGGGATTCGTAAAAATCCCTGCATATCTTCCCCCCTCAAAAAAAGGACGGAACAAAAAAGAGATAACAGCCATCAATAAAAACGTTATTTTCACTGCATCTTTTAAACTTTTCCACAACAGATCTTTCCGGCTGTTGTTCTGCCATACAAAAAATACACCGGGCAGTACAAATGCCAGTATGATTCCCAGTCCACATGCCTTTTTACTTACCAGAAAATCGGAAATCGTAAATAAAAGGCACATTCCGAACCAGGCAACACTAAGCCCCTTATGCCAGGTTCTGCGTTCCAGGTTTTTATCCAGTGAAAAAATCGCGATCACCAGCATCAAAAAGATGCCGCAAATGGTATTATAAAAATAGCTCTCTTTCATCAACACATAACGAACGATGCAAAAAAGCACCAGATCTGCCATAAAACAAGCCGTCAAAACGCGATATCTCACTTTTGGCTGAACCTTCCGGACAATCGGGATCCACGGAGACAGCAAATGGATAAACAAATCCTGCAGCCAGTTCATTTCATCACACTCCATTCCTCTTAACGAAGCACCGCAGCCACCGTTTGAAACAAAATTACCAAATCTTTCCAAAAAGAAAAACTACGGATGTAACTAAAATTGTATTTCATTTTCTCCGGCAGGATCTGTTCGATATAGACCTGATCCGGATTCTCTTCTCCCGTCAACAATCTTTCTTCATCTTTATATTCAATACTTGCCGGAGACGTCACACCGGCAGGCATAAGTAACGTCGCATACATCTCTTTCGTGTACGCATCCACATATTTTTCAACTTCCGGACGGGTTCCCACAAAGGACATCTCGCCCTTTAAAATATTCACCAGCTGAGGCAGTTCATCCAGCCGGACTTTCCGCAGAAAACGCCCGACTCCTGTCACCCTGCTGTCGCCACTGACCGTCACCTGGCTTCCCTTTTGCGGCGCATCGGCAACCATCGTACGGAATTTGTAGATCTGAAACCGTTTTCCATACGTTGTCACACGTGTCTGGTGAAAGATCACTTCTCCCGGCGAAGAGGCCTTTACCGCGATGGCGATAACGAGCATAAACGGACATAAAACCACCAGAAGGATTAACGACATAACAATATCAAAGGCACGTTTTGCCACAAGGCTTCCCCGTCTGTGCTGTAAAATATTGTAATATTCTTCCACTTCTTCCGTCTGCATAAAATCTGGAAGATTTTCCCATTTCATGTTATTTGTTCCGTCCTTTCACAACATTCAATGCTTCTCTAAAAATCTCAATAACATACTCAATCTGTTCGTCTGTCAGTTTTGTATGAAGCGGCAGTGAGATCTCGTTGACAAACTGCGCATAGGCACAAGGATAGTCTTCCATCGCAAATCCCATATTTTTATAGGCAGTGAGCAGTGGCAGCGGCTTATAATGCACATTTGCAGCCACTTCTTTTTCGCCCATATACCGGATGATATCATTTCGCATCTCTGCCGTGATTCCATCCACGCGAAGAAGGTACAGATGTCCGCTTGAAACCGCAGTCTCTGTCTTATGTGGCAGATAATACAGTTTTATGCCGGTTTCCTCTGCAATTTTATCCATTCCCGCATTGTAAGCAGCGATGATCTCCTGACGGCGCTTCAAAAGTCCCTCATAGCGGTCTAACTGCGCCAGTCCGATCGCCGCCTGGATATCCGTCATATTACATTTATATGCCGGAAATAAAATATCATACTCCCAGGCACCGGCCTTTGTCTTTGACAACGCATCTTTTGTCTGTCCATGCAGGGAAAGCAGCATATATTCCCGGTAAATGTCTGCCGTATCAATGCCCTTCAGAGGTTTCCACACCACGGCCCCCCCTTCGGCTGTCGTCAGATTTTTTACCGCATGAAAGGAAAAGGACGTAAAATCAGCCCACTGGCCGCTTCGTTTTCCCTCTTTTTCTGCCCCAAAGCCATGCGCACTATCTGCCAGCACAAGGATCCTTCCCAAAGCCTTTTGATATGGGTTTTCCGATGGCTGATACAAAGCCTTTTTCTTTTCTATGATCTCATAGATCTTCGAATAATCGCACAATACCCCAGCCACATCAACCGGCATAATGGCTTTCGTCGCCGGTGTAACGGCCTGCTCCAGCTGTTCATAATCCATCTCCAGAGAATCTTTCCGGGTATCGACGAGCACCGGTTTTGCACCGGTATGACAGATGGAACTTGCCGTCGCCGTATATGTATAGGCGGTCGTGATCACTTCATCTCCCGGTCCGATTCCAAACAGCCGCAGCGTCATTTCCATACATGCCGTCGCAGAATTCAGACAGACCGCTCCTTCTGTGCCGCAGTACGCCGCAATGCGTTTTTCAAATTCCTTTGTTTTTGGCCCGGTCGTGATCCAGCCTGACTGAAGCGTATCTACGACTCCTTTAATCTCTTCTTCACTAATATCCGGTGGGGAAAATGGTACGTTCATCTCTCTGCTTCCTTTCCAAATGAATCCAAATGCAACAAAAGACTCCTGCTGGATACAGAGGAATCTTTTGTTTTATCACATAACAAATGTTACTATATTACTTTATTGCCTTATCTTCGTCACCCGGCATCGCCGTATTTTTATCTTCCTCGGAAGAATTTTCTGCTTTTTCTTTTTCCACAGACTCCGGTGTGGCCTCCAGCACTTTATTGATTCTCTTTGTAATCTTTGCTACAGAATTGTAATCCGGTACGCAGACATACAATTTTCTTGACTGATAGGAATACGTCGTCTTGCTTGCACCCTGTCCGGCTGCATTGGCATATTTAATCGTCCACTGTGACATGTCATTTAACTGCATTTTAGCAAGTGCTGTGATCTCTTTTGTCGACATGTCCGTCTGGAAATTTTTGGAAGCTGTCTTCAAAAGATCTGCGTAATTTGGCAGGATGTCCGGTGACATTGCCTTATTCAAAATCGCTTCGATCATATGCTGGTGATCTCTTCCTCGCTGATAATCACCATTTGCAAAATGATGTCGTTCACGGCAGAATGCCAAAGCCTGTTTTCCATTTACCTGATTATAACCTTTTTTGAAACTTGGTCCCCAGTCGGAAGTAAAGTCATAATCGGAATATACTTTCACGCCGCCAAGAAGATCTACAATCTTACGTACACTCGTAAAGTTGACGCGCACATAGTAGTCAATCTTAATGCCGTACAGCTTCTCCAATGTTCCAATGGAGCAGTCTACTCCATGAATTCCGGCATGGGTAAGTTTGTCCGGGATTCCGTTTGACACCGTTAATGGTACATAATAGTCACGTGGCGTCGAAGTCAAAAGGATCTGTTTTGTATTTGGATTTACCGTCACGATAACATTTACATCGCTTCGGCTTGTCGTCTTAATGCTTCCGTAAACATCAATACCGCTCAGATATACATTAAACGGAGTCTTGGTGATGTCATCCAGTTTTTGTTCTTCCTGAATCACCGTTTCTACTTTATGTGTGTTCAGTACACGGGTATCCTCGGAAAATGTCTTATAGTACTCTTCGATCGGACTGCGGTTTGCCTCATTGATGATAATGGCATTAACATCCTTTGCATAAAGGGCATCGATCAAGGTGTCATTATCCTGATATTCGGTCTTCGCCGGCTCTTTTCCGATCGCCGCCTGCACTTCTGCAAGCGCTTTATCCGTATTCTTACGGTCATTTGTAGCAAGAATACCAAACGTATAATCTTTCGTATCATAAATACTCTGTGCCGGATCGTCTTTTAATACAATACAGGAAATCTCATCTACTTTTACCTGCTGTCCTGCCATCTCATCAATGGCAGAATACGTATTGACACAATAATATCCACCGCCGATATAGAAAAAACATATCAGAGCACACAGTACACGCCCGACAATGTATGTCTTATCTGTCATCTGGCTAAACACCTCATATGCCAGTAAAAACAGACAGGCAACAATAAGTGCCACAATATATTTGAGTGGAATAAAACCAACATAAAATGCAATGCCAACCAATGCCGCGCTGATCAGAAACTGTACGATCAGAAAGACAATGCTCAGTTTACGGCTAAGTAATGTTTTCACGATATACCTCCATTTTATCTACAATTTCGTGTTTTTTTGTCTAAAAGTAGCTATTCAGGTCCGATGTGCAAACAACAATGGATTGTCGTGCTTGCACGTAAAAGACATTGTTTTTGCACATTGGACCTAACAGGGCTCCCCTCCCCATATGAGCATTTTTAGCCTTGTCAAAGGCGAGAAAGAACACGAAGTGTTCGAAATGCGAATGGGGAGTGAGACCTGAATAGTTACATCAAAAACATAATTATTATATACTATCATTCTGAAAAAATCAATGCAAAAAGTCGAGAAGTTGCATTTCCGTCTAAAAGCGGAAAATTTTCTCTGACAAAAGATTCTTTTTTCGTATAATTTCGTTCTTTCAGACAGGCGAGCAGTTCTTCCTCTGTCTCAACCACCTGTCCGGGTACGAAGGACCGGTAATCGCGGTAAAAACTTCTTCCCGTCTTCTCAAATTCTTTTAGATCATATGCAAAAAAAAGCATCGGCCGCTCCAGCAGACAGTATTCAAATACGATTGAAGAATAGTCCGTGATCAATACGTCCGCCGCGGCAAGAAGTGTCGCGATCTCCGGATACTCCGAGACATTGTATATCCCTTTTTCCTGCCATCCCGCCAGTGTCTCCTTCAGATGGGAGGCAATGTGCGGATGAAGCCGGATAAAGAATACCTCGTCTTCCGCCAGACTGTCCGCTGTCTTCTGCAGATCCAGATGAAGCTTGGGGTCTGTGACTTCCGCGTCCCGGAATGTCGGTGCGTATAAGATACAGTGTTTTCCTTTCATCTCCGGATAATCCCGGTAAAACTGCTCTGTTTTCCGTGTCAGGTATTGGTGGTCAAGCATCCTGTCGGTGCGCGGATTGCCGATCACATAAATGCGGGCCGGATCTACCGCGAAAGCACTCGCATACTCTGTTTTTACCGCTTCGGAATTCACGATCAGATGCGTAATCCTCTGATTGGCACGATATTCCAGTTTTTTTAATGTTCCTGTGTTGACATCCTGCCCAAATCGTTTGATCGTACCTGTCCCATGCCAAAGCTGGATTACTTTTACATTTTTTGGAAAATGCAGATATGCCATCGGCAAAAACTCATTGTCCAAAAAAACATACGCGGAAGTGGCAAGATGATACGGTTTTTTTATGAAAAAGTCAAACGGTCTGCGGATCGTATTGTTTCTTGTAAACCAGACCTGCTCATACGCTGGCATTTCCTCTTTTAACCGCCGGGAAACGATCCCTATGTTTCCGTCCGGTCCGGCGTCATGTGTCGCTACCAGAAAAACTTTCTTTTCCTTTACCGGGCAGAGCCGGAACAAATGGAAAAACAGCGCAAATAACAGATATCCTGCCTGCTTTATCATGCCTCATTCTTCCCCAATCCGAGATCCTGTTTAATCTTTGATGTGGAGATTCCTTCGGTTCTTGGAAGGTATACCACTTCACAGTAGTCCTTCAGGAAGTCAAATTTTCCTTCCCAGTCATCTCCCATAACAAAAACATCTACCTTATTATTAACCACATCATCAATTTTCTGTTCCCAGGTATATTCCGGAAGCACTTCATCTACATATTTGATCGCTTCCAGGATGATCTTGCGGTCTTCATAGGAATGATAGGCTTTTTTGCCTTTGATCGCATTAAATTCATCGCTGGACAATACAACAATCAGATAATCGCCAAGTTCTTTTGCCCGGCGCAGCAGATTGATATGTCCTACATGCAGTAAATCATAAGTTCCATACGTAATTACTTTTTTCATCTTTTTACCCTCCGTAATGAATCACTTAGTTAATCTTCCCGTTCCATCCCCAGCTTCTCATCGTACAGATCAACAATGTCTTCCACTTCTCCCTGTGCGATCAACCGGCCATGCTCAAGCAATATCCCTTTATTGCACATCCGAAGCACCTGGTCCGTTGAATGAGAAACGAACAAAACCGTAACGCCCTTATCAAACATACTTTGTATTCTCGCTTCACATTTTTTCCGGAAGCGTTTATCTCCTACGCTCAAAACCTCATCAAGTATGAGTATTTCCGGTTCTACTACTGTAGCAATAGAGAATCCAAGTCTCGCTTTCATACCGGATGAATAATTTTTGATCGGAACATCGATAAATTTCCCAAGTTCGGAAAATTCGACAATGTCTTTGTACTTTTTATCAATAAATTCTTTGCTGTAGCCAAGCACAGCTCCGTACAGATAAATATTTTCTGCTCCGGTATACTGCTTGTCAAACCCGGCTCCAAGCTCCAGAAGCGGAACAATCTTTCCATTGCATTTTACGGTTCCTTCCGTCGGTTTTAACACCCCGGCGATCACTTTCAGCAACGTACTTTTTCCGGCTCCGTTGAGTCCCATGATCCCCACACGGTCTCCGCGTTTGACTTCAAAATTTACATCTTTTAATGCCCAGAACTCCTGATACATCAATTCCTTTTTCAGCATTTTAATGACATATTCTTTGATATTGTCTACCTTTTGTGAACTGAGATTGAACTTCATGCTCACATGTTCCACAGACAATGCGGTCTTCTTGCTTGCCATTTTCTTCCATCCTCCATCGACAAATTCGTATTATATATTAAGAATAAAGGTATCCTGTTTCTTATAAAACATAAACATTCCCAGTAAAAAGGCTACAATACTTACTCCAAACGTATATCCCAGAAGCACCATATCAAAATGATGTCCAAACAGGGCACGGCGGAAATTATCAATAATCCCGTACAAAGGATTGATCTTGATGAGCATACCGTTTGGTCCGTCTAATTTGCTTGCAAAATAGAAAATTGCACTACAGTACATGATCAGCATCAGCATAACGCTCCATAAATATTCAATATCACGGAAGAATACACAAAGTGTAGCTAAGATCAGCCCGACACCGATTGACAGGATCAAAAGGTTCAAAAGCGGGATCACCGTCAAAAACATATTCGCATTGATCGGCGCCTTATAGGATCCCGTTGCCACAAAGAACAACATAACACCTACAAGTACCACTAGTGAGATTACGAAAATCACAAAGTTGGATAAAATACCCGACAGGGGATACATATATTTCGGTACATATACTTTTTTGATCATGGCACTATTGGCGCGGATCGACTTCATCGCACTGTTCGTCGCAGACGAGAAAAAGGAATACAACAGTCGTCCGGTCAGTACATAAACCGGAAACGGAACGCCGGCAAATGCCTTGTCCTGTGCATTCTTTCCAAGCAGTTTTCCAAACACCACGCTCAATACGATCATCGTAAGAAGCGGTTCGATCAGTGTCCATAATATTCCCAGGTATGATCTGCGGTATTTCAATTTAATATTTTTCTTAGCCAGTTCTCCCAATAAATATCGATATCTGTTGAAGTTTTTTAAAACCTGCGACATAGTATCTATACCATCCTTTACAATCTTTATCAATGTATCTTTTATTTTCAATCATTTGATTATATCACTATTTTACATGTTTCGTCAACTATATTATTTTTCCTTAACAAAAGATTGACATATTTGACGCGTATGGTATTATTATATTTGTGAAATTATGCATCTTATGAAAACAAAGAATGGAGAAATGAACATGTATAACATGGAAAAGCAACACAAACTTGGTAAATTACATGCATTAGAGCGGATCTGTCTTCTGCTGGATGAAGATTCTTTCCGCGAGATTGGTTCTAACATTACGAACTTAGAGGATGCCTTCAATATTAAAAAGGGTCAGTTCCCATACGATGGTGTAATTACCGGATATGGTACTATCGGAGGAAAGAAAGTCGTCATTTATTCGGAAGACTTTACCGTAATCGGTGGTACTCTTGGAAAGCAGCACGGATTTAAGATTGCAAATGCCATTAAGATGGCAATTGAAAACCGCTGTCCGGTCATCGGGATCAACGATTCCGGCGGAGCACGTATTCAGGAAGGGGTCAATGCCCTTGCCGGCTATGGTGAGATCTTCTACTATAATACGATGGCTTCCGGATATATCCCACAGATTTCAATCATTGCCGGAAACTGTGCCGGCGGTGCGGTATACAGTCCGGGAATCACAGACTTTATCTTTGTGATCGACGACATCAGCCAGATGTTTGTAACCGGGCCAAAAGTTATCAAAAGCGTAACCAATGAAGATATTACGGCTTCTGCTCTCGGCGGTGCAAATGTTCACGCACAGCGAAGCGGTGTGGCTCATTTCCACAGCACTTCCGAGAAGGAATGCTTTAAAAAAGTACGTAAACTTCTGGATGTCATCCCTCACTGCTATGAAGACGGCTGCATCCATACCAAAGCACATACTCCACTTCTTCCTTATAATAAAGGAATGCAGTTCAATGAAGCATTGGCAGATATCATTCCGGAAAAGAGCAATCAGTCCTATGACATCCACGATGTCATCAACGGCATCATTGACGAGAACTCTTTTGTAGAAGTACAGGAAGAATTTGCCAGAAATGTAGTCGTTGGATTTGGACGTTTGAAAGGGATCGCCGTAGGTATCGTATCCAACCAGCCAAACTATATGGCAGGCGTTCTGGACTGCGATTCCAGTGATAAGGCAGCCCGCTTTATCCGGTATTGTGACGCTTATAATATTCCTATCATCACTTTAACAGATGTTCCGGGCTTCCTTCCGGGAAAAGACCAGGAATACAAGGGAATCATCCGTCATGGGGCAAAACTGCTCTACGCTTATTCGGAAGCAACGACGATCAAGATCAATGTGATCCTGCGTAAAGCATATGGAGGCGCTTATATTGCCATGAGCAGCAAACACCTTCGTTCCGATTTTGTCTATGCATGGCCAACTGCTGAGATTGCAGTAATGGGTGCAGAAGGTGCCGCCGATATCTTATACGGCAAACAGATGAAAGGGATGAATCCGGCTGAAAAAGCAGCATTCCGCCAGGAAAAAATTAATGAATACAATGAAAAATTCATGAATCCCGGAATCGCGTCCATGCACGGATATGTCGATGAGATCATCAAGCCGGAGGCTACCAGAGAACGCTTGTATGGCGATATCCTCATGCTGTCCGATAAACGCTCCGTCGATGGCGTTCACAAGAAACACGGCAACATACCATTGTAAACTATACACTATTACGTTGATTTAAGGAGTTTATCATGATTTTTTCAACTTACCAATTTGTACTTATTTTTCTGCCAATTACTTTTTGCGGCTATTTTCTCTTACAGCACTTTAAGTATCAGACATTGGCAAAGATCTGGCTTGTACTGGCTTCCTTTTACTTCTATGCACAGGGAAGTCCGGACTTCTTCCCTTTCTTTCTGGGAAGTGTAGTCGGCAACTATTTAGTCGGAAACGCACTCAGCAAACTGCAGGGCATGGAACACCGTATTGAACGCGGACTGTTATTTGCCGCAGGTATTCTTGCAAACGTCGGTTTGCTTGGTTACTACAAATACACCGATTTCTTTATCAAGAATGTAAACTTTGTTGCAGGAACACACATTCCTTTGCAGCATATCATTCTTCCGATCGGTATCTCTTTCTTCACGTTCCAGCTGATTGCCTTTTTGGTCGATTCGTTCCGTGGAGAGACAAAAAACTATGATATCATCGACTATCTGCTGTTTATTACCTTTTTCCCACAGTTGATCGTCGGACCGATCATCCACCACGCAGAAATCGTTCCACAGTTTGAAGATGAGAAAAACCATCGTTTAAATTTTGACAATGTTGCACTTGGTCTGTTTATCTTTTCGATCGGATGTTTCAAAAAAATGATGCTTGCCGATCCCCTTACGACAGATGCACAGGGATTTTTCAATGACGTAAATAATCATCTGCCGTTTATCCAGTCCTGGTTCCATTCCATCGAATATACCGTATCCTACTACTTTGACCTTTCCGGATACGCAGATATGGCGATCGGACTTGGCTGGATGTTTAACATCAAGATCCCACAGAACTTTAACTCACCGTACAAGGCAAAAGACTTCCAGGAATACTGGCAGAGATGGCACATGACACTCTCCCGCTTCCTCAGTTCTTACATTTTCCGAAATGTATACCGCCGTGGTGTCAAATACCGCAACTACTATGTCGCTTCCATGTGTACATTCTTTGTTTCCGGTTTCTGGCACGGTGCCGGCTGGACATTCGTTGTATGGGGAATCGTAAATGGTATTTTGGTTTGTATCGCTTCTTATCGAAACAAGCATAATATGAAAACACCGTTGTGGCTCGGCGTTCCACTGACCTTTATCCTCGCTGTTTTCGTCCGTGTATTGTTTGTATCGAACACGTTTACGGATGCCTGGTATGTACTTCGTGGAATGTTTAACTTCTCCACCCTGCATTTGTCAGCAATCAAAGAGGCTTTGATGAATAACTGGGATATGTGGCTTTTGAATCTGTTTGGGCTTGCCATCTGCTGGTTTGCTCCGACAACAAAGAAAATGACCGAACATTTCAAACCAAACTGGAAATACCTGTTGTATGCTGCTACACTGCTTATTATTTGTCTTCTCAACATGGACAAAGTGGTACAGTTCCTTTACTTCCAGTTCTAAATTAAAAGAAAGGGTTGACGGAAATGAATTCAAAAAAATGGACAATCAGTTTTGTCATAATAATCCTCTTATGTCTTCTCTTTATTGTAGGTGTCAACTTCTTTGTTGATCCTTACGGTTATTTTAGAGCGCAAAAAGGCGAAAACTATTCAATGGATGAAGAAGATTATCTGCGCGAGCAAAAAGCAGAGCATATCAAATATCATGGCAATGAATATGATGCCTTTTTGGTGGGCGGTTCCAAAGCGGGAGCCATCCACAGTGACAAATTATCCGAGATTGACGGCTATAAGTACTATAACTGCTGGCTTCTTTCCGGTAATTTTGAAGATTATTACAATTATTGTAAATACATTGTCAATACGGCACATCCGAAAAAGATTCTCCTTCACATCTCCACTTCGGAGATCGCACAGTTTGACCGCGAGGCCAAAGGAGATATTTATGAGATTCCTGCCGTTATGAGCGGAAATTCCAAAGTGGCGGAAGTTACAAAATTTTTATTTAAAAACCTCTCCGTCAGCTGGGATACGATCACCGCAAAAGAGGATTCCTACCCGGTTGAAAAGACCGGCGAGAGAAATCTTTCCAAATATTATGCCTACTACCGTGATCACAAAGATACGACTACCTATTATGATTATTTAATGAAAGCACAGGTAGATCCTTATCTTCCACGTCTGATCAACGGGACAAAAGACAAAACCGATTTGGTAAATTCCAATCTTTCGTATTTGAAAAAGATCAAGCAGCTTTGTGATAAAAACAAAGTGGAACTACAGGTATTTCTTGGTTCCCTTTTCATCGGCGAAATGGTTGGTTATGAAGGAAACAGTTTTTATAACTGGCTTACACAGATGGTAGAAATAACCGGCGGTCTCTGGTGCTTTAATAATTACAATGAATTGGTATACAATCCATTTAACTATTACAATGCCAGACATTATTACTACGAGATGGCAGATCTCATGATCGACCGTATGAGCGGCAAACAGACCGGACACGATGATTTTGGTGTCTATCTCACACCGGATAATATCGCTTCCGAAATTGCTGTCCGCCGTGCCAAGACCGATGAGATCCGTGAGTACTATAAGAAAACGGGAACCATCCCTCTTCGTGATTATGATGATGCATCCAACATCACACGGGACAGCCAGTACCTGAACAACTAATACAGAAAGGTTAGATCTTTTATGACAACAAAAAAATGGTGTATCAGCTTTGTCTGTATCATCCTTGCTGCTCTTCTGTTTATTATGGGTGTCAACTACTTTTATGACCCCTACGGATATTTCCGAAGCCAGAGCGGGGATTGTTATGAATTAGATGAAAATGACTATCTGAGAGAGCAAAAAGCCGAGCATATCAAACACTTCTCCGACCAATACGATGCATATCTGATCGGAGGTTCCAAAGCCGGTGCTCTCCGTACCGACAAGTTAAAAGAACTGGACGGCTATAATTACTATAACTGCTGGGTTCTCTCCGGTAATTTTCAGGATTATGAGGCTTATACCAAATATATCGTAAATCATACAAAAGCCAAAAAGGTGCTTTTGCAGATATCCACTTCCGAGATCAAACAATTTGACCGCGAATCCCGTGGTGCGATCTATGAGACTCCGGCAATGTTAAGCGGATCTTCCAAAACCGAAGAAGTGTTTCAGTTTTTGTTTAAAAACCTCAAGGTATCCTGGGAAGAGTTTTTTGATCAGAGCGAAAAGTACCCGTGCATGGCAACGGGCGAACGCAATCTGACAAAATATTACAATTACTTTAATGAAAATAAGGGAACGGATGAGTATTACAATTTCCTTATGAAAAAGAAAGTAGATGAGTTTTATAAGTATCTTGAAAAAGGTACTCCGGACCGCTCTTCGGTAGTGAGTCAATGTGTCGCTTCCATCAAGCGCATGAAAAAGATGTGTGATAAGAAGGGCATCGAATTCCAGATCTTTTTCGGCTCTGTTTTTTCCGGTCAGATGATTGGTTACGAGGGCGAAAGTTTTTACGAGTTTCTCCGCGAAGTCGTACAAGTCGGTGGAAACGTATGGTGCTTCAATACGTTTAACGATGTTGCTTTAAACGTTTATAACTACTATGATATTTCTCATTACTACTATGAGATTGGCGATCTGATGATTGATACGATGGCAGGAAAAAGCACGTCGCATGATGGATTTGGCATTCTTCTCACACCAGACAATATCGAAGCTGAAATCGAACACAGACGGGCTGAACTTGCCCAATGGAAATCGTACTATGAAACTCACGGCACTCTTCCATTCCAGGGAATAGAGGACACCGGTAGTCTGGTTCCAAAAATATATGGCTAAACGATATGGCTAAACGATATGGCTAAAAAAATCCCCACCAATGGAAACTCATGTGGTAACACAGTTTTCACTTGGTGGGTTTTTTATACGCTTTTCAAGCGTTTTGCTGTTATTACTATTTGGTAACATCATCGACAGCATCTTCTACACCGTCAACTGTATCCTTTACCCCATCTCCAACGCCATCTACAATATCATCTACTGCATTTCCTGCGTTATCACCATTATCTTGGTCATTGTCGGCTCCTTCTGTCGCAGATGGAGTTGTTTTATCTGTTGCATCCTCCATATCGTTAGAAGTTTCAGGGGTGTTTTCAGGGACTTCCGTCGCGTTATCTGTAGACGCAGCCGGCGCCGGAGATGTCGTCGTATTGTTTTTATTTCCGCCACATCCGGTCAGCATTGCTGCGGTCAGACAAAGCATTGCTGCAAACATACCAATTTTACGTTTCATGAGATTACTCCTTTCTGTTTTCAGTCTCGTATCTCACTGTTAGTATGTCTTTTCCGTTATGCTTTATTCGTAATTTTACAAATTTCAGTTACAATTTCGCGAATGGATTTTCCATCACAGTCAACGGTAATATCTGCATATTGCTCATAGAGTGGAAGTCTTTCTTCATAAAGAGAGCGAAGTGACTGTCCTTCTTTCATCGAAACACCTCGTTCTTCCAGATCTCCCAGTCTGTGCTGCAGCTCTTCGTATGAAATTTCAAGATATACAATTTTTCCCAATTCTTTCATATTCTGCATTGCTTCTCTGCCATAGACAGCACTGCCGCCGGTAGCAATAATGCTGTTTTTTGCAAAAATATCAGAAAGAATATCATTTTCTACTTCATTAAACCCTTCTTGTCCATATTCTTCCAATATTTCATGCAAAAGCATCTTTTGTTTTTCCTGGATCACCAGATCGGTATCAACAAAAGAAAATCCAAGTTTTTTTGCAAGCACAACGCCAATTGTACTTTTTCCGGCTCCCGGCATTCCAATCAATATAATGTTTGAAACCATTTTATCTTCCTCACTATTTCTTCCATGTACTTGCTGAGAACAATAATAACAATGGGAACAATTCCAGACGTCCCGCTATCATATCCACGATCATCACTATTTTTGACAATGGTGAGAAGAAAGCGAAGTTTGATACCGGTCCCACCAGGCTTAATCCCGGCCCGACATTGTTGATCGTTGTAGCGACACTGGTAAAATTTGTCTCAAAATTATACCCGTTCACGCTCACTATTAAAAGTGACGCGGAAAAAAGCAGGATATAGGCTACCAGATACACGTTGACAGATCTCACTGTCTCATGTTCTACTTTTCTTCCATCCATACTGATCTTGTATATATTTCTTGGATGGATCATAACTTTTAATTCTTTAAAAAAGGTCTTCGCCCAAATGATAAAACGAGATATTTTCATTCCACCGCCGGTACTTCCGGCACAGGCTCCGATAAACATCAACCCGATCATGATCGTCTTGGAAAACTCCGGCCACTGGTTAAAGTCCACCGTCGAATATCCTGTCGTTGTAATGATCGAGGCCACCTGAAAGAAAGCGTGCTTTGCAGCATTCGGATACGATCCCATCTGCCCCCGGATATTAAACATGATCACAAGAGATGCCATGATTATGATACCGATGTACACCCGTACTTCTGACAATTTCAAGGCATCCTTCCATGCTTTTTTCAAGATGAGAAGATAGTAAAAGGAAAAGTTAATTCCAAATGCGATCATAAAAATCGTCACTACAATCTGAGTATAATTAGAAAAACTTCCCATACTGTCATTCATAATACCAAATCCACCGGTTCCGGCGGTTCCGAATGTCGTCGTAACTGCCTGAAACACATCCATATCGCCAAAGATAAGGAATACAAACTCCAGCACCGACAGACCGATATACAGTCCATATAAGATCTTCGCCGTTGATTTGACATGGGGGACCAGTTTACTTACCGAAGGTCCCGGACTTTCCGCTTTCATCAGATACATATTTCTTCCGTCCGCTAACGATACAACAGCCATCATAAACACCAGCACACCCATACCACCGATCCAGTGGGTAAAGGTACGCCAAAAATTAATACAGTGCGGAAGGCTCTCCACTTCCTGAAAAATCGTTGCTCCCGTCGTAGTAAAACCCGATGCGGTTTCAAATACCGCGTCGATATATGAAGGAACCACATTACATAGTATAAACGGAAGTGCCCCAAATAAACTGAGAAGCACCCAGCTGAGTGCTGTGATCACAAACCCTTCTCTGGCATACATCGTTTTGTCTTTTGGTTTCAATCTGGTTATGATGAATCCGAGGCAGAGACAGACAAGCGCTACGACAGCAAACCACACGGCCTCCACTTCCTGGTATAACAATCCTACAAAACACGGAAGCATCAGAAAGAATCCCTCAAATACAAGAAGCCAGCCAAGTATGTAAACTACAATTCTCTTCTTCACCTTAATCCTCCTTCTCCCTGATGTGGATCACATCACCGATGTCTTGGATTCCGAGCATTGCCGTAACTACCACGACCGAATCGCCAACCTGCATCACATCTTTACCACGGGGAAGGATCATTTTCCGGTTACGGATAATGCAGGCAACCAATGTATTGTCATCAATCTGGAGTTCCTCCAAAGGAATTCCCAACAGACTGGAATTGTTTTTTACGACAAATTCCAGGGCTTCTGCCTTTTCATCTAAAATGCGGTACATTGTCTCCACATTGCAGCCGATTGAATTTTTCATCGCACGTACAAACCGCAGGATATTCTGCGCTGTGATCTTCTTCGGATATACGGTCGTATCCAGATCTAATTCACGGATGACCTGGTCAAACTCCATACGATTGATCTTCGTCGCGATCTTCCCTTTAGTTTTTGTTCTTGCAAAAAGAGACAGCATCACATTTTCTTCGTCATAATTTGTCAATGTCACAAACGCTTCTGCACTTTCGACCCCTTCTTCGATCAAAAGTCTCTGATCCGTGCCCTTTCCCTGTATGATCTGAGCTTTGGGCAGCTGTTCAGCCAATTCTTCACAACGTTCCTTTTTCTGCTCGATCAATTTGATATCAATTCCCATCTGCAGGAGCATTTTTGCCAGATAAAAGGCCGTCGTATCTCCGCCTATGATCATCGCATCTTTTACCTGATGCGTCTCAATTCCGATCTTTCTAAAAAAATTGCTGGCCGTCTTCGGATCCGTTATCATCGAGACAACGTCTTTTTTCTGAAGAGCAAAATCTCCTTTTGGAATATAAATCTCTCCGTCACGCTCTACGGCACAGATCATGACATCCACCTTTAACTTAGGACCGATTTCCAGCATCGTCATTCCTTCCAGACTGGAATTTTCCGGTATTTTAAATTTCAGCATTTCCACTCTGCCCTTGGCAAATGTGTTAATCTTGATCGCGGAAGGGAAACGCAGTACACGCGCAATTTCCGCCGCAGTCGCATATTCCGGATTGATCGTCATAGCAAGCCCCAGTGCCTCTTTTACCATTCCTACTTCCTGACTGTATTCCGGATTGCACACGCGGGCGATCGTCTGACAGTTTCCTGCATGTTTTGCGATCAGACAACAGAGATAGTTTAATTCATCCGAATCTGTAACCGCAATTAACAAATCCGCATCTTCTATGCCTGCTTCTTTCTGCACCTGGTAACTGGCACCATTTCCAACGACACCCATAACATCGTATTTATTGGAAATTTCTTCCACAATTGCATAACGCCGGTCAATAATCGTAACCTCGTTATCTTCCCGGTTCAATTCGTCTGCCAGGGTTCGTCCAACCTGACCACACCCCACAATAATTATCTTCATTTCTAGTCCTCATTTCTTCTCATTGCATACTGAACCACGGCGTATCACCGTAACGATCCAGCCCCCAACCACATAATCAAATTATATTCTCATACCGGCAAAGTGTCAAGAGAGAGAACGAATCTTAACTATCTTTTAAGTACCCCTCTGCCAAAAGAAAAGAAAGCCGGCAGCCTCCATGAAAAGGACATACCGGCTCTCTTAACTAATGTTGCTTTTCTATTACAGGGAAACTTTCTCCAGTTTCCAGATTTCTTTTGCATATTCTTCGATCGTACGATCGGATGAGAATTTTCCACTTTTTGCCACATTCAAAAGTGCCTTCTTCGCCCATGCCTCGCGGTCACGGTAAGCAGCATCGACTTTCTTCTGTGCCTCTGCATAAGAACGGAAGTCTTTCAGGATAAAGTACTGGTCTGCACGCTCATAACCGTTGGAATTCAACAGGGAAGAATACAGTTCGCGGAATAATTCCGGTTCTCCATAGGTGCCATCGATCAACTGATCTACCACTTTACGGATATCGGCATCACTGTTGTAGATCTCGCGTGGATCATACTGGTTGTTGTGCTCGAAGTCAATAACTTCCTGAGAAGAAAGTCCGAAGATAAACGCATTTTCTTCTCCTACTTCTTCTACGATCTCGACATTGGCACCATCCATTGTACCAAGTGTCGGCGCACCATTGAGCATGAATTTCATGTTTCCGGTTCCGGATGCTTCTTTACTAGCCGTAGAGATCTGTTCGGACACATCCGCTGCGGCAAAAATGATCTCTGCATTGCTTACGCGGTAGTTTTCGATAAATACCACTTTAATCTTTCCACCGATGCCGGCATCGTTATTTATTACATCTGCCACACTGTTAATCAATTTAATAATTGCTTTTGCACGACGGTATCCGGCAGAAGCCTTTGCTCCAAAAATAAAGGTATGTTTTACCATATCCATCTCCGGATGCTCTTTTAACTGATTATACAGATACATTACATGCAGGATGTTCAACAGCTGGCGTTTGTACTCATGAAGACGTTTTACCTGTACATCAAAGATAGAGTCCGGATCCACATCAATGCCATTGTGCTTCTTGATATAATCAGCCAGACGAACTTTATTCTGATACTTAATGTCCATAAAATCCTTCAACGCACGCTCGTCCTCTGCATAAGGCGCAAGTTTACTAATTTCTGCCAAATTCGTGATCCAGCCTTTTCCAATTCTACTTGACACATAATTTGCCAGAAGCGGATTGGCATGAAGAAGAAATCTTCTCTGTGTGATACCGTTTGTTTTATTGTTAAATTTCTCCGGCATCATCTCATAAAAGTCTTTTAATTCCTGTTTTTTCAGAATCTCGGTATGCAGTCGTGCCACACCATTGACAGAGAATCCTGCTGCGATGGCAAGATGTGCCATCTTCACCTGACCATCATAAATGATTGCCATTTTCTTAACTTTATCAAAATTACCAGGATATTTTTCTGCAATCTCGTTCTGGAAACGGCGATTGATCTCTTCTGTGATCTGGTAAATTCTAGGAAGCAGACGGGAGAACAGGTCGATCGGCCATTTCTCCAATGCTTCTGACATGATCGTATGGTTTGTATAAGCACAGCATTTTGTTGTGATCTCCCATGCTTCATCCCATTCAAGGAAATATTCATCCAAAAGGATACGCATAAGTTCCGGCACGGTTACGGTCGGATGAGTATCATTTAACTGGAAGCATACTTTCTCCGGAAGACCATGAATATCGTCATGATTTGTCATATATTTTGCTACCGCACGCTGAACACTGGCAGATACGAAGAAGTACTGCTGTTTCAGACGAAGTTCTTTTCCTGCGATATGATTATCGTTTGGATAAAGCACTTCACAGATCGTACGGGCAAGGTTCTGCTGCTCTACTGCCTTCTGATAATCTCCTTTATCAAAGGAATCCAGATTAAAGGTATTGATCGCTTCTGCATCCCAGATACAAAGTGTATTTACGATGCGGTTGCCATATCCAACTACCGGAATATCGTATGGAACGGCCTTTACAGACTGGTAATTTTCCTGTACATACTGGTCTCTTCCGTTTTCTGCTTTGCGAACGGCCACGTATCCACCGAATTTTACTTCTACGGCATACTCCGGACGTTTCATCTCAAATGGATTTCCGTCTTTCAGCCAGTCATCCGGTGCTTCTACCTGGAAACCGTTTTCAATCTTCTGTTTAAACATACCGTATTTGTAGCGGATTCCACATCCATACGCCGGATATCCCAGCGTTGACAGGGAATCCAAAAAGCATGCTGCCAGACGACCAAGACCACCATTTCCGAGTGCTGCATCCGGTTCTTCATCTTCAATCACATCGAGATTCACACCGAGTTCATCAAGCACCTCACGTACCACTTCATCCTGTTTCAGATTGATGATCATATTACCAAGGGCACGCCCCATCAAAAATTCCATGGAAAGGTAGTAAACAGTCTTTACGTCCTTTTCTTCGTATTCCTTGTGTGTATCAAACCAGTCATCTACAACAATGTCTTTGACCGCATAAGACACGGCCTGAAACAACTGCTGGTTTGTTGCCTGTTCTACCGGTTTACGGAACAACAGTTTCATGTAATTTTCGATGTCGTTTTTTAAATGAGCCTTTTTCTCAGCCTTTGTCAGATACTTTACTCTTTCTTCCATCTTTCATCCTCCATATTCATACTGTTACTCTGCAGTCACTGTTTCTTCTCTGTAAAATATTGGATATTTTTTAGAAAGAAACTTTTGCAACACCAAATGTTACGTCTTCACCATTGATTTTCCATTCAGCAGTATGTCCCTGCATGGAGCCAATGATGATCTTCTGTGCGAGAACCTCCTCTTTGATCTGGTCGGCGTTCTTCACAATGATGTCAGTAATCTTATCGTTACCAACTTCATAAACCTCTATGTGATCCATAACTTCGAATCCAGCATCTTTACGCATTGTCTGGATCTTGCTTATGATTTCACGCACAAAACCTTCCTCGATCAGTTCCGCGGTAAGATTCGTATCAATCACTACTGTGATTCCGCGGTCTGCCTGGGAAACATATCCTTCCTTCTGTGCAGATTCGATCAACAGATCTTCGGAAGAAAGAACTTCATCAACGCCTTCTACCTGAATCGTGATCTCGCCCTTTTCGCCAAGTTCTGCAACTACTGCATTGCCATCGAGGTTCACAAGAACTTCTTTCAAGGCATTGAGGCGGCTTCCAAAGCGGCGTCCCAGCGTACGAAGCTGTGGCTTGATCGTAAAGGCGGTAAAGTCACTTACATCCTGTGTGAAGATGACTTTCTTTACATTTAACTCATCGGCGATGATCTCCTGATAGAACTCGGACAATGCTTCGTTCTTTTCATCTTTTACATACAACGTACCAATCGGCTGACGGTTTTTGATATTTGCTTCGTTTCGGCAGGCACGGCCAAGCACTACGATCTGAAGAAGCACATCCATCTTCGCTTCCAGATCTTTGTCGATCCACTCTTCTTTAACTTCCGGGAAGTCACACAAATGAATACTTTCCGGCGCCGACTTATCGAGACTGCATACCAGATTCCGGTAAATGCTCTCGGTCATAAACGGAACCATCGGTGCAGCGGCTTTACTGATCGTTACCAGCGCTGTATACAATGTCATATACGCATTGATCTTATCCTGTTCCATTCCTTTTGCCCAGAAACGGTCACGGCAGCGGCGTACATACCAGTTACTCATATCGTCTACAAATTCCTGAAGTGCACGTGCTGTCTCCGGAATGCGGTAATTTTCAAGATTGGTATCCACTTCTTTTACTACCGAATTCAGCTTACTGAGCAGCCATTTATCCATAACACTTAATTTATCATATTCAAGAGAATACTTTGTGGCATCAAACTCATCAATATTCGCATACAGTACAAAGAATGCATACGTATTCCACAATGTACTCATAAACTTACGCTGGCCTTCGACAACCGCTTTTCCATGGAAACGGTTTGGCAGCCATGGCGCACTGTTTACATAAAAATACCAGCGGATTGCATCGGCTCCATACTGATCCAGTGCTTCAAACGGATCTACGGCATTTCCTTTACTCTTACTCATCTTCTGTCCGTTTTCATCCTGAACATGTCCCAGTACGATGACGTTTTCATATGGTGCTTTGTTGAAAAGCAGGGTGGATTCTGCCATCAGAGAATGGAACCATCCACGCGTCTGATCTACTGCCTCGGAAATAAACTGTGCCGGGAACTGGGATTCAAACAATTCTTTGTTTTCAAATGGATAGTGGTACTGTGCAAAAGGCATTGCTCCGGAATCAAACCAGCAGTCAATCACTTCCGGCACACGTTTCATCTGTTTACCACAGTCCGGACAGGTAAATGTCACACCATCAATATACGGACGGTGAAGTTCCAGTTCTTCTGCGGACGCATCTCCGGAACGTTCTGCCAGTTCTTTTCGGCTTCCGATACATTCCTGGTGTCCACAGCCTTCGCATTCCCAGATATTGAGCGGTGTTCCCCAATAACGGTTACGGGAGATCGCCCAGTCCTGAATATTTTCTAACCAGTTTCCAAAACGGCCTTTTCCGATGGATTCCGGAATCCAGTTTACCGTATTGTTATTGCGGATCAGGTCATCTTTTACTGCTGTCTCACGGATATACCAGGACTCTCTTGCATAATAGATAAGTGGGGTATCGCATCGCCAGCAGTGTGGATATTCATGCTCAAATTTCGGAGCCGCAAACAACTGTCCGCGTGCATCCAGATCTTTTAACACTTCCGGATCTGCCTTTTTGACAAAGATTCCGGCAAATGGAGTTTCTTCGGTCAATTCTCCTTTTTCATTTACAAACTGTACAAATGGCAGGTCGTAATTGCGTCCTACGTTAGCATCGTCTTCACCAAATGCCGGTGCGATATGAACGATACCGGTACCATCTGTCATCGTAACATACGTATCACAGGTTACAAAAAATCCTTTTTTGTTCTGCTTGTCTGCACATTCTTTGGCACAGGCAAACAATGGCTCGTATTCTTTATGCTCCAGTGCGGTTCCAGGGAAAGAATCCAATACTTCATAGGCTTTTTCGCCTTCTTCTTTGGCAAGGGAACCAAGTACACTGTCCAGCAGTTCCTGGGCCATATAATACACATAACCGTCTGCCGCTTTTACTTTGCAGTAGGTGTCATTTGGGTTTACACAAAGTGCTACGTTGCTTGGAAGTGTCCAAGGTGTCGTCGTCCACGCAAGGAAATACGCGTCCTCTCCCGTCACTTTAAAGCGTACGATCGCGGAACGCTCTTTGACTGTCTTGTACCCCTGTGCTACTTCCTGCGCAGAAAGCGGAGTACCGCAGCGTGGACAGTAAGGAACGATCTTAAATCCTTTATATAACAGATCTTTATTCCAGATCTCTTTCAAAGCCCACCATTCGGACTCAATAAAATCATCGTCATACGTTACATAAGGATGATCCATATCTGCCCAGAAACCAACGGTATCGGAAAAATCTTCCCACATTCCTTTGTATTTCCATACAGATTCTTTACATTTTTTGATAAAAGGCTCTATTCCATATTCTTCAATCTGCTCTTTTCCATCCAGACCGAGAAGTTTTTCCACTTCCAGTTCCACCGGAAGTCCATGCGTGTCCCATCCGGCTTTTCTGGGAACGCGGTATCCTTTCATTGTACGGTATCTTGGAATCATATCTTTGATGACACGGGTCAGCACGTGGCCAATATGTGGTTTTCCATTGGCTGTTGGTGGTCCGTCATAAAACATATACGTCGGACATCCCTCACGTAACTCAATACTCTTCTGAAAAATATCATGGTCTTTCCAAAATTTCTCAACTTCTTTTTCGCGGTCAACAAAGTTTAATCCTGTTGAAACTTTCTCGTACATAAATAACCTCTTTTCTGCAACCATATCGTCGTTTCGCTGCTTTTTATTCTTAAAATTTTAAAGAAAACAGCTTCCATCCTCATAAAAAGGACGAAAGCCGTATCGCTGTCATCACATCGCTATCGAAAACTAATCGTCTCTCACTTATCTTTGATTTTCTATTAACTATAATAAAGAGTTTCCCCGAAATTGTCAATGGACAATTGTAATAAAAAACCAAAAGAAAATATCATTCGGATTGTGAATACTGTTTTAACAGTTCCGGATCCAGTTTGATGCGGTTATCCATCGTCTTCATGATATCAATGAGTGCAAGATCTCCACTCGTCTGCGGATTCGAAAGATCGTAAATCTTATTATCCCGAAAACTAAGAACCCATGGTTTGAATATATCGTTTTCATTTTCATGAAGAACAAGTCCCTGTACATGATCGGAAAGCTGTACACAGACACCCGGATACAATACATTGATCCCAGAGATCAGTGCCTGTACAACGACCGGATCAAACCGTGCAGGATCGTCTAACAATTCACGCAGTGCTTTTACTTCACTTGTCGGTTCTTCAAATGACTTCATCGCAGTCCGGCGGTCATACGCATCGGCAACAAATAAGATTGCCGCCTCGACATTATTTTTAACTGCTTCGGAAACGCCATCGCCATTATTTACATATAATTCCTGCATATGAATGATCGTCCGCAGGACATCTTCATCCACTTCTCTGGAATTACGCAAAATGTCAATGGTACGTGTTCTGGCAGCCGCACGAAGCTGAAGATCTTCCTCCGCTGCGGTTGCGGGCACCATGCCAACCGCTCCGCAATCATGTAAAAGTGCCGCTTTTACCAAGGCATTGATGCGGGTCGGTGTCATATTCATCTTTCCGGCGATCACAGCGGAAAGAATTGCCACGTTGATACTGTGCTTGTATGTAAAATCATCATTGCTTCGTAGATTCTGTATAAAGTTGATCTTTTTCGGAAGGTTTGCATAATTTTTAATGATCAGACTGCAGAGCCAGTCCAGTCCTTTATCCTTTTTATCGGCAATGATCAGCTGCAGATCTTCTTTGATGCTGAATACTGCCATTGTCTGAAACCGCTCAAAATTGACATCATCTTCCGTCATTGGCGGAAGCGGTTCTGCCGGTTCTAATATATAAAGCCCCATCAATCCAAAATTACGAATACCATAAATCGCCTGCACTGTAAGTTTGGTATCCCGGTCATACAGCAAAACACCATTTTTATTATAAATCGGTTTTCCAAGACGCATTCCCGGTTTTAAATCATCCACTTTTACAAATAACATTCCTTTTTTCCTCCTCACTTCATCTTTTCGACACAAATCTATATTACTATAATCATAACAGTTATGTAATAAGAATACAATAAATATTTTGTTTTTTTATCAAATTTTTAATTTTATGGGAGGTTTTTTCATGCTGAAACGTTTGACCATTATGATGCTTATTGTAAGTTTGTTATGCACAGGTACTGCCGTTGTTCCATCCCGCGCTGCGGAAAAAGCAGACACCTGTTCTTCTGCTGTTGTACCGAGCGATGGTGAGTATGCAGACGGCCGTGTTATCCTCTCCCTGATTTCCCCATCCCGCACCTCCCTTACAAAAAAAGGAACCACTTCTTTTGACGCAGATATCCGCATCAAACAGTCTGCCTCCCTCGGTGCCGCGGATCGTCTGTTCGGCACTTCGAAAAACTCCCTTGAAAATGAATTTTTGCAGAATAAGACCGTCTATATTACAGAAGCCGTCTCTGATCGTTATTCGACCGAGGAGCTTATCCAGAAATTGGAAAACAAGGCTTACGTCACCGAAGTTTCTCCGGACTATAAGCAGTATCTTGCTTCGGATGACCCCTACGAAAAAGAACAATGGTATCTTGACGGCAAAGGGTCGTACCAGTGTTCCGGTTCAGGAATTTCCTTTTCTTCCAAACCGAATAATTCTGCAAATGACGACCCTGTCATTGCTGTCATGGATACGGGCATTAATGCCTCCCACGAAGATCTTGCTGACCATCTGTGGATCAATCCCGGCACTGACCTGAAGGGCACTTACGGTTACAACTTTGCTGAAGATTCCACGGACTGTACCGATACGTCCGGCCACGGTACGCATTGTGCCGGTGTGATCGCCGCCACCTCGGATAATAAAAAAGGAATCTGCGGCATCTCAAATGCCAAAATAATGACTTTAAAAATTTTTGATGAGAACGAAGAATGTTATAATTCTTATATTATCAATGCATTGACCTATCTCAAACAGGCAAAAGATTCCGGCATTCCGATTGCTGCCGTAAACTGTTCCTGGGGCGGCGGTTCTTCCAATGAAGCGATGAAAAACCTGATTCGTTCCCTTGGACAATCCGGCATTTTATTTGTCTTTGCCGCCGGAAATGATACACAGGATCAGGATTCTGTGTCAACTGCGCAATGCCCTTACGACCTGTATAACACCGCTGCGTACTCGGATCTTCGAAATTATATTGTGACAGTCGGTGCATCCACTGCCAATGACGAGGCCGCCTCCTTCTCGGATTACGGCCGGACATCCGTTGATCTTTTTGCCCCCGGCGAAAACATTGTCTCTACCTATATCGGCGATACCTATTTCCCTGATCTTTACAGCACCACAGAAGAAGGGCTTCCGGATCTTACCAGTTTTTACCAGTCGCTTGATACATCGGATTCTATGGACATTTTTGCCTGCGATTCCGATGTTGGGAATAAAACTTCTACCACAGGCGAGATTCATTATAATTCAAATGATTTTTACGGGAAAACCTCGGCGGGATGTCTGAAGTGGGATATCCATATGGGAAGCCTGTCCTTTCGGAGAAAACAATCCTATCTATACGCCGATGTAACAGACTTAGATCTTGATCCATCCAAAGAGTATTATGTTTCTATGATGATGGGAAATACTGACAGTACTACCGGTGCCATCCTCTGGGAACACATCACAATGCATTCCTACGGCATGTCCGGTTCCACAAACAACCGTTTTTATACGTCATCGGACGGCCATTTATATTTTCGCATTCTGGGGATAGATTCTCCGGGGACTTCCCTTGGAACAACGACGGTCTACCTCGATAATATCGGCATCTCAACCGGCGATCCTGACACTTCAGACTTTGGGCAATACGAACTGATGAGCGGGACTTCCATGGCTGCCCCAATGATCACGGGTGCCCTGGCGCTGTGTGCCGTATATGCCCCGGAAGAAGATTCTTACAACCGCAGGAACCGCCTTCTGGCATCTGTCCGCGAAATATCCTCTCTTGCCGGCAAATGTGCCGCCGGCGGTATTCTTGACCTGAGCAGACTTACGGTATACCAGACTCAGGAAACTCCGGATTCCACTCCTTCCGAACTGCCGGAAGATACCATTACCACCATCCATACCACACGCACCGGCTCGGATACTTCCGCAGACAAGTCTTCCGGTACGGATACCTCCTCCCAAAAAACTGTAAAAATTCGGAAATTAAAATTTAAGAAAAAAATCAGGACACTCCGCGCCGGTCATACATATAAATTGAAGATCCGCTATACCCCTTCCCACGTGTCCAATAAGAAGCTCAAGTGGACCAGTTCCCGGAAAAAGTGGGCAAGCGTCTCAAATTCCGGTGTCGTCCGGGCGAAAAAGAAGGGAATCGGACATACCGTGCGCATTACTGCGGCCGCCAGAGACGGCAGCCGGAAGAAGGCCAGTCTACGCATAAAAATTACGAAATAGTTTTTCTCCTTGATTTTTTCCAGTTTTTTTCATATACTATTATATACGTAACTCCCCCTCCCCATATGAGCATTTTTAGCCTTGTCAAAGGCGAAAAAGAACACGAAGTGTTCGAAATGCGAATGTGTAGGAGGGGGCCTGAATAGTTAGTTATTATACTTAGAAAAACATGGAGGATTTTTGATGGTTCATTTTATCTGGGCGTGTAAAAAAATAAAAGAACAATTTGTAAAGAATACCATATCCATCTACGCTTCAAATGTGGTATTCTTTATTATGCTGTCCTTTTTTCCTTTTGCCATGTTCTTTTTCACCATATTAAAATACATTCCCGGCATTACGCAGGGAAACCTGATCCCGATGATCGGCTCACTCATGCCGGGCGAGCTGGGCGAAACTCTTGTTTCCTGGATTCAGGAAGCCTACCGCCATAGTTCAGGAACCGTATTATCCATCTCGGCCCTTACTGCTCTGTGGGCAGGCTCCAAGGGATTTATGGGGATCACCTACGGGTTGAACCGGATCGGTGGCACGGAGCAGCGGGGAAACTGGTTTTTCAACCGTTTTCTTTCTTTCCTGTATACGTTGATCTTTGCCGCTATGCTGATCTTATCGCTTATCGTCATCGTGTTTGGCAATCAGATCCTGCTTATTATCGACTCGTTTTTCTCGATCGATACCCCACTGTTTATCGGAATTTTTTCGCTGCGTTCCATCGCCGGCTTTGCAATCTTTTTCTGCTATTTCTTGCTAATGTACACGTTTGTCCCGCATCATGACGAACGCCCACGCTTACGAAATCATGTATCGGGCGCGCTGTTTACATCTATTACATGGATCTTATTCAGCAACCTGTATTCAATCTATGTTGATTCCTTTTCAAATTATTCGTCGCTTTACGGGAGTTTTACTTCGATCGCGCTCTTTATGCTGTGGCTGTACGTCTGTGTCAGCCTGCTGTTTATCGGTGCTTTGATTAACCAATTTCACCTCGACGGCTATTCCCTGTTTTCCCGCAAAGCAAAAAACAAGATCAAGAACCAATTTGAGACATTGAAAGAATCGATACTCCCGGAAAATAATGAGAAATGATCTCCCGTTCATTCTTTCCAAGATCTGCCAGTTGTCTGGCTCCGGTCTGGCTCATGCCGACGCCGTGTCCATAACCGCCTCCCTTTATCTCATATACGCCCCCCACACGTTCCAGTGCAAAAAATCCACTTGGCAGCATGGATAACCCGGTCACTTCTTTTCCATCTTTTCGCCGGATCACCGCATCCCCGGAAAACAAAAGCATCCGGATATTGTATTCGGAAGTGACCCGTACCGTAGCCTCTGTCCCGACAATCACTGCTGACTGGGCTATGCCGCCGCAACCCCGCTTTTTTATTACCACGCGTTTTAATTTACCAATATTTTCCACTCGTTCTTTTTCATAAATCCCCTCTCCCTTTCGGACTTCAATGCGGTCCGGCGTTTTTTCACAGCGTTCCGCAAGCCGTTCGTTGATGTTTCTTTCCATCTGTTCCAGAGAAATCGTCGTGTTCCACCGGAACCAGGGTTCTTCCTTCTCCAATACGTCAGGTTCTTTTTCCAAAAACTCACGGAATAACGCATCCTCCGCATACGTATCTGCCGCAAGCTGATCTCTTTCTGCCTTTTTCTCATCTGAAATATCGATACTCTGCACTTGTCCGGCAAGATATGGGATTTCTTTGTCGGAAAAAGCGACGCTGTCCGAAGAGGTCGTTACCCCACAGGAGGTGGCAAAAAAATACGTCGATGCCAGCGTATTTCCGCTGCACACGACAAGTCCTTTCGTATCATCCACCGCCTTATTGGCTCTCTCATCCTCCGGCTGGCTCTGGTAGACCTGATACGCCACGCTGTCATCAACCTGTGCATCGTATTCTTTCAGGCGGTCATTTTGCAACTGCTTTTTGGCATAACTCCGGGCGCAGACTGCCTGTGCGCGAAGTGCCGCTTCCGGGTATTCTGCCGGCATTTCACTTGGAAGTACTCCGTATAAATACTGTTCCAGCAGCAGTTCGTTGATGACCCGTATCTTCTCGCCGCTTTTTTTCAATTCCAATGTTCCGCGGTAAGATGGCATCCGCTCGCCCCTTTTAATGGAAGTTATTTCCAATTTTGCCCCTTCTGTGGGACTGATTTTTATTGTTTCCTCCCCCATGTCTGCAGCACGGACACAGAATTCTTCTCCCCCTTTGTATTGCTTTCCCTTTTCTCCTTCCTTTACGACAAATGGCTTTTCTGACCGTACCTTTACTTCGTCATGTTCTCTGGCAGCAAAATCTGTCGTCGTCAGAAGAACACGGATTGTCTCCGGAACCTCTTCCTTTTGCTCTACGGCTTTTGATCTGCCCGGCTTACAGACGATCTTGCGCACACATTTTCCATGTACTTCAAGATCTGCAAGCCCTTCGTATGTCTTTTCCCGCACAGCCCCTTTTACCGTATATTCCGTCCTTTCTTGTCCATTTACTACCCATAGGGTATCTCCTTCCGGTTTCGATATGTATACATCTTTCAGCGTTGTCGTCTTCCATTTACCGGACTGGGTAAACCACATCGCCCCTGCCGCCAGGGCAAAGATCAGAAAGATTCCCAATACACGCAATACTCGCTTCAAAAAAACAGCCCCTCTCGCATTTTTTACTACCTTATGCGAGACAGGCTGTTGTTATTCCTTTGTTTTTATGGAATTTTATTCTTCTTCCATGATATCTACATTTTCACCGCGGAGAATCTTGTTGATGTTGCGTACGGCACACATTTTTCCGCACATCGTACAAGTATCTTCTTTTTCCGGTTTGCTCTCTGCGCGATAACGGCGGGCTTTTTCCGGATCGATTGCGAGATCAAACTGCTTTTCCCAATCCAGATTTCTTCTTGCTTCGCTCATCTCGTAATCCCAGTCTTTGGCTCCCGGAAGTCCTTTGGCAACATCCGCAGCATGCGCGGCAATCTTAGAGGCGATGATACCCTCTTTCACGTCGTCTACGGTTGGCAGACGAAGATGTTCTGCCGGTGTTACATAGCAGAGGAAAGAAGCACCATAGGTAGCTGCGATAGCTCCTCCGATCGCACTTGTAATATGGTCATATCCCGGTGCAATATCCGTAACCAATGGTCCAAGTACATAGAATGGGGCGCCTTTACATACGGTCTGCTGAATCTCCATGTTGGCACGGATCTGATTCAAAGGCATATGTCCCGGCCCCTCAACCATAACCTGTACATTATGGTTCCATGCGCGCTGGGTTAATTCTCCAAGTGCAACCAATTCTGAAATCTGGGAAAGATCTCCCGCATCCTCAATACTTCCCGGACGGCAGGCATCTCCAAGACTGATCGTAACATCGTATTTTTCACAGATGTCAAGAATCTCATCGTATCTCTCATAAAATGGGTTTTCATTTCCGGTAAGTTCCATCCATGCGAAAATGATCGAACCACCACGGGAAACGATGTTGGTATGACGAAGATGCTGTTTGAAACGGTCTGCGGTCTGTCGGTTGATACCACAGTGGATCGTCATGAAATCCACACCATCTTCCGCATGCATACGAACGATATCGATCCACTCATCTGTCGTAATGGCCTTCAATGCCTTATTGTAATATACAACGGCATCGTAAATCGGCACCGTACCAAGTACAGCCGGACATTCTGCGGTCAATTTGCGGCGGAATTTTTTCGTATCTCCATAGGAACTCAGATCCATGATTGCTTCAGCTCCCATATTGATCGCTGCCTTTACCTTTTCCATCTCGACATCCAGATCCAGACAATCTTTACTTGTTCCCAGATTGACATTGATCTTCGTCTTCAATTTACTTCCAATACCAAATGGTTTGAGGCATTTATGATTTTTATTGGCTGGAATTGCCACCTGTCCTTTTGCCACAAGATCCATCAATTCTTCTTTCCGAATATTTTCATATTCACACACGCGCTGCATTTCTTCAGTAAAAATACCTTTTCGTGCGGCATCCATCTGTGTCGTATAATTCATTCAGTTTTCCTCCGTTATTCTTTCTTGTATTACATGCGATCCAATGTATCGCGAATTGCCTTAATAAAGTTCTCACTGTTCAATACGGTAACATCTTTTAATGCCGTGATAAGCGCAAGATCCTTTGTCATCTTACCTTCTTCAATTGTCTGCAATGTCGCTTTTTCAAGTTTGTCCGCAAATTCCTGAAGTTCTTTGATTCCATCCAGTTCTCCACGTTTTCTAAGCGCTCCCGTCCAGGCAAAGATCGTTGCTACTGAGTTTGTAGAAGTCTCTTCCCCTTTGAGATGCTTGTAATAGTGTCTCTGAACCGTTCCGTGTGCTGCCTCATACTCGTATACACCGCTTGGGGAAACCAGTACGGAAGTCATCATTGCCAAAGAACCGCAGGCAGAAGAAACCATGTCACTCATAACGTCACCGTCGTAGTTCTTACATGCCCAGATAAAGCCGCCCTCGGTCTTCATAACACGGGCTACCGCATCATCGATCAGTGTATAGAAATACTCCAATCCTGCCTCTTCGAATTTGTCCTTATATTCTTTTTCATAAACTTCTGCAAAAATATCTTTGAAGTTATGGTCGTATTTTTTTGAAATGGTATCCTTTGTTGCAAACCAAAGATCCTGTTTGGTATCCAGTGCATAACTAAAGCATGCTTTGGCAAAACTTGTGATTGATTTATCCGTATTATGTACGCCCTGGATGATTCCCGGTCCGTCAAATTCATGAATCGTCTCACGCATCTCGGTACCATCTTCTGCCGTAAATACCAGTTCAGCTTTTCCTTTTCCCGGAACTTTAATCTCTACATTTTTATACACATCGCCATAAGCATGACGTGCCAGCGTAATTGGCTTTTTCCAGTTTTTTACACATGGTTCGATTCCTTTTACCTGAATCGGCGCACGAAATACTGTTCCGTCAAGCATCGCACGAATGGTTCCGTTTGGAGATTTCCACATCTCTTTCAAATCGTACTCTGTCATACGTGCTGCATTTGGTGTAATCGTCGCACATTTTACTGCAACACCGTATTTTAATGTTGCATTTGCAGAATCTACCGTAACCTGGTCGTTTGTCTCGTTACGATATTTCAAACCGAGGTCATAATACTCTGTCTTCAGATCAATATACGGAAGCAAAAGCTCATCTTTGATCATCTGCCACAAAATACGTGTCATCTCGTCTCCATCCATCTCAACCAATGGGGTCGTCATCTGAATTTTAGCCATTTCTATTTCTCCTTTACAACATATCTATATATTCCTGTTCTCCATCATAACATACTCCGCAACATATTTCAAATAGATTATCCAAAATATACAACTTCTTCCTGCGGCGGCTGTGCCGGCTCAATCTTTTCCGCATAGAGCACCGGAAATTCTCCGTCGTGCTTTCTGCTCTGCTGTGTCTTTACCGTCACCGTTACCATCACCCAGCTGTCGTTTTTATATTGATCTGCCCCCTCGGCATGGCACATATAACCGATCCGCGCAATATCGTCAGCACAGCAGGTCATCGCCTTGCGGGATGGTACAAATGCTCCGGTCGGAAATGTCTTATTGCGGTATACCTGGCCTTTAAAGGTAATTTTCTTACCCATGTATTTTCGTGGGTTTTCACCGATATCCAGATACCACAGACCAAAGTCGTCATCTTCCAGCGTAATCTCTGACGCATTGACATCGTACGGGAGTTCCTCGTCAATCTTACTCTCCACCGTGCCATCAGCGGATTCAAACAATACCTGCGCCTGGCGGTTAATCGCTTTGACATTTCGTCTGGCCGCCGGTTTGTCAATATTATCCGATTCACAGCGGTTAAAAATGACAAGATCTGCCATTTTAAAATGTGACATCATCAGGGATTTCATGTTGGCACTGTAAATCTGGAATGTCTGCGCATTTACCGTTGTAAATGTCTGTACAACAATCCAGTTTTCCGGAAATGTCTCACGGTACATTTTATCCAGATCCCACATACCATTGCATTCAACTACAATGCGGTTTGGTTTATATTTTTCCTGTAATTTCTTACAACAGTCTTCCGTAAGTTCGTCCTCATCCTCCAATACGACACAGGAGATCCGGTTTTTCATCAGCAGCTGATCATCAATCTCATGTTCGCCCTCTTCACACAGGATAAGCAGTGTCTTCGCACCATCGGCAAAATTTCCCTCTTCGATCACTTCTTCGATACAGGTACTTTTTCCACTCTCCAAAAAACCGGTAAAAAGATAAACCGGAATTTCTTTTTTCCCAAACATATCTGGCGTCCTCCTTTATTTTCCGGCAAACAGACCACGAAGACCTGCTTCATCCAGTTTCGATCCGATCACACAGATTCTTCCCGTGTAATCCGCTGCCCCGCGGCGTACTTCATATTCACCCGGAACGAGATCAAAATGATACCATTCGCCTTCTTCGGAAGCGACGATACCTTTGGAACGAAGAATGGTTCCCATCTGTACTTTATCGTTAGCAAGCTTGTCCAAAATGTCTTTCAGCTCTGCTTCATTATATTTGTGCGCTGTCTCAATACCAATGCTTGAGAACACTTCATCCGCATGGTGATGGTGATGATGATGTTCATGATCGTGGTCATGGCAGCCACAAGTGCATTCTTCGCCATGTTCATGATGATGGTCGTGATCATGGTGATGCTCATGGTCGTGATCATGCTCGTGGTCATGGTGATGCTCGTGATGGTGGTCGTGGTCACACTCTTCGCCATGCTCATGATGATGTCCACATTCCGGACAAACGTCCTCTTCTTCGAGCAATTCTTTCACAAGATCGTTTCTCTTTTCCATCGCATCCAGAATCTGTTTTCCGTTGATCTGATCCCAAGGCGTCGTAATAATAGAAGCCTCTGAGTTCTGCGTACGGATCAGATCGATGCACGCCTGTAATTTATCTTCTTTCATATTGGCGGTACGGCTGAGTACGATCGTTCCGGCATGTTCTACCTGATTATTGTAAAACTCACCAAAGTTCTTCATATACATTTTGCATTTTGTTGCATCGGCAACGGTCGTAAAACTGTTG
The DNA here is from genome assembly GCA_934316845.1 of uncultured Eubacterium sp. Lineage (GTDB taxonomy): Bacteria > Bacillota > Clostridia > Lachnospirales > Lachnospiraceae > Eubacterium_F. Next base: position 53,203 of record CAKRDZ010000003.1, on the reverse strand, counting down.
AGTACCACGCTGTCCTCTGCTACTTTTTCCTTCACACCGAGAACGGCTTTGATGACATCCGAAAGTTTACCAACTCCCGATGGCTCAATGATGATACGGTCCGGTGCATATTTTTCAAGCACTTCTGCCAATGCGGTGCCAAAATCTCCTACGAGGGAGCAGCAGATACAGCCGGAATTCATCTCTGTAATATTGATTCCGGAATCTTTCAAAAAACCTCCGTCAATTCCGATTTCTCCAAATTCATTTTCAATTAATACAAGTTTTTCTCCTGTAAATGCTTCTTCAATTAATTTTTTGATCAAGGTTGTCTTTCCGGCTCCTAAAAAGCCTGAAATAATGTCAATTTTTGTCATTTTTATGATCTCCTTTCAACTGATAATTGTTTCCATGTATATCGATAAAACAGCAGCGAAATAACCGCTGATATACTCCATCCAACCGGCCAGGACATCCATATCCCGGTACTTCCAAATATGCCGGCAAAAACATACGCCAGGATCACACGCAGAATCAGATCCGTAAAAGTAGAAACCATAAATCCGATCATCGCGCTGCTTCCGCGAAGCAATCCGTCTGCCAGCAGTTTTACTGAAATGATAAAATAAAACGGGGATACGATCTTCAAAAATTCCATTCCCGCTTTCATCGCGCCACCGGTCGGATTTTCCATAAAAATCCGGAGCATCTCATTTCCAAAAAAGAAAAATAAGACGAAAAACGGAACTGCGATGATCCAGGCAAGCATCGTACCTGCCCGAAACCCTTTCCGCACACGGTCTATCTTTGCCGCACCGATATTCTGGGCGGAAAAACTCGACAGCGCGTTGCCTAATGTCGAAAAGGATGTGATCGTAAACGTGTTTAATTTAACCGCCGCCGAATATCCGGCGATCACTGCAGATCCAAAGGAATTTACAAGGCTTTGGATAAAAATATTTCCTACCGAGACAAAACTCTGCTGTAAGATGCTTGGCACCGCAATTTTAGCGATACGGCGAAGCATGGATTTCGAATACAGCATCACTTTGCCATGCCCGGTCGGCAGTTTTGCCACCCGTCGTAACAGCGTTACTACTGCCAGAATGCCGGCAATTCCCTGTGCGAGAAAGGTCGCCCAGCCGACACCGGATACCCCGAAATGAAATATTGCAACAAACAGATAATCGAGCACCACATTTCCGACGGAAGATCCGATCAGAAAATACAGCGGTGTTTTAGAATCTCCAAGCGCCGTAAAGATCCCGGTCGCCACATTGTAGCAAAACAGGAATACCATGCCTCCAATGTATATTTTAAGATAAATATCCCCCGCATCAAATATATTATGCGGTGTATTCATCATCTGCATCAGATAAGAAGATGTCAATAATCCAAATATTGTCAAAATCGTCGCAAGCACCGTACTCGCGATCAGCGTCGTGGATATGGCGGTTTTCATCCGCCGGATATCACCGGCTCCAAAATATGACGAGATCACGACAGCGCACCCAACATTGCAGCCGATGGCAATTGCCATAAAGATCATCGTGATCGGATACGAGGCTCCGACCGCCGCCAGTGCGTCTTCTCCGGCAAAACGCCCTGCGATCGCACTATCCGCAATATTATACAACTGCTGAAATACAACACTGATAAACATCGGTATTGTAAAACTCCACAATACCGGTCGAACGTTTCCTTTGGTAAGATCTTTTACCACAAGGATACACCTTCTTTCTAAAACTTCCTATCTTTCAAAATGCTGGTAATCTTTGGAATGTTTCCAGTCACCGCCCCAGGAAAACCCATATTTTTTGAAAATGCGGTACACCTCATCTCCCCGGTGGATCATATGATCCCGGTATTTGCCGCGGCATGTCGCCGCATCCCGGTTACGGTACACCTTGCTGTTTGCCGGCGCGATGCCATACTTGGTAATGTAAGGGTTGATCCTTGGATTGATGTCAATGGCAAGTCCCTGGCTATGCTTGGACATTTTGGAAGAATTTGCCACTTTGCGGTAATTAAAGGCGGACGTATTGTTTGCCGCCATCGATGCCTCGTCATCGGCATCGTATTCGTCCACCAGCTGCATCCGGGCAATCGGATACTTTATCTGATACAATTCGTAAAATACTTTACAGGTTGCTTTGGCGATCTTTTTATGAACCACCATCTCCCCTTGCTGCTCCATTCCATCAAAATCAATATAACGGATCTTGAGATACCGGAGCTGACTGAGCGGGATCTTTGCCCCTTTTTTATAAGATTTTCCACGCATCCGCGCGATGATTTCCGAATCCAGTTTCTGGTACGTAAAACCATCTTTATAGGTATGCACTTTCGTCGTTTTCGCCGCTGTCTTTGCCCTGCAGATCTCACTGCAGAAAAAAAGGGAACAACTGACACAGACGACCGCAACGGTAAAGACTCTCTGCATCCATCGTTTTGAAATCATATCCCAATCCTTCCTTTCCAGACTCTCGTGTTACAAAAAGAGAAGCCAACCGGCAGCTGATGTGACATCTGCCGCTTCGTAGCTTCTCCTTCCTAATCATCGGGGTAACAGGATTCGAACCTGCGACCTCATCGTCCCGAACGATGCGCTCTAGCCAAGCTGAGCCATACCCCGTCTCTTATCCTCCATCCAGTCAAAAATCAATAACAGGCGTTACATCTCGTCATCGTCTTTTAATGAATCTTTTGCAGCAGCTACAATCGCAGAAACTGCCCCAACAACAATTACCACTGCTATAATAGCGACTCCTACGCCGACTCCAAGTAATACCATGCCCCTCATCCTTTCTCTTGGATTTTGAACTTGCACTATTTATTATAACGCATTTTCAAAAAAAATCAAGTCCTTTTCCACGAAAATATTACTGCATACATTCCGGGCGTTTCAAACTCCCTTTTTTAAACGTATACTCCGGCGTCTGGAGCGGATAGGTAAGTTCATCCACATAATACCACGGATCGTCTTCATGCAGCGGATTTTTCAGCACATGAAACTGCTGTGCCGGCATAAATCCCTGTCCAAGCAAAAATGCTTTCCGTCCGTTGTCGTCCGTACACACATCCAGTACCATAACCGCATGTCCCGGACTTCCGCCCTGCACAAAAATATCTCCTGCCTGAATCTCTGTTTTCTTTATCTTCTTAGACTCATCGCTCAATGAGATCGTGCTGGCATATGCAAACACAAAGCGAAGATATTTTTCAAAAACTGTCTCATCGTCATTGGCTGACGCACTCTGTGTCCATGTCGTTGATGAACCAGAAACAGCCACACGCATCCCCTCTGCCCATTTGCTGAACTCACAGGCAAATCCATTGACAAGATGGAAATTCATCTTATCATACATTTTATTTTGGTAAAAATATTCTGCATATAAACGGATAATGGAATCGGCACACTGCTGTAAATCGCCCTCTACGAGTTTCATCTTTAATACCGCAACGTGTGCATCCTGATTCTGCTTCAATGACTTATCGTACAATTTCACTTTTTTTCCATCTTTATACAAAGCATAATTTTCCAAAAACGCGGCAAAACTGTTCTCATCCACTTCTTCCCGGTGAAATCCTTCGGGCGTATGAATCCGCTCTTTTAACGTCATCGCCTCCGTGTCATAAAAGCCGGTAAACGGCTCTTCTGTCGGCTTTGGCGTCGCCGCCTGCGTCGGCTGCGGTGTCGCCTGTTCTTTCGCCGTCTCAAAACTGCTGCGATAACCTTCCGGTGCCGGATTCATATAACGCATCCCTGCGATCGCTGCGATCAGAAGCACCGCGCCAAGCGCAATGGATAAAAATACTGTGGTTTTATAATTCATAGGTACTAGTCCCCTTTTTTCGTCGTTTTCCTACTTGTGATTATACCTATTTGAGGAAGAAAAGTCAATGGGGTTTGCGGGAGCAAGTGAAAATAACCAGACAGAACACCTTTTAAATGGAAACAAAAAAGGCAGCCTGTCAGCCATACCCGCTTTTCAGACTGCCTCCTTTTCCTTTATCCTTCCAGTTATTCAGAAGGTTCTACCACTTCATCTACCGCTTCTACTTCATCATGACCCGCAGCCGTAACATCGAATGGAAAATCCGATGTTACTTTTGAAATGTCAAGACTTGCCGTCTCTATATCTGAAACTTTCTCCTCCTTAACCGCTTCCGGAATGGTATTCGTAAATATGATCGAATACAACGTCGCTTCCCTTGCTACTCCCAGACCGGAGTCCGAACCAGACGCATCCGGACATTTGAAAGTAAAACCGATCGCTTTCGCTTTTTCAGCATTTTGTCCAAAAATATTTACAAAGCAAAAGAGAGGAAAGGCTGAATTATTGTACCTTGGTGATGGTAAAATCACCGCTCATAGTATAAGCATTTACATATACTTTCACAATGACAACACTACCTTTTTTTAATTCTACATCTTTTTGCAAGGTTCCTTTCTTTGTTTCCGCATCGAAATTATATGAATCACTCTCTTCCACATCTATACCATATAATAGACATTGCACAGAATTCCAGTTCTCCGAGGTTTCTTTCTGCGAGGCAGTTCCGGAAAATCGATATGTACCATCTTCGGGAGCGGTAAATGCATAATAATAAGTATTGACACCACTTGATGTCTGATCCCATGTTTTTGACTGGTCCAAATTGATAATTTCCGTCTCGTCAGACTTTGTGAGTTTCAATGCCACACTCATGTCACTTGCCAGTTCACTACCTTCAATACTCATCCAATACGTTACCCCTTCTATCAGAACCTGATCTGTAATACAGCTCCATTTATCCTTATCATCTGCATACAAGTGTCCTGATGAACCTGAAAAACCTTTATAACCGATACACCAGTCATATTTCCCGTCCTTTCCATTTCCAAGCATACTCCACTCATACACTGCTGTCTCTGTCGGTGTAAACTTGAACAACGTAGACTTTCCATCTTTTGTCATCGTGAAGTTCTGCTGTTGATCGAACGTAAGATTCTTTACCTCTACATCAAAATCTTTATTTATTTCGCTCTCTGTTCCAGACACTTGTAATTCTCCACAATATGCTTTCCCCATTCCCACTTGAACTTCCACCTTGTAATCTCCTTCCGGCAGCATCGTCTTATAATTTCCATCCGCATCTGTTTGATAAGAGATTATTGAATCACCGGCTTCCTTATTGATAAAATAGATCGTGCACGATTGTTCCGGTTTAGCACCATTTTGGGTTACCTTTCCGCTAACACCGGTAATAATCATCCTCAGAGATAGATTGTTAACCACACCTTTTTCTACCGTTACCGTTCCTGTCGGAATAAAATTATCATACCCTGCCATCTGCACACTTACACCTACATCATAAGTTCCTGCCGGTACCCTGATTGCAAAAGTTTCTCCATCATATTGGCTGCTATAATAGCAACGCCCAGAATTATCCTTACTTACAAATCCTAAATAACCAAATTCTGTTTCTGACAGTTTTTTACCTCCAACAAAAATCGTTCCCTGCACTTCTTCCTTATGCGAAACAGCTCTCATTACCATATTTTCACAATACCAGGTTTCATTGCTATAAAAATAAAGTTTGAAATTGTAATAAAGTCCATCTGTTCCGTTTGAAGTCGATTCCACTGATGAGGAAACATCCCGGACAAGAACCTCTGCCGTATTCATCGAGCTGAATGCTATCTCTTTAATACAGGCTGCCGGATCAGGCACCGCCTCTTTCAAACTTTGCATCCCATCCTCCAGCTCAATTTCTATCGTATTATTGTTTGGCTGTTCCCAGTGAGAAACTCCAAACTCCGTATTGTCTCTTAATCGGAAATAGTAATCCCACTTTTTCGCTTCCTGAAGGTCTTCTTCATTAATGTTCTCCGGAAGTTTATTGATTATGCTTCCAGGTGCCTGCGTAGGAGCCGGATTGCTGCTGTACGTCGCACTCAGTGTACATGTACGATAATACGATATTCCCTTCCATATAAAATGTAATTCAAACGAATAATATCCCCCATCACTTCCATCGGAACGATACGGTTCATCGTGCCATATAACATTGGATATTACTGTTTCACTTGGTTCACCCGCATCTGGATACACATAAAATTTACGTTTGTATAAATCCGGGATCCGATCTTTCACAGTTTCGCCCTGACTGCATTCATAAACCAAATGATCACTGGAACCTCGCCGGTAGCAATTTTCCCCTTCTGTGGTTACCATGGAAAATGTAATATATTTGTCCCAGTATTTTTCCTTCGCTGAAACATTCGGATTTGACGTTGCAATTACCGATGGGTTGTTCACTACAGGTGCACTCGAAACTACAGGCTGATTTGTAACTACCGGAGCCGGCGTGTTTTGTGGCTGCTTATTCTTTGTTTCTTTTACCTTCACTTTACAAAAGTATTTTGTTTTTCCAATTTTTGCCTGTACTTTTGCAGTTCCCTTTTTCACACCGACAATTTTTACACTGTTCTTCTTTTTGTTTTTCAACTGTATCACTTTTTTACCTGATACAACAGACCATTTGGCTGCTTTTTTACTTTTCTTTACCAGCAGTTTTCTGGTCTGTCCAACCTTGAGTGTCATACTCTTTGTGCTTAATTTAATCTTCGGAGCTGCCTGTGCTGACGATGAAGATACAATACCGACACACATGCTCGCCGCAACAAACAGTGCCACCATTTGTTTCCTTTTTTTCATGTTCATTTCCTCCTTGTTTTAAAACATTTCTTTTATCCTACCACATAAATGTCCGATTTTTTTTCCGATTTTTTCACTTTTACGTAAAACCCCCCTTGTACTTTACATATTTTTATAAATTTGCTAAGCACAAGAGGGGAAAAGCTCCATTATTGTACCTTGGTGATGGTAAAATCACCGCTCATAGTATAAGCATTTACATATACTTCCGCAATGACAACATTACCTTTTTTTAATTCTACATCTTTTTGCAAGGTTCCTTTCTTTGTTTCCGCATCGAAATTATATATATCACTCTCTTTCACATCTATACCATATAATTGGCATCGCACAGAATTCCAGTCCTCCAAGGTTTCTTTCTGCGAGGCAGTTCCGGAAAATCGATATGTACCATCTTCGGGAGCAGTAAATGCATAATAATAAATACTTGCACTACCTGTCTGAGTCCATGTTTTTGTCTGATCTAAATTGATAATTTCCGACTTGTCAGACTTTGTAAGTTTCAATGCTACACTCATGTCGCTTGTCAGTTCCTTACCTTCAATACTCATCCAATACGTTACCCCTTCCAGCAGAACCTCATCTGTAATCTGGCTCCATTTATCCTTATCTTCTGCATACAAGTATCTCCATGAACCCATTGATGTACTCACATCCGATATTTCATAACGGATACACCAGTCATATTTCCCGTCCTTCCCATTTCCAAGCATATTCCACTCATACACTGCTGTCTCTGTCGGAGTAAACTTGAACAGCGTAGACTTTCCATCTTTCGTCATCGTGAAGTTCTGCTGTTGATCGAGCATAAGACTCTTTACCTCTACATCAAAATCTTTATTTATTTCGCTCTCTGTCCCAGACACTTGTAATTCTCCACAATATGCGTCCCCCATTCCCACTCGAACTTCCACCTTGTAATCTCCTTCCGGCAGCATCGCCTTATAATTTCCATCCGCATCTGTTTGATAAGAATACCCTCTATCGTCTTTTTCATTGGTAACCCAGACCCTGCACTTTTCTTCCAGTTTATTACCATTTTGGGTTATCTTTCCGCTAATACTGATAATATTCATCTTCAGAGATGGTTTATTAACCACGCCTTTTTCTACCGTTACCGTTCCTATCGGGATATAATTATAATCCTCAACACCTGCCATCTGCACAAATACATCATAGGTTTGCGCTGGTAACTTAATCACAAAAGTTTCTCCATCATATTGCTTGCAATAATTTAGACGCCCCAAACCATCTTTCCTTGCAAATACTAAATAACTAAATTCTGTTTGTGACAGTTTTTCTCCTCTGTTAAAAATTGTTCCCTGCACTTCCTCTGTATGTAAAGTAGCTCTCATTACCATATTTTCGCAATACCAGACTCCATCTTTATAAAAATAAAGTTTGAAAGTGTAGTAGACTCCGTCTGTTCCGTCTGAAGTCGATTCCACAGATGATGAAACATCTCGTATAAGAACTTCATATATCTCCGTCCCACATAATAAAACCTCATGAATGCATGCTGCCGGATCGGGCACCGCCTCTTTCAAACTTTGCATACCGTCCTCCAGCTCAATTTCTATCTCATTACTGTCTGATTGTTCCCAGTGAGAAACACCAAACTCCGTATTGTCTCTCAATCGGAAGTTGTCGCCCCACTCTTTCGCTCCTTGAAGGTCTTCTTCATTAATATTCTCCGGAAGTTTATTGACTATGCTGTCCGGTGCAGGAGTAGAACTATTCGGATTTGACGTTGCAATTATCGATGGGTTGTTCACTACAGGCTGGTTTGTAACTACCGGAGCCGGTGTTTTTTGTGGCTGCTTATTCTTTGTTTCTTTTACCGTCACTTTACAAAAATATTTTGTTTTTCCAATTTTTGCCTGTACTTTTGCAGTTCCCTTTTTCACACCGACAATTTTTACACTGTTCTTCTTTTTGTTTTTCAACTGTATCACTTTTTTACCTGATACAACAGACCATTTGGCTGCTTTTTTACTTTTCTTTACCAGCAGTTTTCTGGTCTGTCCAACCTTGAGTGTCATACTCTTTGTGCTTAATTTAATCTTCGGTGCTGCCTGTGCTGCGGATGATGATACAATTCCGACACATATGCTCGCCGCAACAAACAGTGCCACCATTTGTTTTCTTTTTTTCATGTTCATTTCCTCCTTGTTTTAAAACATTTCCTTTATCCTACCACATAAATATCCGATTTTTTTTCCAATGTTTTCATTTTTACAGAAAAAGTCTTGTATTTTACATATTTTTACAGTCTTGGAGGCTACATATTACGAGGGTACTGGGATGTCATTGCATTGCATTTTTTCTAAATCATTCAGCATAAGCCACGGGGCTGTCACACGAAAATATCGTGTGGCAGCTCCCTTTGGTTAATCACTTAGTAAAATGGTATTCCGCTAATGAATTAAATTATTCTGCTGGAATCAACTTAATGGATTTGATTGTAAGAGTAACAGAGTTATCCCTCCATTTTTCATCATAGGCATTTACAAGAACACCAATTCCATCAACAGCACCAGTTACAGCACTTAAATCAAAGGTAACTGTATAGTAACCGTCTTCATCTGGTTCACCAGAAAGACTTGAATATTTTTCAAATACCGTTGTTCCAGACCAGAAAGATGTACCAGTCATACCTCTTAAGTTTACTATAACATCACTCGCAACTTCCGTAGTTGCTTTTACCTTAACAACTGCTTTAGCATAGTCTGTAACATCAAGACCTTCTGTTTTGAAGATGAATCCACCACCATATTTGTTGCTGGAAGTATAGGAAACGCTGTCGTCATCATTTACTGTAACTTCCTGTGTTGGAACATCACCATGGCACAATACATTATCATTTGTCAACACAACATTAATCTCAGGTGTCTCCGCACTTGAAGTTTCACTTGAAGCTGCAGATGGCTCTGCACTTGGAGCTGCCGTTGTTATTGGCGCTTCTGTTGGCTCTGCACTAGGCTCTTTACTTGGCGCTGCTGTTGCTGGTGTAGGAGATTCTGTGGCTTCAGGGTCTCTTGTCTCTGGCGCTGCTGTTGTTATTGGCGCTATACTTGGCACTGCCGTTGCTGGAGCTGCCGTTGTTATTGGCGCTGCTGTTGGCTCTGCACTTGGAGCTGCCGTTGTTATCGGAGCTGCTGTTGCTGGCTCTGTGCTAGGCTCTATACTTGGAGCTGCCGTTGGCTCTGCGCTAGGCTCTTTACTTGGCGCTGCTGTTGCTGGAACTGCCGTTGTTATTGGCGCTGCTGTTGCTGGTGTAGGATCAACAACGCTATCAATCTTTGCTTTAGAATGGTCGATAACAAGTTCTACGCTGAGAACTTTGTAAACATCGCCCTCTTCTACCTTCTGATTAGATGCAATTGAAAAGTAACCACCGTTACCTGCAACTGTCCAGTTCGGAGCGATATCATATGTCAATGTTTCCTCGCCCTGCTCTCCGCCAAATGCACCATCAGCTTTACGATCTGTGCAGGATCCATCATAGAATGGGTATGTTACAAATGCTGTAAAACTCTTGCTGGACCACCAGCTCTTAGCACTCTGATCCAATGTGTTGTTCCACAATGTGAACCCAAGTTGGTCTGGTACATCAGCCTTAATAATTACTTGTGTAACCTGTGCAAGGTTGATATCTTCAGGGATATCATAGAATACACTCTGGTACTGTTTTGTAAATGGAATCACTCCATCTACAGGTGTTACATCAGACTGCAGTGTCGATGATGCAGCAGAAAGATTCATTGCTACAGTCTCAATAACCGGAGTAGCTGTTGGTTCCGGTGCAGCAGACGGTGAAGAAACCGGGTCTGGTGCGTCAGACGGTGAAAGAATCGGATCTGCTGATAACAGTTTATTGGTAAATGTAATGGAATACACTTCCGCTTCTTTCGCTTCCTCATCGCCATCATCATTACCTGTAGTACCTTCTTTGTTTGACTTCAAAGTAAAACCAATCGCTTTGGCTTTATTCGCTTTCTTTCCAAATAATGTCACTACATCATAAATATAGGTGCTGGAACCATCTGCGTTATCAACAACAGCAGTTGTATTTCCCCATGTATCAGACTTTTCCCAGAAGTTGTCAGCATCGTCACTACCTGCCCAAGTCATAATCTTAACATCATGAGCGTCTGTTTTGGTTTTGAGACGTATTGCAACATAATGGTAATCGGAAAGATCTGTCCGGGTATCCGCATCCTCACCTATATAGAATGAACAACCATTATTGTAGACACTAACCGGTTTTACTTTATCTGTTACATTTCCATCATCGTCTTTTGCGTACGCCGTCGGTTGAGAACTAAACGTCACACTTCCATCCGAGTTAAACTTCACCTGTCCATAGTCTCCGTTTGTAGACCAAGGTGATAAATGCTCTGCGTCCAAACTGACACTTTGATCTGCCAGGTTTTCGTCATATACACGTGGGGTGGTTGTCGGTGCTTCCGTTGCCGGCATTTTACTTGGTGCCGGACTGGTTGTCACCTGCCAGTCATCGTCCTGATCTTCATTAAAGAATTTAATCGAATGAATATCATAAACTACTTCGTCAAAATCATAGTCATCTGTCGGCTTACTAACTGTTCCAATGGCAACATATGTTGCTGGCAGCCCGGTATCATTTCTTTTAATGCTGCTCAGAGCATATATTTGTCTTTCTATTCCCATTACTCCTGCTGCTGTACCGTCTTCCAGACGTCCCAGATACGATCCTCTATAAAATGGATATGTCACAAATTGTGATTTCGTCCACCAGGATGCTGTTTGCTTATCAAGGGTCTCATCAAAGGTACAGAACATAAGTTGTCCCGGCACATTTGCCACAATCTGCACATTCTTATAATCGGATAGATCAATTGGCTCCGGCAATTTGAAAAATGCATACTGATTTCGCTTTGAAAACTTTATCTGCATATATTCGCGGCCATTTGCATCCTTACATACAGAGATATCTTTTGAAGATATGTCTGACATCTCTTCATCAAACATTTCCGGTGTGACCGTATAACTATCTGAAACCGGCTCTGGAGTCGCTGTTTCGTCCGGAACATCCGGGGTGTCACTTTCAATCGGTGCTGGGATATCCGGTTCTACACTTTCTGACGGTTCATTGGATGATATCGGTGTCGCGGATGACGGTGCTGCCGGTTCCGGTATTGCTGTTTCCGGAGCCTCTGTTGCTGGTGCTACTGTTGCCGGTGCGTCTGTTGTCGGTGCCTCTGTTACTGGTGCTGCTGTCTTTGGTTCTTCTGTTACCGGTGCTGCTGTCTTTGGTACTTCTGTTACTGGCGCTGCTGTTTTCGGTTCTTCAATTGGGTCTGCAGCCGGAGCATCTGGAACTGCCGGAACGGGAGCTTCTGATGCATCATCAGATTCTCCATCCACCTCTTTTACCTTGATCTTGCAGGTTGCGGAAGCGCCTCCGTCATCTGCTGCAAAGCATGTGATGGTGACAGTTCCTGCTCCATTGATATTCACAAGCCCATCATCATCAACATCTGCTATATCGTCATCACTCGTATCCCATTCCACATCTTTGTTCTTAGCGTTTGCCGGAAGAATCTTTGTTACGGAAAGCTGGATACCATCTTCATTATTTTCATCCGTCACAACATTCGTTTTATTTAATGAAATGCTTTTTACCAGAATATCTTTTGTCACTGTTACGGAGATAACCGCCTTTTTCTTTGGATCAGCCACAGATTTTACAGTAATTTTAGCTTTCCCGCTTTTCTTTGCTTTTATCTTTCCTTTTGAACTGACAAAGATAACCTTTTTATTGGAAGATGAAAATTTTAATTTTCGGTTTTTCTTTTTATTAGGAGACACCTTAATGGCTGTTTTTAACCGAAAACTCTTCCCCTTTTGAATTTTTAATTTTCCGTCTCTTACATTTGTCACCTTAACATAAGAAACTTTAGCACTCTTTTTCTTTGCTTTCATGTCCGCTGTCTGGCCAGTTGTACATAAACCAAGAGTCAATGCTGCTGCCAAAACAAGACTACATGTTTTCTTAAATTGTCTCATACATTTTCCTCCTACAATCATGAACCATTTTCTTTAACATCTAATAAAACAGTCCTTAGTTTTTGGACCTGCTCTTGTTACAATTTTTGTTATCTTTTCCACATTCTTTTCCTCCTCGCAATAAATTCATTTTCTTTATCATAACACATCAATGTTCGATTTTTTTTCCGTTCTTTTCACTTTTGAGGAAAATTGTCTACTTTTCTTTACTTTTTTGGAAATTGCCAATCGGAAAAATGCATTTTTTTCAAATTTGCCAATCGAAAATCAAATTATTATTTTTTTCAATATTTAATTTCCGTCGCATCATATCGCTCCGCACTCAGTATTGCCTTAAAATATCTGCAAAGTTTTTCCCTGCGTTGTTGGAAAAATTTTTCTGTCGGAATTTTATGTCCTTCTATTTCATTAAATAACCGGGAATCTGAAAAAGCATTTTTGATATCCTCGATCATCCAATGTGAGATTCCGCTAAACATACGGTCATAATACCCCATAGCATCCTCAAACCTTCCATTGCTTTTCTTATTGTTGTTGTAATCATCCAAAAGCATAAAATTTCCGATCCCGTTTACAATATCTTCCCGGTTTCTTGGATTTTCCATACCGAAGTACCCATGACCGCTTTTATCTTCCGGATTATCCGGTTCCAGATGATCTAACTGTGCATCTTCCGGCTTTTTAAATGTAATTTTCGTCGCATTATTCATTTGCAATTTTTCACACGTTGTATCATTATTTGTCTGAATCAATCGGAAAAATAATACTTTTAACCGTATATTATATTTGTTACTCCTTGAGTATCTCCAAGTAGTGATCCAGCTTTCAAACTCTTCGCCTGCCTTTGTTAAGTCAGCAGCAGAAATATCACAAACCGAATTACAATCCGAACTTTGATGATATTTTTTAATCATCTCAACAGAATACTTCCTTGGCAGTTTATAATCCTTTGAAAGCAATGCAAGACGCCACATATTGTGTGACATTGTACATATCATTTCATACGCATCCAGATGACAGGAATTATTGAAATATATTTGATCAATATAATTGTTTTCAAAATCGCTCACATCAAACTCTCCCGTACGGTCTTTCAGATAAAAATGCAGCAGTACATTAACCAAACCGGAAAGAACATTGGTTATTTTCATAGTCCGCAGTAACGAAATTGTTTTACAGACAACGGTACAACTGGCATCGTTTTCTTTTTTAAGAAGATTATCATTTAATTTTGTCCCGGTTAAACTTTTATCCAGAATGATACGAACCATTTTATATATTTTGATATCATTTAATGCCTGCTGCAGGGAATACTCTTGTTTATTTTCAAGATAATCGTCCACGGTTTTGCGGATACCATCGTCATTTTTTCCATCCAATTCACTGGATCCTGTAAGATAAACCGTTCCAAGAAGTGAAACCTCGCTGCGGTTTGCCTTTGTAAAAATGTGATCATCCCATTGTTTTGCAATCAGATCCAGGCCATTTTCTCTGACTTTTTCGTCATCACCGGACTTATTGTAATAGGATCTTAAATATAAATTTTTGATCAATTCCAAATCCCCGACTTTCTTACTCCGGTCATTCAAAGATTCAAACAAAATATAGGCATCTCTCTCATTATCTGCGCACACTGCACATAACTTTACATTTTCAGCCATTTTTTCCATCAGTTCAAGCATTTGCATTGTATAATCTCTTCCGGATACCCCCTGCATTTTCACAATGGAATCACATGTTTGATAAATAATATACATCGCTTCCACATACTGTCCGACAATCTCATTTTCCTTTTTTATTCTCTCAATATCTTTCTCTTTGAGAAGAAAATACGGTTCTTCTGAAACAACATCTACTACACACACGATCTTGCTCAATGCCATTTTTAATTTTTCATTATAAGCACTCATGCAATATTGCAGTGCCAGATCGTACTTCTCATACAACTCATAATTTGCACTCTGATTTGCTTCAATATATTCGGAATTTTGTTGGGATAACGGCGTTGTGCACATCGTTTTTTCAAACATCTTTATAAGCTGATCCGCCTGTTCCGAATGGTCTTCCCGTGTTGCAAACATAGTATAAACCTGTTCCGACAATTGATGCAGCATCTCCTCTGTCGTGCTCCAGTCATCTGCAATAAATACTTGTTTCATCACTTCCAATAACTTATTACATTCTGACGAAACGCGGGCAATATTTTTTGTATTTCTGATATCCGCATCCATTTGTGCACGCATCAACATAAAACGAAGGCAATTAAGAAGGTACATGGTTGTGATCCTCTGCTGTCCGTCAACCACCTCTAATTCATCCTCTTTCCCGATCACAAAAACAACCGCTCCCGCAAAATATTCCAAACTGGTGTTCTTGATATTTAATTTCCTGTTTTTGTCAAAATCCTCAATCAAATTTGAAATATGTTCTTCATCCCATTCATAAGGCCGTTGATAAAAAGGAATCTTGTACACCTTATTTGACTTGTCTATCCCTACTTTTTCATGTAATTTTAAAAACGAATCATACTCATATTTTACTATCTTCATATCCTATTCCTCCATTAGTTCCTTCACTGCCTCTACCAGCGCCTCCACATCCGCTTCCGTTGTGAACCGTCCCATGCTCACCCGCACCGTCCCGCCATATTGTACACTTCCAATGATATCATGGACAAGCGGTGCACAATGATATCCGGTCCGGACTGCAAGTTCAAAATCCTCGTCCAGGATCATGCCGAGTTCATCTGCCTGGTACCTGTCACAGACAAAGGACAGGATGCCTGTGCTCTTCTCCAGCGGTTGTGCTCCTAAGACGCTCACTCCTTCGACATCCGAAAGACCCCTGCGTAAAATTTCCAATAATTTCCTTTCATACAAAAGATCTTTCCCTGCACATTTTACGGTTAATTCCAGCGCTTTTCCGAGGGCTGCAACTGCCGCAATGTCCGGACTCCCCACTTCGTAGCGGTTGTTTCCGTTTGCCGGAAGTGACAGATTGAGAGAATCGCTACCCGTTCCGCCAAAATACAGCGGCTGCAACGGAACTTGTCCGGCATTGACAAAACCGCCGGTTCCAAACATTCCATATAGGTTTTTATGCCCGGCAAAGATCAGGAAATCAATCTGTTCTTCCACTACATGAACCGGGCAGATGCCAAGTCCCTGGGCACTGTCCAAAAAAGTCACAGCTCCTGCTTTTTTTGCCGCACGAAAAATTTCTGCGTAAGGCAGAAGGTAGCCGGTCACGTTACTCACCTGTGTCACGCAGACAAGACGTGGTTTTTCCAGTTGAAAAAACGTACTCGTTTTATCGAGGTCAATCTGCCCATCTTCCCTGACCGGAAGCACCTTAATCTGTATCTCATACCGCTCCTGCATCGCATGAAGGGTACGCATGACTGCATTATGTTCGTAGGGAGAGACGACCACCACATCCCCCTTATTCCATGTGATGCCCTGCAAGATGACATTTGCCGCCATTGTCGCCGATGCTGTAAAATACACATCGTCGTCCGAAAAGGCATGGACATACTCCGCCATCGTATGACGCGTGTATTGTATCTGCCGCTCTGCTTCTGCCGCCAGCCGGTAACTGCCTCTGCCGGCATTGACGCATTTTTCACATCCCCACAGCACATAGGCATCTCTTACCTCTTTTGGCTTCGGATACGTCGTCGCCGCATTATCCAGATATATCAAATGATCACTCCAATTCCTGCTGTAACAAATCCAGCAAAATCTTTACCCTCTGTTCCTTTTCAAGACTGTCCCCAAATTCCGAGATGGCATCTTCCACCGCCGCCTGTGCAAATACCATGACAGAATCCGTCTCCACATCTTTAAAATACTTGTCTAACTGTTCTCCCTGCGAATTGACAAACGTCAGGTGGCAGGCATCCTCCGCCTCGGAAGTATTGGAGGATTTTTCCAGTTCTTTGCAGATGTTCTGTAATGCCTGTTCGTATTCCTGCACGGTATCCTGGCGAAAATCTTCCGGATATCTTCCTGTAATCTGTTTGGCAAGTCCGGAAATCACTTCTTCCTCTGTCTCACCGGAAAGTGACTTCATATACTGCAACAACATCGATGCCGGTGTTGTAAGAACGCTCGTCCGCGTCAGTGCCGATTTCTTCCGCGCCCATCCTTTGAGTGCCGGCTTCATTGTCTCGTCATCAATATCGAGACAGGACATCGTCACCTTACGCAGCTGTTCCATCAGATTCTCATAAAAGGAATCCAGCTCCTTTTTTGCCTGAACCAGTCTTTTGTAAAATAATTCGTAATTCACATTCGTCTTCTTCTGTTCGATCAAAAACGGCATTTTTTCAAAAATAAGCTCTCTCGGATTGACCTCGCCTTTGGCAAGCAGTCTGCAAAATTTTTGATTCATCTCATCCGGATAGGCTGCCATACGGCTTGACGCCGGAAGATGCGTAAACCAGTACTGCATTCCATTTACAATTCTTTCCAGTCTCGTCGGATGTTGAGCCGGATTTTGATACCCCTTGGGAAGTGGAAACAGCTTTTCCAGTCTTTTCAGATAATGTTCCTTTTTCGAACTGCCGCGCTCGATATAAAGATCATATTTTTCCGGATGCTCATTCACAAGTTCCAACGTATCTGCCTGAAATGGAAGCTCCCTGCCGCCTTCATAAAAGACCGCACTGTTTCCCCAATCCCGGACACAAAGAGCCAGATAAACCGGTACAACGCCTTCCCGCAGACCAAGTTCCTTCCCACGAAGATCTTCATACAGTTTGCTAAGCGGCACTCGTTTTCCCTCCGCCTCGTGCATGAACCGGTGGATGACATTCATCATATGCCGCACCCCCGGCTTCCAGTCATGATCTACGATGCCGGTATGAAAAAGCGTCGCACGGCAGATCGTTGCCTCTGCACTGTTTCCTTCCGCCAATTTGTACAGGCTGCCCTGCTCCAATATACAGCGCACCACTTCTTTCCGCGCCTTTTTGATCTGAGTTGACACAAACCGACGGTTGATCAGTTCGTGATTGATCTTTGGCACCTTTCCATAGCATTGCTCGCATATTTCACTCAAAAGCTGGTTAAACGTGAGCGAATCGGACTCCATTCTCGTGTATACCTCACACTCCGCGCGCCCCGGAACAAAATGCGTCTCAAACATCCAGTTCAGTTTATACTGGCAGTCCTCCTCCATCATCAAAAGTTCTTCAATCAGCACTTCATCATGATTCAGATATTCTTCCTGCTGTAAAATCATATGGATTCCCTTTATGCGGCGTAAAAGTCCCTCGACATCAAATGGCTTGTCCGGATAAATAACAATCAATTTATCATCGTTCAGTGCATTCAGATGCTGCTTTGCCTTTTTCCGGTCTTTTGCATAAGAATCAATCAGAAGAAGGATTTTTCCGTCTGCAAACGAACCACCAAGCGATTCTTCATACAACGGCTCCGTGGAATCCAGCGCAAAAAATTGTTCTGTCTCCATAAAAATATAGTCAAAAAAGCGCGTCATCCCATGGACATGATTGTATTTTTTTGGCAGTTCATAACGGTGTCCCATAACCTCATCCAATTGTTTGGTAAGCGAAAAATGCGTGATCTCCTGTTCACACTGTGTCAGTTTTTCCTCTATATCCACATCGACTTTCTGACGCAGCACGTAGGAATTCAATTTATCGCGGAAGAGAACAACCTCTTTTTTCGCTAACGCATTCAGACATGCCTCCACTTCCCTGCGCCCACGCCCGGTCGCAAGCGCCAACGTATGTGCCGTCGCCTCCATTTTTTCGGACAAGCCGACGATCCGCATCAGACAGATGGTTTTGACAATTTCAATCTCTTCCTCCGTCAGATCTTTTTCCATCGCCATCATCGCCTTGTTCCATTCCAGATGGCTTCGCCGGTTCCACAGATCCCGTTTCAAAAGCGGCGAAAAATAATCAAACACTTTTCCGGGTGTCATACATTCTGTCGCATCCCTTTCGCTATTTACAAAATCTGCCAGTGTTCCTGCATCCTTTCCGGCGAGAAATGTCACAAGGGAACGTTCGTTTTGCCCTACCCGCTCACTGACTTTTAAGAGCAGAAAGGTTGTCAACGGACGCATCGGATAGCACCCCTTTACGACAATCTCTTCAAATTCTTTTTTTGTAAAATCGCGTTCAAATCCGGCAGCACCATAATTTTCGGAAGCCGTCTTCTCCCAGTCAATGGAAACTTTTTCCATATTTTTCTTGCCGATCATGTTCTTGATCAATTCATAATCATCTTTGCGGGTCGTGACAAAATAGCGCTCGGAAAGTCTTCCCTCCACGCCCGTAAACGTATTGATCACCTCCTGGGAAAGATAGCCACTGTATTCTTTGATGCTCTTATGCGCAACAAATATCTGAATCATACGTGCCGCATCGGAAGATTGGTTTGCCAGTTCACACATCTGCTGGACAAGGTTCATATCCTTCGATACACATTCTTTCGTCTCACTCTCCATAAATTTACTAAATTCATCAAAGATCACTACCATCCCATGATATCCATAAGGTTCCCGGCAGATGCGCGCGTTGATCTCTTCATACAACGTAGCGGCATCCGTGTAGATC
This sequence comes from uncultured Eubacterium sp., assembly GCA_934316845.1. GTDB lineage: Bacteria > Bacillota > Clostridia > Lachnospirales > Lachnospiraceae > Eubacterium_F. The sequence goes on along the minus strand of CAKRDZ010000003.1, from coordinate 33,880 downwards.
ATGGGTTCAAACCGGCTTCCGGCAGTCAGTTCCGGATAAATCTTTTGAAACTTCCGCATCGTCGTTTCATACTCATTCTCCAATTCCAGCATAAAAGCGCACGTCCTGTATTTTCCAACTTTTTCCTCAAATTTTGCATAGGTCTCCGGGTAGTCCACTCTCCAGCTCTCAATCTTACGAATGGCTTCCGTATAATAACTGGCTGGGATACAGTCTTCCATTCCAAATCGCTTCAATGCATTCAAAAGTCCTCTGCGGTACGATTGTTCCAAGGGTTCATTTCCAAATGACACTACAACCGGCAGGTATTTTCTCTCAAATCCCAGATATTTCCGAATCCACTTCCCCGCCATTTCTTCGACCTGTATAAACTGATCCGCCAGCCGGGCGCTGAGTGTCTTATCAAAGGGATTTAAAAGATACATAAGAATCAGCAAAAGATGTGATTTTCCTTTTCCATAAGGTCCGATCAGCATCGTTGACGACTCCCTTTTGCTCCCCACCAGATCTTCCAGATATTGCCCCAGAATTTTCACCGAGGCACTGGTGGGAATATAGTTTTCAATCGGTTCGTGCCGCATCTGATCCAGTTTCAAATTGATCGAATGCTGGAATTTCTCATTGATTTCGATTACATCCTTTAATGTCATACTGTCCTCCCCTGAAGTTTCTGTCCTTGTCTTTTTTCATAATAGTTCCGGATAATTTCAAGCGCTTCCGGCACTTTTTCCGAAAGATACACCATATCCAGTCCGGCTGTCCGGTTAATCCGCACATACCCATCCTCTTCGAGCATATCCAGATATTCATTCAATAAAATACGGTCCAGCGACAATAATTTTCCCGGTCCGTTTTCACAGGTAAGCAGTTTTTCGATGCTTTCCCCCTGTCTTTCCGGCATTATGCCCAGCAGTACAAGCAGCACAATTTCTTTCGGGAGCCGATCCATCGCGGCACGTTCGCGGCGGCATCCCTGGAAATTATTGGTAATTAAACAGAGTTTTGCAAATACACTTCGTTTCTTATCCTCCGGATCCTGTGTTTTGTCCGTCTGCCCTGCATACATCTGCAAAAATGTATGGCAGTCGTCCGTAAATGACCGCTCTGAAATCTCTTTTTCCCCGCTAAAACGAAGCAGTTCCCGATGCAGGTTTTCCTGCATCTGTTCTCTCGTAAATTCGCCCATCGGCATACATTCAAAAAACAAATGGCAAATCGTCGCCTTTTCCGCATTGGACGCCACCTGAATGTGTAAAAGCCATATGGTAAATATTTCCTCCAAGTACAGATCCTGCTCTGCGATCATTTTTCCCATTTCCGTAAGCGTCGTTCCCACTCCCCGGATTTCCTTTGTCAGCCCACACACCATCATCCAGTATTTGATTGCTCTGGCCATCGCGCTTCCCACACCCAGCGCATCAGCTCCCAGGTAATTTTCTTTGGTAAACAGGCGCGGATTTGCTGCCACTTCTGTCAACCCTTTGGCAAACCATCCCTCGCGCATAAAAAATCCACCATGCCCTTTTAAACGATATCTTTTCATCCGTTTGTTCCTTCCTTATCTTCCCGCTTGATCGTCAGCACTTTCCGCATATAACATCCCACGGAAAAATGACTGACGCATTCGGTACATTTTACACATTTTGCTTCATTGATCGTATATGACGTGGACTTATCCTGCCTCTCTTTCACAGAGATGGCATTAAAACGGCATACACTCTCGCAGGCTTTACAGCCCATACACATCTGGTATTTTGTGATCTGGCAGTCAATCTTTTCACGCACTTTTGCCAGTCCCCGGACATGAAAAGCAGACTCTTTATATACGATTACTTTACACTTTGTCTGTCCCTGCCTTCCCTGCAGTACAAACACTACATTTTTGTCTGCGTCCGTAAAACAGGCTTCTCCCAGGCGCTTATTTCCAAGCTCCGGCTGGTACGTGCCAAATGGTTTAAACAATTCATACAGTTCTTCTGTGACCGGCCTGGTAAGTTCATAATTAAATGCATTTTCTTCTTTTACACACGGCTCATAGGAAACAATGGATCTGCGGGCATACTCTAATCCGTTTCCACCCTGTCTGGCTTTCCATTTTCCCTCTCTTACATATACTTCTGCGTCTTTTTTCCCGACTTTTTTTGCAAAATCAATTAACAGATTTTGGAAATCACCATACTTTTCCGGGATAAAAATACTGGTTAAAAATTCCGACCACAAACTATTATTGGGACAGCAGTAACATCCCACTCTTGCATAGCCAAGACGGTATGCCCGGTTAAATAATATCCCGGTCGTCATCAGATACAGCCATACGTCAAAATCAAACCAGTCAATGATCGGACACAATGTCAGCTGCTTTGCGATCTTGGAATTGGTACTCGTCCTTTCATATTTACTCCGGCTCGCCGATTCACTGTGACGGATTCCCTGAAAGGCTACGATCCTGCTTTTATTTCGAAAGAGTGCCGATATTTTTTGATTGATCGCTCCCGTCTTAAAAATAGTACAGCACCACCGCATAACCCGGCTCGGCGGCCCTACGATCCCACACAATTCTTCAAAATTTTTCTCTTTGTTTCTCGATGAGATCATCGGTGTCTTCGGATTTTCCTTTTTATACTGTGCAACGTATTGTTCTGTCATCGGAAATTCCAATGTTGTGTCTCCAAAGATATGTAAAATTTTCTTTCCGGGTCCATCAAGCGCACGTTTGCAAAGATCTGCCACAACCGTCGAATCTTTTCCGCCGCTAAAGGAAACAAACATATCACCGATATCCATCCCTTTCGTCTCCTCCCAGATATAAGACAACGCTTCCTGCGAGATCTCCTGATAGCGGTTTCTGTTGGCTTTTACAAACCGTTCCATCAACTGGCGGAAATACGTATCATCCAGTTCTTCCATACGCGTATCATATGCCTTTCGGATTTCTCCGGCATCCAGCCCCCGCAGGCGCCGGATTGAAAATGGCATGCGTACCCCGTCAAGATAGTACACGTTTCCGGCGGCATTCCACAACGATCTTTCATTGAATTCTCCCGCCTTTAATCCAAGCAGGATCTCCAAAAGCACTTTTTCTTCCGGAAATACCACCCGTACATCTTTTACAAATTTTCTTCCTCTCGCTCCACAACACCCGCAAACCGGTTCATACAGCGGAATCTTACACTCTTCGCACCAATATAACTGCGATTCAGAACAATGTATCATCTTTTGCAATCTCCTCCGGCTGAATTTTTAAATACGAACATACTTCGCAAAGTTCGGTAGCATTTAGGGGGCGGGATGGTTCTTTTTGAAACAGCTTCCGGTCGATCCCTGTCTCTTTTGAAACTTTCTGTATGTCAATCTTATGTATCTTCATATATTGATATATCTTTTTTGTCATTTTCATTTCCATCATCCCTCATTCTCGCCTTTTAAGAATTTTGTCGTGCTATTTTTATTTTATTCTCTGTAACTCATAATGTCAATTTATTTTTCCGTTTTTCTCTTTTTTTCTTATTGACATGTATGTTTTCATTCTTTATGATGATATTAGATAATGTGAATTGGAGGTTTTACAAAATAATATGAAGAACCCAAACATTGCACGCGCACTGCGTTATTACCGGAAGTTAAACAATCTGTCTGTCGACGAAGTGAGCGACTATTTGAATGCCCAAAATATTCCAGCCAAATCAAAAACGATCTATGGCTGGGAAAATGGAAACAGCCAGCCAAACGCAGATACCTTAATGACTTTATGCGGCTATTATCACATTGAAAATATACTTGAGACATTTGGCTATTCGACGGCACAGTCTGATGAGACAGAAACGGCGACAATCCTTACCAGGGAAGAACGGATGCTTTTGGAAGCATATCATACGCATCCGGACATGAAGAAAGCAGTCCGAAGACTGCTTGAGTTAGAAAACAAAGATCTTTTTTAAGAGTAAAAGGAACGGCTGAAACCGTTCCTTTCTTCGTTCTTACTATTTTCAAATGCTGCGGTCAGCCGAGCAGTTTTCGTATCCCGTCTATAATACGGTTCACAAGTGCTACCCGGTGGAACGGTGTCATAAGATAAAATCCATCTGCCACCTCCAGCAGTTTTTCTGCCACTTCCATGGAAATTTTCACCGCTGTTTCTTCGGCATCTTCTTTTGCCATATCCGGCTGATACCGGCTCACGATCTCATCAGATACATGGATTCCCGGCATTTCATTTTTCATAAACATCGCATTACGGTAGCTTACAAGCGGCATGATTCCACAGAGAATTCTTGCCCCTGTCAGTTCCTTTAATTCGCGGATGCGGTCAATGTCTTCCTCCGTAAAGACCGGCTGTGTCAAAAAGTACTGGCAGCCCGCTTCCATTTTCTTTTTCATACGCCCCGCAATCGCTGCCGCATTGACTCCGGCATAATTCAGCGCGCCGCCATAATAAACCGGCTCCTCCTGCAGTACTTCTTCATTCATATGTTTCAGATATTCCATAAAACGAATCGAATTCACGTCAAATACACCGGTGATCTTTCCGCGGTCATTGCTGCCGACCGGATCTCCCGTAATAACAAGAAAATCCCGGATTCCATTTACATGTGCCCCCAAAATCTCCGAACGCAGTCCGATCAGATTGCGGTCCCTCATCGCCACATGCGGCATGATCTCGACATCGGCACATTTTTTTGCATAAACAGCTAACAGCGAAGCATCGGCTCTCGAACGCGCCATCGGGGAATCGGATACGGTGATGGTATCCACTCCATTTTCCTGCAGCGCGCATACTCCTTTGCGGAATTTGTCGCTGGAGGCATCAAACGGTGCATCCAGTTCCACAACAAATACTTTTTTGCCTTCCCGCAGTTTACGGATAAACGGGGTCGGATTGTCCTTGATCTCATCGGCGTTTTCCGCTTCTTCGGCTACCTTCTTCGGCTGCACCTGCTCCTGTTTCTGTACTACTTTTTTCAACGCACGGATATGTCCCGGTGTCGTTCCACAGCATCCACCGACGAGATTCGCCCCCAGTGCCAAAATGGCTTTCATCTGTTCCGCATAGTAAGCCGTATCGTGAAACACCTGCGTTCTTCCCTGCATTTCCTGCTGATACCCTGCATTTGGAAATACACTAAGCAGACATTCTTTTGGAAAATATTGTCTTTCCAGCAGTTTTTTCATATGAAGCGCACCTACGCCACAGTTAAATCCTACAATATCAAAATTATCATCTGCCGTCAGTTCCTGCAGGATCTCCGTCATTCCAAAACCATGCTGGGTATATCCCATTGGATTGAGCGCCAATTGGACGATCACTATTGTCTGTTCTTCCCTGTTTTTACAGTATTCTGCCAATTTAGGAAGCCAGCGCAGCTCCGAAAATGTCTCGAATAGGAAAACACGAATCCCCAGATCATAAAACACATCCAGCATCTGCGTATATTCATTCCAAATTTCTCCATCTTCTTCCTCAGCAGACTGGCGGACCGGCCCCACTGACGCAGCGACCACAACTTCTTTTCTGCTCTGGCGCACGGCCTCTCTCGCATTGGCAACCGCCGCTTCAATCACTTCTTTGCGCTTCTCTGCCGTATCAAATAACCCGTGATTTACCGCAAAGGTATTGGTGCGGATCAGTTCCGCTCCGGCTTCAATATATTCTTTATGAATGGCAATGATCCGCTCCGGAGTTGCGATATTGGCTTCTTCTGCCTCCATCTCCGTCATATATTTCTGGCTGAAATAGGTTCCCATCGCACCATCTGCCAACATTACCTTTTTCTTTATCTTTTCTACTAATGAATTGATCACTTGGGTCCTCCATTCTAATTGTCTTTTGTCACTTTTTTCATTGTAAATTTTACCTTGGAAAATGTCAAGAAATACTATGGATTTTTATGATTTTTTTATTTGACAGCCGGAAATAATGCGTATATAATGAATGAGGTTAGCAAACTTATTGATATTTTTTTAGAAAGAAGCGATTTTTTTGAAATTTGTAAAACAATTTTTAATCATTCTTGGCATTTCTTTTGCCGGTGAAGCACTAAAATTTCTGCTTCCCCTTCCGATCCCTGCAAGTATATATGGTATGGTGATCCTGTTGATCGGCCTGTTGTCCGGGCTTGTCCCACTTTCTTCCGTGAAAGAGGCAGGCACATTTCTCATTGAGATCATGCCGGTTATGTTTATCCCTGCCGGAGTCGGTCTGATGGCATCCTGGCATATCTTACAGCCGGTTTTGATCCCGGTCAGCCTTATTACCGTCGCCGCTCTCATCACCGTCATGATCGCGTCCGGACGCTGTACCCAGTGGATTCTGCATAGAAATAGAAATAGAAAGAAGGCATCTACCAATGACTGATTTTTTTAATACTTCCCTTTTTGCCGGAGTGACGATCAGTCTGCTCGCCTACCTCCTCGGCATGGTTTTAAAGAACAAATTTAAGTTAGGGATCTTTAACCCTTTACTCATATCGATTTTTTTGACAATCGTTGTACTGGTTGTCGCCGACATCGACTACGATACTTATAATCAGGGCGCCGTCTACCTGAGCTGGTTTTTGACACCGGCAACCGTCTGTCTTGCCATCCCGCTTTACGAACAGTGGCAGCTTTTAAAAAACAATTTAAAAGCTGTGCTTCTCGGTATCACCGCCGGCGTTCTCACAAGCCTCTGTACGGTATTGGTGCTGGCAAAGATCCTTCACCTGTCACACAAAGAATATGTAACGCTTTTGCCAAAATCGATCACTACTGCGATCGGAATGGGCGTATCTGAAGAACTTGGCGGTTATGTCACAATCACGGTTGCCGTCATCGTCGTTACCGGAGTTCTCGGCAATATTTTTGGCGAACTCATCTGCAGGATTTTCCGCATCACACATCCGATTGCCAGAGGACTTGCCCTTGGTTCTTCTTCTCATGCGATTGGAACCGCCAAAGCGATGGAACTCGGTGAGATCGAGGGGGCCATGAGCAGTCTTGCCATCGCTGTGACCGGAATTATGACGGTTTTACTGGCTTCGTTATTTGCGCCGCTTATCTGATTTTTTCTGAATCATCCCTCTTTGCCTTCCCTTTTCCGGAAGTGTCTCAAGATAATGTATTGGATGCCCACTCCTGCCACTGCCCCGGCTGTGTCAATCAGCACATCCCGCAGCTGGCAGCTTCGTCCCGGCACAAAAAACTGGTGCAGTTCATCACTTGCCGCATACAACGCAGTCACCACAATGGCGCAGAGCAGCTGTCCCTTCGTCATTTCTTTTTTCCGCACTACACCAAAGACCAATATACCAAGCAGCGCATACTCTGACGCATGCGCTGCCTTTCTTACCGGAAATTCTATATTTTCTGCAAGTGCTGTCTGCTCCTCTGCTGACATTTCCTCATAATCTCTTATAAAGATCCCACATACCAGCCTTCCGACACAAAGACTCGTCTGCGTCGATTCGGCTGCCGGCTGGGCAGAAAACCAAAATATCACACCCATCCAAAGAAGCATCAACACAAAATATATTTTTCTCCGCATCTCAATCCCCTCTAAAACGCAAAGGTATCTTTGATGCCGAGCCACAGCTTATCTTTATCACTGAGATTCAATGGCGTACCGTCTGCAAGTGTATAGCCTTCGTTTGACGCCGTTCCCTTGTATTCACCGATCAGTTCCGGCCATTCTATACCAATCTCCGGGTCATTCCAGGCAAGCCCGCCTTCATCATCCGGATGATAAAAGTCCGTACATTTATAACAAAATTCAGCCAGCTCCGACAACACCAAAAATCCATGTGCAAATCCTTTCGGAATATAAAACTGTTTAAAATTGTCAGCGTTTAATTCCACACCAAACCATTTTCCGTATGTTTTGCTCTCTTTACGAAGGTCTACTGCCACATCAAACACTCTGCCTTTTGTGACACGTACAAGTTTTCCCTGCGGATAATGTTTCTGAAAATGAAGTCCTCGAAGAACTCCTTTGGAAGAAGAAGACTGATTATCCTGCACAAATTCCAGATCAAGTCCCTCTTCCAGCATATCGTTTTTATTATATGTCTCTACAAAATATCCGCGGCTGTCACCAAATACTTTCGGTTCAATGACACACAATCCTTCGATGCCACCTGCATTTTTCTGTACTGTAATCTTTCCCATGTTCTCTCTTCCTTTCGCATCACTATATGCTTTACTCTACCGTTACGCTTTTTGCCAGATTTCTCGGTTTGTCTACGTCAAGTCCACGCGCTACCGATACATAATATCCCAGCAGTTGCAATGGGATCACTGCCAGACTTGCTGCAAAATGTGGATCCGTCTTAGGAACATATACGACAAAATCTGCGGTATCTTCGATGGAGTAGTTTCCAAAATTTGTAAGTCCCATCAACGAAGCCCCCCGGCTCTTGCACTCAACCATATTGCTTATCGTTTTTTCATACAGATCGTCCTGTGTCAGGGAACCGATCACCAATATATTGTCCTCGATCAAACTGATCGTTCCATGCTTTAATTCGCCCGCGGCATACGCCTCCGAATGGATATAACTGATCTCTTTTAATTTGAGACTTCCTTCCAGGCAGATCGCATAATCCACGCCACGTCCTACAAAGAAAATATCCCGCGCGTTTGCCTGCTTGGCGGCAAACCATTGAATCCGCTCTTTGTCTTCAATGATCTTATTGATCTTCTCCGGAAGCGTCTGCATCTCTGCTAACAATGCATCATACTGCTCTTTTGTAATTTGTTCCCGCACCCACGCAAATTCAACAGCCAGCAGATATCCTGCAATCAGCTGTGCACTGTACGCCTTTGTCGTTGCTACCGAAATCTCCGGCCCCGCCATGGTATAAAAGACATTGTCGGCTTCTCTTGCAATCGAAGATCCGACGACATTTACGATACCAAGTGTCTTTACGCCCTGCTCTTTTGCCAGACGAAGTCCCGCCAGCGTATCTGCTGTCTCTCCCGACTGGCTGACTACAATTACAAGATCGGTCGGCTTTAAAATCGGATTGCGATACCGGAATTCCGATGCCAGTTCCACACGAACCGGCACTCTTGCCAGATCTTCCATGACATACTGCGTAACTACACCAGTATGATAGGCAGAACCACACGCCACAATGTAAATCTGTGTGATCTTTTTCATATCTTCCTCGCTCAGTCCCACATCTGAAAGATCGATCTTTCCGTCTTTGATCTTTGAATTCATCGTATCCAAAATGGCTTTTGGCTGCTCGTGGATCTCTTTCATCATAAAATGCTCAAAGCCGCCCTTTTCTGCCGCTTCCGCATCCCATTTGATCTCTACAAGTTCTTTTTCGATCTCATCTCCATCCAGATTGTAAAAGGTTGCCTTTCCTTCTGCCAATCGTCCAATCTCCATATTCCCAATATAATAGACATTTCTTGTATACTTAAGAATTGCCGGTACATCGGAGGCAATATAGCAATCCCCATCTGCTACTCCGATGATCATCGGACTGTCTTTCCGCGCCACATAAATTTCTTCCGGATACTCCTCAAACATCAATGCCAGCGCATAAGAACCGCGGATCCTCACCATCGCATGGTTGATTGCATCCACCGGCGTATGCTCATATTTTTTATAATAATAATCCACCAGTTTCACTGCCACTTCCGTATCCGTCGAAGAATAAAACGTGTACCCCTTTTTCAGGAGCTTCACCTTTAATTCCTGGTAATTTTCAATAATTCCATTGTGAACCCCCACTACATTTCCATCATCGCTTACATGTGGATGTGCATTTACCTCCGATGGCTCGCCATGCGTCGCCCATCTCGTATGCCCGATACCACAATCTCCTTTTACGGCGCGTCCCTCATCAGTCTTTTCAATCAACCCTTTCAAACGCCCCTTCGCTTTTACTACTTTCACTTCCTGCTTATTATCCCGAACAGCAATTCCTGCTGAGTCATACCCACGATATTCTAACTTCGACAACCCATCCAAAAGGATCGGCGCCGCCTGCTGTCTACCTACAAATCCAACGATTCCGCACATATCATTACCTCGCTTTTTCTTGTCATCTCCCGGTTGGCATCCACCACACGGAGAGAAATAAGTACTCTATCTTATTATATGTGTATTGGGGGAATTTTGCAACTGGTTTTTGGAAAAGGGGAGAACTCCCTAAAATTTTTCCTTATAAGTATTTTCTTAATCTAAATTCTGTCTGTTCGCCCTTTTTCTCACTGACAAGTTCAAACAAATTGTCACTCGTTGTAAACAAATTCTTAGGATTTCTTCCTATTATCAAATACTGATTCTTATCATCTAACGAAATATACTTTCTTGTTTCATCATCTAACAGAATATCCGCATTATCAATCACAACCAGCTTGCCTGTCTCAGAGGCAATAAGTTTCTTTATATCCTTCTGATAATCCTGATAGTTTATGCACACAATATCCGGATTAACCGCCATGCACTCTCTTATAAAAGAAAAAGAAGCCGTTTTTCCGGTTGCTGATGCACCTGTAAGAATTGTAATATTATTTGTGAACTCAAAATTTACTATATATGAAGTATGAATCGTTGAAAAATGTTTCATAACAATCGGCTTACTCTTCATTATTCCACCACTCCTTCAATTCTTCATAATCCGAAATTGTCCTTATCCCTCTCCCATCAGTTATTCTAACCTCATCCATATCAAAGGGAATTACTGCATAATCACTATATACGAATCCCTTTTCCAAGTTATACAATATCTCTAACGCATTATCACCACATTCCTTCATACAAAATACCATATTAGGAAAATACATTACGTTTAGTACTGTTTTACAACCTGTTGACAAGCAATCTATATCTAAAGTAACCCCATTAAACTTCGATTCTATCTTATATTTTCCAATCAACTTGGAATCATCTATCCTCTTAATAATGTCACTTGCCCTTTCATCCAACTTGGAGACGGTATTCTGATTAAAAAACACATCATTAAGTTCTACATAATTCATATTACTTGGTATGTCTTTTTTGTTTTTAAATATAGTAATCACGCCAATACCTCCAAGTCAATACTTTCAAAATTTCTATGTATAGATGTTTCGTAATAGATACACTTCATTTTATTATTCAGCGAAAGCCTGGTTGTCTCGAGTCCACAGATATCGTCTTTTTGTCTATCTGTCCACTCACAACAATTCTGCCTCCAGCATACTCCCAAATCCCCTTTTGAAACCTCAAACCCTGTATTCCTAGTAAGATCAAACAGTAATTTTGCCGACAACTGTTCAATATTATGATTCTGCAAACTACGATCGTAATCCATTATTTCCTGAATTGCTTTATAATTCATCTCACCCGAATTGATAATTTGGACTAGTTTTTTCCTTGCAGTAATAGCCCCTTTTCGTTTTTCTCTAAACTCATCTTCTGGAGCATAAATCCAGTCAATCAGTTTATTGAATTCCAGCAATGTGTATTCAAAACATATCAGATCCAGTAAAAATACGTTATCTTTTTTATCTGCGATATTTTTTAGCATTTTCTGTTCGATGTAAACTTGTTGATTATCAAAAGAATTATCCAATGCAATTATATATCTGTTCTCTTTATCGTTTAATCCCTTAACTGCTTTTACTAGTTCTCGATTATTCGTTTTACTTTCCACAAGCACTTCCGGACATACCTCGTGCATAAATGTTGTCCAAAATTTGTAACTCGCTTTTCCTTCACGATCCTCTATCCATAAATACGTCTTAACTGGCATCTAGTCACCTGCTTTCATTTTTTGTACGTATCTAGCTAGGTCATTTTATAAAATAGTAGCACACTTTTTGAAGGAAAGCAAGTGTTGTATATACGTAAAAATGATCGTTTATACGTGAATTAGGGAACTTTTTTCGTGTATATTGTTGAAAAAGTTCCCTAAATTATCAATTTCTGTTTCATTCCCTCACCCCATCAGAAATTAAATTTTCTGTTTTGGTACAAACTCAATCTTAAGCGCCATTCCCATGCCATCGGCTAATCTTTTTAGCAGATTTACAGATGGATTTCTGGTTCCATTTTCAAGTTTGCTAATATCTGCCTGATTAATACCAGTACGCTCTGCAAGTTCTTTCTGCGTAATGTTTTGAGATGTTCTTGCATTGACAATCGCCCGAATAACGTCCATCTCTGGCTGGATATCATTATATTCTTTCATAAATGCAGCATCCTTCATCTGCTCTTCTTTTAATTTTTGTAAAGTCTTCATGCCTTCCCCATCCTTTCTTTAAAATCAGCTCTATATTTTTTTGCTCGTTTAATTTCTTTTGACGGCGTTTTTTGCGTTTTTTTGACAAAACCATTTGTAAGGATTATTTTTCCCTCATATTAGAAAAAATATAATACTCTGCTTATATTATTTCCAATTTTGCATCGAATTTCAAAAATTCCATCATCAATCGATTTACTATATGGTTCCCTAAACTGTGTACCCTTTTCTTCAGCAGCCCTAACATTTTTGCCCGCATTTTCACATCAAGCGACAAAATAAATTCTTCCGCAGGACACTCACCATTTTCTTTTTCATAAAAAATAACTTCAAATTCAGCCATCTAATCTCCTTTTTTATATTATATGGCATATATGCCATATTTTCAACTGCATATTATCTGTTTATTAAATAATTTTCGTATCATATTTTCCTCAGTGTGTGCCTGTAACATTTCCGTTATCCAATTAAAATCAGCACACAAATAGAGCGGAACCAAGTATTGTGTATACCTAAAAACGGTCGTTTGTATGTATTATTCTTTCCCTGATTTAATGGTTTTTAATTTTCCTTTAACATCCAGATACGGAAGCACCGACATACATGCTAAAAACATCTGAAAGGCATTGTCGTACCACTTTTCCAGATCTTCCTTCTTCATTGTCATAAACTGAAATGAAACTTTATCATCCGATTTTAACGCATGTCTTGCTCCAATATTATTAAACAGCATCGTGGTATCCGTACACAAAGCATTGAACTCCGTTCCCTTAAACCGGTTTTCAAAAGGTTCTAGTGTCTTTGCAAGTGTACACAATATTTCCCCTTTTCTCTGCAGATCACCACGGTTGTCTATTTTTTGATATTCAACGATGCTTACAGACAAATCAGGATGTTGCTCTTTTACTACCGATGCTACATCATTCCCATAAACAATTACGAGTTCTCTGTCTACCTCACACATCTCGGCCCCTAGATGTTCCAATAAATAACAGCAATTCTCAACTAAAGCGTCGCAAATAACTGTATCAACTTGATAGATTGCATACTTTCCACTGTTCACTTCTGTATCTACAAACACTACCGCATTAACAAGAAACTGAATGTAATCCAGCAGACGTTCTTCTGTGACACTGTCCACAAAATTCCGCTCGCTTACCGCCAATGCTTCCATCATCTCATCCAAAGTGGTAAATGTCCCACGAAGCTCCCATTTCAAAAACATATTCTGAATACAATCAACCCCTATTACACTTTCTTATACTCCACGATTTTATTCATGCCTATTATCGTATCACGTATCATTCGGTAGTTCGGATTATTAAAATGAAACATAGTCCACTTGACCTTATCTAATTTCAACTCATTCACTGTTTTCTTAATTCTTGTTTGATCTTCCGCATTATAATAAGAAAATTTCCATTTGCAAGCCGGCCATTTATTATGAATAATCTCTAAATAAGGTAAGTCTACTTTTCCCAAAGAAAGACCGTATAAACTAATCTCATCTGGTTCTTTCATTTTATTGATAAACGATAATAACCTCTCAATACAGTTTCCCACCGGTTTTCTTAATTCCTGCAATACCTGTTTTTCAAATTTATATTCGATTTCTCTGTTTAGTGCCTCTTGACGGTAATCATTCAATTCCAACTCAGCTATTTTTTCTTTCAAATTATCTATTACTTCATCGTCCCCATGCCCCAAAACCAACTCGGAGGCATATGTATTTGAAGCCTCTCCATGTATATGAAATACTTTGTTAATTCCATATACTCTTTCTAGTGTATGTGTATAATTAAATGATAAAAATGTATCCTCTGAATCAAATTTTAATGCTGCTTTTTCTAAATGTGCCTTTAAAAACTGAAAATTTGTTTCCTTATCAACGGTATCTATTACCCATAGATTCATGATATCTTTTATATCACTAACCCTTTTTACTTTTTCTATTTCTAATTCAACTGCATCCGGACACTCCAAAAACAGTTCATCCTGCAATGAATTTTCTACCCATTCAACGGATAGATATGCTAATCGTTTTTCAAACTCGCTCCAATACTCTTCATTTGCAATAACTCTCGACATTTCCCCTGTATGCCCATTTAATATTCCTTTATTAAAACCATACATATCTGCTATATCATCATATAACTGCTCGTCATGAAATAAGACATAACATGCAAAGTAGTAATAATCTGTGGGCAAACCATGATACGAATCAAATCCATTTCCAATTATATTAAATGTTGCCATCTATATCCACCTCAAACAATATCTAAATAACAATAACGATTTACTCCAATTCCATATTCCGGATCATCATATTCCTCTATTTCTTCTCGTATCTTTAAAATATCAAAATGCAAGGCCATTTCTATGTAAACCCATAATTCATCAAATTTCTCTTTCCATTTCTCATCAATAAAACTAACAATTGCATCTGTAATTTCAAATGCAGATTCTTCAACATGAGGCATCGGTGATTGACTCTTAAATGTTTCACGCAATTTTTTTATAGTTTCAGACGTTTCTACTGCTTTTCGATAAGAAAAGCAGTGCAATTCCACCCGCTCAAATCCCAATTTAGTATATTCTTCAAATGGCTTGCCCCAATACGGCAGCAAATTATATTCTTGAAGAATTTTATAAAACACAATCATAAAATTATATAATTGTTCAAATTCAGTATCGGTTAAAAATCTCCATTTATTTACATAGAAATGCATTTCATCATTTCGTAATTTCCCTAACAATTCAAGAGCTTTATCAACAATATCTTGGCTACCATTATGTTTATTATAATACGTTGTAAAAAAAACACGCGAATATTTTGACAACTGTCTATACTCTACTGAATGAATCTTTGCCGCATTTTCCACTGATAAATTAATAAAAAATTGTGTTATATCATTTGCATTTTCATACTGAGTCTTCAACACTCCACCTGGATCATTTTTCTTAGGTATTTTACACACCCTATGATCATTTATATCCAGCATATACTGCTTAAGAAACAACTCCACTGCATTGTGTAATGAGGACACAAAATTTTTTCTATACTTTAAAGTCGCCTTCCCTTGAATAATATTATTACACCAGTCTACTGCAGAAGCCTATGCTTCTAATGCATTGTCTCTTAAAATACGCTTCATATTAAAAGTCTCCTTTAATTTTTATTTCTTACCTGTAACCATGAAACACAAGTAAACACTATATTGTAGATCGTAGAACGCTTATGAACAACTGATTATTCGTACCTAGCCTTCCAACACCCTACTTAAAATCACAAAACTTATATTTTCATTATACTTATTTTACATTAAAAATTCAAGACTTACCTCCTTCCATTCCACCAACTTTTTTATAAAAATAGTTCTTTATATATAAATTTTAGGGAACTTTTTAAATGTATATTATTGAAAAAGTTCCCTAAAACATATTGACTTTCAAACAACTTTTAGGTTACTATATAGAAAGAGATTCCCTTAGCAAGGAGGAAAAACATGAATGCATTAAATGAAATCCAAACATTGTTACAAGAAAAAGCTGATTGCCAAGCCAGAATTAACTTAATTCCCTATGATGGCAATCCTGAAATAAAAGAAAACAAAAGTGGTAAATATCTTTATATCCGAAAAAGAGTAGGCAGCCGATTGACGTCAACCTATGTCGATGTTTACTCCGACGATCTATATCAGCTCTTGCTGCGCAATGCAAAAGAGTTAAAGGAACTAAGAAAAAATTTACGTAAAATAGAGAAAAAACTGGCAGAATTAGGATACAAATCAACAGAATTAGATAAACGCATCCTTCAAAATTTAGACTTTGCCCGCGCAAATATGAAAGCCAACATATACGATCAGGCTGTATTGGAAGGTGTGGCAACATCCTTTCCACAGACGGAAGATATTATTGATAACGGAACAGTAAATGGTATGACAGCAAATGATATTCAAAAAATATTAAATTTAAAACATGCTTGGGAATTTATTTTGGATTCTGATGTAATTCAAGCTAAAACTGATTATTATTTGTTATGCCATATTGCAAAGCTAGTCAATGAGGGTTTTTTTACCGATGGGGGCAGAATCCGAGGTGTGCCGGTTACAATTGGAGGCAGTTCCTATAAACCACCTATCCCAATAGAATCCATTGTAAAAGAAAAAATCACTGAAATTCTTGAAGCAGGAACAAATGAAATTGATACAGCAATCAACCTCTGTATGTATAGTATGAAGACTCAGATTTTTATTGATGGGAATAAACGAGCCTCTGTGATATTTGCAAATCACTATCTTATCGCCCACGGGCAGGGTTTTCTAGTCATACCGGAAGAACATGTTCCGGAATTTAAAAAGAAACTTGTGGCTTATTATGAAGGCGGAGATATCGAAGTTATAAGCGAATTTTTAAAGAAATATTGCTGGAAAAACTTTCAATAATATTTTTATTTGCAAAAACAGGACCTGCCAAAAGCAGCTCCTGTTTTCATTTCTAAATATATTACATTTCCTTGTAAGCCAAATTAAAATTTGCCGTTATCAGCAGCTTCCTGGATGGATACAGCTACTGCAACTGTCATACCAACCATAGGGTTGTTTCCTGCACCGATGAGTCCCATCATTTCTACATGGGCCGGTACAGAAGAAGATCCTGCGAACTGTGCATCGCTGTGCATACGTCCAAGGGTATCTGTCATACCGTAAGAAGCCGGGCCTGCAGCCATGTTGTCCGGATGAAGTGTACGTCCTGTACCACCACCGGATGCTACAGAGAAGTATTTCTTGCCCTGCTCAAGGCACTCTTTCTTATAAGTACCTGCTACCGGATGCTGGAAACGTGTAGGGTTTGTAGAGTTACCTGTGATGGATACATCTACGCCCTCTTTGTGCATGATCGCAACACCTTCCTGAACATCGTTTGCACCATAGCAGTTTACTTTGGAACGAAGTCCGTCGGAATAAGAGATTCTCTCGATTTCTTTTACTGTGTTTGTATATGGATCATATTCAGTCTCAACAAATGTAAATCCGTTGATACGGGAAATGATCTGTGCAGCGTCTTTTCCAAGACCATTGAGGATTACGCGGAGAGGTTTTTTACGAACTTTGTTTGCTTTCTCAGCGATACCGATAGCACCTTCTGCTGCTGCAAATGACTCATGTCCTGCGAGGAAACAGAAGCACTCTGTCTCTTCCTCAAGAAGCATTTTACCAAGGTTACCATGTCCAAGACCTACTTTACGTGTGTCTGCAACAGAACCCGGGATACAGAAAGCCTGAAGGCCTTCTCCGATGGCAGCGGCAGCGTCTGCTGCTCTTCTACATCCTTTTTTAATTGCAATTGCTGCTCCTACTGTGTAAGCCCAGCAAGCGTTTTCAAAACAAATTGGCTGAATGCCTTTAATCTGGTCGTATACATTTAAGCCAGCATCTTTTGTGATTTTCTCAGCCTCTTCAATGGAGGAGATACCGTACTCATTCAATACGCTATTGATTTTATCAATTCTTCTTTCATATGATTCAAATAAAGCCATTATTTCGTTACCTCCTTATATTATTTTGCAACTTCTTCATCGGTTCTTGGGTCGATGAGTTTCACAGCATCGTCAACACGTCCATACTGACCACATGCTTTTTCGTAAGCTGTATTCGGGTCATCGCCTTTTTTGATGAAGTCAGTCATCTTACCAAGGCTAACGAATTTATAACCGATAATCAAATCATTTTCATCGAGAGCGATTGCAGTTACATAACCTTCTGCCATCTCAAGATAGCGAGGTCCTTTTTTCAATGTACCGTACATTGTACCAACTTGGGAGCGAAGTCCTTTTCCAAGATCTTCCAGTCCCGCTCCAATTGCCAGTCCATCTTCAGAGAAAGCACTCTGGGAACGTCCATAAACAATCTGAAGGAACAGTTCTCTCATTGCTGTATTGATGGCATCACATACAAGGTCTGTATTCAATGCTTCCATTACGGTACGTCCCGGAAGGATTTCAGCTGCCATAGCTGCAGAATGAGTCATACCGGAACATCCGATTGTCTCGACCAAAGCTTCCTGGATAATACCTTCTTTTACGTTCAAGGTAAGTTTACAAGCTCCCTGCTGTGGAGCACACCAGCCTACACCATGTGTAAAACCGGAAATATCTTTTACTTCTTTTGCTTTTACCCATTTTGCTTCTTCTGGAATTGGGGCACAACCGTGATTAACACCCTGAGCAACCGGGCACATGTTTTCTACTTCTTGTGAATAAATCATGTCGATAGAATCTCCTTTCTTTTTGCGTCACATTCTTACAAAAGTGTACAATATTTTTCAATAAATGTCAACCTCCCCGTGAATTCGTTGGCGCAAAAAATTTTTATTCGTGTTTTTTTATCACTTCGTTCTGATTTTTATAAATACTTCTGTCCGGAATGTAACCACGCACGGAGGACAATGGATATACATTGGAATGGCTTCCGATGACCGTTCCCGGATTCAAAATGCTGCCACAGCCTACTTCCACAAAACTTCCCAGAATGGCTCCCACTTTTTTGCGTCCGGTAGGGATCTTATGCTCCCCGACACGGATTTCTACCAGTGTTTTATCGGATTTCACATTGGATGTGATCGAGCCGGCACCCATATGTGATTTGTATCCCAGAATAGAGTCTCCTACATAATTGTAATGCGGCACCTGGACGCCATCAAAAAGGATCACATTTTTAAGTTCGGTCGAATTGCCGACGACAGCGCCCTTTCCCACAATCGCGTTGCCGCGGATAAAGGCACAATGGCGGATTTCGGCTTCTTCATCAATGATCAGCGGACCGTTCAGGCAGGCTGTCGGCGCAATCGTCGCATTTTTTGCCACCCAGATATCACCTTCCCGCTTTTCAAATCGGTCGGCAGGCAGGGATTCTCCAATCTTCTTTATGATATCTCCGATGTCCGCAAGCACCTCATACGGATATTCATAGGCTGCAATTTCCTCCCATGCGAGAGAATGATGATCTTCAAATAATTGTTTATTCGTAATTTCCTGAGCCATTTTACGTTTCTCCTTTTTTCTTATTCTTATAGTATACGGCAGCAACCTGATAATAGGAACGAAGCTGCGCAATATTGTTGGTCTGTTTTACCTTTCCAACCTGTGTCTTGACAAAACCGGTCAGTTTGTCCATATATTCATTTTCACTGATCCCGCCATCGGACACGCCGGTAAGGCCTTTTTCCCAGCTTGCCGTAAGTTTGGGACTTAACATCGCCGGGATCGAATACCGCACGATGCCGCACACCAGCTCTCCTTTGAGTGTCGGCGTGATGATCTGCGTCTTTTTGTTCAAATCCAAGTAGGAAATATTTACCAGTTTCTTCAAGATTTCCGCCCGGGTCGCACTCGTTCCGATGCCGCTTCCTTTGATCATGGCGCGCAGTTCCTCATCCTCGATCAACTGTCCGGCATTTTCCATTGCAAGGATCATCGAACCGGAATTGTACCGTTTTGGCGGAGATGTCTCACCTTCTTTGATCTTCATGTCATGCAGAGACAGTTTCATTCCCTTTTTCAGGGAGGGGAGAATTTTCTCCAATGCCGCGCTGTCCGTCTCGTCTTCGTTTTCCGGATTCTCTTCCTTTTTCTTTTTGGCAAACGAATACTGTGACACCGGCAGAAATCCTTCTTCCACCAAAACCTTTGCGGTTGTTACAAAATTTTCCATATATACAGTCTCTTCTGCCGGATTTTCCATCGTCAAAGAAACATTCATTTTCTGGTATACCGCCGGCGGGTAGAAAATGCACAAAAAACGCCGTACGATCACTTCATACATTTTTGCACTGAGTGGTTTTAACGATGCCAGCGCCCCCAGCCCCTGTCCGGTCGGGATAATGGCATAATGGTCGGTAATCTTTTTATCATCCACATATCTTGTCTTTTCCAGTCCGAGAAAACTCTTTCGTTCCGCGATGTCTCTCAGATAAGGAAGAGCCATCTCATACCCCTGCAGTCCTTTGAGATTCTTTGTAATCTCCTTTGCGACGGCACTGCTCAGCACTCTGGCATCCGTTCTCGGATAGGTCACAAGTTTTTTTTCGTACAATTCCTGGACGATCTGTAACGTCTCGTCCGGACTGATCTTAAACAATTTTGAGGATAAGTTCTGTAATTCCGCCAGATTAAAAAGCAACGGCGGATTTTTCTTTTCTTTCTTCTTTTCCACTTTCTCGACTACCGCCTGTTTTTCTCCCGCCATAAGCGTATCGATCAGTTCTTTGGCAAAACTTTCCTCGGTAAATCCATTTTCCTTATACAGTTTTGGTGATTGGAAATATTTGGACTTTTCGTTCACTCGCCATTCGCTCTCAAAAAAAGCAGCCTCTTCTTCGTCTGTCTGCTCTCTTCCAAACGAACCGATCACGCGGTAAAATGGAGTTTTCACAAATTTACGGATTTCCCATTCACGACTTACTACCATACCAAGCACACAGGTCATCACCCTGCCGACCGACACCGAAGTCCATTTCTTTCCGGACACATTGTCATTGAGCCAGCCGCCGTATTTAAGAGACAGCGCTCTTGAAAAATTAATTCCCATCAGATAATCTTCTTTGGCACGCAGATACGCGGACGCGCTCAAATTATCATAAGCGGATAATGGCTTTGCCTCGCGGATTCCACGCAGGATCTCATCTTCTGTCTGCGAATCGATCCAGACTCGGAATTTTGCCTTGGTGTCCGGCACCGCAGCCATCTGATCCACCAGACGGTAGATGTATTCTCCCTCGCGTCCGGAGTCGGTGCAGACATAAATTGCCTCCACATCGTCCCGGTTCAAAAGATTTTTTACCGTTTCAAACTGCTTTTTTACATTTCCGATCACTTCGTATTTATATGTTTCCGGGATAAAGGGCAGCGTCTCAAATGCCCATTTTGCGTAAGCAGGATCATAACTTTCCGGATAACTCATCGTCACAAGATGTCCGACACACCATGTCACAACATGATCGGGCGATTCAATAAACCCATCTCCACGCCGTCCATTTACTTTAAGAACCCTGGCAAATTCCTGCGCCACGCTTGGTTTTTCTGCTATAAATAACTTTTTTCCCATGGTTTACCTATCTTTCTTCTTTTTATTCATTACCTCATCTACTATACAACATTTCCGCAGTTTTTTCCAGTCTTTCTGCTCTTCCCTTCGGGAAAGCGCTTCAAAAACCATTTGCAGATACGCACTACAGCGGTCATAGATGTCTTCTGGCATCTCTTCCCCACCATACCGGTATCGAAAACAGCAGGCCACATAAAATGCTGTCTCTTTTCGAAATTCTTCCTCTTTTTCTGTTTGTATATAAATCCCCAATCCTTTTTCATAACACTCCGTCATCTGCCGCATACTTTCATAACCGGAATGGATTTCCAGGGATTCCAGATACGGTTCCAGCAAAGCCTGCCGATATAAAAACCGTTTCGCAAGAACCCTCTCTTTCTTATATGCTTTTTCCAGCCGTACCTGTCCGCTTCTGTCCTTTCCATTTTTTGCCAATTTCAAACAAGCGGCGATCAACACCATGGCGGCAAAGACAATCCCCATGCACAGGATAACCCGTCTCTGCAGCTGTTCTGCGGATAATTTTTGTCCTTCGTCACTTGGTTCCTGTTCTCCCGGATCCGGTGCCGGAGTGACAGTTTCTTTCTCCTGCGGCGGCTGGGAAGTCTGTTCCCGATCTGCCTCCGCTTTCCGGTTATCGTCCTTTTTTTCGAATGTCTGCGCATCAAACGGAAGGGTCTGACCGGGAAGCGCCACAGCAAAAGAGGTCGCATCAAACGGATACCAGCCGATGCCGGAAATATAGATTTCAACCCATGCATGTGCGCTCTGATCTTTAACCGGCGTCCATTTTTCCTTTGGAATCTTATCTCCCTGAACCATATATCCCTGCACCAGTCTGGATGCCACTCCCATTGTCCGCAGCATCATAACGGTGGCTGTCGCATAATGTGTGCAATATCCGGTTTTCCTGTAAAAAAGAAATGCCTTCATTTCATCCGGCTGCACGATTCCCGGACTCAATGTATACCGGCAGTTCTTTATGAGATATTTTTTTACGATCTCTATTGCCTCGCCAATGGTCTTCGGTTTCTTTTTCCCTAGGATCTCCTGCTTGAACTGCTTTTTCATTCTCTGTGTAATCTGGAAATCATCATCGGAAATAAATGCTTCATCGTCATAACGATAATCTATCTTTTGATTCTGGTATTCATTCGGCATTTCCTCATTCACGACATAACAATAGTAAACGCTTTTGTCCGCCACCGCTTTCATCTCTACCGGATTCCTCTGTTTAAATGCTAATCCCATTGGATCATCCACTTTTTGCTTTATACCGACCCATTGATTGTTTTCATACCAGTTTCCCACATATCCCCGGAAGTATACGAGACTGTTGCGCAGATCACTTTTGCTGTATATGTTCATAGCCGTAAGTCCGGAATATTCCACAGAACCGGCTGCATCAAATCTTCCAAAATCAATGTTCTGTACAGGCTCTTCCTCCCCCGTGCCTGACGGAAGATACAATTTTTCATGAAGCCAATGACGATATCCGGTAACATGAGGCTCGACTTCCTGCCATATATTTCCATAAGTTCCGAGCAGCAGGCAGATACTGATCATTCCCGTTGCAATGATCAATTGGTGAAGGTTTCCACGTTTTCCAAGGATCAACAGCAGAAGAAATGACGCACCATATCCAACAATGCTCCATTCGTCTGGCACTCCGTCTACTGCCAGCGGAACGCAGAATATAATAAAAGAAGGAACGGACGTAATCCACAAAGGTTCGCCTTTTTCCAACAGCCACAAACTGAGCAGCGCCATCCCACTTGTAATGGCAAAAAAAGTAAGTGCAACATATTCTTCCTGCCCCATCTCGTTAAATATAAGCCCCATGGAATAACAGGCATTGGCACGGTCTTCAATCTGATACACGATATTTTCAAATCCGGACACGATAAATTGAATAAAAAGCAGCGAAAACAACACACTCACTCCCAAGGTAACCAAAAAACAGATCCGTCTTTGCCTCCGCTCATCCTCAACCGATATCATTTTCTGCAAAAAATAATACAGGCCAAAAATAAAAAAAACAGGGATCAAAAAAAAGATACTGTGTGTCTCGTATCCCAAACCGCTTGACAGACTCACAATACTGCAAAAAATCATTGCTGATACCGGAAATAATGCAATTTTCTTCAACACACAGACCTCCTTTTCTACAATTCGATCATTTCGAGATTCTCTGCATGCAGTTTGGCAGCAATCTCATCCGGCCACATTTTTTCCTCACGCTGACAGATATAATACACCTGCGAAAAACATTCGCCCTCATACTGCTGTTCATACAATTCTTCCAGACAGATGCTGTGCTCGTTAACGGTATCTGCAACCGCATATAAAGTTTCGTAGATATCTTCCTCTTTTTTCATCGTTTTCCGCACCAAAAGCCCGCTCCGGTCATTTTCCCACATAACATAACACATACGGCGCCGTGATGTCAGCTGGATAAAAAGGGAATACAGAATCTCCAAAATCCACCCCACACTTTTTTCATCCAAATGTGCAGCATCTATCATGATACCAATATCACAGGCAATCGGAAATCCATATTGCGGAACCATAAACCGACCCGTCTTTACCGTCACTTTCCAATTGATGCGGTTACTCTTGTCGCCGGGATGATAATCACGGAATCCCAGAATCTCTGTCGGATCACTGCCCTCTTTATGGGATAAAAATGTATCACTTTCTCCCTCGGTCTGCATGGGAAGTCTGTCAATGCACGCAAATTCTTCGTTGTATTCGGGCATGACAAAAAAACGTTCCTTCAGATCCGAACGGATCACTCTGGATAACAGAGAAAAACTGCTGTATAACCGGATTTTTTTTATGCGAAGCTCGTACAATCCGGCATACTGCGTCTCATACTGTATCACCATTGAATCCTCTTTTTTGAGATAAAAATCGCGCACCTGCTCCTTGCACAGTTTCCCCTGTCTGGTCTGTATCTGATAAACAAGCCGGCCTCTGCGCCCCTCTAAAAAAGGAGTAATACTTTGAAACTGCAGCTTCCAGCTCATTTTTTTATCCTGCAGATCTGGTTCCGATTCAAATACAACATCTATGTTTCTGCTGTAAAACCAAGTGATCCCAACGTATAGGATTGGTAATATTAACGCTAAAAGGAACAGCAAAAAGCCACTCTGTCTTCCATACATAACGGTGAAGACAAGCAATGCTGCTACTGTTAAGATATAAATCAGCCAGTTACGAATCATATTTCCACTCCTATTGCACTTTTACGCTGCCTAAAATCTGTTTGATCACTTCATTTATCGTATGTTTTTCTACCTTTGCCTTCGATGTAAGATAAATCCGGTGTCTGGAAATATATGGAAATGCGTAGATCACATCTTCCGGATACACACAATTCCGCTCGTTCATATAAGCTACGGCCTTACTTATCTCCATCAGCGCAATGGTTCCGCGCGGACTCATCCCCAGCGACAGCATCGGATGATTTCTCGTCTTCTCCGACAAAGAGACAATATAATCGTAGATTTTTGTATCCACATGAATCTCTTTTACTTCTTTCTGCATCTTTCGCAGACCCTCGACAGAGAGAACCTCTTCAACAAACTGCAATGGATTTTCGCCCTGACGTTCCTGCAAAAGAAGCACCTCTTCCTCATGGGAAGGATACCCCAGTGTCAGACAGACCATAAAACGGTCTACCTGAGACTCCGGAAGCAGCTGTGTCCCAACAAACCCCACCGGGTTCTGCGTTGCCATAACCACAAATGGTTCCGGTGCCGGATGAGATTCTCCCTCAATCGTCACTTTTCCTTCTTCCATCACTTCCAAAAGTGCTGACTGCGTCTTAGAAGAAGCGCGGTTAATCTCGTCTGCCATGAAAAGGTTGCATAAGATAACACCTTTTTGATATTCCTTTGTTCCATCCGGATGAAGCATCTGAAATCCTAAAACATCGGATGGTAAAACATCCGATGTAAACTGCATTCGATTGCATTCCAGCTGCATGGCACGTGAAAATGCCATTGTAAGCGTGGTCTTTCCCACTCCCGGAATATCATCTAACAAAATATGCCCTTTCGCCAGTATTGCAGCCAATATCAGCTGCTTTTCCTGCTCTTTTCCTTTAATTACCTTCTCAACTTCCTGTAAAATTCTGCTGCACTCTCTTTGCATATTTTTCTCCCTATTTGTTTGTAATCTGCCAATTGACCGGCGTCTCCCCATGAGCCTTCAAAAACTCATTGGTCTGGCTGAACGGTTTACTTCCAAAAAAGCCGCGGTATGCCGACAACGGACTCGGATGCGGTGCTTTTAGGATCAAATGCTTTGGATTATTCAGCATTCTTGCCTTTTCCTGCGCCGGTTTTCCCCACAAAATAAATACGATCGGCCGGTCAATCTCATTGACTTTCTTTATCACGGCATCGGTAAACTGCTCCCAGCCCACTCCACGGTGTGACATGGCACGATGAGCCTGTACCGTAAGTACCGTATTAAGCAGAAGCACCCCCTGCTCTGCCCATTCTTCCAGATTTCCATGATTTGGAATATAGCATCCCAGATCATCGTGTAATTCTTTATAAATATTGACAAGGGATGGTGGAATCTCCACTCCCGGTTTTACGGAAAAACTCAATCCGTGCGCCTGTCCCGTATTGTGGTAAGGATCCTGTCCCAGTATTACCACTTTGACCTTTTCAAACGGGGTCAGATGAAAGGCATTAAACAAATCCTTTGCTGGTGGATACACGGATACTTTACTATACTGTTCTTTGACAAACAAAAATAATTTCTGATAGTATTCCTTATGAAATTCCTCTGACAGCTGTTCCTGCCACTGTCCTGTTAATCCAGCCATTGTTCTTCCTCCGTATCACTTATCGTCTTACACTGATTCCACGTCCTGCCAGATACTCTTTCAGATCACTGATCTGCAGTTCATTGAAGTGGAAAAGAGAGGCTGCCAGCACAGCATCCGCCTTTCCCTCGGTAAGCGCATCATAAAAATGTTCTTTCGTTCCTGCTCCACCGGAAGCAATCACCGGGATTGACACATTTTCTGAAATCGTCCGCGTAAGTTCAATATCGTATCCGTCTTTGGTTCCGTCACAGTCCATACTTGTTAAAAGAATCTCGCCCGCTCCCAGTTTTTCCGCTTTCATCGCCCATTCTACAGCGTCAATGCCCATATCGACACGGCCGCCGTTTTTATAAATGGTCCATCCTTCCGCATCTTTGCGGCGTTTGGCATCAATTGCCACCACCACACACTGGCTTCCAAACTTGTCCGCTGCTTCGGATACAAGTTCCGGATTCAGGATTGCTGCCGAATTTACGGAAACTTTATCCGCTCCTTCTCGCAGGATCATCTTAAAATCATCAATGGTGCGAATCCCGCCGCCAACAGTAAATGGAATAAATACCGTCTCTGCCACTTTCCGCACCATATTTACTTTTATGTCTCTGGCATCACTGGATGCCGTAATATCCAAAAATACAAGTTCATCCGCACCTGCCTTATCGTAAGCAGCAGCAACCGATACCGGATCTCCGGCATCACGCAGATTCACAAAATTAATACCTTTTACTACTCTTCCGGCATTTACATCTAAACAAGGAATAATCCGCTTTGTAAACATTGTCTCTTCGTTCCTTTCTTCTATAATTCAATGAAATTTTTCAATATCTGCAATCCAATCTCTCCGCTTTTTTCCGGGTGAAACTGTGTCGCAAATATATTATCATGTTCCGCGGCTGCATGAATATTTACCACATAATCTGTCGTTGCCGCAACATCTGCTTCATTTTCTGCCTGAAGATAATACGAATGGACAAAATAAACATAAGCTCCTTCTTCAATACCTTTTAACAGACGGGACGCCGGATTGATCCGAATGGAGTTCCAGCCCATATGTGGAATCTTAAAACCTTCCTTGTCCGGAATCCTGACAATTTTTCCCGGCAGCAGTCCAAGTCCTTCTACTCCCGGTGTCTCTTCGCTGCTTTCAAAAAACAACTGCAGTCCCAGACAGATACCAAGAATCGGTGTTCCTTTGCCGGCAATCTCCCGAAGGACTTCGACCAATCCATACTGATGCATCTTTTCCATCGCATCTCCAAAAGCACCCACTCCGGGAACGATCACTTTGTCCGCTTGAAGAAGTGTTTCTTTGTCCCTCGTTACAACGGGTTCTTCTCCCAAAAACTGCAATGCTTTCTCCACACTCTTAATATTTCCTGCATCATAATCTACTATGGCTATCATAATTTCCTCCACTTATCTGTTACTTTTTCGCTGACGCTGCAATCTGCTGCAGACGATTCGAATACTCTGTTTTATCGGTAATCGCAAGAAGCTCACCAGCTTTCGCCTCATCTATCTGGTAATCCTGTGCAAGATACGATATAATCTGTGTTTTCATCTGTAAAAATTCTTTCTGCACCTGCAGTTTTTTCACATCTTCCTGCTTTTTATTATAAAAATCCAATCCCTGCAGCAAGGCATGCAGAGCCTCTATTTTCTGATTCATAGAAACATTGATCTGATAAGACTGAATCTGCCTTTGCAGTTTTGAACAAAGCTCAATCTTATCGTAAAGTGCCTGCTCGTCCTTTTTCACAGAAATTGTGGAAATTGTTTTATAGGCTTCAATATACTGCTCACTGGCATACTGGTTTTCGGCCTCTTTAATATTGGCACGCCTTGGGAAGAGCCAAACACCGACAAGAATCAACACACCAATCGTAGCAAAGAAAACAAATACAATTGTAGCCCCGATCGGATTGATCTTTCCAACCACTTTGTTTTCTTCCATCGCTGCCCGCTCTTCCTTTAAGCGTTTCTTTTCGAGTTTTTTCTCCTCTTTACGTACCGCTTTTTCTTCTTTGAGCTGTTTCTGTTTGTCCTTTCTTTCTTCGGCTTTTTTCACTTTTTCTTCCTTTGCCTCTTCGTTCTTCTTTTTCTTAGCGATCAAAGCCTTCTGTTTTTTCTGCTCTCTGGCTTCTTCTCGTTCTCTCTCTTTTTCTTCCAAAGCCGCCGTCTCGCCCGTAACAACATTTCCAAACAAACGCTTCCAGAAACTTGGCTTTTTCTTTTTCGGTGTTTTACGAACCGGCACTTCCTGAACATTTTGCCGGTCTTGATCTGTTGACATAGAAGGTTCTTTCGCCTCCGGCATCACATCATCCAATGCAAGGATGTCTTCAACTGTAGAATCCACTTCTTCCTGTGGTTGTTCCGCTTCCTGTATCTGCTTTTCAAGTTTCTCTTCATCCGCACTGTATTGCACGGCAGAAAGAGCGTCCTGAAAAATATCGTCAACAGCCACCGGATCTGTGGAAATTTTTGTCTCCTGTGGTTGTGAATCTGCTGCACTTGGTTTCGTTTCCTCTTTGTTACCCGGCTCCTGAAGCAGATTTAACATAGCTTCCATATCTTCAAAATCTGTATCCTCCTGCTCTTCCGAATCATCACCCAAACCATCGGTCAGCGCGGCAATATCTTCAAGATTAAAAGCATCTTCTTCTGATGCCGGCTCCGGTTCGGATTCTGCTTCCGGTATGGACACCGGCACTTCCTCCGGCTCTACTTCCAACTCCGGTACAGATACCGGTACTTCTTCCGGTTCTGTCTCCCGCTCTGCTTTCGGTTCCGGTGCGGATACCGTTGCTTCCGGTTCTGTCTCAGTGACAAAATTGGTTTCCGGTTCGTCCTCCGGAATTTCCTCGTCTCCAAATTCATCAAAAAGACTTTTTAACTCTTCCAAATCCTCTTTGGCATTTCCCTTCGATGGGATTCCAGACTCATCCGGCAGATCATTTAAAACCGCCAGCGCTTCATCCAGGCCGACCTCATTATAATCTGATTTTTTTATTTTATTTTCCTCCTTATGCCGGAGTGCCGATGCATTATCCAATAATTCATCCAGATAAGATTCTCCCTCTTTTCCTGCCATGATCTATCTCTTCCCTCCATTCAATCACAACAACAGACCAGTCTACTCCACATAGTCCGGTCTGCCTTTTCCCGCTCTGGATCACTAATTAAGCAGCAGATCCAATTGTCGTACTAATTTCCCGATTTCCGGTTTGGATAACTGGGCATCTACACCCAGCGCCTCCCCCTTACGTTTCATCTCATCATTTACCAGAGATGAAAAGATCACAACCGGCATACCATCAAATCTCGGATCATCTTTGATCAATTTTGTCAAATGATGACCATCCATCTGTGGCATCTCGATATCTGTAATAACCAGTGAAATGTCCTGGCCAACCTTTCCTCCATCCGCCAGGATTTTCTGCAATGTATCCCAGGCTTCCTGTCCATTAGTGGTCGGGATCAGGTGAGTATACCCGGCACGGCTCAGACATTTTTTAAGCATTTCAAGCAATAATGGTGAATCTTCTGCTAAAAGAATCGGACATTCATGACGGGAACGTTCACCCATCGCATCAATATCGGATAATTTCAATCCTGTCTCCGGATTGATCTCCGAAACGATTTTCTCAAAATCAAGTACAATGATGATTCGATCTTCCACTTTTGCAATTCCTGTTGCTGCACTTTTTCCGGCAGCGCTGATCGTAGAATCCGGTTTTGCAATATCTTCCCAGGAGATACGATGAATCCCAAGTACTTTCTGTACATGAAAAGCCGTATGTAAATTGTTAAAATTTGTAATTATGTACATATCATTTGAAGCATCCCCTGACTCCGGAATTCCTAATGCTTTGGATAAATTAATGACTGTGATCAGCATATCACGCGGCATAAAGATTCCTTCAATAAACGGATGTGCGTTTGGCACCGGTGTCGGTACCTGGTATTGACATAATTCACGAATTTTTGCTACGTTAATTCCATAATGCTGTGTTCCTACTACAAATTCCAATAATTCTAATTCATTGGTCCCACTCTCTAACAATATTTCTGTCTGTGCCATGATTGTCTCCTCCTTTTCCAATGGGTATTCTTCTAATCAGTCATCATCGACATCATCATACAGATTATCTGCTCCATCAAGTCCCATCGTGTGCAATGTACGGACTTTTCTTCGCTCTTCTTCTGCCGTCTCAAGAATGTATTCCTTGATCTCAGAAGAATTCTTTATGTGCATCAACATCAGTTTCGCATCGGTAATATCGCCGGAATAACAGATAACCGTACCCAGTTTAAAAATTCTTTCCCATAAACTGCGAACCAGTTTTACATCCTGAATCTTATACATGAGGGTATCATCCTCTTCCGTTCGAAACAGTCCCTTTTTGATATTGATTTTCTTTTGACTAAGTGTATAGGTCGTAAATGATAACGGCAGACCGAAAAATAAGCTGCGTTTCTTTTCTCTGTATTCATACTCCATGTCCATCGCCAATCCTCCATGCTTCCATAATTATTATTTTAAAGTTATTGTATGTGCTTTCTTATCGCCCTCTTTAATTGTAAGAGTGATTTTTTCTGCTTTTGCTGCATTCTTCGGAATGTTATACATGAGTACAACTTTTTGCTTTTCTTTCGCTTTTAACGTAGTTTTAAAATTATTCAATCCGCCATTGGCAAGCATCGCAATGGTAGGATCGTATTGTGTGTCATCCAGCTGTAATTCATAATTGATTCGCCGCTTGATCAGATCCACTTTCGTTTTCGCAGAACTTTTATTTTCTGCTACAAACGTAACCACAACAAAGGTTTCCCCTTTTTTGGCAATCATTGGAAAATCTGTTTTTTTCGGATACCGGCTGCAAATATCGTATGACTGATACGATATCGACACGTCTTTTAACCGGTACAACTCATCCATTGAGACTTCCGGTACCGGTGTCTCTTCAGGCTGCTGCCCATCCTCCGGCACTGCCGGGGCTGCCTCTGCTGCCGGCTCCTGTGTCCCTTCCGGCTGCTGACTGGCTTCCGGAGTCGGTGTCGCTGCCGCCTCTGTATCAATCAATTTATTATCATAATTTGCATCGTGTTTTAACACCACTTCTGCTGCATATTCTGCCACTTTATCCTGGTTTTCCTCACTCAGACCGGCAGAGGAACAGCCATTCAGTAAAGCTGCACTTAGGCAGAAACAGAGCATCAGGCATCCACTTCTTTTCATAAATGCACTCATCCCCTTCTCATATCATATAACTGTACTTATTATTCTAACATATTTTTGTCAAGACTGCAATTGCAGATTTCTAGTTTTCCGTCTTTTCATCAAGTTCAAACCAAAATTCTACCCCATTGTCATAATTTTTCACACCATACGCCTGATTGTGTGCTTCCATAATTGCCTTAACAATCGACAAACCAATCCCGTTTCCACCGTATTCTCTGGTTCTCGCCTTATCGACCTTATAAAATTTACTCCAGATCTTATCAATATCTTCTTCCGGAATCGGCTTTCCGGTATTAAACACACTCACACGGGCTTTTCCATCGTGGCTGACGATCTTTACTTCGATGATCTTTTCACCATCAATGTGGTTCAGCGCATTACTGACGTAGTTCATGACTACTTCTTCCGTCATATATTCATCTGCCCACACATAAACCGGACGATCCCCATCGTAAGACAAGGTGACTTCCTTCTGGCGGAACAAAATTTCCGACGACGACAATACCGACTGTACTACCTGCTGCAGATCAAAATGTTCCAGATGCACCTGTCCGTTTCCAAATTCCAGTTGATTCAGGCTCAACAGTTTTTTTACCATTTTGTTCATCTTATCCGCTTCGTCTACGATAACTTCGCAATAAAATTCACGGCTCTCCGGATCGTCATTGACGTTATCCTGAAGTCCTTCCGCGTATCCCTGGATGAGCGCGATCGGTGTCTTCAGCTCATGAGACACATTTGCAAGAAATTCCTGCCGCATCTGCTCCTGCTCGGAACGCCGCTGAAGATCCAGCTCCAGTTCATTGTTTGCCGTCTTGAGTTCGGAAATTGTCTGTTCCAGTTTATCTGACAGGGAGTTCATGCTGTGTCCAAGCACCCCGATCTCGTCGTGCCGGTTTTCCTTATACCGGACATCAAAATCCAGATTTTCCATCTTCTTGGCAATCTGTGCCAGTTTCAGGATCGGCTTCGTATAATGATTGCTCAGGAAGATCATAATGATCACACACAATATCGTTACAAGGATTCCGACATACGTCAGAAATTCATTGGAAATAGCCGCACTCTCGCGGATGCTTTCGTAATTCGATCGCAGATATACCCAGTAATCTCCTGTGATCCCGCCGACAAGTTCGATATAATTGGAATCGATCCTCTCGTCAAATACATTAAACAATTCATATTGATCCGTCTCTTCGAGCAATTTATAATTTTCATCAAAAATATTGCCAAGCTGTTTAAACATAACATATTTTGCCAATTGCTGCGTATTCAGCTGCTGCGTACGGTTTCCCATACTCGGATACAGATAATCCACTTTGCTCACCATGCCGCTGGAGGTATCTACATTAATGCTCATAATGTATACACTTACGCTGCTGTTTGCGCTGATCTTATCCAGAGAATCGTATACTTTATCTTTCTGTGTATCGGAAATGTTTTTCCAGTCATTTTCATCAAACAGCGCTGCCACTTCTCCATACACATCATTCATTTGCTTTTTCTTGGAATTTTCATAATATCCGGGAAGCAGAAACAGGTTCATGATCCAGCAGATCACAATACATAATATGATCATAAGCGCCGTTAACACGACTAGTCTGATTCGCATAGATTGCTTCATCCATCCTCACGTCCTTTCCTATAAAGACTATCATATCAAAGATCTTTGAACATATTGTGAACCATAAAACAACCGCCAGACAACATCTTATTTACACAAGATATCATCCGGCGGTCAACTCTATTTGATCCTCTTTGTTTGTGAATAACTATTCAGGGCACTCTATCGCTCACATTTAATCTTGAATAGTTACGTTTGTAATTTTATTTCATTTTTTCTTTACCACTTTACTCCACCCACTATACACTGTTTTCCCGCTCTTCTGTTGATAAGCACGCACACGAAGAAAACATATTTTCTTTTTCCATTTTTTCATTTGCAGCACTGGTTTTTTTGTTTTTTTCTTCACTGCCTTTTTAAACTTTTTGTTTGCAGCAATCTGTATTTCATAGCCACTTGCTTTTGCTATTTTTTTCCAGCTCAAAAGCAGCTTGCCCTTTTTCTTTTGGATTTTGATCTTTGTTGGTTTCTGTAATTTTGTTTTGACATCTGTTTTTGCAAATTCTCCGTTAAAATCAATCTGATTTCCTGTAATAATTGATTGATTTTCCTTTGCCCCCGGGTTAGTTGCCGCGTTTCCACCTATGTTTCCTTCCGGTATCGGCGTACTTCCTCCCGGTATCGGTGTACTTCCTCCCGGTATCGGCGTACTTCCTCCCGGAGCCGGTGTACTTCCTCCCGGAGCCGGTGTACTTCCTCCCGGAGCCGGTGTGCTTCCTCCCGGTATCGGTGTACTTCCTCCCGGAGCCGGTGTACTTCCTCCCGGAGCCGGTGTACTTCCTCCCGGTATCGGCGTACTTCCTCCCGGAGCCGGTGTACTTCCTCCCGGAGCCGGTGTACTTCCTC
>CAKRDZ010000002.1 GCA_934316845.1 uncultured Eubacterium sp. | reverse complement strand
TGATCCTCGATAGCTCAATGGTAGAGCACACGGCTGTTAACCGTGGGGTTGTAGGTTCGAGCCCTACTCGGGGAGTTTTTATAAAGTATATTAATTACTTTTCTATTTTTGAATATGAGGTTCACACTTGTGGCCTTTTTTTTTACGGAAAGAAGGGTTGCAAAGTAACATTAGATATGTTACAATATTTAATGTTAGAGACTAATTTTATTACTTATGGCTCCTTGGTCAAGCGGTTAAGACATCGCCCTTTCACGGCGGTAACACGGGTTCGATTCCCGTAGGAGTCACTTTTTGATTTTAGTTGGTAAAAAATACCAAACCTTATGAGTTTGGACCTTTAGCTCAGTTGGTTAGAGCATCCGGCTCATAACCGGACGGTCCGGGGTTCGAGTCCCCGAGGGTCCATTTGTTGTGGTAAGGAGGGACCCACTTGTGGGAGGATTCCTTATCGCGTGTTGTCATGAGGGGGGACCCATTGTAAATGGGGAGAGTCCTGATGACTGTTGTGGTAAGGAGGGACCCGCTTGCGGGAGGATTCCTTATCAGGTACAAAATTTTTGGCCCAGTAGCTCAGTTGGTTAGAGCGCTGCCCTGTCACGGCAGAGGTCAAGGGTTCGAGTCCCTCCTGGGTCGTTTACAGACAATGTATTGTTTGTAATCTTATTTATAATATGCTGGTGTGGCGGAACTGGCAGACGCCCAGGACTTAAAATCCTGTGGGTGGTGACACCCGTACCGGTTCGATTCCGGTTACCAGCATGAAAAAAATGTGTTTCATAGTTTACTATGAAGCACATTTTTTATTTCTCAAATTCACAATCATTTGTCTCGTCGCCATTTCCGGTGATGGAAATGATATCGCCCTGATAGGAAGGCGGTGTTTCGGTTGCCGTTGTGATAAAATCTTTACATCTTGCCAGAAATTCCCGCAGAAGACGTTTTGGTCTGCCGCCATACCGATAGCCGTCGGAGGCAATTCCGGTGCAGGATAGGCCGTTTTGCTGCGCAATGTAGACAGCGCGGTACAGATGGTAGCGCTGTGTTACAATGATGGGATTTTGAACCGAGAAAACGTGTTTGGCACGCCATATACTGTCATAAGTTGAAAATCCCGCATGATCCATGAAAATATCACTTGACGGAACGCCGGCATCGATCGCATATTGTTTCATCACTTTTACTTCATTATAATATTCGGTGCCGTGATCGCCGCTCATTAAAAGTTTAGGAGCCTTTCCCTGCTTATATAGTTCGATCCCTTTTTCAAGGCGGTCGGTAAGCATCGGACTTGCCTGGCCGTTTTTCAGACCGGCTCCTAAGATAAGGATACAATCATAATCCCGGGTAAGCTCCTGCGGAGAAGAAACAATATTCTTTTTGGCGTGAAGCGTTACCCAGAGATTAAGACCAAGTATACTTAAGGCAATGAGAACAAGAAAAATGATCAGAATAAGAACGATTCGTTTGATCCATTTTTTCATTGTGTTCTGCCTGTCTGCTTTCTAAATTAGTCTACTTTTGGAAGAGAAGCCAGGCTCTTAGCGATTTCTTCATCGGTAGGAATATAATCTGACATCTCGCCATCGTTGTATTTTTCGTATGCAACCATATCAAAATAACCGGTTCCGGTAAGACCAAATACGATGTTTTTGGCTTCGCCGGTCTCTTTACATTTTAATGCTTCGTCGATAGCAACTTTGATAGCGTGGCTGCTTTCCGGTGCAGGAAGGATACCTTCTACGCGGGCAAACTGTTCTGCTGCTTTGAAGACAGAAGTCTGCTCAACACTGCGTGCTTCCAGATAACCGTCAGCATAAAGCTGGGATACGACGGAACTCATACCATGATAGCGCAGACCGCCGGCATGGTTTGCGGAAGGAATAAAGCCGCTTCCCAAGGTATACATTTTAGCCAGTGGACATACT
The DNA here is from genome assembly GCA_934316845.1 of uncultured Eubacterium sp. Taxonomy (GTDB): domain Bacteria; phylum Bacillota; class Clostridia; order Lachnospirales; family Lachnospiraceae; genus Eubacterium_F. The sequence goes on along the minus strand of CAKRDZ010000002.1, from coordinate 122,525 downwards.
TTTCCGGTATCGCAGAAATCATAGGCGTATTTACCGCGGGTCATACTTGGACAGGAAGCAGGTTCTACGGCAATGATCTTGTAATCTGCTTCGCCACGGAGCATTTCGCCGGCAAATGGAGAAATAAGACCTCCAAGGTTTGAACCGCCGCCGGCACAGCCGATGATCATATCTGCTTTGATGCCGTATTTGTCAAGAGCTGCCTTGGTTTCCAGTCCAATGATAGACTGATGAAGAAGTACCTGGGATAATACGGAACCAAGTACATAGCGATAGCCCTCCTGAGAAGTAGCAGCTTCTACTGCCTCTGAGATGGCGCAGCCAAGACTTCCGGTTGTTCCAGGGAACTCTTCATTGATCTTGCGTCCCACATTGGTATTCATGGAAGGAGAAGGGGTAACATTAGCACCGTAAGTACGCATAACTTCGCGGCGGAAAGGTTTCTGCTCATAGGAAACTTTTACCATATATACCTGGCAGTCCAGATCAAAATAGGAACAAGCCATGGAAAGAGCAGTTCCCCACTGACCGGCACCGGTTTCTGTTGTAACACCTTTCAAGCCCTCTTTCTTCGCATAGTAAGCCTGTGCGATCGCAGAGTTCAATTTGTGGCTTCCGGATGTGTTATTTCCTTCAAATTTGTAATAGATATGAGCCGGTGTGTCCAGAGCTTTTTCCAGACAGTAAGCACGTGTCAGAGGAGATGGACGGTACATGCGGTAGAAATTACGGATTTCTTCCGGAATGTCTATGTATGCGGTGGTGTCATCTAACTCCTGTTTCGCAAGCTCGGTACAAAAGATCGGTTCCAGTTCTTCTACCGTGATCGGTTTTAACGTAGCCGGATTCAGGATCGGAGCTGGTTTGTTTTTCATATCAGCACGTACATTGTACCATTGGGTTGGCATTTCATTTTCACTTAAGTAAATTTTGTAAGGGATTTCCTTTGACATGGTTTTAGCCTCCAGTATTAATATTTTATGCACTCTTGTCAAAATTCAGTCCGGCAGAGAAATTCCGGTTCATACGCTGCTGCAATTTTGCATAAGGGTTGGAAGTATCGCTTGTTGTACGAATGACTGTATGGGTGTTTCCACCGGATACATAAGTGCGGCCACATTCCGGACAAACGGAAGTGTGAAGCGATACGGTCGCAGATATGAGCTCTTTATTTGGTTTGCTGCCTTCCGCGACGGCATTGGCAACATGTTGCTGCTCGTGAGCCATTACTTTGGCGGCAGAATCCTCAGGACTGATATGTCCGGGTGCTTTAAAGGAAACATTGAATTCATTGGAACCATCCACATATTTCCTTTTGGCACATGTCTGACATTCGCCTTTTTTGACCTTATCATTTGGTTCTGTTTTGATATTCCGGGAATCTCGGTCGACACGATCGGCAGCATCTACCCGGTTTACCGGAGCTGCGGAATAAATTGGATAAAACATATCGTAGCCTCCCAAGGCACTTATCGATAAACTCATAAAATGTCTCCTTTCTTTTGGGGTTATGGGGAAGATTCGGATTGATACGAATCATGCCCTATATAATAAAATTATACTCTACCTTATATAAGAAAGTCAATAAATCAATTGCAATCTTTTCAAAACAATGTATACTAGAGATAGAGCAAAAGAAAAGAGGAACGCAGATGACAAAAAAACAAAGAGCAAATCAGATCATAGAGGAACTGGAAAAAGAATATCCATTGGCAGATTGTACACTGGACTATGACGAAGCATGGAAATTACTGGTAAGTGTGAGGCTGGCGGCGCAGTGCACCGATGCCCGTGTCAATGTGGTAGTGAAAGAGTTATTTGCCAAATATCCGAGTCCGCAGGCACTGGCACAGGCCGGGGTAGAAGAGATCGAAGAGATGGTACGTCCCTGTGGTCTGGGAGCAAGCAAGGCAAGAGATATTCATAAATGTATGAACATGTTGGTTGAGCAGTTTGACGGGCAGGTGCCCGATGATTTTGAAGCCCTGCTCAGTCTGCCCGGAGTCGGCAGAAAGAGTGCCAATCTGATCCTGGGTGATGTATTTGGCAAACCGGCGATCGTAACCGATACCCATTGCATCCGTCTGGTAAACCGGATGGGGTTGGTGGACGGCATAAAAGATCCGAAAAAGGTTGAGATGGAACTGTGGAAGATCATTCCGGGGGAAAAAGGGAGTGATTTCTGCCACCGCCTTGTTCATCATGGAAGAGAAGTCTGTACGGCGAGAAAGGCATATTGTGAAAAATGCTGCCTACAGGAAATTTGTAAGAAAAATCTTTAAATGAGTCCGTTAAATGGGACAGCATTTTTGGTAAAATAAAGTCTGTAATAAGGAAGTGATCCTTTTTACAGACTTTTATTTTATAAAAATGGAGGTTTTTATTATGTCAGATGCAACAAAAGAAACCATATATTATGCAGCAATTATATTAGCGATCGGTGTGATCTTTGTCCTTACACCATGGGGAATGTCCTAAGGTGTCTCCGAGGTGAAGCTGTGTTTCATAACCCTGTCCGGTATTTTCCATAAGATCCGGGCGGAGTGTGACGGCATCTTTTTCCAGAAAGAGAACGATCGTCGAACCGCCATATTGGAAATACCCTTTTTCTTCGCCACGGAAAACGCGGCAGGATTGTCTGTGGTTGCATATTTTACCGACCAGCATGGCGCCGACTTCCATCTGTGTGACATCACCAAACTGCGGGGAGCGGATGACGGTATATTCGCGCGCGTTTTCTTTGTAGATCGGAATATAGTCATTGGCGATCGGATTTACCGTGTGAAGGATGCCCGGAATGAAGTGGTTTTTCGACTGGATTCCGGAGACAGGATAATGGTAGCGGTGATAATCTCCGACCGTAAGCCGCAGAACAAGAAGAGTGCCGCCGGCATAACGGGCAGCGAGTTTTTTGCTGCGCAGGAGCGAAGCCGCTGAGTATGTTGTATCTTTTATATTTACGCGGAGAGCAGGATCAATGCGGTATACAGACGCATAGCAGTCGCAGGGACTGATCAGATCCGTTTCTTCGGGGGAGAAAATACGGGCGCCCGCTTTGATCTTTCTTGAAAAAAAGTCGTTAAAAGAGCGGTATTCCGTCTCCTGATAGCATGACATATCGATGTGGTTGTTTTTGATAAAACCGGGAACGAGCCGGGTTGATAACCGGGTATCTAAAAGCCTGCCCGCAAATCCGGAAAAACCGGGTGCGACGAGAGGTTTTAAGAGCGCGCGTCCCCATGCATGTGTATAAAGTAAATGCAGGAGTTTATCCTGACGGGAATCGTCAATTATTTTTTTTCCGTTTCGATCAATATATTTCATGCGGGGCCTCCCTTAAAATACATGAAGAATTTTCAATACGACGATTGCCATAAATACCAGGATAAAGGCAACCATAGCATTGGAAGGTTTGCGGATCTTGAAATCGCATATGTATAAAAAAGCGATTGCCAGCATGACAAACGGAAGTGCAGTCAAAAAGAGCTGCGGGGATACCAGTGGACGGAACATGTAAATAATTGGAAAAATAATTGCGATCGAAGTGATCGGAAGACCGTGGTAACATTTGGATTCCGATTTTTCCGGGTGCAAATGTTTTAATTCTTCCAGCACATTAAAGTAAGCCAGGCGGATAACACCACACAGAACAAATACAATTTCCACGATAATTCCAAAGGTGCTGTTCAATCCGAGCGAATACGCAATAATTGCCGGAGTTACGCCAAAACAGATGGCATCGCAGAGGGAGTCGATCTGAATCCCGAAGATGATCTGTTCTTCCGTACGGTTTTTCATGCTTCGTGCAACTTTTCCGTCAAACGTATCGCAGGCTCCGGCCAAAGCAAGGCACAGGATCGCAATGTCAAAATTTCCCGACAATGCCTGCGTGATACCAAAGATGGAAAGACCTACCCCCAGATACGTCAAAATAACTGAATAATTGTAAACTCCTATCATAAGAAACCTCTTTTCTGTGATTGTTTAAGATTCATTGTCCGTTGGTGCCGGCTTTACGGTGAGATGGGTGATAATTGTAATTACACCACTCAGAATAACCAGCATATAGTAACTGATTCCCCTGCTTAAGAGCATTCCGGACAGGGTGAGTGCCGTGCTGCCAAAAAGCGGGGCAAATATCTGCAGAAAAAGCCGTTCGCTGATTCCCATTCCTCCGGGAAGCGGAAGCATATCCACCGATACGGAGATTGCTGCCTGCAACAAGACCATTGTGAGAAGAGTTTGTTCACTCAATCCGAAACTTCTATATACAACATATGTGACGGCAAAAAGAAGTATTCGCTGAACAAACGTGATCACGGTCGTATTGAAGATCACAAGTTTATTTGCCTTCAGAAATATACTGGCTTTTCTGTATGTTTCCATAGAATTTTGTAAGCGCTGCATACGATTGTTTTTGTCTTTCATAATATGAAGACGCTGCAGCAGTAAAAATCCCTTTGTGATGAGATAACTTGCCGTATTTGGTAAAAAGACAAGAAAACTCATAAAGATTACGCAAAAAACATTTAATCCAAGACCGAGATAAAGATAAAATTGTGCCTCGGAGGTCAATGTCTGTACGAGTGGCTGGCCAAATAAAGCAAGAGCCAGACCAATGAATACAAGAACAAATTTGTATTCAATCGTGACAAGCATCAAAATGATCGATGCGGTCGGAATATCAATTTTCTGGCGCTGCATGTAAAAAATCTGAGCGGGCTGTCCGCCGGTGGCAGACGGGGTGATACAGCTGAAAAAGAATCCGACAAAAGAATAGCGGATGCAGTTGATCAGCGGTGCTTTGATCTTTACGGCATGCAGCAGGTATTTTATGATCACCGATTCGCCGCATACATAGCATACGACAAGGATCAAACCGATGATAATAAAATGGATCGGCACCTTGCCAAGGATCGCAAGGATCGGTCCCAGATCCTGGTCACGGAAAACGAGCCAGAAGGTAAGGACGAGAAGGAGTACAAGGAAACCGATATTTAAAATATTTTTCTTTTTTGAGCTCATGCATAACCTCCCTTTTTCTTACGGGAGAGGGATCGCAGTGAGGTATTTACTTTTTCAAAGAAATTTTTCACATAGAGGTAGGCATTGCTGCGTTTGTTCCATGCAAAAAGGATTTCCGCAAGTAAAATTCCGGCGACCGCATCAATCAGATAATGCTGCTTTGTTACTTGTGTGGAAATGACAACAAGCAAAGCAAAAATGCAGGAGAAAATGCGGTACCAGCGGGGAACACGTTTGTTTCCACGTATGCCGATAAAGCACATCCAGCTTACCAGGCAGTGAATGGATGGAAACAGATTGGCTGGCTGGTCAATGGCATAGACCCAGCGCAGTAAGTGCTCGGCAAAACCGAAACCTATGATCTCAGGGCGCACATTGGTAGTAGGAAGCCCGAAGTAAAACAGGCCGCAGACGATGCGGGACATCATATCGGTTGTGATATAACGGTAAAATCCATCCGGATCGTCTTTGTGAATGCGCGCAACCAAAATATAATTGATAACCCAAAAAAGGTAGCATCCTAAGTAAATGTATACCCACTCCGGGATCACCGGGACCATACGGTCAAGAGCTGACGTAAAGTCATAGTGATGCCAGTTTTTGCATATACTCATTGAACCACTGTAGATCAGCGTATTTAACGTAAATGCACTGATAAGAGGTATGAGTGTATATAGTGGGAGAATTTTTGAAAGTTGTTTTTTCATGGGAATCTCCAATCCATTTTTAGTTGCATAAATTGCATATGTTTCTATTTTACTATAAAGCGGATAAATTTGCAATGAAATATTGTGAGAAGTCTTGTGCTGTGTTGCGATTTGTGATACAATAACGATGGTTTTGAACGAAAAATGAAAGGAGAACAGAAAATGGGAATATTTGATGTGCTTGTTGCAATTGTATTGGGAATTGTGGAGGGGATTACCGAATGGCTCCCTATCAGCAGCACAGGACATATGATTTTGGTCAATCAGTTTTTGACATTCAGTAATGATGATTTTACCCAGATGTTTTTGGTCGTTGTCCAGCTTGGCGCGATCATGGCGGTTGTTTTATTGTTCTGGAAAAAGATCTTTCCTTTTAATTTAAACAATAAGAATAAGCCGTTCGTAAAGATGGACATTATGACATTGTGGTTTAAGATACTGGTGGCTACAATTCCGGCAGCCATTGTGGGCGTGTTGTTTGATGATGTGATCGATGAGATGTTTTACAATCAGATCGTCGTAGCAGGAGCTTTGATCATCTATGGTATTTTATTTATCATCGTAGAGCGGTGGAACAAAGGCAGACGGCCTGTTATCACGAAAGTTCATGATATTACATACCAGACGGCGATCATTATCGGTATTTTCCAGCTTCTGGCAGCGATCATTCCGGGAACATCCCGTTCCGGTGCAACGATCGTCGGAGCATTGATCATCGGTGTTTCCCGTGGTGCGGCAGCAGAATTTACATTTTATCTTGCCATCCCGGTTATGTTCGGAGCAAGTTTATTAAAAATTGTAAAAAGTGTCATGCACGGACTCCACTACGGACCGATGGAAGTGATCACGCTGCTCATTGGTATGATCGTAGCTTTTATTGTATCTTTGTTTGTTATCCGTTTCCTGATGGATTACATTCGTAAGCACGATTTCACCGGTTTTGGCTGGTATCGTATCATATTGGGAATCGTTGTGATCGCTTATTTTGCGATCAGCGGTGCAGCGGTGCTGTAAAAAATCCCGAATCATTTTTAATGGTAAATATTGGTAAAAGGTCATGAAGAGGTGCAGAACCCATTCATGACCTTTTTTACTTCCCGGAAGTATCACAGAAACGGAAGTCCGAGGAAATTCAGAATCCCATTGTAAATGCCATAGGCAAACTGGTACTGCATCGTCGTGAGGAGGACGAAATCTTCATAATTTGTCAGATAGGCAAGTTCGACAAGTACCGAAGGCATCTGTGTCCGGCGCAGCACGTAGAGGGAGGGACGGACATAGACCCCGTTGTTTTTTGTGCCGACCCGCCGTACGATCTGGCTTACGATATCTTCTGCGAGATAAAACGAGGGACTGTACTGCGAATAGACGTAGCATTCCGTGCCATTGATCGCCGGATTTACATTGGCATTCGTATGAATGCTGATAAAATAATCGGCGCCCCATGTATTTGCCATGTCTACGCGTTCGCGCAGGCTGGAATTGTTGTCGTAACCAAGAATCTCATCGGGTGTCTGTCTTGACGCAATCGCATCAAATCTCGAATCTGCATTTAATATATCAACCAGATAGGCACCTACCAGATATGTGATATCCTGTTCTCTTACGCCGAAGGCTTCGGCACCGGCGTTGACTCCATAGGGATTGTGTCCCTGATCGACAAATATTTTAACTGCCATAAAATTTCTCCGTTTTTGATTATTTTATTCGGGGAAATGCGGGATTGTGAGGAATAAACAGGCAGCAGATGGGAAATAGTATAAGAAAGACAGGAGGACGACATGGAAGATATTTTATATGTAAAAGCAGAGCAGAATGTGGCAGTCAAAAAGAAGGATCTGCAGATCAAAGATGTGGCGACATTGTACAGCAGCAATACCGCTATGGTGCAGAAACTGGAGAAAGAACCGTTTTATACGCTTCTGGGCGACAGTAAAATTTTGACAATGTTTACGGTGACGAAAATATATGAGGCGGTTCATAAAGTGTATCCGAAAATCCAGATTGAGAATCTGGGAGAGACGGATTTTATCGTGGAATACGAACCGCAAAAGAAGGAGAAAAAATGGCTGGAGTGTCTGAAAACCATTGTGGTAGCGGCGATTGTGCTGGTCGGTTCGGCATTTACGATTATGACATTTAATGAAGATGTCAATGTCGCCGGTGTATTTGACCGTATTTATCATATGGTGACAGGGGAAGTCAAAGCCGGCGGAACCATCCTTGAAATGTCTTATGCGGTCGGGCTGCCGATCGGTATCCTTGTATTTTACAATCATTTTAAAAAGCGGGATATTAAAAATGATCCGACGCCGATTCAGGTGGAGATGCGGACGTATGAGGAGCAAATGAATAAGGCAATGATCAAGACGGCGGCAAGGGAGGGGAAAACCATTGACGTTAATTAGTGCGATCTTTCTGGCCTTCATCGGTCTTGCCAGCGGATTTGTCGTAGCTGCGGGAATCTTTGCCTTTATCACGATGCTTGGCATCATTCCGCGACTTGCCCAGAGAACCGGAACGGCAGATCATATTTATGGCTATGAATGGATGATCATAATTGGCGGAACGGCCGGAAATATTTTGAATTTATTTGTAACACATCTGCCTGTAGGAATGATAGGACTTCCGGTATATGGACTGTTTTCCGGCATTTTTGTGGGGTGTCTTGCGATGGCACTGGCGGAAAATCTGCGTGTCATCCCGGTTTTTGTAAGACGGATGCGCCTCAAACAAGGGCTTCCGGTTATCTTACTGGCAATGGCTCTGGGAAAATGTATTGGAAGTATTTTACAGTTTTTCTTTCAAGGGACATGACTTATTTTAGAAAGTGAGGAATCAAATCATGACGAAACAAAAAACCGATATCCGCGAGGTGCTCAACGAACAGGTGCCCGAAGAGCGGGATGAACTTTACAACGATTATGTGGATGAAAATACGCCGAAACTCAGCTGGTTTGCCAATCTGTGCAAGGCATTTTTAGTGGGCGGTCTGATCTGTACACTGGGGCAGGTACTCATTCACTGGTACGGTTCGTTGGGGATGGACAAGGAGACGGCGGCACTGTACAATACGCTGACGCTTATTTTGTTGAGCGTGCTGCTTACCGGCTGGAACATTTATCCGAAAATTGCCAATTTTGCGGGGGCAGGAACGCTGGTGCCAATTACCGGGTTTGCCAACAGTGTGGCAGCGCCGGCGATTGAGTTTAAAAAAGAAGGAATGGTGTTTGGACTTGGTTGTAAGATTTTTACAATTGCCGGTCCCGTGATCCTGTACGGAGTTGTGACAAGCTGGCTTCTTGGTCTGATCTACTGGGGCGGCGGATGGCTTGGCTGGTGGTAGAAATCTTGCAATCTGCCGGCTGCTATGGTATACTGAAAAATAGTTGAAATAGAGAACTTGGGGTAAAACAGATGGAGGAGATAAGGAGGCAGAAACTTGGAACTTGCGACGAGAAAATTTGTAAGACCGGAACATCTGAATCATCATCAGACGCTGTATGCCGGATATATTTCAGAATGTATGACGGAGGCGGCATTTATCGCACTGGCGTGTACTTTGGGGCATACCGATCATGTCGTGCTGGCGGCCATGAATGATATCCGGATCACAAAACCGACCAAAGCAGGAGAGATCGTAGAACTTTTCTGGGAAGTTTCCCACGTTGGCACGACAAGTGTAGAATTTAGAATTGTCGGGCAGAATATGTTGAATCAGGAAAACCGGTTTTCGGGAAAGATTGTTTTTGTGACAGTAGATGATGAGGGGAAAAAGACACCACATCATATAAAATCATAGTCAGGGAGGAAGATTATGCAGATAGCAGAAGTAAAAGAAAGAGCAGAGAAGATCTGCGACAATATGGAGCAGGTGATTGTAGGAAAGAGGACGCAGATAAAATATGTTCTTGCTGCCTTTTTGGCAGGCGGAAATGTCTTATTGGAAGATGTGCCGGGAACCGGAAAAACGATGCTGTCAAAAAGTCTGGCAGCTTCTTTTGATATGGATTTTGGACGAATCCAGTTTACCCCGGACTTATTGCCATCGGATGTGACGGGCGTCAATTTTTTTGATCCGCAGAAAAATCAGTTTGAATTTCGAAAAGGCCCGGTATTTACCAATATTTTACTGGGAGACGAAATTAACCGTGCGACACCTCGTACGCAGTCGAGTCTGCTGGAATGCATGGAAGAACATCAGGTAACGGTGGATGGCGAGACGATGCCGCTCAATGAGCCGTTTTTTGTCATTGCGACACAGAACCCGGTGGAGATGGCGGGGACCTTTCCATTGCCACAGGCGCAGTTAGACCGTTTTATGATTCAGATATCACTTGGCTATCCGGAAGAGGAAGCGGAATTGGATCTGCTGGAACGTTACATAAAAAAGGGAAATACGCTGGCGTCTCTGCAGGCGGTATGTGACGCGCAGACGCTGCTGGAGATGCGGCAGGCATGTGAACAGGTGACCGTACATAAAAGTATTTTGGAATATGCGAGAAATATTGCCAAACGAACCCGCGAGGAAAAGAAACTGGCACTGGGAGTCAGCACCCGTGGAGTGATCGCGTTGATCTCTATGGCGCGTGCGTATGCGGCAGTGTGTGGCGAAGAATTTGTGACGCCGGACCGCATCAAAGAACTGGCACCACTTGTATATGCACATCGTATTATGAGTGAAGATCCGTTTTTAACACAGCGTACGACAAAAGATGTGATGAAAGACTTGATCAAGGCAGTGGAAGTGCCGACGGAGGATGTTTTATAGGAATGGGCTCAGTAATTTTTGTAGCCGGTGTGACAATGGCGGTTCTGGTGCTCTGGGTCAATATCATCTCTCTAAAATTTGGCAAAAAATGGAAAGAGGGATTTGGGGTTGAACTTTCTTTTTCCCAGGAACAGGCAGCAGAGGGCGAGCCGATGTATCTGTTTGAGACGATCATAAATGATAAAAAACAGGCATTGCCGGCAGTCAGTGTAAAATTTAAGACTTCGCGTTTTCTGAAATTTGCAGATGAGGCGGGGGGAACGGTTTCCGACTACTATTACCGCAATGACGTACTTAGTGTTCAAGGGTATGAAAAAGTGCGGCGCAGTTGTCGGTTTGTTTGCATGCGCCGAGGAGAATATGAGGTCAATGAGGCAGAACTGGTCGTGCAGGATCCGTTTTTGCTGCGTCAATACGTCGAAAAATCCGAGGTGTCGACCAAATTGATCGTGTATCCGTCATTTGTGTCAGCACAGCGGTTGCTTCCGGTGTTTAACCGGAGTATCGGCGAGATGATGACAAAGCGGCCGGTATTTGAAGATCCTTTTGAATATGTAGGAGTCCGTGAATATATGCCGGGAGATTCGATGAACCGCATTCATTGGAAAGTGTCCGCCAAACAGGGAAAATGGCAGGTAAAGACGAGTGCGTACAAAGCGGGAAGCCCGGTTACGATTTTAGTAAATCTGGAGTCGCCGGGGGTGTTTGTCAACGAAACGGCGATGGAGGAGAGTATCCGGCTGGCGTATTCGCTTGTCTGGCTGTTTGAGGAGCACGGCATCGCCACGACGCTGATCGCCAATGGGGAAACCGGATGCCACGTGGAAGGCTTGGGAAGAGCGCACCTTGGCAATGTGCGGAAAACTCTTGCCTGCATTTCGTATAAAACCAATTGCAAGAAGGGTGTTGCGATGCTGAAAAAAGAGTGGGAAACCGGCGATGATGCGTCGTATCTTTTTGTTATTTCGGCAGCAGCGAAAGAAGAGATTCAGGAAGAAATCGAAAAGATCCGGAGACGTGGACGTGAAATGACCTGGGTTCTGCCAATTGCAGGCGGGGAAGATGAGAGCAGCAAAATTCATTCCGCCGTCCGAAAAGATTGTGTTTTATGGAAATGCTGACAGAGATTGGAAGGGGAGAAACATGGATAAAAAACATTTATATAATGTGCTTGTATTTTTATACTATTATCTGATCGCTGCCTATGTAGCGGTGTACTACAGTTGTGCTTCCGGCGGGACGAAGAAAGGTCTTATAATGTTCGGAATCTGCGCGCTTCTCGGCATTATCTGGATCGCTTATAAATGGAAACATAAGAGTGTCAAAGAAGAAGCGCAGAAAAATGAAAAAACTTGTCACAGCATCGTCCTTGTGGCGGCAATGGCATTTACCATCGCAATGGAAATCGTAATGCCGGAAAATGAATGGTATATTGAGCGCAATACGATGGTTTCCTGGATCTTGTGGTTTGGTTTGCTCTTGCTGGCATTTATTGTAAAACTGTATGCGGATTATTTTAATCAGAAATATCTGCTTTTGTACGCCAATCAGGCTGCTTCCCGGCAAATGATCGGACGGTTTGAGAAAAATGTAAAACAGGCATTGCGTAAGAAACTGCTTGCATTTGGAATTTTTTTGATTGTTATGTTTACCATCGGTGTATCCATACAAGAGGTTCCGTCAGAGGAAACGAAAGTGGAGCAGAAGGAACAAAAAATACAGGGAAAAGCGAAGAAAGTCAGGATAAAAGAAAAAAAGACAGAACTTCCGAAACAATTAGAAAAGAAGGAACAGAATAAATTAAAAATACTTCTTTTGCAATTCTTTCTGCGGGTAGTGACGGTGCTTTTACTGGTAATATTTGTCATAGCCGTTTTGCTGGTGCTTTATCTCGTGATACGAAAACTGCTTAGAATACGTCTGCCGAGATTTGAGAAGGTGGAGAGCCAGACGGTACCGGAAGAAGTCGGCGTGGATGTCTTTGAGCGTCTCGTGCCGAAAAAGCGAGAACAGACTGCGTGGGGCAAAGACAATAACAGTCGGATCCGCCGTGTGTTTGTAAAAACGGTAAGGAAGAAAGCCAAAGGGAAAGTTTCAAAAACGCTGTCGGCACGGGAGATGGCAGCAGAATATGAGATTGAAAATCCGTTGTTGGTTTCGCTGTACGAAAAGGCAAGATACAGTGGGAAGCAGTGCAGCGATGAAGAGACTACGAGTGTAGAATAGGAGGTGGATTTATGGGATTAAGAGGGAAAAAAATATTCGTAATCATATTGATAGCAGCTATTTGCGTCAGTGATACCATGAGTAATAGCAGCAGGGTGTCAGCGAAAAGAGATGCGGAAGAAGTCAAAATTTCGGACACGGAAGACGAGGAAGTAAACGAGGATGACTGCATTTGGGAAGGGGATGCGGAAGAAGAGGATCCTATGTCAGTTGTAGAAGATGAAGTTTTTGATGAAGACGATTATGATAGGATCAAAGAGGAGAAATTAGAAAATGAAGATATAGAGAGGAGCGGGATACATGAGTGTTGGGAAAAAACGAAAGATTGTTTGGTTATTTTTAATATGCTTTTTGTTTTCGAACTGCAATACCATTATGGTAAGTGCAGCGGATGAAATCGAATGTACCTATTCCCCTAAGGGAGTATTAACAATTAAAGGAACCGGAACGGTTAAGTTTTCGGATATAAAAAAGAGTACAGAAGATGAGGTCGGATATGGGGTTAAGAAGATTATTGTCAAAGAAGGAATTACAGGGATCGAAGCGAAGTGTTTTTATTCTGCCTTTGAAGAAGTGACTTCGGTAGAACTGCCGGATACACTTACGTATTTAGGGGAGGGGGCATTCGAGGGCTGTGAAAGTTTGAAAGAAATCCGTCTTTCAGAAAATATTGTTGAAATCCCTAACAGGTGTTTTGCTTATTGCTATAACCTTTCAAATGTAGAAATACCAGATGGAGTACAGAGGATTTGCAGAAATGCATTTCTCAAATGTGAGCGCTTGGAAGAACTTGTTTTACCGCGCAGTATGTCTGTGTGGGAGATGCCGGTAAAAGGCTGTGCAATGTTGAAGAAGATTAAAAATAATTCTGCGATAGATTGCGAACTGGATGACTGCCAAGGGAAAAAGACATGGCGTGTGAATAAGAAAAAAGTAAAAAAGATAGCAGCGGGTACTGTGGCAGCAGCAAGCGGCAGAACATATAAAATACGATATGATCTGCTGGGAGGAAAGGTATTGAAAAAACTGCCGTCTGCATATGAGTATGGAAGCAATATGAAACTGCCGGATTATGTTTCAAAGGCAGGGTATTCTTTTTTGGGGTGGTTCAACTGGAAAGAAAATCAGCCTTACTATCGGACAGATCTCAGTCCCTCATTGGCTGCGAATGTAACCTTGACCCCGTTTTGGGTAAAATATAAAGTTCAGAATATTAGCGGAAGAAAGATTAAAGTTACATTGGATCAAAGCGGTGCGGCAGTGCGTTTTGGAAGTTTTTATGTTCGCTATTCAACGAATAGAAATATGAAAAGAGCTAAGGTGATCCATACCCAGAAAGCCGCAGGGAATAGCAAAGTGATTAATGGTTTAAAAAAGAACCGATACTATTATATTCAGATTGCGTGTACGGAGGGGGATGATGATTTTGATAACGACAATATATGGGTAGGAAAGCGGAAGGTATATGTGGAAAGGTGAAAAATCTTGGTGCTGCAGCTTTGGATTTGGTGTCAGGGAGTAAGAAAAAATATTATATTTGTGAGTGACTAGACCCATGCGCGCGCATGGGTCTTAAAAAATAAGTACGAATTAGTGGCACATTTGTTATCTTGACTGTACTTTGGAGAGTAGAGCCTCCTGCAATGTTTGTGAAAAGTTTATTCCCTGCTCTAGAGCGGCAGTATTGAGCCATGCAGGGATTGTAAGTGTTTTCCTGACTGATTTTTCGAAATGAGCCTTTGCGTAAGCTTCAACATCGACAGAAACCATATTCACAAATGCTTCTCCTACTGGTTCATCTGGAGAAACATTTTTTGAAACAGCAACAGGGTCTATATCGGTTAGAGTGGAAGGAGCAGGAATTTCTTCTTTGTCTGCTTTGCATGAATGAAGATGTGCAGCTAGACATTCAACAGCCATTTCCATAGCATCTTTTAAAGTATCGCCCTGTGTTGCAAGGTAATTCAAATCAGGAAAGATAACAGAATAGCCATCTTTTTCCTTGTAGAAACAAGCTGGATATATAGATAACATATTTAACACCTCCTGTTATATAGTAACGGAATGACAGGGAATTATTTAAGCCCCACCCGTTGTGACGAGTGAGGCTGTTTTTTTAAAAGAATTTATTTTAGTATTTCATATTTTTCAAAATATCACAGAAATCAAAAGTAGCAAAATAATCTTTTGGAGTTTCTGCGCGGCGGATCATCTGGACACTTCCGTCTTCTTTTAATAACAATTCCGCAGATTTGAGTTTACCGTTGTAGTTATAACCCATTGCGTAGCCGTGAGCACCTGTATCATGGATAACAAGGTAATCACCGATGTCAACTTTTGGAAGCATACGGTCTACTGCAAATTTATCATTATTTTCACAAAGCGAACCGGTCACATCGTATTTGTGGTCGCACGGCTCATTCTCTTTGCCAAGCACCGTGATATGATGATAAGCGCCGTAAATAGCCGGACGCATCAGGTCGCAGGCACAGGTGTTAAGTCCTACATATTCTTTGTAGATATGTTTCTGGTGGATACACTTGGTTACAAGATTTCCGTAAGGTCCAAGCATGAAACGTCCGAGCTCCGTGAAAATCTTCACATCGCCAAGTCCGGCAGGGACTAAGATCTTTTCAAACTGTTTGCGGACACCTTCGCCGATCACTTTGATATCGTTTGGTGCTTTGTCTGGCGTGTAAGGGATTCCCACACCGCCGGAAAGATTGATAAACTGGATATCCGCTCCGGTCTTTTCTTTCAATTCGACAGCGAGTTCAAAAAGAATGCCGGCAAGCGTCGGATAATAGTCATTGGATACGGTATTGCTTGCGATAAAAGCATGGATTCCAAAATGCTTTGCTCCAAGTTTCATCAGTTTTTTGTATCCCTCGATAAGCTGTTCTTTGGTGAATCCGTATTTGGCATCGCCGGGGTTGTCCATGATGTCCGTGCCAAGTTCAAATACACCGCCCGGATTGTAGCGGCAGCAGATGGTTTCCGGAATGCCTACACCCTCTGCAAGATAGTCAATATGTGTAAAATCATCAAGGTTGATATAAGCACCAAGCTCGCTGGCTTTTTTGTATTCTTCCATCGGTGTTACATTCGATGAAAACATAATATCATCTTTTTTGAAGTCCAATGCTTCGGAAAGCATAAGCTCTGTCAAAGAAGAGCAGTCCACGCCGCAGCCTTCTTCCTGCAAGATTTTCAAAATAAATGGGTTTGGGGTAGCTTTTACAGCAAAATATTCACGATAGCCTTTGTTCCAAGAAAATGCTTCCTTCAATGCTCTGGCATTTTCGCGGATGGCTTTTTCATCATAGATATGGAATGGAGTAGGATAGGTTTTTTCGATTTCCTTTACTTGTTCCAATGTTACGATCGGTTTCTTCATTTTTACAAATCCTCCTTATAATGTATGACACTAAGAATAAGTATAATAATTTTTTGCGTTTCTGTCAATGTAGGAATCGGAAATCATTTCCGGCAAATTATAATGCACTAAAAAATATAAACCAACGCTTGAAAAAAAACGGTTGTTCGATTATAATGTAATTTTGAAATAGTATAACTATTGAGGATCAAAGCAAGAAAGGATGTAGCAGATGGATAAGTACGATGGAAGCCAGATTGTCATATTGGAGGGATTGGAAGCGGTCAGAAAGCGGCCGGGTATGTATATTGGAAGTACCGGAACGCGGGGACTGCATCATTTAATATGGGAAATATTGGATAATGGAATTGATGAGCATCTGGCAGGTTTTTGTACACAACTGGGGATTACCTTGACGAGAGATGGCGGTGTCGTGATCGAAGACAATGGACGAGGCGTTCCGGTGGATATCCATCCGACAAAGAAAATTCCGACCGTGCGTGTGGTTTACACCATTTTGCATGCCGGAGGAAAATTTAACAACAGTGTCTATAAAGTATCCGGAGGACTGCATGGTGTCGGAGCTTCGGTTGTCAATGCCCTTTCGAAGAGCATGATCGTAGAAGTGAAAAAAGACGGAAAAATTTACCGCGATGAATATAAAGATGGCGGAAAACCGGTTGTAAAGCTGGAAAATGGCCTGCTTCCGGTCGTAGGAAAATGTGCCAAAAGCGATACCGGAACAAAGGTTACGTTTTATCCGGATGACACCATTTTTGAGACAGTTGAGTTTAAGCCGGAGACGATAAAAAAGAAGTTAAAAGAAATTGCGTATTTGAATAAAAATCTCAAAATTGTATTTAAGGACGAGCATACCGGAGAGACGATGACATTTTTGGAAGAATATGGAATTCAAAGTTACGTCGGTTATATTAATCGCGATGCGACGCTTTTACACAAAGATGTTATTTATGTCGAAGGAACCAGCGGGGATATCGAAGTGGAGGTAGCGTTCCAATACACCGCTTCGTTCAGCGAGCAGATCAACTCGTATTGTAACCGCATTAATGTGACCGATGGCGGTACGCTTGTGACGGGATTTAAAATGGCACTTACCCGCGTTATGAATCAGTACGCGAGAGAACTTGGTTATCTGAAAAACAACGAAGAAAATTACGATGGAAAAGACATCCGAAATGGTCTGGTGGCGATCGTGTCCATCAAGCACCCGGATCCGCAGTTTGAGAGCCAGACAAAAAATAAATTGGGAAATACCGATGCCAAGACGGCAGTAGACGAAGTGTTCAGCCAGGAAGTGCAGCGTTATTTTGATAAAAATGTAGAAGTGTTAAAGAGCATACTGGATAATGTAAGAAAATCTTACAAGGCGCGTACCGCAAGTGATAAAGCGCGACGCTCCGTATTGAAAGAATTGATGAATGTAGATACGAAGAGCAAACTTGCTGCCTGCACATCTAAGAAAGCAGAAGAATGTGAGATTTACATTGTCGAGGGAGATTCTGCCGGTGGTACGGTAAAAACCGCGAGAAACCGAAGAACGCAGGCAGTGCTTCCACTGCGGGGAAAAATTTTGAATGTCGAAAAAGCGCCTCTTGAGAAAATTCTGTTAAATAATGAAATCAAATCGATGATCGCATCATTTGGCTGCGGGATTGGTGACGATTTTGATATCAAAAAACTGCGCTATGATAAGATTATCATTTTGACAGATGCCGATGTCGATGGCGCGCACATCAGTACACTGCTTCTGACATTTTTCTACCGGTTTATGCCGGAACTGATCTATCAGGGAAAGGTGTACCGTGGACTTCCGCCGCTGTATAAAGTGGATTACGAAGATACCGAAAAACGGAAAAAAGTGAAAAAGAGCGAATATTTATTCAACGATTTTGAATTGGAAAAATTTAGAAAAACCGGCAAAAAGATCAATGCCCTCCAGCGCTACAAAGGTCTGGGGGAGATGGACGACAAGCAGCTGTGGGAGACGACGCTGGACCCCGACAGCCGGATATTGGCGCAGATTTCCATCAGTGATACGGTAGAAGCCGACGAAGTGACGGACATTCTCATGGGAAGCAATGTTCCGCCGAGACGGCAGTTTATTATGGAAGAAGCAAAAAGTGCCAATGTGGACATTTAAGGACTTGGAGGAAAGAGCATGAGCCAGGATAATATTATACAATTGGATTTTTCGGAGGAAATGAAGACCTCTTACCGTGATTATGCGGTGAGTGTTATACGTGCGCGTGCCCTGCCGGATGTGCGGGATGGTTTGAAGCCGGTACAGCGCAGAATTTTATATGCGATGAAAGAGCTGGGATTGTCGCCGGACAAGCCACATCGAAAAAGTGCCCGTATCGTCGGTGATACAATGGGTAAATATCATCCACACGGAGATAGTTCGATCTACGATGCCCTTGTGCATATGACCGAAGAGTATTCCTTAAATCTTCCACTCGTTGACGGACATGGAAATTTCGGATCCATCGACGGAGATGGCGCAGCTGCGATGCGATATACGGAAGCGCGTCTGTCGCCGGCTGCGATGACGATGCTTGACAATCTGGAAAAAGGACTGGTTGATTTTGACCCGAACTTTGATGAAAGTGAAAAAGAGCCGCAGGTGCTTCCGGCTATGGTGCCAAACCTCTTGATCAATGGAACGACCGGAATCGCCGTCGGTATGGCGACCAATATTCCGACACACAATCCGGGAGAAGTGATCGATGCGGTAATTGCGTGTATGGACCGGCCGGGAATTTCCGTACAGAAATTGATGGACTATATTCCGGGACCGGATTTTCCGACCGGAGGGATCATTACCAATGCCAGTGAACTGGCAAACATCTATGAAACCGGTGAAGGAAAGATTAAAGTGCGTGCAAAGACCGTCATTGAAAAAGGAGACAATGGTCGCACCAACATTGTGATCACTGAGATTCCGTATACGGTTTCCGGCAATAAGACGAAACTTGTGGAGAGTATCTCCGGTCTGATGAAAGACAAAGTATTTGAGGAAATTTATGATGTGCAGGATGTCTCTTCCAAAGAAGGAATCCGCATCGTCATTGAAGTGAAAAAAGACCGAGATGTGCAGAATCTGTTAAATGGTTTGTACAAGAAAACGCAGATGGAAGACACGTATGGGGTGAATCTGCTGGCGATCCGTGATGGAGAACCGCATACCTTTAACCTGAAAAGTATGATTGAAGAGTTTATCCTGTTTCAGGAAGACTTGTATACGAAAGAGTATAAATATTTATGCGCAAGGGCAAAAAAACGTCTGGAAGTCGTAGCCGGACTGATGAAAGCGACCGACGTCATTGATCTTATCATTGAGATCCTGCGTGGAAGTTCTTCGGTGAAGCAGGCAAAAAGCTGTCTGATCGAAGGAAAGACGGAAGGCATCCGTTTTAAGACGGAAGGTGCCGAAGAACAGGCAAAAACGCTTTTATTTACAGAGATTCAGGCGGACGCGATCCTTTCCATGCAATTGAGCAAGTTGATCGGACTTGAGATTTTGAAGCTGCACGAAGAAAATGAGACGCTTCTTAAAAATATTGAAGAATACGAAAAGATCCTTTCCGATACGAAAGAATTATATAAAGTAATAAAAACAAGGCTCCGCAGTTACAAAAAAATGTTTGCGAGAGAGCGCCGCACGGAACTTACCGATGACGTGGCAAAGGCATATGTGGAAGAAGTAAAAGTGGAAGATGTATGCATCTGCCTCGATCGTTTTGGATATGCCAAATGTCTGGATGCGGCCGCGTTTGGACGTGCCAGTGACGACGCGAAGAAAGAATTTGCGCAAGTTGTTATGATGAAAAGTACCGACAAATTGTGTCTGTTTACCAATAAAGGAAATATGCATCAGATCAAATGTGATAAGATCCCGCGCTGTAAGATGCGCGATAAGGGAACGTTGGTTCATAACCTTTGTAAAATGACAAACGACGAAGATGCCCTTTTGTATATCAGTTTTGAACAGTTGTTTGAGTCCATGTTGTTCTTCTCGACGAAGAGCGGTTTTGTCAAACTGGTTTCCGGGGCGGAATTTGAAACGAACCGCCTGCAGGTGGCGGCGACAAAACTGGATGATGACGATGAAGTCAGCGGAGTGACGGCATTGTCGGCAGCGGATATTCTGGCTGGCGGAAAGAAAGTAATCCTTTTGACAAAAAATGGCTTGTCGCTGGGATTCCCATTGGAGGAAGTGAGCGAATTTAAGAAGACAAGCCGTGGCGTCAAGGGAATAGCACTGGAAAAAGAAGATACTGTAATATATTCTACAATTGTAGACCTTACGCAGGAAACCTTTGAATACGACGGAAAAATATTGGATGCCAAGCATGTAAGAAACCGCAAACGTGCAGCCAAAGGACAGAAAGCAAATTTGGAATGGAAAGGATGATCATCAGATGTTAAATCAGTTCTCTAGAACACAGCTGCTTCTCGGTGAAGAAGCAATGGAAAAACTGAAACACAGCCGGGTTGCCGTATTTGGCATCGGAGGTGTCGGTGGCTACGTCTGTGAGGCACTCGTTCGAAGCGGTGTCGGCGCGTTTGACCTGATTGATGACGATAAGGTGTGCCTTACCAATCTCAACCGCCAGATCATTGCGACAAGAAAAACGGTAGGAAAATACAAAACAGAAGTGATGAAAGAACGGATGCTCGATATCAATCCGGATGTCGATGTACGGATTCATAACTGCTTTTTTCTGCCGGAAAATTCCGACGAATTTCCATTTGAAGAATACGATTATGTCGTGGATGCGGTGGACACCGTCACGGCGAAGATTGAATTGATCATGAAGGCGAAAGAAAAAAATGTGCCGGTCATGAGCAGCATGGGAGCCGGGAATAAACTGGATGCCAGTCGTTTTCAGGTGGCGGACATTTACAAAACCAAAGTCTGTCCGCTGGCAAAAGTGATGCGCCGGGAATTGAAAAAACGCAGAGTGAAGAAGTTGAAGGTGGTTTATTCGGACGAACTTCCGACCAGACCGATCGAGGATATGAGTATCAGCTGCCGGACAAACTGCATCTGTCCGCCGGGAGCCCAACATAAATGCACCGAGCGGCGGGACATCCCCGGAAGCGTCGCGTATGTACCATCGGTAGCAGGACTTATCATCGCCGGAGAAGTTGTAAAGGATTTATGTACAATTTAGCATTGAGAATTGGAAAGAAATTGTGTATAATAGGAAATAGATAGAATGTTTTCGTGATACAAGCAGGAGAATGTGACGAACGGAGGAAGGATATGATCGACAATAAAAAAGTTCTTGCAATTATCCCTGCCCGTGGGGGGAGCAAGGGGATCCCGAGAAAAAATGTAAAAGCGATATCAGGAAAGCCGATGATCCAGTACACGATTGAAGCGGCGAAAGAGTGTCAATATATTGATAAAGTGATCGTTTCTACCGAAGATGAGGAGATAGCGGATATTTCCATGCGTGCGGGAGCAATCGTTCCTTTTTCGCGCCCGGATGAACTGGCTACGGATGAGGCGAAGATTATTGATGTCGTTATGCACGCGGTCGAATTTTACGAACGGAAAGCAGAACATTTTGACATTATTGTACTCCTTCAGCCGACAAGCCCACTGCGAAATGCGGAAGACGTGACAAAAGCGCTGGAATATTTTATCCGCAAAGAACAGAAATCGCTTGTGAGTGTCTCGGAAGCAGTTGAGTCACCGGTTCTCATGCGTTCGTTTAACAAAGAAAATGAATTGGAAAAAATTGTATCCGAAGATAGTGATGTGCGCAGACAGGATATGAAAAAGTACTATCGCATCAATGGAGCGATTTATATCAATAAAGCATCCGAATTAAACCCACAGACCAGTCTTAATGACAATCAGATGGGCTACGTGCTTACGAAAGAACATGGAATTGATGTGGACGAACCGCAGGATCTTGTTGTGGCAGAATATTACCTGTCACAGGCGTGCGATGGAGAATTTTTGTCTTTTATTGTTTACTAATTCGGGGGGAGTGACGATATATATTATAGGTACTATTTTGGACATTTGCGAGGTTAGAATAGGAAAAATTACCGCCTTGAAAGGGGAGGATATGCATGAAAAAAGGAAATAACAAAATAAAAATATGTACAATTGCGGGGGCAGTATCGTTGGCTGCTCTTTTTTCCATTTTTATAAATGATACGCCAAGTGAGGCAAAAAAGAAGATTCAGCCGAAAAAAATTACGGCAGCAGCTTCGGTTCAAATGACAAAAGGAGAAAAAGAAACGCTCTCGTATCAGGTAAAACCGAAAAAAGCTGCAAATAAAAAAGTGACATTTTCGTCTTCCAATAAGAAAATCCTTAAGGTCAGCAAAACCGGTGTGGTTCAGGCAAAGGGCGAAGGAACTGCGACGATTACGATCCGTTCAAAGGCGAAAAAACAGATAAAAAAGAAAGTTAAAATAAGTGTGGCAGCGCCCAAGAAGAGAAGCCTTGCCCTTCCAACCGTGGCACCTAAGACAGCGCAGCCGCAGAACGCTGTGCAGACGGCGTTGGATAATCTGGAGATGAGTGCATTGGCGGCACGGAGTTCCATCTCAAAGATCACACTGGATCGAACCAGCATTACACTTGCCGCCGGAGAGAGTGATCAGTTGATTGCGACGGTTTTCCCGGTGACGGCAACAGACAAATTGTTGTGGAGCTGTGATTTTCATGGAGGTATCAATGTTTACCAGGATGGACGTATTTTTATCACAGAAGATACTCCGATCGGTACGACGGGAGTTATTACCGTATCTTCCGGCCGGATTACGGCAACGTGTACGATCGTGGTTGTGCAGGGAGTCTGTCAGCATGTGTGGGGTCCATGGGCGGTAGTCGAAGATGCGCAGTGTGGAAAAGAAGGTCTGCGCCGTTCGACTTGTACAAAATGTTCAAAAGTCCGGGAAGAGCCAATTGCTGCGACAGGACACAACTGGCTTAGCAAGATCGTGACGCAACCTACCTGTGATCAGGTGGGAGAGCAGGAAGATACCTGTCAGAATTGTGGAGAGAAAAAGAGAGAAGCCATCCCGGCCAAAGGTCATACCTGGGCGCCAAATGGCACGGTTAAGACGGAGCCGACCTGTACGAAAGCAGGTGAAATGGAATATACATGTACAGTCTGTCAAAAGACGAAGACGGATCCTATCCCGGCAAACGGACATTCCTGGGATTTGGGAGAAATTACCAAAAGCCCGACGTGTACAACAGCCGGACAAAGAACATTTCATTGTCTGGTCGATGGATGTGCGGGAGTGAAAAAAGAGACAATTGATGCAACCGGTCATACATGGACGTATGGAAAGATTACCGTGGAGCCGGGATGTACGACAAAAGGAACCAGACTTTGCACCTGCCTTACATGCGGTGAGAACAGTTCCGTTTCTTTGGATGCACTCGGACATACGTGGGATGCCGGTGTGATTACGAAAGAGCCGGAGTGTACCCTTAGCGGTGTAAAGGTGCTTACCTGTCAGGTCTGCGGGGAGACAAAGAAAGAGAGCGTTCCCCAGCTTGGTCATGATCTGGGAGACTATGTAGTAGATAAGGCGGCAACGTGTACGGAGTTTGGAAAAAGATCCAGACACTGCAAGAGGACAGGATGTACATACCGCACAGATATTGAATCGATCAAACCGCTGGGTCATGATTGGGATGCGGGTGTGCGAACGAGCGAGCCGGATTGTTATAATACCGGAGTTTTAACGCAGACCTGTCAGCGGGCGGGCTGTGGAAAGACGCAGAGAAAGCCGATCCCTAAACTGAAGCACCAATTTCAGGAAGTGACGCTGCGTGAGCCGACTTGTACGACAAATGGAAAAAAATGTGAACAATGTCAGTTGTGTAAGGATACAAAGAATGAGGTGCTGATTCCGGCGACCGGCCATAACTGGCAGATCATTGCCGCCGATACGGTGGAACCAACCTGTACGAAAGACGGTTCGGAACATTATAAATGTATCAATACCTATACGAAAGATGGAAAAACCGTATCATGTGGTGTGGATAAGATTGAAATTTTAAATGCAACCGGTCACAATTACAGTTCCACGTTTACGATCGATATAAATCCGGGCTGCGCTACACGGGGTGTAAGGACAAAACATTGTACCAACACCTATAAAGATGCGTCAGGAAATGTAAAGACGTGCAGCAGTACGATTGAGAGGGAAGTCATTCCTCCACTGGGACATCAGTTTGGAAGTTGGGCGCAAAAGACGGCAGCGAGCCACGGCGTTCCCGGTATGCAGCAGAGGCAGTGTACAAGAACCGGCTGTGGTGAAGTGCAGCAGCGCATGACCGCCAGCGGACATCAGTACGATGCGAGTGGAAAGTGCAGTAAATGCAGTAAGAAATTTACCTTTACAAAGAGTGATGCGAGCGATTGGGAATACACATTGCATGAGACAGATAAGACCATTCTTTTGAAAAAATATATTGGAACCAAGACGGCTTTGAGCATCCCTGCTAAGATGGATGTTACCGTAGATGGAAAGAAGTCGTCCTATCAGGTGGTATTTGGTGGACATTATGAAGACCGCGTAAAGGCGAGTGTATTTGCATCCAATAAAAAAGCAAGCATTCAGGCAGTCACATTGGAGAGCGGTGTGAAGATCGATAACATGGATTATATGTTTGCGGGGTGTGAAAAACTTGAGATGGTGGGAACCATCCCATCTACCGTTACAAGCATGAAAGGAACTTTCAAAAACTGCAGTGAGTTCTGTTCCGTTGCAGCATTACCAACGAATTTGACAGAAATTTCCAATACTTTTGAAGGATGCGAAAAAATGGAGACAGCACCGGCAATTCCGGCAGGTATAACAAGTTTGTATGCTACTTTTAAAAATTGTAAAAATTTAGCAACGGCACCAACCCTTCCGGCAAAACTTGTCAATCTGGATTGGACATTCAGCGGCTGTGAAAGCCTCTCGGCAGCACCGGCAATTCCGGATACGGTGATGTCGATGACAAATACGTTTGAAGGATGTAAGACTCTTCTGACACTCCCGGCGAGTATTCCGGCGGGCGTGGCGAAACTTACAATGACATTTTATGATTGTGATGCGCTGGAAAATGTGCCACAGCTTCCGAATACGATTGAAGAGATGGAGTATACATTTAAGAATTGTGATAAATTGTGCTATGCAGCAGGTCTTCCGAAAAATCTGAGCCGAAGTGTCGGCATATTCGAGGGATGCGAAAAGTACGAAGACTAAACTAAGAAAATAAACGAAGAAAAAGAACCGTGGAACGAAAGAAAGATTCATTCGTTTCACGGTTCTTTTGGTTACAACCACATTGTAATTCTAAACTTTTACATCCGATATTCGGTTTTTTTATTCTGCATCTAGAATAAAAACTACCCTTTCATTTATAAAAATTAGTCATTAAATTCGATTATAACTTTGTTACGTTTGCTGCCTGTGGACCTTTTTCTCCGTTGACAACTTCAAACTCGACTTCGTCGCCTTCGTCTAATACTTTGAAACCGTCCATCTGTAAAGCAGAAAAGTGAACAAATACGTCGTTTCCTTCTTCGTCAGAGATGAAACCAAATCCTTTTTTAGCATTAAACCATTTAACTGTACCTTTCATGTTTTTTGCCTCCTAAAACTATAAATAATTGATACTCCCTTACAATACCACATCTGGATATAAAAGTCAAAGAAAAGTTGTAGCAAATTTGCTGTAGTGTAAGATCATCAATGTGCCCCTTATTTTCCCACTTCGGGACCGCTTGCGCTTAGAGGACACTCGCAGCGGTGCATGAGGGCCCAAGACGCCCTCTATGCACCGGCGGCGTCCGAAATCCCTCGTTGGGAAAACAAGGGGCACATTTTATGATCAAGACTACAGCAAAAAAATAAGGAGTATGGGGGAAAAATGAATATATAATTTATAGGAAAGAATCCATATTAGTATGTTTTTTCATCGTAAAAGGGAGTCCTGGTTTTTCCAGTGCGGGATTTTGAACACCGTCAGCACCGAGAGGGCGTATTCTGCCCTCCGGTACTGTTACGTGTGTTCACTAAGCGGAAGCGGTCCCGCAGGGAAAAACCAGGACTCCCTTTTTGATAAAATCCTCACAATATGGATTCTGCACATTTTCTATTTGAAATCTCAACAAAAATGTAGTACAATATAAACAACTATGTATTTGCTGTTTGTCAAGCAGGTATAGGAGAAAAAAGAAAAGAAGATATGTCACATCCGGTGACAGGAAATGAGGTTAAAAATGAGCGACAAGTTACGTGTAGGTATCCTTGGTGGTACTGGAATGGTAGGACAGAGATTTATCTCCCTTTTGGAAAATCATCCATGGTTTGAGGTAGTTGTAATTGCAGCAAGCCCACGAAGTGCAGGGAAGACATACGAAGAAGCTGTTGGTGGACGTTGGAAAATGCAGACTCCGATGCCGGAAGCAGTGAAAAAAATTGTCGTTAAAAATGTAAATGAAGTAGAAAATGTCAGCAAAGATGTTGATTTTGTATTTAGTGCCGTAGATATGACCAAAGAAGAGATCAAAAAGATCGAGGAAGAGTATGCTAAGACAGAGACTCCGGTTGTATCCAATAACAGCGCACACCGCTGGACACCGGACGTACCGATGATCGTACCGGAAATCAATCCGGAACATCTTGAAGTGATCGAAAGCCAGAAAAAACGTCTTGGTACAAAAAGAGGTTTTGTATGTGTAAAACCAAACTGCTCGATCCAGAGTTATGCACCTGCACTTACTGCCTGGAGAAAATTTGAGCCTACAGTTGTAGTAGCAACAACCTATCAGGCAATTTCCGGAGCTGGAAAGACATTTAAAGACTGGCCGGAGATGGAACACAATATTATCCCTTATATCGGAGGAGAAGAGGAAAAGAGTGAGCAGGAGCCGCTTCGTCTCTGGGGTAAAGTGGTAGACGGAAAGATTGAAAAGGCACAGACTCCGTTGATCACAAGCCAGTGTATCCGTGTTCCTGTATTGGACGGACATACCGCAGCCGCTTTCGTTAATTTCAAACAGAAACCGACGAAAGAAGAATTGATTCAGGCATTGGTAGAATTCAAGGGAGCACCTCAGGAATTGAATCTTCCAAGTGCGCCAAAACAGTTTATCCAGTATTTGGAAGAAGACGACCGCCCACAGGTTGCTTTGGATGTAAATTATGAAAATGGATTTGGAGTAAGCATCGGACGTCTTAGAGAGGATTCTTACTTTGACTGGAAATTTGTAGGATTGTCCCACAACACAGTACGTGGTGCTGCCGGTGGAGCTGTTCTTATGGCAGAACTGTTGAAAGCAAAAGGTTACATTACTGCAAAATAATGATAGAAAATAGTTGTAATCCGTAAGGAAAAGGAGGTTTATCATGGATAAGTATCGTATTCTTGTAAAAGGAATCGTTCAGTACCAGGATCGTTACCTTGTTGTAGAAAAATGGTACGACGATCGTATATTTGATCCCTATCAGTGGGAATTTATTGATGGAGTCATTGAGTTTTCAGAAACACCGGAAAAGGCTGTACAGCGAGTGGTGGAGGAAAAGACAGGATTATCGGTGTTGGTGGATAAACCTCTTTATACCTGGGGATTTACCGTTGGAGAAGTCTGCAGCGTCGGAATCGCCTTTGAATGTACTGCGCAGTCGGAAGATGTTATCCTTGCCGAGGATCTAAACGATTATAAATGGGTGACGAAGGAAGAACTTGCGGAAGTGATTACCAACCAGGCAGTGTTAAAGGATATCGAAAGAGCGGGAATTACGAACCAGTTCACACTCGATGATTTTGGAAAGGTGGATTTATTCATTGAACCTATGGATTAAAAATGGACATATTGTGGATCCGGCAACCGGAAGAGACGAAGTCGGAGATGTATATGTCGTAGATGGAAAAATAGCAGAGAAAATGACGGGCGAGTATGAGACGATAGATGCTTCCGGCAAATACGTCATGCCGGGATTTGTAGATCTACATGTGCATTTGCGGGAACCCGGATTTGAATACAAAGAGACAATCAAAACCGGTACGATGGCTGCTGCAAAAGGTGGATTTACCGGTGTCTGTCCTATGCCAAATACAAAGCCGTCCACGGATTCTCCGGAACGCATCAAAAAAGTTCTGGAGATTGCGGAAAAAGACAGTCCGATCCATGTATATCCCGTAGGGGCTGTGACAATTGGACAAGCCGGCGAGACGGTGACGGACATTGAAGGAATGGTAAAAGCCGGTGCGAAGGCTATCAGTGAAGATGGAAAAAGTGTTATGAATGCTGCCGTATACGAAAAAGCAATGAAAGAAGCCGCACGTCTCGGCATCCCTGTTATGGCACATTGCGAGGATAAAAATCTGGTAGGAAAAGGGGCGATGAATGCCGGAAAAGTGGCAGAGCGTCTTGGAATTCCGGGAATTACCAATGCAGTTGAGGATGTGATCGTAGCAAGAGATATTTTGCTTGCCAAGGAAACCGGTGCCAAACTGCACTTGTGTCATTGTTCGACGGCAGACAGCGTCACGATGATTGAAAAGGCGAAAGAAGACGGTGTCTGTGTGAGCGGAGAAGTATGTCCGCATCATTTTTCCATGACAGAAGATGATATTCCTGAAGATGATGCCAATTATAAAATGAATCCGCCACTTCGTACGGCAGAAGATGTGGAGTGTTTGAAACAAGGTTTGAAACAGGGCATTTTGGAAGCCATTTCGACCGATCATGCACCACATGGGGAAGAAGAGAAAAAGAAATCCATTGCAGAAGCACCATTTGGAATTGTCGGATCCGAGACAGCGTTTGCGCTTGCTGTCACGGAATTGGTAAAAAAAGGATATTTGACAATGAGCGGACTGGTGGAACGCATGAGTCTGAATCCATGCCGTATCCTTGGAGTCGAAGGCGGCTCTCTGGCGGCAGGAAAACCGGCGGACATTACGATTGCGGACATTGACAAAGAATATACTATAGACAAAAATACATTTGTTTCCAAAGGAAAAAATACACCATTTGACGGTAAAAAAGTGTATGGAACAATTCAATATACGATCGTAGATGGTGCGATTGTATATCCGTTTGCATAAAACGAAGGAGGAGAGAAAAATATGATCAACCAATTGATTCAGAAAATCAAAAAATTGGAAGCTCCGATCGTGGTTGGACTGGATCCTATGTGGAATTATATCCCGCAGCATATCCAGAAAAAAGCGATCGCAGAAGCCGGTGAGACACTGGAAGCGGCTGCAGAGGCTGTATGGCAGTATAACAAAGGCATTGTAGATGCCATTTGCGATATTGTACCTGCCGTAAAACCACAGATTGCAATGTATGAGCAGTTTGGAATCCCGGGTCTTGCCGCATTTAAAAAGACCGTTGATTATTGCAAAGAAAAAGGCTTGATCGTGATCGGCGATGTAAAACGTGGAGATATCGGTTCCACATCTGCAGCATATGCGACCGGGCATATTGGAAAAGTGCAGATTGGAGATACGAAGATTGCTCCGTTTGACGAGGATTTTATTACGGTAAATCCTTATCTTGGAACGGATGGAATCAAACCTTTTGTTGATGTATGTAAAGAAGAGAAAAAAGGTTTGTTTATATTGGTAAAAACTTCCAATCCATCCAGTGGAGAATTCCAGGATCAGAAGATCGATGGAAAACCATTATATGAAATGGTTGGCGAACATGTAGCCCGTTGGGGTGCTGACTGCATGGGCGACAGTTACAGTTATATTGGTGCTGTCGTAGGCGCAACGTATCCGGAGATGGGAAAAGTACTCCGTAAAGTGATGCCAAAATCCTTTATTCTTGTACCCGGTTATGGTGCACAGGGCGGTACAGCCAAAGATCTGGCACCGTATTTTAACGAAGATGGACTTGGCGCAATTGTCAATTCCTCTCGTGGAATTATCGCAGCATACAAGCAGCCTGCTTACGCTTCTTATGGAGAAGAGGGCTATGCAGAGGCATCGAGAGCAGCAGCGATTGCGATGAAAGAGGATCTGTCAACGATATTTTAACAAATAGGGAATCCCAAAAAAGGAGAAAGAAAATGAAAAAAATCAGCAAATTACTGGCACTTGCTCTGTGCCTGACATTAACAATCGGCAGTCTTGCCGGATGTGCAAAGAGTGAAAAAGACGTGATCAAGAATTCCGTTTCGAAGATCAACAATGCAAAGAATTTTGAGATGGATGCTTCCATGGGCGGCAAGATGACGATCACAGTAGCAGGTACTTCTCAGGATGCCGATATGGATATGAAGATGAATGTAGTTTCTTTCCAGGATCCGTTGAAGGCAAAAACGACGGCGACGATAACTTCAGCCGGAGTATCTACAACGACAGAGACTTATATGCAGAAAGATGGAAATGATCTTGTTGTATATACAAAAGCAAATGACACATGGACGAAGACAAAGATGGAAAATGCCGTTGATATCATGCAGTCTTCCGGGGATATGTCAAAACAGCTGTCAGAAGACAGTTCCAAGTATGTAAAGAAAGACGATCAGACAGAAAATGATAAGACATATGCGGTATATGAATATACGGTAAGTGCCAAAGATAATCAGGAGATGATGGAAAACCTGATGTCTTCCCTGACCGGCGGTCTGGGTGCAATGATGCAGGAAAAGGAAGTCAAAGAAATTCTTGATACGATCATTAAAAATATGGGAGATATCAAGATGACGATCTGGTTTGACAGTGACGATGAGAATATCTACAAGATCACATATTCTATGACGGATATGATGAACAAAGTAATGGATGCCATTATTTCCAAAATGAAGGAAAGTGCAGCTTCGGATAAGAGTGATGATTCCGTGGATCTTTCCAGCGCTCTTGCCGATGCAAAGATCACAGTGAAAGACATGAATATGACATGTGTTTATAAAAACGTAGATTCCGCTGCAGATTTTGAAATTCCAAAAGATGCATTGGATGCAAAAGAGCAATAGTTTATAAAAGAAAAAGAAGAGAGGTTTTGACTTATGAGTAAGGTAAAATGTCTCTGCAATGTCCGGGAGTCAGTTATGCTGGCTCCCGGAGTGTTTAGCTTATGGTTAGATGCTCCAGAGATTGCAGAATCTGCAGTGCCGGGACAATTTGTCTCAATCTATACAAAGAGTGAAGCCAGACTGCTTCCGCGCCCGATCAGTATATGTGAAATAAACCGCGAAGAAAAGACGATGCGTTTTGTATACCGCGTAGTTGGCGAAGGGACGAAAGAGTTTTCGGAATTATCTGCCGGTGATACGATTGAGGTACTTGGCCCTTTGGGAAATGGATTTCCAATTCCGGAAAAAAAGGCTGTTTTGATCGGAGGCGGGATCGGAATCCCACCGATGCTTGCCCTGGCAAAGGCATGCAAAGAACGTCCGACGGTTGTGCTGGGATACCGCGATGCGACGATGTTTTTGAAAGAAGAATTTGACAAAGTGGCGGATGTCGTTATCGCGACAGACGATGGGAGCGTGGGAACTCATGGCACCGTTATTGATGCCATGAATGAAAAAAATCTCACGGCAGATGTCATCTGTGCCTGTGGTCCTATGCCGATGCTGCGTGGAGTAAAAGCGTACGGATTAGAAAAAAACATCGAAACATATGTGTCTATGGAAGAGCGGATGGCTTGTGGAATCGGTGCCTGCCTTGGCTGTGTATGTCAGTCAACAGAAGTGGATTCCCATTCTAACGTACACAACAAACGCGTATGCAAAGATGGTCCTGTCTTTCTTTCTACAGAAGTAGAATTATAGAAAAGCGCACGACAGAAATGGAGGACGAAAAATGAGTCTGGAAGTAAATTTTGCCGGAATAACATTTAAAAATCCTGTGACGACAGCCTCAGGTACATTTGGTTCCGGTATGGAATATAGTGAATTTGTGAATCTCGAAAAGCTCGGTGCCGTGACGACGAAAGGGGTTGCCAATGTGCCATGGGCAGGAAATCCGACACCCCGCATCGCGGAGACAAAAAGTGGAATGCTCAATGCGATCGGCCTGCAGAATCCGGGAATTGAAACGTTCATTAAGCGGGATCTCGCATTTCTACATGAGAAAAATGCAAGAATTATCGTGAATGTATGCGGTCATTCCGAAGAGGAATATCTGGCAGTGGTAGAGCGGCTTGCCTCTGAAGATGTGGACATGCTGGAAATCAATATTTCCTGTCCGAACGTAAAAGCGGGCGGTATCACATTTGGCCAGGATCCCAAATGTGCCGAAGACATTACGAAAAAGGTAAAAGCAATTGCAAAGCAGCCGGTTATCATGAAACTCAGTCCCAATGTGACGAGTATCGCGGAGATGGCAAAGGCGGTCGAAGCCGGTGGAGCGGATGGCGTCTCCTTGATCAATACCCTTACCGGCATGAAAATTGATGTGGCACGGAAGACATTTGCGCTTGCCAATAAAACAGGCGGTATGTCCGGCCCATGTGTGAAACCGGTTGCGGTGCGTATGGTTTATGAAGTGGCAAATGCGGTAAATATTCCGATCCTTGGCATGGGTGGCATCCGGAATACCGAAGATGCCCTCGAATTTTTGATGGCAGGTGCGACAATGGTAGCTGTCGGAACAGCGAATTTCTTTAATCCGTATGCAACGTCAGAAATTATAGATGGATTGGAAGATTATGTAAAGAAAGAAAACCTTTCCGGAATACAGGATATTATCGGAATTGTGAATCGGTGATTTATTCATTGGAGAAAAGAGGAGAAGACTATGATAAAAGTTTTTTTAGTGGAAGACGAAGTTATCATACGAGAAAGTGTCAAAAACAGTATTGATTGGGAAAAAGAAGGTTATGAATTTGCAGGAGAGGCAAGTGATGGGGAACTTGCCCTTCCTCTGATTCTTGAAGAAAAGCCGGACATAGTGATTACGGATATTCGTATGCCATTTATGGATGGATTAGAATTAAGCCGTATTGTAAAAGAAAAGTTACCGGATACGAAAATCATTATACTCAGTGGGCATGATGATTTTGGTTATGCCAAAGAAGCTATCAAAATTGGAGTGACAGAATATCTGTTGAAGCCGGTTTCTGCCGCTGTGCTATTGGAACATTTGCAAGAGGTGGCAGATAAAATTCAAAAACAACAAGATGAAAAAGAAATGTTCTTGGTTTATCAACAGGAAATGCAGGAAAATGAGAAACTGATTAAGACTAAATTTCTGCGGGAATTGTTTTCAGAAGAAATATCATTAGCGGATGCGTTGGAAAAGGGAAAACGCTTTGACATTGATTTGAGTGCAAGATTTTTTCAAATTTTATTATTTAAATATTTGCAAGATAATGTTTCCTTGCAGTTATTTGAAGAAGTAGAAGAATGTGAAGATAAAAAAGACGGAATTTATGTTTTTGAGCGCGGAATTGAGGGCTGGGCATTTTTGATCACGTCGTCGAACGATTTTATCGAAGAAAAAACAGAAAAATTAAAAGATAAATTAGAGAATATTTCCCAAAAGTATAGTGAACTAGATTTTTTTGGAGGAATAGGTGGAGTGGTGCCACGGATTCGAGAATTGAAAAAATCGTTTCAAGATGCAGACCTTGCTTTTGCAGCAAGATTTGTGCAAAATCCGAATCAGATCATTTGCAAAAAGGACTTACATCCGGTGAATCAAGATGATGAATTTGATGTTAGCAGTTTTGATGCTGTCAATGAAATGCAGAAGATAATTGAAAAATTTTTAGAAAATGGAGCAAGAGAAGAAATTGTCAGTTTTGTGCAAGCACTTTTTGCAGAAGTATCCGAAGAGCATTTTCGCTCTTTAATGTTCCGTCAATATATTATTATGAATTTGTATGCAACCGTTATGGAATTCTGTAAGCGATTCAAAAAAGAAGGAACAGAAAAACAACTGGAAGATATATTACAAAATGAAGATTTGTTGAAAAATGCCGTGATGACAGTGGAGACAATTCCTGACATTGAAGATTATGTGGTTACACTTCTTCAAAAAGCGATTGATTTACGAAATACAATTAGCGGAAGAAGGTATTCGGACATTATTCTTACTGCACAAAAAATGATTCGCGAAGAATATATGTCCGAGGAGATTTCCCTCAATGTTGTGGCTGCCAGGGTGTGTATGAGCCCAAGTTATTTTAGTACAATATTTAGTAAAGAGACCGGAAAGACATTTATTGAATATTTGACAGAGGTACGTATGGAAAAGGCAAAGGAATATCTGGTATGTACAAATAGGAAAACGTCGGATATTGCATTTGAAATTGGTTATAAGGATCCACACTATTTTAGTTTTTTGTTCAAAAAAACACAGGGATGTACTCCTAAAGAATACCGAACAAGCCGGAAGGAATGGTGATAGCTATGTTTTCCTATAAAAGGTTTACATTAAACAAAAAATTAGCCATAATACCAGTTGTCGCAATTGTGCCGATGATTGTACTGGCAGTATATTTGCTGCTGACGGCTTCTTATACAACAAATGCTTATGCAGATATTACAAATAATGTTGTACAGGCAAATAAATATGTGCAGGATTTTAAAGAACGTGTGGATTATACCATGTATCTTTCTGTAATAAAGAATAAAACCATTGATGAAATGCAAGTGGGAAAGGTGACGGTCAATGGAATTTTAACGGTAAATCCATATCAATACATTGCGGAATTGGAGAACGTGTGTGATGAACTAGGACAGAGTGCGACAGTGGAATCAAATTGTGAGCAGATTCGTCGTCTAAAGAATACATTAGGTTCCTTGAGAAATTGCGTTGAGGAATTGGAAAAATGTGTAAATAACAGAAATTCTTATGATGAAAACATGCAATATCTTGATAATAATATTTATGTTTTGACATCTCTGGTGCAGTCCGGCATAGAAAATTATATTTATGTGGAGACAACGAATTTTGAAAATGTAAAGGCACAATTGAATAAAAAAAATAAGCAGGATATATGGATTGCTGTTATTACAGCAATTATAGCAGTGGCGGTATCGACAGTTTTGTCTATTCGGGCGGCGTATAGTGTGACAGGACCGATAAAAAATCTTTGTGCCATGACAAGCAAAGTGGCAGAAGGTGATTTTACAGCGAAATCGAAAAAGGTAGAATCGCAGGACGAGATTGCCGTATTGGTTCGGAATTTTAATGATATGACGAAGGAAATTGGAAGTCTTGTTGATGATATGAAAAAGAATCATGAAATGCTCCGGATGATTGAGATGAAACTTTTGCAGGCACAGATTAATCCGCATTTTCTTTATAATACACTGGATACCGCTGTTTGGCTTGCTGAATCAAATCAAAATGATCAGGTAGTAACCATTCTTACCTATTTGTCAGACTTTTTTCGGACAACACTTAGCAATGGACAAAGTTTTATTCGGATTGCAGAAGAACAAAAGCATGTAGAAAGTTACCTGAAAATTCAAAAGCTGCGTTTTCGAGATATTTTGGATTATACAATTGATATTGAAGAAAATATTGAAGAGTATATTATTCCCAAACTTTTATTGCAGCCACTTGTTGAAAATGCCATTGTGCACGGAATACGTAATAAGCGCGGAAATGGACACGTTAGTATAGAAGGCAGACAAAAAGAGGATAAAATTGTTTTTTATGTGTCAGATGATGGCAGAGGAATGACCACAGAAGACCTTGCTAAATTGAAAAAACGTCTGAAAGAGGATGAAGAAGTAACACAAGAAAGTGGATTTGGGGTGGTTAATGTAAATCAGCGTATTCATAGTTATTATGGTGAAGAGTATGGAATTTTTTATGAAAGCCGGGAAGGAAAAGGAACAAAGGTTACGGTAGTAATTCCTGCAAAAAATGTAAGTGATGTTGTTTTGTAAAAAAACATACCTTTTTCAAAAAATAATCTACTTTGGTTTGATTATTCAAAAAAAATACAACTAAAAACAAACAATACTCTGTTTCAAATAAGGAAAAAATATAGTATTCTATCATCAAGATAAAGCATTGAAATAAATTTAAGGAGGTAATGCTTATGAAAAAGAGAAAGTTATTGGGACTGATTTTATCTGTAGTGATGGTAGTAGCCATGCTTGGAGGATGTGGAGGTGCATCGAATGACAAAACAAGCAGTGGAGATGGTGGCTCAGGAGACGGAAAAAAGGATTTGATCACAATCGGTTTTTCCCAGGTAGGAGCAGAATCCGACTGGCGTACAGCTAACACAGAATCTATGAAATCCACATTTACATCGGCAAATGGATATCGATTGATTTTTGATGATGCTCAGCAAAAACAGGAAAATCAGTTGAAAGCAATTCGTAACTTTATTCAGCAGGAAGTAGACTACATCGTACTTGCTCCTGTAACAGAATCCGGTTGGGATGCTGTATTGAAAGAAGCAAAGGACGCAGACATTCCGGTAATTATTGTTGACCGTATGGTAGATGTATCGGATGACAGTTTGTATACTGCATGGGTTGGTTCTAACTTTAAACTGGAAGGCCAAAAAGCATGTGCTTGGTTGAAAGCATATCAGGATGCAAAGAAACTTGATAAGATTAACATTGTTGATATTCAGGGTACCATTGGTGCATCTGCTCAGATTGGACGTACAGAAGCTTTGAATGAAGCAGTGAAAGCAAATGGCTGGAATCTTCTTGCACAGCAGACCGGTGAATTTACACAGGCAAAAGGACAGGAAGTTATGGAGTCTATGCTGAAACAGTACAAAGATATCAATGTGGTATATTGTGAAAATGATAATGAAGCATTTGGTGCTATTGATGCTATTGAAGCAGCCGGTAAAACTGTCGGACCGGATGGTGACATCCTTGTAATGTCCTTTGATA
Organism: uncultured Eubacterium sp.; assembly: GCA_934316845.1. Taxonomy (GTDB): domain Bacteria; phylum Bacillota; class Clostridia; order Lachnospirales; family Lachnospiraceae; genus Eubacterium_F. The sequence continues at coordinate 85,579 of CAKRDZ010000002.1, read as the reverse complement.
CAACAAAAGCCGGTATCACAGATACACAGTCCGGAAAGATTATCCTTAACACAGAGTGTAATCCACTTCATGGACCACGTGTGGAAGAGATTATTAAAACTCTTGAGAGTGGTGGAACTCCAGAGAAAAAAGCTTATGTGGAAGAAGGCGTTTTCGCACATGGCGACGAAGTGCCTAGTGTGACAGTTGACGACCAGAAATACGATGTAACCAAAGTTACAAAAGAAGTTGTTGAGGGACGTGCATACTAATTATCAAGCCTAATCTTTACAAAAATTAAATATGCGGCGTGGTAGAAAGGCAGAAGCCTAATCAACTGCCACGCCGTTTTTATACTCAAAAATAGTTGAAAGGCAGAAGAAAGCAGGTGAGTGTGGTATGGAAAAAGATATTGTATTACGGATGACGAATATATCCAAGTCATTTCCCGGGGTAAAGGCACTACAAAATGTGGACTTTACACTTCGGAAGGGCGAAATTCATGCTCTTATGGGAGAAAATGGTGCGGGAAAATCTACATTGATCAAGGTACTTACCGGCGTATATTCCATGGATGAGGGCAAGATTCAGATGGGAGAAAGTGGAGAAAACATTGTGAATCGTTCTCCTCAGGAAGCACAGGAACATGGAATCAGTACAGTATACCAGGAAGTGAACTTGTGTCCCAATCTGTCAGTGGCAGAAAATCTCTTTATCGGAAGGGAACCAAGAAAACTTGGATTTATTGATTGGCGTTCCATGAATAAGCAGGCAGAAGAATTGCTGAAAAGTTTAGATATCACGGCAGGGGCGACGGATAAATTGGAAGAATGTTCTATCGCCAAGCAGCAAATGATTGCGATTGCGAGGGCAGTAGCGATGAAATGCCAGGTGTTGATACTAGACGAACCTACTTCTTCGCTGGACGATGAAGAAGTTGAAAAACTTTTTGTTCTGATGCGTCGTCTCCGTGAACAAGGGGTCGGCATTATCTTTGTTACTCATTTTTTGGAGCAGGTATATGAGGTCTGTGATCGTATTACGGTGCTTCGAAATGGAAAACTGGTGGGAGAATATCCGGTGCAGGAACTTCCGCGAGTGGAATTGGTTGCAAAGATGATGGGGAAAAAGTTTGATGACCTTGCGGATATTAAAGGTTCGCATAAACAACTGGAAAAATTTGAACCGGTTATTGAGGCGGAACAGGTTGGAAGGCGTGGCAGCATCAAGCCGTTTGATTTTACTGTAAATAAAGGAGAAGTAGTGGGACTTACCGGACTTCTCGGATCGGGACGTTCTGAATTGGTAAGAGCAATTTATGGGGCAGATAAACCGGATTGTGGTATGATTAAAGTAAAAGGAAAAGAAGTGAAAATCAACTCTCCTCTTGATGCAATGAAGCAGGGAATGGCATATCTTCCGGAGGACCGAAAAAAAGATGGAATTTTGGCAGATTTGTCTGTTCGTGAAAATATTATCATTGCATTGCAGGCAAAAAAAGGTATGTTTCATCCGATGAGCCGCAAAGAGATGGAAGAAGCAGCAGATAAATACATCGAATTACTGCAGATAAAAACAGCAAGCAGAGAAACTCCGATCAAGAGTTTGTCTGGTGGTAACCAGCAAAAGGTGATTATTGGAAGATGGCTTTTGACCAATCCGGATTATTTGATTTTAGATGAGCCGACACGAGGTATCGACATTGGTACAAAGACAGAAATCCAGAAACTTGTGCTTGATCTGGCAGATCAGGGGATGGCTGTAACTTTCATTTCTTCGGAAATTGAGGAAATGCTTCGAACTTGTTCCCGCATGGGAGTTCTTCGTGACGGAAAGAAAGTTGGCGAGATTAGTGGAGAGCAGTTGACACAGGAAGGCATTATGAAAGCCATAGCAGGAGGTGGAGACAATGAGTAAATTGAAAAAAATAACGTCAGCACGATTGTTTTTGCCGATTGTTTGTCTGATCGCTGTATTGATGGCGAACTTAATCACGACACCTGGTTTTTTTAAAGTATCAATCAACAACGGTGTGCTGTATGGTTATATTGTAGATGTAATTAACCGTGCCTCTGAGCTGGTTATTCTTGCCATTGGTATGACCCTTGTAACAGCAGCATCGGGCGGGCAGGATATTAGTGTAGGAGCAGTGATGGCAGTTTCCGCAGCGGTCTGCTGCCGGATTTTGGCAGGAGGAGAAGTTTCTGTAAATGAACTGGCTGCACCGATGGGACTGGCAATACTGGCAGCCCTTGGAGCTTCCGCATTGTGTGGAGCATTTAATGGTTTTTTGGTATCAAAATTGAACATTCAACCGATGGTCGCCACGCTGATCTTATTTACAGCAGGTCGAGGAATTGCACAGCTTTTCACAGACGGACAAATTACTTATATTCGCGTGGATTCCTACAAAGTACTCGGTGGGTATATCGGCAATATTCCGGTGCCTGTACCAATCTTTTTGGCAATCATTATGATCATTATTGTGAATCTTGTGTTGAAAAAAACGGCACTTGGTTTATACATTGAAAGTGTAGGTGTTAATGGTACAGCTTCCAGACTTGTAGGATTAAATTCAACGATGATTAAATTTATCACTTACGTAATTTGTGGTGTGCTTGCAGGTTTTGCGGGGGTTATTGCATCCAGCCGTATCTATTCAGCAGATGCGAATAACATCGGTTTAAACTTAGAAATGGATGCCATCTTAGCGGTAGCACTTGGTGGAAATGTTTTAGGTGGTGGTAAATTTAGTTTGATGGGATCTGTAATTGGAGCATATACGATTCAGGCTTTGACAACAACGTTGTATGCGATGAACGTTGCAGCAGACCAGCTGCCGGTTTATAAGGCCATTGTCGTTGTTATCATTGTAACATTGCAAAGTCCGGTATTCCGAGCGTTTATTGAAAAGCAACGTGCGAAAAAGCAAAAAAACGCTGTCGTGGAAGGAGGTAAATAGATATGGGTATTTTTCAATCAAAAACAAGTACGAAGAAACGAATTAATGGAAACACCTTCCTTCTTATCATTACGGTTGTTCTTTTTGTGGTAATGTATGGTGCAGGAATGATTATGTTTGAAGATAAAGGATTTGCAAAACCACAGATGTTTCTCAATCTTTTTATCGACAATGCAGGACTTTTGGTTATTGCAATAGGTCAGACGATAGTTATGATCACAGGTGGTATTGATATCTCTGTCGGATCGGTAACGGCATTGGTATGTATGGCAGCAGCCAATCAGATGGAAAATCATGGAATGAATGCATATACAGCGATTGCCCTGGCACTTGTTATCGGGCTTTTGTATGGTATTGTTCAAGGATATTTGATTTCCTATCTTGAGATTCAGCCGTTTATAGTCAGTCTGGCAGGTCTGTTTTTTGGACGTGGACTTACTTCGATGATCAGTACAGAAATGATTTCGATTAAAAATGAGACATTTCTTGCTTGGGCAAATTATAAAATTTATCTGCCAATTGGATCATACAGCCGAAGAGGAGTATTTCATCCGGCGTACATTTATCCGACAGTGGTCGTGGCACTCATCATTGTTGTAATTATCGCAATTGTCATGAAGTTTACAAAATTTGGTAGAGATGTATACGCTGTTGGTGGAAATGCGCAAAGTGCAATGATGATGGGACTGAATGTTAGAAAGACCAAATTTAAGGCTTACATCTTAAATGGTGTGCTTGCCGGATGTGGTGGATTTCTTTTCTGTTTGAACAGTTGTTCCGGATTTGTAGAGCAGGCGAAAGGTCTTGAAATGGATGCCATTTCTGCTTCTGTTATTGGAGGAACTCTTTTAAGTGGTGGCGTTGGAACGCCATTCGGAACCATCTTTGGTGTATTGATCAAAGGAACTATTTCCAGTTTGATCACAACCCAGGGTACATTATCCAGCTGGTGGGTACGAATCGTTCTTTCCGCATTGCTATGCTTCTTCATTGTATTGCAGGCTGTGTTTGCACATTTTAAAAAGAAATAATTTCCAGAAAGAAATTGTTTTTTACCGCATTGTGTGATAGTATTAGGGTATAATAAAAGGCAAAAAGCCTTGCAAGCAGGAGGTTCAAAAGAAGATGGAACAGTATAAACAGGAATTTATCGAATTTATGGTGGAAAGCGATGTATTGAAATTTGGCGATTTCACATTGAAAAGTGGAAGAAAATCCCCATTCTTTATGAATGCCGGAGCGTATGTCACGGGATCCCAGTTAAAGCGTCTCGGTGAATATTATGCCAAAGCAATCCATGACAATTACGGAGATGACTTCGACGTATTGTTTGGACCGGCCTACAAGGGAATTCCACTCAGCGTAGCAACGACGATCGCATTTTCAGAATTGTACGGAAAAGAGATCCGCTACTGCTCCAACCGTAAAGAGGTAAAAGACCACGGCGATACCGGAATCTTACTTGGCAGTAAGATCAAAGATGGCGACAAAGTAGTCATTATCGAAGATGTTACCACATCCGGAAAATCCATCGAAGAGACATTTCCTATCGTGAAAGCACAGGGCGATGTCGAAATCATTGGGCTTATGGTTTCTTTGAACCGAATGGAAAAAGGCAAGGGCGACAAATGTGCATTGGATGAGATCAAAGAACTTTACGGAATGCAGGCAAATGCCATTGTAACCATGGACGAAGTCATTGAACATCTGTATAATAAGCCGTGCCAGGGTAAAGTTGTGATCGACGATGCCATGAAGGAAAAAATTGATGCGTATTATGCTCAGTATGGAGCAGCCAAGTAAAAGAACTTGTTGTGCGATCCCACTTACGGGATAAGTTTCTTCAAAGAAGAAAAGAACGGAAAATCACTTGCATTTTGAGGTGTACTGTGTTACACTATCGAAAAGCAAGTGATTTTTAGTCTAGTATATAATAAGTAAATGAGTCGAATAAGCCGGTATATCATTCTTGCTTTAATTCCAGAAAAACAATTGCAAAGCAGGAGTGAAACAGATTAGGGGATGCATTAGGGAATGTGAAAATTATTTCATTACAAAACTCCTGCCGTACACAGAAGGGAGATTTTGAATGAAAAGAAAAATCAGAACAAAACCAGTCGTGATACGAAATTACCGGGACACGTTGTTTCGTATGCTGTACAAGGACAAAAGAAGACTGCTGTCTTTATTTAATGCAGTCAATCAAACCTGTTATGATGATCCGGATGATCTGAGCATCACGACACTGGAAGGTGTGTTGTATCTTGGCATGAAAAATGATGTATCGTGTATGATCGACATGATGATGCAGTTGTATGAACACCAGTCAACGGTCAATCCCAACATGCCGCTTCGCAACCTATTTTACGTGTCGGATCTACTGCAAAAATATGTTTATGAAGAAGGCCTGGATATTTATTCCCGCAAGCAGATCAAAATCCCGACACCAAAGTTTGTCGTATTTTACAACGGGGAGGAAGAACAGCCGGAGCGAAAAGAAATCCGGTTGTCGAATGCTTTTGCCGCGAATACCGGCGAGACAAACATGGAACTTGTCGTGCTCCAGCTAAACATAAACAAAGGAAAAAATGAAGAACTGAAAGAAACCTGCCAAACCCTGCAGGAATACGCAGAGTTTACGGAAAGAGTACGTGACCATAGAAAAGAAATGCCATTGGAGGATGCAATACGGACAACGATAGACGAATGTATCCGAGATGGAATCTTGAAAGATTTTTTGATGAAAAATAAAGCGGAGGTGTATCATATGTGCCTATATGAATTTGATGCGGAACTGCACGAGAGGGTGCTTCGAAAAGAAGAAAGAGAGGAAGGACGAGAGGAAGGACGAGAAGAAGGACGAGAAGAAGGACTACAGGAGGGGCGACGGCAAGGACAGCGTGAGGGAATGCGAAATGGTAAAAAAATTGCTAAACAGGTTTTCAAAGCTTTTATAAGTGGAGAGCCCCCCGAAACAATTGCGAAGGAATTGAACATTCCATTGGAAGAAGTGAAAGAACTGGTAGAATGATAACCACAATAAGGAAATAGAATTTGTAGACGATATGGATGCGAAAATTTGTTTGTTGCTATTCAACAAGCAGTTTTTGTGTCCTTTTTTGATGTATTTAGAGGGAAAAGTAGTATTAGCATTGAAAAATGTTTTCAAATACGTGAAATAATTAGTACAAATTTCAAGAAAAATGAACCAGGAAAAGTAAAATAGAATGTTGTAGAATTAAGAAAGATGACGTGTTTGTAAAGGATTATAAGCACAAAAAGCAAAAAAGGAGGAAACAAAAATGTTGAAAAAAATTAGAACAGCAGGTGCAGCGCTTTTATTCTCATTATGTATTGTGATAATTATGGACGTAGGAGAGGTATCCGCGAAGAGTATACACTATGCAGGAGTGTATAAGCAAAAATCTAACAAAGCGAAATATTATCTTGAACTGCGAGAGTACGATATGCCAGATGACAGCGGCATGGTTGGAAATTATTATTTTGTTCCAAGAAAGCGTGGATATGTCTATCAACATGCTGAATTTTGGAAAATCGGAAAAAATACCTATATGGAAGAATGCGGTGAGATACAAAATGGTGGCTACAAGCTTATTTTCAAAGTTTATAAGGATAGGGTTGTAGTGAAGCAAAAGGGAACTGTTTTACGAGGTGTTAATTTTTCAGGACTCTATAAATTGAAAAAACGTTTTCCACGAACATAGAGTGGATTGCGAATAGTGACGAAAAGGAATCATGGATGAAATCGGCATTGGTTCCTTTTTCAATGTGAAAAGGATAAAAACAAGAACTTTTTCAAGGAGAAAATACATAGAAATATGCAAGATACTTGTTATATAATTAAGTTTAATGTAGGAGGTGTTTTGTTATGTGTGTGAATGACGACGTTATAAAGGAGATGTTTGAAGATACAGGCAAATTGCTTGCTGATCGAAAAATTAAAATGTTAAATGAGACGGCAATTTCGTATGTACAAAGTTCGGATGTTGTATCTAATGTCGAATTTTGGAATTGGATGAATCGAAATTATAGTGGTGCTAATGGACATATGTTTTTATCCAATCGGGCAATGCGGGATTATATTTCACAAAGTCAAGGGAAAGCTGATTGGATGTTTAAACAACTCCAAGGAAAAGGGTATGAATGGGATTGGATGCAGAAACAACGAGGTAGCATAAATAAGGTGTTTAAAAGATATAACGCAGGAGATGTTTGTAATCAACCTGGATTTGACGTTGAAGAATTAGATGCAATTACAGGAAATGTGAATCAATATCAAATGAAAGCATATACAAGTAAAAAAAATCCAGATTTACATAATACAGATCCATCAATAAAGGTTATTACTAACGCTGAGAAAGTTGATGTTGTTGAAAATAATGGGTATTCTGTAGAGAAATTTGAAAATCGAGAAGAAATTTTACAGAATACGAATAAGCGAATGGAACAAATTGAAAATGGTTCTGCTAATCCTATCTATTCTGTAAAGAATGTTGGCGGAACTATGGCTAAAGCAGGTGCCATAGGGTGCGTTGTGGGAATGGGAATAGAATCAGTATCTTCATATAAATTATGGAAAAAAGGAAATTTGTCTGATGAAGAGTATTTAACAGAGATTTTGAAAGCAGGGGGAGATGCTGGGATTACAGCTGGATTGTCCGCAGGTGTAATGATACCAGTTAATGCTGCAATAACCGCTGCAGGAGCATCTACTGTTATTGGAATTCCTATTGCGTTTGTTATTAATGCTACTTTGAATAAAGTGGTAGCACCGTGCTTTGGTAGAGGAAAATATGCTCAATATTTAGGAAAGCTAAAGTATTATCAAGCCTTGGAAGATGTTTATGATGATTTTGTGAATGCAGTAGAAAAAGCAGCTGTTAATTATGTGGGGTATATTAATTCAATGCAGAAACAACAAACACAGTATAGTAAAATGAAACAAAAAAGTATGGAAATAAATACAAAACTTAAAAATATTTATGATTCAATTTAGGAGGGTACTAGAAAATGGAAATGATAGTTTCAAAAGAGGACATGAATTATTTGGCTCAACAGTCATCAGATAAAATATCTATAATATTGTCTGGGATGACAGCGTTGATGGAGAATACGGATCAAAAAGTTGCTATAATGGAGTCACAAACGTGGTACCAGAGAATGGCACAGACTATTACTGGAAAGAATAAAATGACTAAAGAAGAAATTCAGCGTAATCATGATAAATTGAATGCATATATGGCCGAGGCCATGGCTGAACTTTATAATAGAGAGTGTATTAATGAAGAAATTATGATGAGTTTAGGAACACAAATTAATGAACTGTATGCGGAGCATCTTCAATTGAAGGAAATGCTGGGGGCTTTTGTTATAAAACTGAATGAAAAGATAGAGAGTATAGACAATTTCCATATGCTTAATACAGAAATAGAACAAGGCGTATACTCATCGTATGAGCCACTGGTTTCTATTTGTATTGTAATGTCTCAAATGGATCGACGTATTTTGGAAGATGACAGAAAACTTGCTATATTAAAAAGAAGCTTGCAAAATCAAGGAATTCTTAATCAATTAAATATTGATATTACAGATTTTTTGTTAAGCGTTATTAATATGCCAGTTGATAAAGTGGGATTGATCTATATGGAACTTAATTGCATTCCACAGAATTTCGTTGCTAAACTTGTTTTAGATACGATAGAAAATTATCATTTTTTGCCGGATATGGCTAAAAGGATGAAGAACAAGAATAGTATTGTACAAAGTATCATTTCAAATAATCAGCTGCAGGAGGATATAACTTTGAATATCGCAGAGGTTTATGATGATTTTATGCAGAGTAAATGTAGTGTTTCAGTGAATTCAGAGACTGCGATTATAGTTGAAGACTCTAAAATTTCAATAGCAAGTAATAGAATATATCCAGATGACTCAAATGTTATTGATATAGCCGAAGATGGTGGAGATAAAGTGTTTGAGGATTATTGGAGATTACGAGAACCAGGATATACTCTTTTTGATTTCGAGAAATTTAAGGGGTTTTGGGATGAGTTAAATGATTTTGCTAATAGGGGTGATTCTGTGGCGTTATATTATTTGGGAATATCATACTATGAAGATAAACCGGATTTTGGTGAGTATACGTATTCTTATGTAAATGAAGAACAAAATGAACAACAACCGTATTCCTTTATTGATTTTATAGACAGAGATGAGCAACTTGCTTTAGAATATTTTGAAAAAGCAGCATTGCAAGGGGATTTGTCAGCGAGGATAAAGATGGCAGAGATAAGTAGTATTAAAGGAGAAGACAATAGATGTATACAGATAATGGAAGAAATAATAGCAGATAAAGGAGAAGATTCATATTATCTGTATGAATTTGCAAGAGTGTTAAGTGGTGGAGATATAGCGGGTTATATTATAGATTGCAGTTTTGAGGTTGATAATGAGGATGAAGCAAAGAAGGTTTTTGAGTTATTAAGCAAAGCTGCTTCAATGGATAATCCTGAGGCAAATTATTTTATGGCACAGGTATATGATATGGGTATAGAGGATATTGGATATGAAGTAGATTATAGTAAATATAAAAAATATTTGGAACATGCAGCTTCTTTAGAGAGTGAAGAAGCACTTGCAGAGATTGGCGCGAATTATTATGACGGAACAAGCGGATATCCACAAAATTATAATAAAGCACACCAGATTTTTGAAGATACCTCTCTGATATTTAATGAGCAAGCTAATTATTACCATGGATTGTTACATTGGTTTGGTAATGGGGGAGTAGAAGTAGATGATGCAAAGGCGTGCTTATGTTTTGAAATAGCAGCAAAATCTTGGAAGTATGAACGTGCATATATTTTTTTGGCGGAAGCGGCATACAAAGGCTTTGGTCTGTTTGCATTTGACGAAAATAATAATGAAAAAGCAGAAAGATACTTGCAAGAATTGATTTATAATGGAACAGATGATGATTATATCAATGAAGCAAAAGAATATCGAAAAGAGTGGTTCGGGTATTAAGTCTAATTGTAATTATTAGAGTGTTCTTCACAGAATTATGTATCCCCTAGCAGTTTTCTAAACTTTATAAAATCCCCCAGCCTATGCTCCGCATAGGCTGGGCTTCTCATTTTTTAATTTCCAAAAATTTCCTATATCAACCCTTTTACATCTTCATAAATCTCCTGGATCCGGGCGTCATCAATTTCCGTTCCTAAGAAGATCTCAACTGCATATTTTGCCTGAGCGACGAGCATTTCCAGACCGTTGACGCCGATCATGCCAAGTTCTTTTGCCTGAGCGACAAATTTAGTGGTGAGCGGATTGTAGACAACGTCCAGCACAGCTTCGCATTTTGGGAACTTCGTAAGGTCAATCGGAGAAGCGTCCACTTTCGGGAACATGCCAACCGGACTGGTGTTGATGATAACTTCGGCGTCGGTGTGGTGGGCGAAACATTCATTGTAGGAAATTGCCTCTCCATCATCGATGACATCTACGACGATCATACTTTTTGCATTGTGCTTGCGGACAACGGCTTTGATTGCCTGAGCGGCACCGCCGTTTCCAAGAACAATTACTTTTTTGTCCGTCAAGGTGATGCCGTGACGGAGTACCATGTACTCAAAACCGGAAAAGTCAGTATTGTAACCGCGGAGTTTTCCGTCGTTATTTACGATTGTATTGACCGCGCCGATGGCTTTGGCGTTGTCATCCATTGAATCCAGATAAGGAATCACATCCTTTTTGTAAGGGATCGTGACATTGATCGCACGAAATGGTTTTTCCTCCATAAATACCTTGAATTCCTCACGAGTTAGAGGGTGAATGTCATAAGTGTAGTCAGCAAGACTTTCGTGAATCGGTTTTGATAAGCTGTGTCCGAGTTTTTCTCCAATTAATCCGTAATCCATAATATATGTTATCCTTTCTAAAAAAATAGTAATCATTGTCTCTATAAAACAGTACCATATTTTTTTTATTCTTTCAAGCATAATCCAAAAATAATCGCATATATTCAAGTAAAACAGTGAAGGAGAGATCAATATGCCGGGACAAGATATCATTGAAGTCATACCGCATAAATACCGTTCTGTTATAGAAAAGTGTCTGCAGGGAAGGTGGCAGGAGCTGCAGGAGATCCGGTTCCGTATCGGACAGGCGGTTGAGTGGTACGATGGGAAAAAGCACCGCATTGAGCATACGCAGGTGACGCGGATGGATATGAAAGAAATGATGGATTATATGAGTGGGTATTCCCTGTATGCATTTGAAGATGAGATTGCCAAGGGATATCTGACGATACCGGGAGGACACCGCGTGGGGGTTGCCGGACAAGTTGTCGTCGAAGAGGGAAAAGTAAAATACATACAAAATATTTCTTTTGCTAACATTCGTATTTCTCACGAGAAACTTGGATGTGCGGACAAGATACTGCCGTATTTGTGGCAGGACAATAGGATTAAAAATACATTGATAATAGCACCGCCAAGGTGCGGAAAAACTACGATATTGCGTGATTTGGCGAGAAAAATATCGGGAGAATATGCGAAGAAAAATGTCGTGATCGTGGACGAACGGAGTGAGATCGCCGGGTGTTACCGGGGGGAACCGCAAAAAGATGTGGGACCGCGGACCGATGTACTGGACCGCTGTCCGAAAGCCGTTGGAATGATGATGGCGGTGAGAAGTTTGTCGCCGGAAGTACTGGTGGTTGATGAAATCGGAGGAAAGCAGGACATCCTTGCCCTGCAGGAAGTGCTGAAATGTGGCTGCAGCGTGATCGCAACAGCGCATGGAGAAAGATGGGAAGAGTGGAAACGCCGACCGGACATGAAGGATTTGTTTGAAAAGCAGTATTTTGAGTGCTATATCTTACTGCAGCAGGGGGCAGCTCCCGGACAGATCGCAAGTGTGCGGGGGACAGGGGGAGTGGAATGTTATGATATATAAGATTGTTGGAAGTGTGGTATTGTTTTTGGGGACCGCTGCGATGGGAATTTACTATGCCGGGCAGTATATGGAACGGCTGCGTAATCTGATCGAGTTAAAAAAAGCATTGATGCAGATGCAGGGAGAATTACGCTATCTGCATTCAGCAATGCCGGACCTGCTGGAAACAATTGGAAATCGCGCGCGTGGAGTGATGAGCTGCTTTTTTCTATCTCTGGCAGAAGAAATGGAGCAGAGAGAACAGGGTGACTTTGCCAGCCTTTGGTGTGGACAGGTAAAGAAAAAGATACCGCCGTCGGCGCTTGAACCGGAGGCGAGGAGCCTGCTTCTTGAGACCGGAAGGCAGCTTGCGGACAATGACAGACAGTCCAAAGAAGAGGGCTTGACATTTGCGCTAAAACAGCTCGAAGAGATGATACGAAAGAGAAATAAAGAAAAGCAAAATCGGATGAAACTATACTATGTATGCGGTATTATGGTGGGAGTGATGCTTACAATATTGCTTGTATAAGGAAGGTTTTACAGTGGAGATAGGAATTATATTTAAGATCGCGCTTGTGGGAATACTGGTTACGATATGCAATCAGATCCTAAGGCAGTCGGGAAGAGAAGAACAGGCATTTTTGACAAGCCTTGCCGGACTTTTGATCGTGTTGTACTGGGTGGTTCCCTACATCGTTGATCTGTTTGAAACGATAGAAAGGTTGTTTGACTTATGATTCAGATTGCTTTGTTTGCCATCGCGGGTATGATGCTCGCGGTAATGGTGGGAAATATGCACCGGGAGATCGGTATCTGGATTGCCCTTGTCACTGGGATTATCGTATTTTTTTATGCGATACGGAAATTTGAATATATGGTGGACATGTTCAGGACGATAACCGAATATACCGGTATCAAAGAGGAATACATTGGTGTTGTGCTGAAAATGATCGGTATCGCATACATATCTGAATTTACGGCGACACTGTGCAAAGATGCCGGTCAGCATGCCATTGCCTGCCAGGTGGATTTTTTTGGAAAAATGAGCATGGTGGTGGTAAGCCTTCCGGTACTTCAGACCCTGCTGGAGACGATAGGAGAGATGATGCCATGAAAAAGAGATGGATCCTGTTTGTGGTTATTGGAATTCTATTAAGTGGCAGTAAAGTAAGTGTTTACGCGGAAAGTGCAGATCAGACAAGTTCTATTTCAAAGGAAATTAAAGAGAGTATCCCGCTGGATGAAATAGACGACCGGTTAAAAGAAGGGAGCGATACCGGGATCCCTTTTTCCATCCGTGATTACGTAGAAAATGTATGCCGCGGGGACAGTGAATTATCCTGGGATACAATTACACAATACATAAGTGAAGGAGCCATCAGCCAATGGGACGAGCACAAGACGCTCGTATTCCGGCTTCTTCTCTACGCGGTCTTATCCGGGATATTTTTAAATCTGACGGGAAGTCTGTACGAGAAACAATTGGGAGAAAATGGATTTCACATGCTTTATTTTCTCGTTGTTACGATACTGGTTTCGGCTTTTTATGGCGTCTTTTCCGTGGCAAAAGAAGTGCTTTTTCAAGTCCTTTCTTTTATGAAAGTCCTCGTACCGGCATTTTCCCTTGCTTTGACGTGGAGCAGCGGCAGTGCGACATCGTTTGCGTTTTATCAGGCGACACTGGCTACGATCGGTGTGGCAGAGACGGTATTGTATTATCTGTTTCTGCCGATGATACAGATTTATTTTCTGCTTCGGGTATTGAATCCCCTTTCCGGTGGAAAATTTGATAAACTGGCGATGCTTCTGGAAAGTATCGTGCGGGTCGGTACCAAGATCATATTGGGCATCATGCTTGGCCATCAGGGAATCAAGGGGCTTTTGATGCCGGCGCTGGATCAGGTAAAACGAAGTGCGGTCTTTCGGGCAGCAGAGAGTCTTCCCGGAGTAGGTAATGTTTTTGGGGGAGTCACCGATACGATCGTCGGAAGCGGAATCCTCATCAAAAGTGCAATCGGAGTTGGCGGGATCATTGCCATTGCATTGATCTGTCTGCTTCCGCTTTTGAAACTGGGATTATTTACCTTTACCTACCGTGTGGTCGCAGCTTTTTCCCAGCCGGTGGCAGACCGGAGGATGGTGGCTGTATTTCAGGGAAGTGCAGACAGTGGAAAATTATTATTTCAACTTGTATTTATGGTGGCGGTGCTTTTTTTACTGACCCTTACGATCATTATTGCCGCGACCAATTAAAGGAGGAAGCGATGGAACAGATATTTGATATTGTAAAACAGATTACCGGAGTGATGCTTGTATTTTCCCTGCTCCTTCATATTTTTTCCGGTACGGCATACCGACGATATTTCCAATTTATGGAAGGGCTGCTAATTCTTCTTGTAGTGGCGGCACCGTTATTTCAGCAGTTAAAAAAAGAAGATATTGTGGAAGAGTGTTTTTTTAAGTACGAGAGAGAGCGGAATACGCGGGAGATGCAGGAAGAGATAGAGCGCATCGGGGAAAAGAGGGAGAAACTCATCACGCAGGAAGGGGAGGAAGATCAATATGAAAGAGACGTGGAGTGACAATATCCGGCAGATGATAAAAAAGGCAGGAAAAGGAAAAATTTTACTTTTAATTGCAGTGGGAATCCTTCTGCTGCTTATCTCCGTGCAGGAGAGAGAACAGCAGTCCGGGCAGGTGGATAAACAAAAGGAAACCGTAAACGATCAAAGCACAACGGATGATATGCAGCAGTACAGGGAGAAAATGGAAAAACAAGTAAAAGATATATTAGAACAGGTAGATGGTGTCGGAAAGGCGGATGTCATGCTCACCCTGCAGGCGTCGAAAGAAAAAGTAACATTGAAAGACAGTACCCGGGACGATACGAAGACCGAAGAAGAGACGGTGCTTTTGGATGGAGAATCCAAAGAATCTTCGCCGTATGTGGTGCAGGAGATCGAACCCCGGATCGAAGGTATCGTGGTGGTTTGCAGCGGTGGTGACAGTCCGGCAATGCAGCGGCAAATAATCGGTGCAATTTCGGCATTATTTCCGGTGGAAAGTCATAAAATTAAAGTAATGAAAAGTAAGGAGGCAAAATAAGTGAAAAAACTTTTGCGAAAAAATCAGATTATCATAACGGCGCTCGTTGTCATGGTTGCTCTTGCCGGCTATCTGAGCCTTACCGGGGAAGAAGAACTGGCACTTAATCTCACCGGGGACGGAACGACGGCACAAACTGAATCCGGACAGGAGAGCGCAGAAAATACGGAGGAAAATGTTGCAGCGGAAAACGTAGATGACAGCGAAGTGGCAGATATCAGTGAGGAAGACACCGCAGCGCAGACGGCACAACAAGTGGATTCGGAAAACGTTGCATCCAAAGAAAATGCGGGAGAGGCAGTGCTTGTCAATAACACGGTAAAAGCAGATTATTTTGAATCCGCCAAACTTTCCCGTGAGCAGACAAGAGCTAAAAACAAAGAGACACTTCTGGAACTGGTAAACAGCAAGACGGCTTCCGATGCACAAAAAGAAAAGGCAATGAATGAGATCGTTGCCATGACGGCTGTCAACGAAAAAGAGACAGCGACGGAAAACCTGCTTGCTGCCAAAGGATTTGATGAGACGGTCGTAACGATCGTCAACGACAGTGTCGATGTGATCGTCAATGCGGAAGAACTTACAGAACAGCAGATTGCCCAGATCGAAGATGTCGTAAAAAGAAAGGCGGAATGTACTTCTGATAAAATTGTTATTTCTCCTGTTGGCAAAAAACAGTAAATGTGGTAAACTAGTACTATATAATGCTTTTTAAGGAAAGATAGATGAGGTGACAGATATGGCAAAAGAAGTATTTGGATCAAAAAACAGCATCGGGGAAGTGCAGATCGCAAGTGATGTGGTTTCCGCTATCGCAGGGATTTCCGCAGCAGAGGTAGACGGCGTGCAGTCTATGGCTGGTGGCAGCATCAATGACATTGCAGGAAAACTGGGGATGAAAAATTATTCCAAAGGGGTCCGCGTGGCAATTGCCGGAGATAAGGCAGCAGTTGAAATTTCCGTCACTTTGAAATATGGATACAGCATTCCGGAAGTGTCAGAGAAGGTGCAGAAGAAAGTATCACAGGCCATTGAAAACATGACCGGACTGGAAGTGGAAAAAGTCAATGTCCGTATCGCAGGAATTGCAGCGGAAGAACAGGCATAAAAGAATATGCACAGATAGAGTATGCAGCGAAGCGGCTTGAAAAAAAGGCGCTTTGTTGCACTCTTGTTGTGTCATAAAGACAAATAAAAAGAAATGAGGACGCATATGACTAGAAGAGAAATCAGAGAACAGGTTTTTATCTTGTTATTTCAAAGAGAATTTTATGGAAAGGAACCGTTTGATGAACAAAAAGAAACCTATATGGAAACCGAAGAATGGAAAGAAAAAGATCAGGCATATATCGAGGAGCATGTGGCAAAGATCATGGACAAGCTTCCGGAGATTGATGAATTGATCTCGGAACATTCCAATGGTTGGAAGATCGACCGGATCGGAAAAGAAGAACTGGCGATCCTGCGTCTGGCGATTTATGAAGCAAAATTTGATGAGGAGATTCCGGTCGGAGTCGCTGTCAACGAAGCCGTTGAATTGGCAAAAACATATGGCGAAGACGGCGGAGCTGCGTTTGTAAATGGAATTTTGGGGAAAATAGTAAATGAATAGAGGTCAGGTTTACACCGTATCTGCCGTCAATCAGTACATCAAAATGATGTTTCAGCGAGAGGAGGCACTTGCGGTTGTATTTGTAAAAGGAGAAATATCGAACTGCAAGTATCATAGCAGCGGGCATATTTATTTTACGCTGAAAGATGCAGCTTCCGCGATTTCCTGCGTGATGTTTGCAGGGGACCGCAGGCGGCTTTCGTTTCGTCTGGAAAACGGACAGGAAGTTCTGATCGGCGGCACCATCAGCGTGTATGAACGTGATGGCAGATACCAGCTGTATGCGAAGACCATTCAGCATGCGGGGGAAGGACTGCTGGCGGAAAAGTATGAGCAGTTAAAGAAAAAACTGGACCAAAAGGGATATTTTGCAGAGGAACACAAAAAACAAATTCCAAAATATGTAAAAAAGGTTGGCGTTGTCACGGCAAAGACCGGGGCAGCCATTCATGATATTATCAATATTGCATCGCGGAGAAATCCGTATGTGCAGTTGATCCTGTACCCGGCAAAGGTGCAGGGAGAGGGCGCCTGCGATACGATTGCAGCCGGAATCCGTATACTGGATGCCATGAATCTGGATGTGATCATCGTCGGACGAGGCGGAGGTTCCATTGAAGATCTGTGGGCATTTAATGAAGAAGTGACGGCAGAGGCGATTTATCAATGCCATACTCCGGTCATATCGGCGGTTGGACATGAGACCGATACGACGATCGCGGATTATGTAGCAGACCTGCGTGCGCCGACACCTTCGGCGGCAGCAGAACTTGCGGTCTATGATGTAGAACATTTGCTGGATCAGATCGCAGATTACCGTAGTTATCTCATCCGAGGGATGAGGGACCGCATCGGCATGGCAAGGGACCGCATGAAACTTTTGGAGCGGCAGACAAAATTGTATCATCCGTCCAATCAGATCGCACAAAACCGACAGTATATCGCGGATCTGAGCGACCGGATCACGATGCAGATGACCCGGATGCTCCAGCAGAAACGGCAGGAGCTGCAAGTACTTTCCGGAAGACTAGACGGGCTGTCGCCATTGAAACGGCTGGAGAGTGGATTTGCTTATGTGGAAAACGAAGATGGTGCGATGCTTGACAGTATTGACCGGGTGCAAAAAGACGATGTGATCCGTATTTTTGTGGCAGATGGCAGACTGGAAGCCAGAGTGACCGCAAAAGAGAAAAATCCGG
This sequence comes from uncultured Eubacterium sp., assembly GCA_934316845.1. Classification (GTDB taxonomy): domain Bacteria; phylum Bacillota; class Clostridia; order Lachnospirales; family Lachnospiraceae; genus Eubacterium_F. The sequence continues at coordinate 67,761 of CAKRDZ010000002.1, read as the reverse complement.
CTTTGAAAGGGGAAGAATAAATGGAATTAGAAGAAATTATGGAAAAATTAGAAGAAACCGTTGTGACGATGGAACATGAAAAACTTTCTCTGGAAGAGGCGTATGCAACGTTTTCGAAGGGAATGAAACTGGTTGTTGAAGGAAATAAAGCCATCGATCAGGTGGAAAAGAAAGTTAAAATTCTGATGGAGCAGGAAGCGGAGGAAGAAGAATGAATATCGAGCAGATCCTGAAAGAAAGAGCAAAAGAAGCGGAAGATGTTGTGGTTTCCTATCTTCCGGAAGTGACCGGATATCCGAAAACGGTTTTGGAAGCGATGGAATACAGTGTGGAAGCCGGAGGAAAAAGAATCCGCCCGGTTTTGATGCGGGAAGTCTACCATATGTGCGGAGGGACGGAGGATTCTTTGATCCATCCTTTTATGGCAGCGATTGAGATGATTCATACGTATTCTCTTGTACACGACGATCTGCCGGCGATGGACAACGATGAATACCGCCGTGGAAAATGGACCACACATAAGAAATACGGCGAAGCTATGGGGATTCTTGCAGGGGACGCGTTGTTGAATTATGCTTATGAGACAGCAGTTCAGGCATTTGAGGCAGTTTCAGCAGAAAATCCGGCACAGACGGCAGAAGCCCTGCGTGTCCTTACCCGGAAGGCCGGTATCTATGGCATGGTCGGAGGCCAGGTCGTGGATGTGGAAAAAGATGGAAATTTTGTCGATGAAGACATGTTATTGTATGTATATGTGAATAAAACGTCAGCCCTTTTAGAAAGCTGTTTTATGATCGGGGGAATCCTCGCGGGCGGTACGGCAGAAGAGGTTCAGATATTGGAAAAGAGTGCGCGCAGACTTGGCGTGGCATTTCAGATTCAGGATGATATCCTGGATGTGATCGGCGATGAGCAGACACTTGGGAAACCGGTTGGTTCGGACGAACGCAATGAAAAGACAACGTACGTATCGATCCACGGACTGGACAATGCGAAAGAAAAGGTAAAACAGTATACCGAAGAATCCATCGAACTGCTTCAGGCATTTGACGGAGAAAAAGAATTTCTTACCGGACTTATGACCTGGATGATAAACCGAGACAAATAAGAGAGAAAAGAGTGAGAGAATGAGCCGTTTACTCGATGAAATAAAAAAAGAAAATGATATAAAGAAGATTCCACCGCAGGAATACCGGAGACTTGCAAAAGAGATCCGATTTCAACTGGTGAAAAATGTAAGCCGTACCGGAGGACACCTTGCTTCAAATCTTGGAGCAGTGGAACTTACAATGGCACTGCATCTCTTTCTTGATTTTCCAAAAGATAAGCTGGTATGGGATGTAGGACATCAGGCATATGTTCATAAAATACTGACGGGAAGACTGAAAGATTTTCGAAGTCTGCGCCGGCTGGATGGATTGAGTGGATTTCCGAAAGTCCATGAAAATCCGGCGGATACGTTTAATACCGGTCATAGTTCCACCTCGCTGTCAGTCGCACTGGGACTTGCCAAAGCCCGTGATCTGCGCGGCAGCGATGAAAAAGTAGTAGCGGTCATCGGAGATGGGGCACTTTCCGGAGGTATGGCATTTGAGGCACTCAACAATGCAGAGCAGATGAAGTCGAATCTGATCATGGTCTTAAATGATAACAAAATGTCGATCTCCAAAAATGTAGGAGGCATGGCGAGATACCTCGGTAAAGTGCGTACAAATCGCAAATACAATGATTTAAAAGTAAACATCGAAGAACGTCTTGACCGCATACCGAATGTCGGTGTGTCGATGGCGGAAACGATTAAAAATGCGAAAAATTCGTTGAAACACCTGTTTGTGCCGGGGATGTTTTTTGAGGAAATGGGAATCGTATATGTCGGTCCAATCGATGGACACGATGTCGAAAGCATTTTGACTGCACTGGAGGCGGCTGCGCGGATGAAAAATCGTCCGGTTCTGATCCATGTAGTGACAAAAAAAGGAAAAGGATACCGCCCGGCAGAAGAAAATCCATCGATCTTTCATGGCGTGGGGCCATTTGATCCGAGAAGCGGAGAAGTACAGGAAACGGTGGCAGAAACGTATACCGATGTGTTTGGAAACTGGATGCTCGAAAATGGTGAGGCACATGAAGAACTGGTATCTGTGTGTGCGGCAATGCCGGATGGAACCGGAGTAAAGGCATTTGCCGAAGCCTTTCCCAAACGTTTTTTTGATGTGGGAATTGCAGAAGAACACGCCGTTACGTTTGCTGCCGGGCTTATGGCTGGCGGACTGCGCCCGGTTGTGTCGATTTATTCGACCTTTTTGCAGCGTGCTTACGACCAGATCATTCACGATGTCTGCCTGAACAATCTGCCGGTTATCTTTGCGGTAGACCGAAGTGGTATTGTCGGAAGAGATGGCGACACGCATCAGGGAATATTTGACATTTCCTATCTTACCAATATTCCGAATATGACCGTGATCTCGCCGATGGATAAAGAGCAACTGATCGAAGCCCTTGATTTTGCTTATGACTTTGACGGCCCTGTGGCAGTGCGTTATCCGCGGGGGGAAGTATATAAAAATACAATATCCCACAAGACATTGGAGTGGGGAAAAGCAGAAGTTTTGACGCAGGCAGAAAATCCGGAGATTGTCATTTTTGCCGTGGGCGATATGGTACAAAAGGCGCTTCAGACAGCCGGACATTTTGCCGGAAAAGTAACTGTCGTCAATATGCGGTTCGTCAAACCGTTTGACCGTGCGCTGGTAAAAGAAATGGCTTTGCGGCATGACATTGTCGTGACGATGGAGGACAGCGAAAAGATCGGCGGTTTTGGACAACAGGTAGAATCCTGTCTTATGGAAGAGGGCTGCATTCCAAAGAAATTTATCAATTGTTCGGTAAATGATTGTTTTGTGGAACACGGTTCGCCGGAAGAACTGTATGCCCGCTATGAAATGGATGCGGACTGGGTGACCGGACAGATCAATGAGGCATTGGAAAGGAAATAAAGGATGGAAAAAGAGCGTCTCGACGTGCTTTTGGTGAATCGGGGGATGGTGGAGTCCCGCGAAAAGGCAAAAGCGGTCATTATGACAGGCAATGTATTTGTCAATGAACAGAGAGAAGATAAAGCCGGACAAAAGTTTCCGGTCGATGTATATATTGAAATCCGCGGGAAAAAGTTAAAATTTGTCAGCCGCGGCGGTTATAAACTGGAAAAGGCACTACAGGTATTTCCCATTACGCTGACCGGCCTTACCTGTATGGATGTAGGGGCTTCTACGGGCGGATTTACGGACTGTATGCTCCAAAATGGCGCAAAATTTGTCTATTCGATCGATGTGGGTACGAATCAGCTTGCCTGGAAACTGCGGCAGGATGAGCGGGTGCGTTCGATGGAAAAAACGAATATCCGTTATGTGACACCGGAAGATGTCGGAGAACCGGTTGATTTTGTGTCGATCGATGTGGCGTTTATCTCGCTGACAAAGGTGCTGGAACCGATCTGGCATCTGATGAAAGATGAGGCGCAGATGGTATGTCTGATCAAACCGCAGTTTGAGGCAGGCAGAGAAAAAGTTGGAAAAAAAGGGGTTGTGCGGGATCTGGCAGTCCACAAAGAAGTGATGGAGCACGTCATTTCCTATGCGAAAAGTCTTGGCTTTGTTATCAAAGGACTTGATTTTTCGCCGATCCGGGGGCCGGAAGGAAATATAGAATATTTGTTGTATATCCAAAAAATGGAAAATGGCGCAGCCACATTTTCCGAAGAAGAGTGGAATGAGTGGCAGAAGACGATGGATGAAACAATCGAAGCGGCACAGGAACATGCCGTAAAACATGCGGAGGATATATCGGGATGAGTATGTATTATCTTATCGTAAATGAAGAAAAAGATTCCGGATGCAGGGTGGCAAAAGGGATCCGGGCTTATATGCAGGAAGCGGGACACCGCGTCGTCATTCAGTCTCACGATGCCATTGACATTCAGGAAAAAGCAGATATGGCGATCGTTCTCGGAGGAGATGGCACGGTGATCGCGGCAGCGAAAAAGATCGCTGGCGAAGAAATTCCGATCCTGGGTGTGAACCTTGGTACACTGGGATTTTTGACGGAGATTGAAAAACCGAAGATCTATCCGGCGCTGGATGCTGTGATGTCAGGAAATTATACTATTGAAAAACGCATGGCATTGTCGGCAGAATTGCAGAGTACGGGAGAACATTTTTTCGCTGTCAATGAAATTGTCGTTGGAAAACGGGATTTCGGAAGAATGGTAACGACAAGTGTCTCGGTAGACGACGAATGGATGGATAGTTATGTCGCGGACGGTGTGCTGATCGCGACACCGACAGGGTCAACCGCCTATAATCTGTCTGCCGGAGGCCCTATTTTATCTCCGGCGATGGAAGCCGTTGTCATCACGCCGATCTGTCCGCATTCATTTAACAAGCGGAGTGTAGTTGTCTCTTCGCAGGCTGAGATTTGTGTAAAAGTGGAAAAGACGAGAGAGAGTTATGTCGATGAGGCGTCGGTTCGCTGTGATGGAGAAGTGTGCGCGTCGGTCGAGACGGGAGATGTGATCCGTATCCGGAAAGCAGAACTTCCGTTTGAAATGGTATGTGTCAGAGAAGTCGGCTTTTATCAGAAGATGCGAAGCAAACTGAACCGCACGTGATGAGAGGAAGAGTGGCAGCATGAAAAAGAAGCGACAGGAACAAATTATTGAAATTATACAAAATCATGAAGTGGAGACGCAGGAAGATCTTGCCGGATATCTGACCGAAGCAGGGTATTCCGTGACACAGGCGACCGTTTCCCGTGATATCCGGGAATTATCGCTGCAAAAAGTACCCGGTCAGAAGGTGCGGCAGAAATATGCGATGCGAGGTGCGGTTCCGGTGGCGGCAGAGAGCAAACATCCGGCAGGGCAGCCGGCAAACCGCTATGCGACGCTTCTTCAGGATGGTATTGTTTCGATGGATCAGGCGGGCAATCTGCTTGTCATAAAAACGGCAGTCGGTATGGCGATGGCGGTTGCAGCGGCGCTTGACGCAATGGAGATCGAGGGGATTATCGGCTGTATTGCCGGGGATGACACGATCATGTGCGCAGTAAAAACAGAAAATATGGTTCAAAACGTCATTGATAATCTGCAAAACTTGATTCTTCAGATAAAATGATGTATGATATAGAGTACAAAGGTAACAAAGTTTAAGGAGGCTAACCATGTCAGGACATTCAAAATTTGCTAATATTAAGCATAAAAAAGAGAAAAATGATGCGAAGAAAGGAAAAATCTTTACCGTAATCGGCCGCGAGATTGCCGTAGCTGTCAAAGAAGGCGGTCCGGATCCAAATAACAACAGTAAACTTCGTGATGTTATCGCCAAAGCAAAAGCGAATAACATGCCAAATGATACGATTGACCGTGGTATCAAAAAGGCAGCAGGAAACATTGATGCGGTAAATTATGTAAATATTACATACGAAGGATATGGTCCAAGCGGAACAGCGATCATCGTAGAAGCGCTTACCGACAACAAAAACCGTACCGCTTCCAATGTACGTAACGCATTTACCAAAGGAAACGGAAACGTCGGAACGACAGGCTGTGTATCTTATATGTTTGATACCAAAGGCCAGATCATCGTAGACAAGGAAGAATACGAAACCGATGCCGATGAATTTATGATGCTCGCATTAGACGCCGGCGCAGAGGATTTTAGTGAGGAAGAGGACAGCTACGAGATTCTTACCGATCCGGATGATTTCAGCCAGGTGCGTGAAGCATTGGAAAAAGAAGGCGTTCCGATGGCGCAGGCAGAAGTGACGATGATCCCGCAAAATTACGTAGAACTGACAAGCGATGAAGATGTCAAAATGTTTAACCGTATCATGGATCTTCTGGATGAGGACGACGATGTACAGGCAGTATATCATAATGTAGAGGAATAAAAAGGTAAAGAGGGCTGCGCCTTAACAATTTTCATATGTTAAAGCGACAGCCGCTTTTTTTGTAATCTTTCCTTTTCTGAATCGTCTAATTTATAAATCCCAATGAAAGTAAGGTGGTGAGAACAACTTATGAAACTGACAGAGGAGGCTTTTGATGAGATATATCGAAAGTATGCCAAGATGATCTATGCCTTTGTTTTGCAGCTTTGTAAAGATTCCGTGACAGCGGATGATATCGTGCAGTCCACCTTTTTGAAGGCAATTGAACATGCAGAGGAGTTTGAAGGTAAATGCGAAGTGTCTACATGGCTGTGCCGCATTGCGAGGAATCTCTGGCTGGATCTGTGCAAAAGGGCAGAACAGAAAAATGTGCCGTTTGAGAAGGGGCATGAGCCGCAGAGCGGCGAAGAGATTTTAGGGCAGATCGTCAAAAAAGAGGAGACAGCGTGGCTGCGGAAGCAGATACATAATTTACCGGAGCCGTATAAGGAAGTGGTGATGCTTCGGGCGCTGGGCGGGTTATCGTTCCACGAGATCGGCGAAATATTTGAAAAAACAGAAAACTGGGGACGAGTAACTTATTACCGGGCAAAAGAAAAATTGAGAGAAAGAGCAGATTCAGAAAATGCAGGGAGGTAGAGACAATGAAGTGCAATATAATAGAAGATTTGCTGCCGGAGTATGCAGACGGCATGTGCCAGCCGGAGACAGCCGAAGAGATTGAAAAGCATTTGAGAGAATGCCGCAGCTGTCAGGAAAAATATGAACGGATGAAGAAAGACACGGTGGAAACGGAATTACAAAATCTGGAAGTGATGGAAGATATCCAGCCATTTCAAAAAATTTCAAAGGTATTAAAAAAGAATCGGGCGAAACAAATTGCCGCTGTGCTGGTGCTGGCTGTAGTATGTGCGGTATTTGGCACGCTGACCGTGGGACAGATCTTTCCAGAACTGCCGTGTCCGAGTTATGACAGTCTGATGTATGGGCATGAGGCAAAAAAGGTGGCAGGACAATTTGCCGATGGCGAGATAGAGAAAGTTCTTGGGGGGATGAATGTGCAGCTGACAAGCCAGCAGTATGTCAACCAAAAGGAACTTTTCGAAGATGTGGCTGCGCAGCTCAAACAATTGCATCAGAAAATTTTTGCCGGAAAAGAGAGTTCGGTAAAGGTGGACAATGTCTGTTATGAAGGTGCCGAAAATGCCAGTGAACCGGAGGCGTATGAAAAAAACGGATATGATGTCAGCGTTACGATCACTTGCGGAGAGGAAGAGATCCTTTTGAAACTGCTCTTTTATAACCGCAGCAGTTATGTGATACGAAATATTGAGGGAGACGGAGAGGCTGTGGCAGAAATGCAGGCATATCTCGACTTTTATTATAATGCGAGCCGTTCGGATAATTTGGGAAGATACTTGACAAATGAGAGGATTTCGGAGCAAAATAAAGATAATCTGTCTGAGGATCAAACCGAAAAGAAGGCAGTAATGTTTTTTGTCGAGGACTGCAAAAAAAGTCCGGTGAAAGATACCGCAGCGGAAACCTCTGCGTATCAGGAAAAAATTGGAAAATGTTTATATGATATATTGAGCCGGTGCCGGGAGAATTCGTTTTGTCTGACTGATGGAAATTATAATTCAGAGAAGAAAGCCTATGACAGTGAATTATATTGGAAAGTGCTGGACGATAATGGAAAAAAATGTATATTAATACAAAAATTCCTTTATGGACCGATGGGATATCAGGCACTGGATGAAAAGGAAATTCAGGCAGAAACCGGTTTTGATGCGGAATTACAGAAAGAGATCACAAACATTTTTTAATTCGAAAAGAAAGGGCGGTAGAATATGCCAACATGGAATTCACGTGGTCTGCGAGGATCATTTTTGGAAGAACTTGTAAATGTGACGAATGAAAAATACCAGATGCAGAATCTGGCGCTGGTACAGAAAATTCCGACGCCGATCAAACCGATCAACATTGATCAGGCGACGAGGCATATTACGCTTGCGTATTTTGAGCAGAAAAGTACCGTTGACTATATCGGCGTCGTGCAGGGCATTCCAATCTGTTTTGATGCAAAAGAGTGCATCGAGGATCGTTTCCCGCTCAGCAATGTGCATGAGCATCAAATGAAATTTATGGAACAATTTGAAAGTCAGGATGGCATCGCATTTTTGCTTATTTATTTTAAAAAACGGGAAAAATATATGTATCTTCGTTTTCAAAAATTATTGGAATTCTGGAAGCGGATGCAGCAGGGCGGCAGAAAAAGTTTCACGATCGATGAGATGGAACCGGAGTTTGAGATCTCGACGTATTCGGGAACCTTTCTGCATTATTTGGAACCGTTGCAGAGAGATTTGCAGCAGCGTTAAAATTTGGCAGTAATTACCAGAATGAAAACCACCTTCGTGGGTACAATAGTATCAGATAACCGAGTGGCTTACATGAAAATGTTTCGATGACGGAATGTTTTCATACAAAAGACATTCCGTTATCACTTACGATAAATACTAAAAAACACGGAGGTGAAATGTTATGAGTAAAACAGCAAGAATGGAAGTACCACAGGCGAAAGATGCTATGGACAAATTCAAGATGGAGGTTGCGTCTGAACTTGGCGTAAACTTGAAAGATGGTTACAATGGTGACCTCACATCCAAAGAAGCAGGAAGTATCGGCGGCGAGATGGTGCGCCAGATGATCAAGAAACAGGAAGAGTCTATGCGTTAGTCAAGACTAACCTGCGATAAGATCGTAAAAAAGATAGTCCTTCGGAAATTTTCCGGAGGGCTATTTTTTTGTAGACAGGGGGAGGGAAAAAGGTTATAATAAAATCAACAAAAAAGAGGGGGCAACCCTTATAAAAACGAAATGGAGGATACAGAATGGGATTAATTAAGGCAATTGGAGGTGCAATCCGTGGTACGATGGCAGATCAATGGAAAGAGTATTTTTATTGTGATGCGATGGAAGCGGATGTGCTTGTTACGAAGGGACAAATGAGAAAAAGCGGAAAATTCGGTACATCCAATAAAGGAAACGATAATATTATCTCGAATGGATCGGTAATTGCTGTCAATGAAGGTCAGTGTATGATCATCGTAGATCAAGGGAAAGTGGTTGAGTTTTGTGCAGACGCAGGAGAATTTATGTATGATACTTCAAGCGAGCCAAGTTTGTTCTGTGGAGATTTAGGAGACACGATTAAGCAGACGTTTTCACAGATAGGTAAGCGTTTTACGTTTGGTGGAGATACCGGGAAAGACCAGAGGGTATATTTCTTTAATACCAAAGAAATTATGGGAAATAAATATGGTACGGCAAATCCGATTCCATTCCGTGTGGTAGATAACAATATCGGACTCGATGTAGATATCTCGGTACGCTGCAATGGTGAATATTCTTATAAAATTTTTGACCCAATTTTATTCTATACCAATGTGTGCGGAAATGTAACGGATGAATACACCAGAGACGAGATAGATTCGCAGTTAAAAACCGAACTTATGACGGCGCTGCAGCCGGCATTTGCAAGAATTTCGGAACTCGGAATCCGTTATAGTGCAGTTCCGGCACATACGAAAGAGGTAGCGGATGCACTGAATCAGGAATTGTCTGAGCAGTGGGGAAAACTTCGCGGACTGCAGATTGTTGCCTTTGGTGTGAATACGATCAAGGCATCTGAAGAAGATGAGCAAATGATCAAAGAAATGCAGAAAACCGCTGTACTCCGCAATCCAAATATGGCAGCAGCAACACTTGCCGGAGCACAGGCAGAGGCGATGAAAGCAGCCGCTTCGAATACGGCGACAGGTCCGATGATGGCATTTGCCGGTATGAATATGGCGACGCAGGCAGGTGGAATGGATGCGAATTCGTTATTTGCGATGGGAGCTCAGCAGCAGGCAGCCGCACAGGCACAGCCTCAGCAGGCACCACAGCCACAGGCACAGCCTCAGCAGCAGGCAGCAGAAGGCTGGACCTGCTCTTGTGGAAAAACAGGAAACACAGGGAAATTCTGTATGGAATGTGGAGGAGCAAAACCGGAAGAACCAGCGGGCTGGACTTGCTCATGTGGAACAGTGAATCAGGGAAAATTCTGCATGAACTGTGGAGCAAAGAAACCGGAAGGTGCCCCATTGTATCGTTGTGATAAATGTGGATGGCAGCCGGAAGATCCATATCATCCACCGAAATTCTGTCCGGAATGCGGGGATATTTTTGATGAAAATGACATCCAGTAATGAGAATGGAGGAAAAGAATGAACCAGCAAGAAGAAAATTTTGACAATATCAATTTTGCGGAGACCAAAGAAGAAACGGATAAAAAATGTCCGCAGTGTGGCGGTATTATGGACTTTGATCCAAAAACCGGACATATGAAATGTGGTTTTTGTGATTATGAAGAAGAGATTGCCGTATCTGACGAGGAGCCCCAAAAGGCAGATGAACTGGATTTTGATCAAGTGGATAAAACGGCGAATAAAAACTGGGGTGTAGAGAAGAAGACCGTAATTTGTGAGGCATGTGGTGCAGAATCCATTTACGATGCCCTTCAGACATCGGCCGTCTGTCCGTTCTGCGGATCCAACCAGGTTATGGAAGCAAACGATCAGGATACGATCGCACCGGGTGGTGTTGTACCGTTTCAGGTAAATGACAAAGATGCTTCCCGCCTCTTTAAAGAATGGATCAAAAAGAAATGGTTTTGTCCGCGTCTTGCCAAAGAAAGTGCGAGACCAAAAAGTTTCAACGGAATCTATCTTCCGTATTGGACCTTTGACACCAATACATTTTCGACATATACCGGTCAATATGGTATCGATCGGGAAGTACAGGATGACGATGAACACAGCCATACGGAGACAGACTGGTATTCGACCTCCGGTACATACAGCGAGTTTATCGATGACGAATTGATTCTCGCATCGGACCGCCACGATTCCGACATGCTTCATAAACTGGAGCCGTTTGATACGGAAAACAATAAGGCTTACAAGCCGGAATACGTAGCCGGATTTGTGGCAGAACGTTATGCACTTGGTGTAAAAGATGCCTGGAAAAAAGCGAAAAAAGCCATTTCGGCAAAATTGAAACGCAATGTCGAAGAGAAGATTGAAAATGAGCACAATGCCGATCATACGAGACGCGTGATATTAAATACGTCATTCAATGATGTGACATACAAATATCTTCTTTTGCCAATCTGGGTATCCAACTTTAAGTACAAAGACAAAGTTTACCAATTTATGGTAAATGGACAGACCGGAAAGGTAGCCGGAAAGACGCCATTGTCAATACCGAAGATTATCATTACGGTGGCTGTAGCGCTTCTGGCAGCAGGAATCATCTATTACATTTGGAGTTAATTAGAATGTAACTATTCAGGCTTCCCCGCCCACACATTCGCATTTTGAACACTTCGTGTTCTTTTCTCGCCTTTGACAAGGCTAAAAATGCTCATATGGGGGAGGGGAGCCCTATTAGGATCTAATGTATGGAAATCAAAGTCTCTTACGTGCAAGCACGACGATTCATTGATTTTCATACATTGATCCTGAATAGTTACATTAAGATTATAAGAAAAACTGCCGCACGAAAGGGTGTGGCAGTTTTTTGCATAAATCAGTCAGGCACGGTGTGCGCCTGCGGTTAAAAGCAATTAACTTTCCATCAGATATTTTTCATTGATCGCCAGAACTTTTTCCATCGCATCGCGTCCCGGTGCGCCGATCGTATTTCTTTTTTCTACGCACGTTTTCATCGAAATTGCCTCATAAATATCTTCCTCAAATACCAGCGAGATCTTTTTGTATTCTTCCAAAGGAAGTTCGTCCAGAGATATATTTTTGTCGATACAAAGGAGCACGAGCTGGCCGATGATACCGTGTGCATCGCGGAATGGAACGCCGTGGTTGACGAGATAATCGGCGGCATCTGTCGCGTTGGTAAAGCCATTTTTCGCGCTGGCCTCCATATTTTCCTTCTTAAATTTCATCGTATCGATCATGCCGTTAAAGAGAGAAATACATCCTTTCACGGTGTCGATTGCATCAAAGGTGAACTCTTTGTCTTCCTGCATGTCCTTATTGTAGGCAAGAGGGATGCCCTTCATCGTTGTAAGCATGCTGATGAGAGCACCATAGACACGTCCGGTCTTTCCGCGGATCAATTCTGCGATATCCGGATTCTTCTTCTGTGGCATGATACTGCTTCCGGTTGAATACGAATCATCGATGTCTACAAACTGGTATTCATTGGAATTCCAGACAATGATCTCTTCGCAAAAACGGCTCAGATGCATCATAATGGTAGAAAGTGCACTGAGAAGTTCAATCAGGTAATCACGGTCGGAAACAGAATCCATGCTGTTTAATGTAGGACCATCAAAATTAAGCAGGGAAGCGGTATATTCACGGTCAAGCGGATAGGTTGTCCCGGCAAGGGCACCGGCACCGAGCGGACAGTAGTTCATGCGGTCGTAGATGTCGCGCAGACGGCTGCGGTCGCGGCGGAACATTTCAAAATATGCGCCAAAATGATGTGCCAGAGTGACTGGCTGCGCTTTTTGCAGATGTGTAAAGCCCGGCATGAAAGTATCCACATTTTCTTTCATAATGCGGTGAATCGTCACAAGAAGTTCTTTCAAAAGATCATTGAGTTCGACAATTTCATCGCGGGTGTACAATTTCATATCCAATGCCACCTGGTCATTACGGCTGCGTCCGGTATGAAGTTTTTTGCCCGGATCGCCGACGCGCTCGATCAGATGTGCTTCAACAAAACTGTGAATGTCTTCGTGTTCTGCGGTAAATTCCAATTTACCGGATTCGATATCCTCCAAAATGCTTTTCAATCCACCGATGATTGTCTCTTTTTCGTCAGCGGTAAGAATTTTCTGTTTCTCAAGCATCGTCACATGGGCGATACTTCCGAGGATATCCTGTTTATAAAATTTCTGGTCAAAAGAAAGCGAAGCATTGAAATTATGTACCAATTGATTCGTCTCTTTTGTAAAACGTCCTCCCCAAAGTTTCATGGTTCCACCATCCTTTTTAACAATAGTAATACTATGATAGCATTTTATACCAAGGAAATCAACTATTTTCAATTGTACATTGTACAGAAATTTGATATACTGGAAGCAGGAACGATACGATGAAGGAGAATGACGATGACAGGGCAGTTGAGTGATAAAAAAGAATTGACATGGCAAGAATGGGAAAAAATGGAAAACAACAGCACCGTTCTGGTAGATCTGAGAGAAGAAGTGGTCTACCATCATGGGTCGATTCCCGGAGCGGTCTGTATTCCGCTCCGTTGTTTTGCAGAAGAAAAGGAAAAATTGCCAAAGGATAAATGCATTGTAGTATTTTGCCAGCGTGGGGAAAAAAGTCTGCAAGTGGTAGAAGAACTGCGAAAAGAAGGCCGGCAGGCATACCATCTCGAAGGCGGGTTTTTGCGGTGGCTGATCGATCATGCAAAAGAGGTAAATATGGAACGGTATTCCCGTCATGTGCTTTTGGATGAAGTCGGGCAGCAAGGACAGGAAAAACTTCTGGCATCGAAAGTGCTTGTCGTCGGAGCCGGCGGACTTGGTGCGCCTGTCGCTCTGTATCTTGCGGCGGCTGGTGTCGGAACGATCGGAATCGTGGATGCGGATGTCGTGGAATTGTCCAATCTTCAGCGGCAGATCATTCATAATACGAGCCGTCTCGGACAGAAAAAGGTGGATTCTGCCAAAGAAACGATCGAACTTTTGAATCCGGACGTAACGGTAAAAACGTATGCGATGCGGCTGACACCGGAAAATATCGGAGATCTTATCGGAGAATATGATTTTGTCGTTGACGGAGTGGATAATTTTGAAACCAAATTTTTGATCAATGATGCGTGCGTGCTTGCCGGCAAGCCATTCTGCCACGGCGGGATTCTGCGGTTTCATGGACAGGTTATGACGTATGTGCCGGGACAGGGGCCGTGCTACCGCTGCATCTTTGAGGAAATTCCGGAGCAGGGAAGTGTGCCAAATTGCAGCGAAGCCGGCGTGATCGGCGTAATGGCGGGGATTATTGGCTGCGTGCAGGGATTGGAAACGATAAAATATCTTCTTGGCATCGGCAGACTTTTGACCGGCCGCATGGTCGTTTTTGATGGCTTGAATCTAACATTTCGGGAGGTAAAATTTGGAAAAGCGATACCGACGTGTAAAGTGTGTGGAGAACATCCGGAGATCAAAGATGTGAAAGCGGAAGCGTGGCGATATGAAAGCCACGGAATTTGTACACTTCATTGACTTTTTCAAAAATTCTCGGTATAATAGAAAAGAATGACTAAGGGAGGATTCAGGATGACAAAAGAACGCCTGAAAGATTTGGCGGAAGTCAGTTTTTCACAGGGACGATATACATTTACTCATTTTCTTTCCTTGGCAGAACAGGATGAGTTTTATACGATAGAACCCGAACTCCGATATGCCGGAATTACGGTGTCCGGCGGCTGTGACGGAACCGAGCGGCAGATGATCCGTTTTGGCAATCCGGAAGAATTCGGATATGAGGAAGCGTTTCCCATTTCCTGTATTCACTGCCGGCCGATGGCTGCAAAGTTTGCAGAAAAATGTAATCACCGGGATGTCCTCGGCGCGATCATGCACCTTGGGATTGAACGCGAGGTGATCGGAGATATCTGGGTAATGGAAAAAGAAAGCTATTTTTTCTGCCTGTCTTCCATGAAAGATTTTATCTGTGATAATCTTACCAAAATCCGTCACACCAATGTGGTCTGTGAGGAGATGCCGGAGATTCCGCAGGCGGTGAAACCGGTGCTGAAAAGGGAAGAACTGGTTCTGACATCGCCGCGCTGTGATGCCGTTGTGGCAAAAGTGTTTTCACTGTCACGCAGCAAAGTAATTCCGCTATTCCGTGAAAAAAAGATCTTTGTCGGGGGCAGAGTGTATGAAAACAACAGCGGAATATTAAAAGAAGATGATGTCGTCAGTGTACGGGGATATGGAAAGATCATTTACCGGGGTGTGCTGAGAGAGACGAAAAAAGGACGATATACGATAGCAGTAGATCGATTTGTCTGAGATGGAGGATAACGATGAAGTGGAAACGGGATGCCAGAGATAAAAGACATTTTATAATAATGAGCGCCGTAGCAGTACTGGTTCTTGTGATCGGACTGTTTTTTGACCAAAACGGAGAGCAGGCCGTGGAGACAAGCGGTACGCAGACGGTAACCGTGCGAGAGGGGGCTGTGTCGGATGCCGCCGTGATGGCAGCACCGGCAAGCGAAAGTGCAGTACAGGCGACGGCTGCACCATCTCCGGAAGATGGAATCTATACGTATCTTCAGGGGCCAAGATCCTGGAAAGAACGACGGGAATGGTCCGGTAAATGGGGAAAGACATTTTACGATGGAAAATCGTTTGGTGCCTTTGGCTGTGGATTCTGCTGCATGGCAAATATTTACAGTTCTTTGACGGAATACCAGTGTCTTCCGACGGATATTTACCGGTATGCAAAAAAAGTGACGTATTATCCGGGAGGCGGAGCCATCTCCTGGGAGCAGATGCAGGCGACACTGAACTCGGTCGGATTTGAAACTTCGCTGCATCATAAACCATCGACGTACAAGCAATTTTTAAAACAAGTCAAGGAAGGACAGGCGAGTCTTGTGCTGGTAAGCAGTGCAAACGATGCCTCTTACTGGAAAAATACACCGGGACATTATGTGACACTTTTCTTATACGATGAAAAAGACCAGACCGTCTTTCTGGCGGATTCCGGGGATCCGGAGCACAACCGCCACCGTGTCAGATGCAAGACCATTTATAAGGCATTAAAGACAAGCAGTGATTATCACTTTATGTCCATTGACGGCTACGACAAAGAAAAGGATCAGTGGAAGCATAAAGGCATCAAGGGAACCTGGGTTCGTCCCCAGACATTAGAAGATTGAGAAAGAGAGAAGAGGCATGCAGATACCAGGTCAGGTACAGTGGATTCTTGATAAATTGGAAGAAAACGGAAAAGAGGGATATGCCGTCGGAGGGTGCGTCAGAGACAGTATGTTAGGACGTGTGCCGGGAGACTGGGATATCACGACATCCGCAAAACCCAAAGAGATCAAGCAGATTTTTCGAAAAACAATAGATACCGGCATCGCCCATGGGACGGTTACGGTCATGGTGGATGGAACCGGGTATGAGGTGACGACGTACCGCGTGGACGGAGAATATGAAGACCACAGGCATCCCAAGCAGGTAGAATATACGGCAAACCTCGAAGAAGATTTAAAGCGCCGTGATTTTACGATCAATGCGATGGCGTATAATCCGAAAAGCGGCATCATTGATCTGTTTGACGGTGTTTCGGATTTGGAAAAAAAGATCATTCGCTGTGTCGGCGATGCGAGACAGAGGTTTTCTGAGGATGCGCTGAGGATGCTCCGCGGTGTGCGTTTTGCCGGACAGCTGGGGTTTGATGTGGAAAAAGAGACACTCGATGCCATCTATGAACTGGCTCCGACGATACAAAATGTCAGCAAAGAGCGGATCCGGGTTGAAATCACCAAATTACTTTTGTCAGAAGACCCGGAAAAATTAAAACTGGCAGAACACACCGGTTTATGTGAATATTTTTTTCCGGAATTTCGTAAGATGATTCAGACGACACAGGAAAATCCCCATCATAGTTTTACGGTGGGAGAACATGCGATGCAGGCAGTGCAGCATGTCCGGAAGTTGTACCGGGAAATGGAAAAAGAAGAGATGAGAACAGGCATTTTTTCTCCTTTTGAGAAAGCTTTTTCGGATGAAAAATGCAAGACGATATTAGTATATGCGGCATTGCTGCATGATGTAGGAAAGCCGGAGACAAAAAAGATAGATGATAAGGGAATCGCACATTTTTATGGACATGATGTCAAGGGAAGTGAAATGGCAAAAGCGATTTTGCGAAGACTTCGTTTTGACAACGATACGATTCATATGGTATCTCAGATCGTGCGGTTTCACGAGCGGAGATACCAGGGAGGACGACGCGAGATGCGGCGGCTTGTCAATCAGGCAGGAAAAGAAGTCATGCCATATCTGTTTTTGATACAGCAGGCGGATATCCTTTCACAGAGCAATTATCAGCGGGAGGAAAAAATACAGCGGCTGCAGGCGGCAAAGCAGCAGTATGCACAGATCTGTTCACAGGGGGAGGCGGTGTGTCTCAAAGAACTTCAAGTAACAGGAAAAGATTTGATTCAGCTTGGTATAAAAGCCGGACCGGGACTTGGAAAAATGTTACAGCGGTTAATGGATGCTGTATTGGAAGAACCGGAGATGAATGATAGAGAGAATCTGTTAGAACAAGCAAAAGAGTGGATGAAAAATGACAAGGGAAGGTGAAGACTATGTTTCATAATGATCGAAAAACAATAGCGTTGTTTTGTTGCAATTCACATGGCGAATATCAGAGAGAAATATGTGCAGGTGCGGCAATGCAGGCTGAAAAATTAGGGTACAATCTTGCAATATTTACATGCTATGGAAATTATGGACAAAATCCCCTTTATGCACAGGGAGAAAAAGATATTTTCTCGCTGCCGGATTATGAAGAATTTTCCGGTATTATCGTAGCTGGAGATACGTTTTCTATTGATGAGGCGATAGAAGAAGTGGTCGAATCGCTGCGAAAGAAAACAAATTGCCCGGTAGTCAGTCTCCGGCAGAAAATGGAAAATGTAAACAACATATTAGTAGATAATATGGCGTCTATGGGTGGAATGATTCGACATTTGATCGAATGCCATGAGGTGAAAGACATTGCATTTATGACAGGACGAAAAGGACATCCCGATGCCGAAGAACGGTTGCAAGCATTTTACCAGATTATGGGGGAACACCGTCTTCCGGTATCCGAACACCGTGTGTATTATGGTGATTTTTGGAAATATGAAGGAAAAGCCGCCTGTGACTGGTTTATGGAAGAAGGAAAATGTCCGGATGCGATCGTCTGCGCCAATGACTATATGGCGATGGCAGTCATTGATGAATTGTATAAAAGAAATCTCAGTGTGCCACAGGATGTAATTGTGACAGGATATGATGGAATCAAGTCCGGAATGATATACAGCCCTTCCGTCACTACGGTGCGTGTGGATTTTACGGATATGGCGAGAAAAGCAGTTACGCTGATTGATAAGCACCAAAACGATCCATTCGTGGAAGATGTGTATATGATGGCAGAATTAAAAGCAAGAGAATCGTGTGGATGTCTTGCGGATAACCATTTTTCCATCGTGTATTACCGTTGTATGAATCACGATAATATTGTAGGTCATGATAATCTCGAAATGCAGTTTTGCTTTATGAATATACAACTTGGTCGGGTAGAAAAATTTGAGGAGATCAATCCAATTATTCAGCTGTTTATTTATAACATTGAAGGCTTTCAAAATTATCTGATTTGTCTCCGAGATGACATTATGATGGATAAGAAAGATCCGCATGGATATACGGATCGGATGGAAGCTAAAATTGTATTTCATAACCGGGAAAACCAGGGAAATGTCAGTTATGAATTTGACCGAAGACAGTTGATCCCGAAAGAACTGGCGAGCGACGAACCGCAATGTTATGTGTTTAGTCCGCTGCATTTTCAGGATGAATGCTACGGGTATGAGGCATATTCCTATGAAAGCCCGGAAAATGCCGGAAAATTATATATGCGCTGGAGTATGGCAATTGACGATGTCATCATGAATATTTTGGTAAAAAGCAAGATGAAACGTGCCATCGACGAACTGGAAATTATGTACATACAAGATGTAATGACAGGGTTATTTAACCGCCGTGGATTTGAAAAATACGCAAGAATCCAGTTTATGAATGCGCGAGCGAGAGACAGTGTGGTATGTGTTATCGGAATTGATATGGATGGCTTAAAACCGATCAATGATATTTACGGACACCATGAAGGCGACTCGGCACTGCGTGCGGTAGGCTATGCGATTCAGGAAGCTGCGGTAAGCGGACAGATTGGAGCGCGCATCGGCGGGGATGAATTCGAAGTATTATTCCCATGCCAGGATGAAGAAGATGTAAAAAACTGGGTGCGTGTCTTTGAACGAAGCCTTGCAAATTATAATAAAAAATCGCACAAACCATATGAGGTATATGCCAGCCTCGGTTATAAAATGGGCATCCCGGGAGCGGGAGATACATTGGAAAGTTATATGAGGGAAAGCGACGACATCATGTATCACAATAAAGTGGCAAATAAAATGAAACGAAATCAGACATTGCGCTGATATAATTCGGAGGATAAAGACGAATGGATATTAATAAAAAAATAGCAGAAGAATTAGAGATTAAGGTATGGCAGGTAGAGGCCGTTGTTAAGCTGATTGACGAAGGAAATACGATTCCTTTTATCGCCCGTTACCGAAAAGAACAACATGGGGCATTGAACGATGAACAGCTTCGTAATCTGCATGAACGATTGATCTATCTCCGTAATCTGGAAGAAAAGAAAGAACAGGTTCTCGCAAGCATCGAAGAGCAGGGTAAACTGACTGACGAATTGAAAGCCCAGATCCTTGCGGCACAGACACAGGTTGTCGTGGATGATCTGTATCGTCCATATCGTCCAAAACGCCGTACTCGTGCGACGATTGCAAAAGAAAAAGGATTGGAAGGACTTGCTAATATTATCCTGCTTCAAATGACCGAGCAGCCATTGGAGGCCGAAGCGGAAAGTTATCTTTCTGAAGAAAAGGAAGTAAAGACGACAGCAGAGGCAGTCCAGGGAGCGATGGATATCATCGCAGAATCCGTGGCCGATGATGCCGACTATCGTATGTATATCCGTAAACTTACGATGGATGAAGGGCTTCTTGTGTCCGCGGCAAAAGATGAAAAAGAGAAGTCCGTTTATGAAAATTATTATGAATTCAGCGAGGCGGTAAAAAAGATCGCCGGATACCGGATCCTTGCGATCAACCGGGGCGAAAAAGAAAAATTTCTTACCGTAAAAATAGAAGCACCGGAAGAACGTATCCTGCGTTATCTGGAAAAGAAAGTGATCACAAAAGAAAATCCGTATACGACACCATGTCTTAAAGAAGTGCTGGCAGACAGTTATAAGCGTCTGATCGCACCGTCGATCGAGCGAGACATCCGCAATGAACTGACGGAAAAGGCAGAAGATGGAGCGATCAAAGTATTTGGTAAAAATCTTACGCAGCTTCTGATGCAGCCACCGATCGCCGGCAAAGTGGTACTTGGCTGGGATCCGGCATTTCGTACCGGATGTAAGTTAGCCGTTGTGGATGAGACGGGAAAGGTGATGGATACGATCGTCATTTTCCCAACAGAGCCGCAGAAAAAAGTGGAAGAGTCCAAACGTATCGTAAAAGGACTGATTGATAAATATAACATTTCCCTGATCTCCGTCGGAAACGGAACGGCTTCCCGTGAGTCGGAGATGGTAATTGTGGAGATGTTAAAAGAGATTAATAAACCGGTTCAGTACGTCATCGTAAACGAAGCAGGTGCTTCGGTGTATTCGGCAAGTAAACTGGCTACGGAAGAATTTCCAAATTTTGACGTTGGACAGCGTAGTGCGGTGTCGATTGCGAGACGTCTTCAGGATCCGCTTGCGGAACTGGTAAAGATCGATCCGAAATCCATCGGAGTAGGACAGTATCAGCACGATATGAACCAGAAGAAATTGAGTGAAGCCCTGACTGCTGTAGTCGAAGACTGTGTAAATAATGTCGGTGTTGATCTGAATACGGCATCGGCTTCCCTGTTAGAATACATCTCCGGTATTTCCAAGCCGATTGCGAAAAATATCGTAGCATACCGCGAGGAAAATGGTAAATTTACAAGCCGCAGACAGCTTCTGAAAGTGGCAAAACTTGGGCCGAAAGCATTTGAACAGTGTGCAGGATTTATGCGGATCAGCGATGGAAAAAATCCATTGGATGCAACGAGTGTACATCCGGAATCCTATGGGGCAGCAGAGGAACTTCTCTCTCTGCTCGGATTTGGAACTGAGGACGTCCGCGGCGGTGTAGTCGGACTTTCCCTTCTGGCAAAAGACCGTAAATCCCTTTCCGAAAAACTTGGTATCGGCGAGATGACACTCAATGATATCATTAAGGAATTGGAAAAACCCGGAAGAGATCCGCGAGACGAGATGCCAAAACCGGTTCTTCGTACCGATGTACTTGAAATGAAAGACCTGAAAGAGGGCATGATTCTCAAAGGAACCGTGCGCAATGTCATTGATTTTGGTGCGTTTGTCGATATCGGAGTACATCAGGACGGACTGGTACATATTTCCAAATTAACAAATAAGAAATTTGTAAAACATCCGTTGGAAGTGGTAAGTGTCGGAGACGTGGTTGAAGTAAAAGTACTGTCGGTAGACTTACAGAAAAAACGGATTCAGTTGTCAATGATCTTATAATGATAGAAATGAGGGGCAAAAATGAGAAGGAAAATTTTAGCAATTGCATTGGCGGGGGTGCTGGTGCTTAGTGGCTGTGGCAGTCAGGAACCGGTAAAAAAGGAAACAACAGAGGTGTCTCAGAAAAAAGAAGAGACACGATACGAGAGTAAGGAAATGTCACTTCCGGATCCGTTGCAGACGGCAAATGCTTCTGCGAGTGATTATCTGGGTGCGTCATTTGAAGGATTTGTGGCGGATCTTCAGGGCAGACCGGCAGTTTATTCCAGTAACTTTACACTCGAAGATGACGAGTATTATGCGACGGTAACCCGTTGGACACTCGACGAGAAAGGAAACTGGGAATCCGATGAATTGTGCGATGTTTCCCTGAGTGAATTTTTAAATAATAAGTACGAACAGAAGGAGTGGACGCGATGCAAAGTTCAGAATTTCCGGCGTGGAGACAACGGAAATCTGTATGCGGTATTTGTATATTATGAAAAGGCAGATATCGAAGTGAACGGTGAAGTGACAGATGGAATCGCAGAAAAATATTCGATTCTGGAGATTGATGAGGAAAACGATTCGGTGTACGAAATTCCATTGGAAGCGGCTCCTGCGGTAAAAGAAGATTTTGGAAAACGAGACGACTGGGAAGTTGACTGGATCACAGATTATCATGTCTATGAAGATGGCAATATCCTCTTGATCTGCGGAGAAAGCGGTGGAGGATATGGGTACTATATCGACGGGGAGACCGGGAAAACGTTAAAAGATATGGGAAGTGTGATCTCTTCTAAGACCCGTTTTGCTTATGGCGAGAGTGAACTGGTATTTTATTCGAAAGGGCTGAAGAGTTTTCAGGTACTTAGTATCCCGGATCTGGAAGAGCAGAATAAATTTGGTGCGTCTCTTGGCGACGATGTTCTTGGAAAAGAATGGTATTTTTATATGAATCCGGACGACTGGAAACTTTATATGTTTAACGGAGACACGGTATATCAGACATCAAATTATCAGAATTCGGATGAAGTGGAGCCGGTGACCAGTGCGACGACATTTGATGATCTGGCACAGGGGCAGGCGACGGTGATGGACTTTTTTGTCGGAGACAACGAGGATTATTATATTTGTCTTGTGGAAACCACGGAGGAATATGGTATGGAAAGTTCGAGTTACCGGATGGTTCATTATACAAAGGCATAGGGAAGAGGGGAGATAAGGCAGCATGCAGAAATTGCGGATCGCGGTCTGTGAAGATGAGAAACCACAAATGGAGTATTTGTGCCGGGAACTGGGAAAATTCGGAGCAGAGAACGAGGTGCGGCTGGACATTGACTGCTATTTCAGTGCGGAGCAGCTTTTGTTTGAAAAAGAAGATAAAGCGCAGTACGATATTTTCATTCTCGACATCCAGCTAAAGAAAATGAACGGAATGGAACTTGCCAGAAAACTTCGCAGCACGGACAAAGAGGCACATATAATATTTCTTACCGGATTAAAGGAGTATGCTCTGGAAGGGTATGAAGTAGGTGCTGTGCGCTATCTTTTGAAACCGCTGAAAGAAGAAAATTTATTTGCGGCATTGAAAGAAATCTGTGAGCAGGAAATATTCCGTCAGACAATGTGTTTAATACTGGAAAATGTTGGAAAGAAGATTTTGTGCAGAGACATTTTGTATGTGGAAGCAGACGGGCATTATCTTTCCTTTGTTCAGGAAAAGAAAACCGATCAATGTAAAGCCAGCCTGAATTCGATGGCAAAAGAACTGGAAGAAAAAGGATTTGCATTGTTGCGGCGTGGCTTGTATGTGAATCTGTATCACGTCGAGCGCATCGGACGGCAGGAATGCACGCTGGATGACGGGAGCTGTCTGCCGATCAGCCGGGGATGCTATCAAAATCTGAATCAAAGTTTTATCCGTTATTATAAGACGGACAGGCATTGAGAGGAGGAGTACGATGAGAGTGGAACTGGCAGTTTTCTGTATCCTTGCTGCGATGTTTGTGACCTGGGGCGTTACTGTTTTGTGGATGCGGCATCGCCAGTTGAAAAAAATCGGAGAATATCAGGATGAGGTATTGAAAAAACAGCGGGAAGAGGTTCAGAATATTTATGAGACAATGCGCGGATGGCGGCATGATTATCACAATCATATGCAGATGATGAAGGCCTATATGTCGATGGATCAGGCAGAAGAGATGGTAGATTATCTGGATCATCTTGAAGAAGACCTGGATGGGATCGATATGGCAGTCCGGACCGGAAATGTATGTGCGGATGCGATCCTCAGCAGTAAGATTTCAATGGCGGAAAAACAGGACATACAAGTGGACTGTACGGCGAAGATTCCTGCGGCGCTTACCGTTTCCGATGTGGATCTGTGTGCGGTATTAGGAAATCTTTTGGACAATGCGATCGAATCCTGTGTGAAAGTGAAAGAAAGCGGGCGTTTTATGCGCATATATATCGGCATTTTTAAAAAGCAGCTGTACATTTCCGTCTCCAATGCAACATGTGAGAAAAGACGAAAATATTTGGCAGAATTTGTAACTCAAAAGCAGGGAGAACATGGCTTTGGGTTACGCAGGATAGACCGTATTGCGGAAAAATATGACGGCTATGTAAATCGAAAAAATGAGCCGGGAGTGTTTGCAACAGAAGTGATGTTTCCGTTGTAAAGAAAGAGAGTAAGAAAATGCAGTTCGTGCACGGATAATGACCATTCGTGCACTTTTTTCATTTGTGGGACGGGAATGTGTTACGATAGCAGGGTGAAAATTGGAAGAAAAGGGGATGACAAGTTGAAAAATAAACGTACGACAGCAGTAGAAAATGTGTATCAGAGTATGAAGGTGCTATGGAAAGAGTATCCGGCCACAAGGTGGCAGATACCGCTTTCTATTATAGTAAGTGTGGGAAAACCGTTTTTGGTCATGGCAATTCCCTCTCTTGCCATTGCTGCCATTACGGAAGGAAGTATTTGCGGGTATATCGCAAAAATGTTTGGTGTGCTTTTCCTGGTGGGACTGCTTGAAATATTAGATCAGATCCTTCAGGGAAGACTGTCATTTTCCGAAGTTCTTGTTCGGATGCGGATTTTTATGCCGCAGCTGGTTTGCAAAGGACTGACAATCCGTTATGACAAAGTAGAGACGCAGCAAGGACAGAAGAAGATGCAGGAGGCAGCATATAGTCTGGCGGGAGATAATTGCGGAGCCGAACAACTGATGCATAAAACCCCGGAATTGATCGTGAAGACGGCCGGGCTTTTAGTTTACGGGACGGCGGTTTTTGTGCTGGATGTGCGTATTATCTGTGTGATGCTCGTTATGTGCATTTTGGACATTGTGCTGCGAAATCATGCCATTCAGTATGGGGATGCGACGTGGAATGAGCGGTCTGAGGTAAACCGCCAGATGCGGTATATTCGAAATGCAGCGGTAGAGCAAAGTACGGGAAAAGACATTCGCCTGTATCATTTAAGTCCGTGGTTCTGTGAGATGTTTGATGCCTTGATCCGCCGTGAAAAGAAAGTCAATCAGAAAAATCAGCTTCGCTGGTATTTTCCTACAATTGGCGATCAGTGCTGTATCGTTTTGCGGGATATCATTGCGTATTCCATCCTGATCTCACAGGTGGCGGCCGGGGCGGTGTCGCCGGCAGTATTTACATTGTATCTGGGAATCATTGCGGAATTTTCGGATTGGTTTTATGGGGTGTCGGAAAATGTTTTTGCCATTCAGAAAGCAAGCAGAGAGCACGATCATTATCGCGAAGTGATGGACTATAAGGAGGAAAAGCAGGGAGAAACCGTGCTTTCAGAGAGCAGGGAAGAACCATTGGAAATCGTATTTGAACATGTCAGTTTCCGATACGAAGGGGCGGAAACTGACAGCATCCGGGATCTGGATCTGACGATCCATGCGGGGGAAAAAGTCGCGGTCGTAGGAAATAATGGGGCGGGAAAGACGACACTGGTAAAACTGCTGTGTGGCCTGTACCATCCTGCCCGTGGAAGAATCCTTGTGAATGGAAGAGACATCCGGAAACTTGATCCGGAGGAATACAAAAAACGGGTTTGTGCGATCTTTCAGGATGTGCGGCTGTTTCCCTTTACGATAACCAGTAATGTCTGCACTTCGGAAGAAGAAAAATACAACCCGGCCAGGTTGTGGAACTGCCTTCAGAAGGCGGGACTCAGAGAAAAAATAGAACAATTGCCACAGAAAGAAAAAACCTATATTTCCCAGGTGTTTGATGAAAATGGTGTCCTGTTATCCGGGGGCGAAATGCAGAAATTATTGCTGGCAAGGGCGATGTACAAACGGGGCGGACTGTTATTGCTGGATGAGCCGACATCCGCGCTGGATCCCATCGCAGAAAGCCGGATGTACGAACAGTACAATGAGATTTCCGAAAACAAAACCGCCGTATTTATCTCGCACCGTCTGGCGAGTACAAAATTTTGTGAGCGGATCCTTTTTCTGGAAGAGGGACGAATCACAGAAGAGGGAAGCCACGAGGAGTTAATGGAAATAAATGGAAAATACAGGGAGCTGTTTGAAATTCAAAGCCGGTATTACCGGAAACAGGAAGGAGGAAGTGGGGAATGCTGAAAAAGAATACAATCTGGAAATCGCTTTGTCTGCTGCATAAAATGGATCCGGTTTTTCTTCCGATGCAGGTGGTATGTAAGACGTTGGCAATGGCACAGACGTTTGTAACACTTATTTTAGGGAGTAAAATACTGGATATGGTCGTGGAAAAGCAAAGACCGGAAATCATTATGAAAGTAGTCGTTGTGATGACATGCAGCAGTGCTGCCCTCATTCTTCTGCGGTGGGGATTGGAAAGTATACTCCGCGTGAAAGAGCAGGAAATGGATTCACGCGTGGATGCAAGTATCAGTGCAAAGTGTTATGAACTGGACTATGAGATCCTTGAAAAAAAGGAAACCCTGGATATGGTTCATAAAGCAAGGGAATCGTATTCGATCGGGGGCGGAATTTATATGCTTTGTGAAAAACTGGCATCGGTACTGGAGGCTGCTTTAACGATAGCAGGATCGGTTGCCCTTGTAATCCCGCTGTTTATCCCGGTGGGGAAAGGGACAGCCGGCCATGAATCTTTTTTGAATCAGTGGTACTGCGGTGTGATCCTTGCCTTGATATTAGCGGTAAGTGTATGGATCCGATACCGGGTAACGAAGGCCAATGAGGAAAAAGAGAAGAAACTGGTGGAAAAGACTCTTGGTTTTAACCGGGCATTTAGTTATTTCATGGACTATTTACATAAGTATGAATATGGAAAAGATATCCGTATGTATCATATGCAGGATAAGATTGTAAAAACCATGAAAAGCCAGGCGGATGAACTGGAAGAACGTGCAAAGTGGAAGTTAAAATATTATGCGGTCTTTCAGGCAGGGCAGAGTGCAGCGGGATTTCTGGCATCTCTCAGTTGTTATGTCTATGTGGGAGCCAAAGGGATTTTAAAACTGATCAGCATCGGAAATGTTGTATGTTACTGTACCGCGATCCTGAAACTGTTATCCGGTCTGAACAGCATTATGGACGAAGGAATTTCGTTAAAGATCAGAGCAGATTATATGGCACATTATTATGATTTTCTGGAGCTTGAAAATAAAAAATACGAGGGGACGCTGCCAATCGAAAAGCGCGATGATAACCGGTTTCAACTGGAATTCCGCGATGTCTCTTTTCATTATCCCGGTTCAGAAAAAATGGTTCTCGACCATGTTTCCATGAAATTTGAAATTGGGGAAAAAATGGCAGTGGTAGGACCAAATGGTGCAGGAAAGAGTACCTTTATAAAACTTCTCTGCCGTCTGTACGATCCGACGGAAGGCGAGATCCTGTTAAATGGAATTAATATCCGGTTTTATGATTACGAAGAATATCTGAAACTTTTTTCCGTCGTATTTCAGGATTACAAATTGTTTTCATTTTCGCTTGCACAAAATGTAGCAGGCGCGCTGCAATACGATGGAAAGAAAGTCGAACGATGCCTTCAGGAGGCAGGCTTTGGGGAACGGTTGGAAGGCATGGAGCAGGGAATGGAAACTAATATTTACCAAATTCAGGAAAATGGTGTTGAGATATCGGGCGGTGAGGCGCAGAAGATCGCATTGGCAAGGGCGTTGTATAAAGATGCCCCGGTTGTTATCCTGGATGAGCCGACCGCAGCGCTGGATCCGGTCAGCGAATATGAGACGTATAAACGGTTTCATGAAATGGTGCAGAATAAAACCGCGGTATTTATCTCGCACCGCATGTCAAGCTGCCGTTTTTGCAGCCGCATTCTTGTATTTAATGAGGGACACATTGTCCAGGATGGCACCCATGAGACTCTGCTGCAGGAAAAGGGAAATCTTTATGAGCAGATGTGGGAAGCACAGGCGCAGTATTACCGGTAAAATACCACTTGTCACAAAATAGCACCACTCGTCACAAAAATCACTCGGTTTGTCAAAAGGGATAGCATTAGAAGAAAAACTATGCTATAATGAGCACATAATAAAACTACGGATAAGGTGATGCGTTACGAGGAGGTAAAATTTATGGGGAAGAAAGGTTTATGCGTAGTACTGTTTTGTCTGTCGCTGCTTTTATGCAGCTGTGCAAAGCAGGAAGAAAATAAAACACAGTCTCAGATAAAAACGACAGAGGACACGCCGTTTACCAGTGAGATCATCCCAGGGCCGGAAGCGTTGAATGCAGCGGATACAACGGCGTCTTTTGTGATCAATACAGAGGATATGCCCGTTATGGTAAATATGCTGGATGATAAAAAGGAACAGCGTGTTTATTATGAGGTAAGTTATCTGAAAGAGGACGGCACATGGGACTCGGAAAAACCGGCGTGGAATGATTATTTTGGAAAAAATCATACCTATGGCATGATCGGTATCGCGATGGACAGTAAAGGCAGATTTTATGCGTTGATCGGAAACGGAGAATGCACAGATCAAAAAGTGGTACGCCTTTATGAAGATGGAAAAGTGGAAGAAATTAACATCAATGTGATCAAAAAGGTGACGGATGGCGAGATGCCGATTGGGATATCCATGGTAAATGATAACCAGATCATCATCCAGTATATCGGTGACCAAAGTACGACAAATGGTGGAATACACGGAATTTTGTTTGATGTTTTGGAAGAGAAGATCGTGGGCGATCCGCAAGTCGTCTCTACCAGTACTTGTCCGATGGATGACAAGGGCATTTTTTACCGCCCAGATACCGCGCAAAATTTAATTATTGGAAAAAAATGGGGAGAAGATCTCGCGTCTTGTTCGATACAATGTGAAGGAACGCTTTCGGCGTCCGATCCGATCATTGTAAAAGATGAGTATGGTTATGTATTGACAGGCAGTGGGATTTATGGCGGAAAACTAACGGATAAAAGCTGGAAATGTCTGCTGTCAAAGGATAAAATGGAGTCAGGATATGTACAGAATTTTATGAAACCGGCAGGTCATGATTCCGAGTTTTACTGCTTTCAGATGAAAGAAGAAAAACAGTATGAATGGGTTCACTATAATTAAAATAGGTTACCATAGAAAGCAATAAGGAGGTATTTATTATGAGAAAGGATGTTAAAAGAATCGCAGCATTAGGAACGCTGGCGGCTGTGCTTGCCGCGACAGGGGTGTCGGGGACTACAGTGGATACGAAGGCAGCAAAAAAGCAGGAGAGTAAGATTACATACAATAACAAGGTTTTTACAGAGAAGTTTGCAAAGAAAGTGAAGACAGTTTCTTTTAACAGCAAAAAAACAACCGATGACAAATGTATTCAGAAACTGTGTGAGCTTTTCGCAGAGCTTTCGATACAGGAGACAACAGAGCTGACGGGACGTTATGCCAATGATCTGGCAAAGCCGGAAGAACTTGTAGTAGGAATCCCGGAGCCGATCGTATTTACGTTATCCGATAAGACGAGTTATACCGTAGAAAGCACAGATACGCAGATGAAGGTGCAGATCAAAAAAGGATCGAAAGAAATCAGCACCAAATATTATAATTTAGCGTCCTTTGTGTCCAACATATTTTGGAAAAATGTGTCTGCCACAATAAAAGCGGATAACGTCTATTCCTGCATTAAAATTGAACAGAATAAAAAATACAAATTAAAAGATTTTGTCCGGAAAATCAAAGGAATTTCTTGGGAAGCAGAGAAGTTTTATGTAGAGGCTTTCCGGGCAAAAAAGGTGAAATTGAGCGGCAAGGGAATTACCGTAAAAAATACTACATTTCAAGTAAAAAAAACGGGTACTTATACGGTGAAGATTAAAGCAAAAGGAAAGAACTATAAAATTCCGGTGGCGGTAATTCCGAAGACATTAAAAGACAATGAGAAGAAAACTGCGTCTGTGACGATGACACAGCCGGTTACGGGACTGGAAAACCAGACCGGCCCTGCTTATAAGACAGCTCATATCACAGATAAAAAGGTATTGGAAACGCTGCAAAAGAAGATGAATGCTGCAAAGTATCAGTTTGATTTTGCCAGGGCGCAGCAACATGGTGTTGGCGATATGTCAATCGTAGTAAACTATTTTGATGAGAAAGCAGACACAATCCGCATACTCAAAATATCAGAAAGCGGAATCCGTGACGTTTCCACAGATGGATATTGGACAAATTCTTCAGAGGCAAAGGCGTTGTACAATTACCTGGAACTGTTTTTTGAGGCGTCGGGAACCATTGTAAAAAATTGACAGGAAGGAAATGCGTATGAAAAAGAAACTTATACTCGGTATTGCGTGTGCGGTCTGTGCCATGGTCTTACCGCTTGGTAATGCAGATCGTATCAAAGCGCAGGAAGCAGAAGTGAAGATTGACAGTCAGAATTTCCCGGATCCTGTTTTCCGTGAATACATAAAACGATGTGATCTGGATGAAAACGGAAGTCTTTCACCGGAAGAAATTCAAAAGGCTACGGAGTTGAAAATTGAGTCATTTGATTTAAGTGAAAATGTATGTTCTTCTATGGATATAACGGGGATTGAAAAGTTATCAAATCTTTCGAGTATAAGGATCTTGAGTGTTAAAAAGATAACAGGAACCCTCAAAAAGAATACGAAGCTCAAAGTGGTTGAAATTAGTGAAAATACGGCACTTACATGGAAAGAATACGCATCCATGCTTCCTTTGGATCAATTGGAAATGTTGATGGTTTCTAAGGATACAAAGTTTACCGATGTGACATTTTCAAAGAATACGAAGTTGAAATGTGTGTCGTTTGAAACATGCAGAAATTTAAAAAAATTAGATGTTAAAAAACTTAAGAATCTGGAAGAATTAACCGTCTGCAATGCAAGGGTGAAAGCACTGGATCTTCGCAGCAACAAAAAACTTAGCAAACTTTGTATCCGGTACGGGATCGCCTGTGTGGTAGAGGACCTGACAAAGTCCACGAGTGACGATATTGCAATTGCAGAGGGAACGGGGCTTTGTTATCAGGATGCGGTTCTGAAATGTGACATGAATCTGCCGAAAAATAATCAGATTACCGACATCGATTATTTTGTAAAAAATAAGTCACTTGATCTGAGCGAATGTAAAAAATTGACACAGGTGAATGTCAACCGTTTTACGACACTAAAATTCAAGAAATCCTGGTATAAATCACATGGAAAAGAAGTGGATATTTATGCCGATGGAGTGAAACAAAAGAAAAAGAAATGTACCGTGAAAACGAAGAAGGGCTATACTTTTGTCAAGGGAAGTAAAGCGGATCCGGAAAAGTACTGGCATATGCCATATGATGAGTTAAAGGAATGGGAACAGGAACAGGAAACGCATGGTTGATTATCGGAATAGAAAGCAAAAAGCGCGGCTGAAAGGCTGCGCTTTTGTTATGAGAGCACATATTTCAAACAATTGCATAAAATATGAGTAACAAAACGATTTTGGTGAATGCCTTGAATACAACAACACCCCGTCCGGAGCTTTTTGCTTCGGTCACTTCTTCGGATACCGAAGGGCTATTGGATGTCAATGTTACCTCGGAAGTGAACAACCGCCCAATCGACGGTGCGCAGGTTCAGATAACAAGAGACAGTAATCCCGGACAGATCATTGAACAGACGACGACAAATTCTATCGGACAGATTCCGGAACTGACACTTCCGGCGCCTCCTGTAGATTACAGCATGGAGCCCGGTGCCAATAAACCGTATGAAGAATATACGATTACAATCACAGCGCCCGGATTTGAACCGTTTCGTGTCAGTGGTGCGGAGATTTTTTCCGGCGAAACGGCCATTCAAAATGCTTCACTCCTTCCTGCTTCGCCGGCAATCAGCGGTGACACGGAACTTTTTGTCATCCCGGATCATACGCTTTGGGGAGATTACCCGCCAAAGATTGCAGAAGATGAGATCAAACCAATTGAAGAGACCGGTGAGATTGTACTGAGCCGGGTTGTCATCCCCGAATACATCGTTGTCCACAATGGTCCGCCAAGTGACCGCTCTGCGAAAGACTATTACGTCCCGTACCGCGATTATATTAAAAACGTAGCGAGCAGTGAGATTTATTCGACCTGGCCGGAAGCAACATTACAGGCAAATATTCTGGCAATCCAGTCATTTACGTTGAACCGTGTTTTTACGGAATGGTATCGCAATAAAGGATATGACTTTACGATCACAAGTTCGACGGCTTACGATCATAAATGGATTCCAAACCGCAATGTTTTCGAAAGCATTTCGAATGTGGTGGATGAGATCTTTAGCAACTATCTTTCCCGTCCGGGTGTATTGCAGCCGATTTTGACGCAGTATTGCGATGGAAAAAATGTTACCTGTCCGAACTGGATGAGCCAGTGGGGCAGCAAATCTCTGGGGGACCGTGGTTATACGGCGATTGAGATCCTTCGGAATTATTACGGAAGTTCCATGTATATCAATGCGACCGATGTGATCTCCGGCATACCGTCTTCCTATCCGGGTTCCCCGCTCCGTGTCGGAGATTCCGGTGACAAGGTGCGGCAGATGCAGGCACAGCTCAATGTTATTTCCGATGCGTACCCGCTTATCCCGAAAATTGCGGAAGATGGGATCTTTGGCCCGGAGACCGAAGAAGCTGTAAAAACTTTCCAGCAGATTTTTAAATTGACACCGGATGGGATCGTCGGGTTCCGGACCTGGTATAAAATTTCGGAAATTTATGTCGGCGTGAGCCGGATCGCAGAGGGCGTGGCTAGATAGCTGCGCCTTTTGGTGGGTGAAGTGGTTTTACATTTTAAACAAGAGAAAGTATTTGCATACTTTACCAAAAAGGTGTATAATAGACCCGATTATATTTTAGGAGGAACTCTCATTATGTTGGATATCAAATTTTTACGGGAAAATCCGGATGTTGTAAAACAGAATATCAAAAATAAATTTCAGGACCGCAAACTTCCTCTTGTAGATGAAGTGATCGCACTGGATAAAGAGAGCCGCGCGACACAGCAGGAAGCGGACGAGCTGCGTGCGAAGAGAAAGAAAATCTCGAAAAATATCGGCGGTTTGATGGCACAGGGCAAAAAAGAAGAAGCCGAAGCTCTGAAAGCAGAAGTAGCACAGGGGGCGGAGCGCCTTGCTGAACTGGAAAAGAAAGAGACAGAGCTGGCAGAAAAGATTAAAGAGATTATGATGACAATTCCGAATATCATTGATCCAAGTGTGCCAATCGGAAAAGATGACAGCGAAAATGTAGAGATTGAACGATTTGGGGAACCGGTTGTGCCGGATTTTGAAATTCCATATCATACGGAAATTATGGAAAAATTTGATGGAATTGATCTGGATGCAGCGCGTGATGTAGCCGGAAACGGATTCTATTATCTGATGGGCGACATTGCAAGACTTCATTCGGCTGTGATCTCTTATGCAAGAGATTTTATGATCGACCGCGGATTTACGTATTGTGTACCGCCTTTTATGATCCGCAGCAACGTAGTGACCGGCGTAATGAGTTTTGATGAGATGGATGCCATGATGTACAAGATCGAGGGCGAAGACCTTTATCTGATCGGTACAAGTGAGCACTCCATGATCGGTAAATTTATCGATAAGATCCTGCCTGAGGAAAAACTGCCTCAGACATTGACAAGCTATTCTCCTTGTTTCCGTAAAGAAAAAGGAGCACATGGAATCGAAGAGCGCGGCGTATACCGCATCCACCAGTTTGAAAAACAGGAAATGATTGTGGTATGCAAGCCGGAGGAGAGCAAAATGTGGTTTGACAAATTATGGAAGAACACAGTAGACCTGTTCCGTTCTTTGGACATCCCTGTCCGTACGCTTGAGTGCTGCTCCGGTGACCTCGCAGACTTGAAAGTAAAATCCATTGATGTAGAAGCATGGTCTCCGCGTCAGAAGAAATATTTTGAAGTGGGAAGCTGCTCGAATCTTGGCGATGCACAGGCACGCCGCCTGAAGATCCGTGTTGTAGGAGAAAATGGAAAATATTTTGCCCACACATTAAATAATACCGTAGTAGCGCCACCTCGTATGCTGATCGCTTTCCTGGAAAACAACTTGAATGCAGACGGTTCGGTTAATATTCCAAAAGCACTGCAGCCGTATATGGGCGGAAAAGAAAAAATTGAAGCATAATCAAAAATGATAGAATACATAAGAGGAGCTATACTCTGCGCGGCGGAGATGGTTCCTTTTGTGCCGAGAAAAGGGGAAGTGGATGAAAAAACTAAAATCACTTGGTTTTGCCGTAATATATCTTTTGATACCAATTGTACTCCAGATCGTGTTGTCGGTGATGATTTCCTTTCACATTGTGGCGATCCGGCTGCTTCGTGGGGTAGAGTATGATGCGGACAAGCTGGAAGCCTGGATTACTTCCGCGCAGATCAATATGATCTTAATCATGCTTGTTAATGCGACCATTATCGTGGGCGTTGGTATCTGGTACTGGTATGTGCGAAGAGTGCATCAGCCGGTAGAAGCGAAAGACAGATATCGTAAGATCTTAGCACCGCGGGCAATTGTGACGATCCTGTTATTGGCATTTGCCTCCCAGTTTGTTTGCAATATATTGATGATCGCATTTCAGAATCTGTTTCCTGCAGTTTATGAGGATTATGTGAAACTTGCGGATACGATGAGTCTGAAGACGATGGCGGCACCGGCGATGATTGCGATCGTAGGCATCTTTGGACCGATTGCAGAAGAATTGGTATTTCGCGGCATGGTATTCCGGACACTGCGGAAGGGATTTCCGTTTGCTGTGGCAGCACTTTTATCCGGCGTGTGTTTTGGAATCTATCATATGAACTGGGTGCAGGGCGTGTATGCTTCCTGCCTTGGAGTGGTTTTGGCTTTTGTATATGAGCGCACGCAAAGCATACTGGGTGCGATATTATTTCATATGTTTTTTAATTGCAGCAGTTATTTGCTGGAACAGTTGGGAAATGTGTTGTCAGACGGCATGCTTGGCCTGCTGTATCTGATCGCAATGGCAGTTTCGGTAGTAGCATTTATCCCGTTATTGAGAAAGGTGGCACGACTGTTCCCGTCACCGAAAAAAGAGCTGCAAAACAGAGAAGAAACATCGATGATTCAGGAGGAAGAAGACGATGAGAACGTTTGAAAAATCAGATAAATTACATGGTGTATGTTATGATGTGAGAGGGCCGGTACTGGACGAAGCGAAGGAGATGGAACGCCGTGGCGAGACGGTACTTCATCTGAATATCGGAAATCCGGCACCATTTGGTTTCCGTGCACCGCAGATCGTACTGGATTCCATGGAGGAAGCACTGGCAGATCCGATGAGCCAGGGGTACAGCGATTCGAAGGGACTTTTGGAAGCACGCGAAGAAATTTTACAGTATCATATGGAGAAAGGACTTCCGGGACTTTCCCTGGATCATATTTATATCGGAAATGGTGTCAGCGAGATGATTTCCCTGTCCCTTCAGGCATTGTTAAATAATGGGGATGAGATTTTGATCCCGGCACCGGACTATCCGCTGTGGACGGCAGCAGCCAAACTTGCCGGCGGAAATCCGGTTCATTACATCTGTGACGAGAGTTCGGGCTGGTATCCGGATATTGAGGATATGGAAAAGAAGATCACGGACAAGACAAAAGGAATCGTCGTGATCAATCCGAACAATCCGACCGGTGCGTTGTATCCGAAAGAAATATTGGAAAAAATTGTAAATTTAGCGAGAGAGCATGAATTGATGATCTTTGCGGATGAAATTTATGACCGCCTTGTGCTGGATGGCAAAACGCATACGTCGATCGCCTCTCTTGCACCGGATATTTTTGTGGTGACGTTTAACGGACTTTCAAAATCCCATCGTATCGCGGGATTCCGAAGCGGCTGGATGGTTCTCAGCGGAGATCTGTCCAAAGCAAAGGGCTACATCGAAGGAGTGAATATGCTTTCTTCCATGCGTCTTTGTGCCAATGTTCCGGCGCAGCACGTCATCGCACCGGCACTTCGTAATCGCCCGGAAGTGGACGACCTGCTTCTGCCGGGAGGACGTATTTACGAGCAGCGCAAAGTGATCTGTGATGCGATCGCAGAAATCGACGGTTTGTCCGCCGTGACACCGGAGGCGGCCTTTTATATTTTCCCGAAGATCGACGCCAAACGTTTCCATATCTTGGATGATGAAAAATTTGCCCTTGATTTTCTTCGTGAAAAACATGTTCTTCTGGTTCATGGACGCGGCTTTAACTGGGAAGCACCGGATCATTTCCGTATCGTATACCTGCCGGAAGTGGCGGTTTTGGATGAATGCATGACAAAGATGAAAGAATTTTTGGCAGATTACCAGCAAAAATAACGAGCATTTAATCGTTACTTGCAAAAATAGAAAATATCTAGTATACTGAGAACGTCAGGAGGTGATGACGTGGCATTGCGCGTAAGCGATATCGCTGCTGAAAATTATACACAGCAGGCGAGAAAACAAAATACAGCGGCGGGGACGACCATAACTCCGTTTTCCAAAATGATGGAAGAAGAGACGAAGAAGGTAAATGAGGAGAACGCGGCGTCATCGGCGCAGACGGCATCGCAGACAACGTCTGCCGCAAATGTGGCAAAGACCACGGGCACGACAGGAACAGTAAAAAGCGATGGGACATTAACGACGACGTTAGATGATATTTTTAAGAGAGCGTCGGAAAAATATGGGGTATCGTATGATTTCCTGGTGGCAGTAGCCAAGGCGGAGTCGGATTTTAATCCAAAATGCGTCTCTTCGGCAGGAGCCAAAGGAATTATGCAGATCATGCCATATGAAGCGAAAGAACTTGGTGTAGACGATGTGTATGATGCGGAGCAGAATATTATGGCATCTGCAAAACTGCTGGCGGCACATCTGAAGAAATTTAATGGAGATACCACTCTGGCAGCGGCGGCATACAATGCAGGCAGCGGTAGAGTGAAGCAGTATGGCGGTGTTCCTCCGTTTACGGAGACGCAGAATTACGTCAAAAAAATTGCAAAATATATGGAAGAGGGTGTCAAAGTACCGGATAAGACGGTGACCGTGACACCAAATAAACTGAGCGGTGATGTGACAAAGAGCCAGAGTACGGCAGTGTCAGAGAGCCAGCAGACAGAGGCACAGACAACACAGACTACATCTGTAGTACAAGATGCGGCAGCCGCAACGGATGAAGAGTTGAATCAGACGATGGTGGCGGTCGGAAGTGGTGCTTCGGCGGTGACAATGACCTATGGGGCTTACCAGAGATATCTGGAACTGGGCAGCCTTGGTGTCGGATGACAGCAGTCCGGGAAAGTTCCCGGTGTCAATGATTTTAAAAGAAGGAGAATTTAAAAAATGAGCAAGAAACCAACGGTATTGATGATCTTAGATGGTTATGGAATGAGTGACAAAGTAGAAGGAAATGCAATCGCACAGGCCAAGACACCGGTGATGGACAAACTTATGGCAGAATGTCCGTTTGTACTCGGACAGGCAAGCGGTATGGCAGTCGGACTTCCGGAAGGACAGATGGGAAATTCGGAAGTAGGACATACCAATATGGGTGCCGGACGTATTGTATACCAGATGTTAGTTAAAATCAGTAAATCCATCCAGGATGGCGGTTTTTTTGAAAATGATGCTTTGAAAAAAGCGGTTGAAAATTGTAAAAAGAATGATTCCGCCCTTCATTTGATGGGACTTCTTTCTCCGGGCGGTGTACACAGCCACATGGAGCATCTGTATGGCTTGCTTGAACTGGCAAAGAAAAATGGAATTGATAAAGTATACGTTCATGCGTATCTTGATGGACGTGACGTGCCGCCATCATCGGCAGCAGAATATATGGAAGAAGCGGTGGCAAAGATGAAAGAGATCGGCGTTGGAACCGTAGCTACGATCTCCGGCCGTTTTTATGCGATGGATCGTGACAATGCATGGGACCGCGAGGAAAAAGCCTATGCCGCACTCGTATACGGAGAAGGTGTAGAGGCATCGGATCCGGTACAGGCGATTAAAGATTCTTATGCAAATGACGTGACCGATGAGTTTATGCTTCCAACCGTTGTAGATAAAAACGGAATGATCAAAGAAAATGACAGTGTGATCTTCTTTAACTTCCGTCCGGACCGTGCAAGACAGCTTACCAGAGCATTTGTAGATCCTGATTTCACAGGATTTGAACGCAGAAACGGATATTTTCCGCTTACGTTCGTATGTATGGCACAGTACGATGCGCAGATGCCAAATGTACTCGTTGCCTTCCCGCCGGAAGAATTGAAGATGACATTTGGTGAATTTTTGTCAAAAAATGGAAAAACACAGCTTCGTCTGGCTGAGACACAGAAATACGCACATGTTACGTTCTTCTTTAATGGTGGCGAGGAGACACAGTTTGAAGGTGAGGATCGTATCCTTGTCAACTCTCCGAAAGTAGCGACATTTGACTTGAAGCCGGAAATGAGTGCCTATGAAGTCTGCGATAATCTTGTAGATTCGATCAAATCCGACAAATACGATGTTATCATTATCAACTTTGCAAACCCGGATATGGTAGGACACACCGGAATCATTGAGGCAGCGATCAAAGCGATCGAAGCGGTAGATGAATGCGTAGGACGTGCGGTAAAAGCCATTGATGAAGTGGATGGACAGCTCTTTATCTGTGCAGACCACGGAAATGCAGAAAAACTGATCGATGAAGATGGCGAGCCGTTTACGGCGCATACAACGAATCCGGTACCATTTATCATTTATAATTATGATAAAAATTATACATTGCGTGAGGGCGGCTGTCTGGCAGACATCGTTCCGACCCTCATCGAAATGATGGGAATGGAGCAGCCGGCAGAGATGACCGGAAAATCCTTATTGGTTCGTAAATAAGAGAAAATATAAGGTCCCCGGTTTCGGAGGATGGGATGGCGATGTGCTGCCACCAGCCGGAACCGGGGATTTTTGCAGTATAAGCCCGGTAAGCGCCGTGGGCGCCGGCTTGATTTAGAATGACACAGGGAGGCAACAATGGCAAAAAAAGTAGTAGTTGGAATGTCCGGGGGAGTGGATTCTTCCGTGGCGGCATATCTTTTGCAACAGCAGGGATACGAGGTCATCGGCGTTACGATGCAGATCTGGCAGGAAGATGACGTCTGTACACTGGAAGAAAATGGAGGATGCTGCGGGCTGTCTGCTGTGGAGGATGCAAGACGTGTGGCGGAACGCCTCGGGATACGATATTATGTGATGAACTTCCGGCAGGAATTTCAGAAAAATGTAATTGATTATTTTGTAGATGAATATTTGCACGGAAGGACCCCGAATCCGTGTATCGCCTGCAACCGCTATGTAAAATGGGAATCGCTGCTGCAGAGAAGTCTGGAGATCGGAGCGGATTACATCGCGACAGGGCATTATGCCAGAATCGATCAACTTCCAAATGGAAGATATGCGTTGAAAAAATCCGTGACGGCGGCAAAAGATCAGACGTATGCCTTGTATAACCTGACACAGGATCAGCTGTCGCATACGTTAATGCCGGTTGGCGAATATGAAAAAGAAAATGTGAGAAAGATGGCAGAAGAGGTGGGACTTCCGGTCGCACACAAACCGGACAGCCAGGAGATCTGTTTTGTCTCGGACAACGATTATGCTTCCTTTATCGAGAAGGAAACCGGCGTCGATATTCCGACCGGAAATTTTGTGGACGTACACGGAAATGTACTGGGAACGCACAAAGGCATCACGCATTATACGATCGGACAACGGAAAGGACTGGGGCTGGCGATGGGACATCCGGTATTTGTCTGTGAGATCCGGCCGGAGACCAACGAAGTGGTGATCGGCGAAAATGAGGATATTTTCACAACAACGATCAGGGCAGACCATCTGAATTTTATGTCGGTAGGGGATATCGACGGCGAAGTGCGTGCATTGGCAAAAATTCGTTACAACCACCGCGGAGATATGTGTACCCTCCGGAAAATCGACGAAGATACGATTGAGGCGGTCTTTGACAAACCGCAGCGCGCAGCCACTCCGGGACAGGCCCTTGTCTTTTATGACGGCGAATATGTGATGGGCGGAGGCACCATCCTTTAAGTGTTATGCTTTTTTTGAAATGTTTGTCGCAGACTATCTGTTTTTTTGTCTTGTAATTCACCGGAAATATTTGCAGCGAGTGGCTTTTGAGCGCGTCGGCAGGAGACACTGGTAGTTTCAGTGTCCCTGCCGTTACGCAGATCAACGAGCGCAAGCGTCCACGCAGCGCAAATATTTCCGGCGAATTAGCAAAAGGAGAAAAAATGCCGATAAGGGCTGCAACAAACATGAAAAAATCACTTGAATAAATTGTTTTCTTATGATAGTATATATTAGATAACTTGTTTCCAAGGGGCTTTTGTGCCTGGAAAAGATGTGAAAGGGGAAGCGTCATGAAGTATTTTGGTACAGATGGCTTCCGTGGCGAGGCAAATGTCACGCTGACGGCAGAACATGCTTTTAAGATTGGACGTTTTTTGGGACACTATTATCAGAATGAAGATCATAGAGTACGGGTACTTGTAGGAAAAGATACAAGATTGTCCGGATATATGTATGAGACGGCACTGGCAGCGGGCTTGACAGCAAGCGGAGCCGATGTCTATGAGATACATGTTACGACGACACCGAGTATTTCGTATCTGATCCGTCAGCAGAAATTTGATCTGGGTATTATGATCACAGCGAGCCACAATCCGTATACCGATAATGGCATTAAGGTCATCAATGGTACGGGGCATAAACTGGAAGAAGAAGTCGAGATCGAGATGGAAAAATACATCGATGGAGAGATCCCGGAGATTCCGTATGCGACCGGTGAGAAACTGGGACGATGCTTTGATTACCAGGAGGGAAAAAAGATCTACAAGATGTATCTTGAGAATCTGGCAAAGCACAGTTTCAACGGAAAGACCGTAGCACTGGATATGTCAAATGGTTCGGCTTCCGGTATTGCAGCAGAGATATTCCGGAGACTGGGTGCGATTGTGCATACGACGGGAGATAAACCCGATGGTATGAATATTAATAAAGAATGTGGTTCCACTCACATTGAAAATTTACAAAAATTGGTAAAAGAGACGGGCGCAGATGTCGGCTTTGCGTACGATGGTGATGCGGACCGGTGCCTTGCCGTAGATGAGAACGGAGAGGTTGTGACCGGTGACCACATTATGTATCTGTGTGGAATGGATTTGAAGGAAAAAGGCAAGTTGAAAGACAACATGGTCGTTACGACCGTGATGTCCAACATGGGACTGTATAAAGCCTTTGACCGTGCCGGTATTTCCTACCAGCAGACGGCGGTAGGGGATAAATACGTATGCGCCAATATGATGGAACATGGATACGTTCTCGGTGGAGAGCAGTCCGGGCATATTATATTTATGGAACATGCCGTGACCGGAGACGGTATCCTGACTTCCTTGATGATCATGGAAGCAATGCTTTCGAAAAACAGTTCTTTGTCAGCACTGACAAAGGATTTAAAGATATATCCGCAGCTGCTTGTCAATATGCGCGTCAAAGATAAACTGGCGGCAAGAGAAGATGAAGACGTGAAGGCGGCGGAAGAAGAAGTGGCAGAAGAACTCGGAGACGAGGGAAGACTGCTTCTGCGTGAAAGTGGTACAGAGCCGCTGATCCGTGTTATGGTAGAAGCTGCGACGGATGAGATCTGCAGGGAAAATGTGGATAAGATAATTCAAGTTTTACGTGCCAAAGGGCATGAGGATAAAAACTGAAAGAGATAGAAAGGAATTACAAAGAATGAAAGGTGCTTATTACACAAAACAGTATCGTAATGTATTTGCGGAGTGCGGTTATTCTCAGGAAGAGATCGACAAAAAATTAAAAGACGCATTCCACACAGTATTTTACGGACCGGCTGGCGAGAAATTTTATTTTGAAGCCGGAGATGATATGGGATATTTCGAGGATACGGGAAATTTCGATGCCCGTACGGAAGGAATGTCATATGCCATGATGATGTGTGTTCAGATGAACATGAAAGAAGAATTTGACCGCGTCTGGAAATGGGCAAGAACATATATGTACATGGAAGATGGTTATAACAAAGGCTATTTTGCATGGTCCTGTAAGACAACGGGAGAGAAAAATGACTATGGTCCGGCACCGGACGGCGAGGAGTTTTTTGCGATGTCATTGTTCTTTGCTTCCCACCGCTGGGGAGACGGCGAAGGGATTTTCAATTATTCCCAGGAAGCAAAAAATATCCTGAGTGCCTGTATACATAACGGAGAGAAAGAGCCGGGAGATCCGATTATGGAGCCGGAAAACTATCTGATCCGTTTTATCCCAAGCAGAAAATTCAGCGATCCGTCGTATCATTGTGCACATTTTTATGAACTGTTCGGAGAATGGGCCAATGAAGAAGACCGGGATTTCTGGAAAAAGGCAGCGAAAGCAAGCCGTGAATATTTGAAAAAAGCTTGTCATCCGGAAACCGGACTGGCAGCAGAATATGCTTATTAT
Source organism: uncultured Eubacterium sp. (assembly GCA_934316845.1). Classification (GTDB taxonomy): domain Bacteria; phylum Bacillota; class Clostridia; order Lachnospirales; family Lachnospiraceae; genus Eubacterium_F. Next base: position 25,331 of record CAKRDZ010000002.1, on the reverse strand, counting down.
GATGGTACTCCATATGAGAAAGAGCAGGATGTCTTTGGTGGACGCCACGACTGGTATTATAGTGATTCTTACCGTGTTATCGCAAACATCGGTCTGGATTATGAGTGGTTTGCCGCAGATGAATGGAATGTGGAAAACAATAACAAAGTACAGAAGTTCTTTATGGAGACACATCGTGGAGAAGACTTTAAGGTATATGAGATTGACGGAACCGTCATCGACCAGCCTGCTCTTCACCCGGTAGCAATCATCGCAACCAATGCACAGGCATCTCTTGCTGCAGACGGCCCTTATGCCAAAGAGTGTGTCGAAAGATTCTGGAACACACCGCTTCGTACCGGCGAGAGAAGATACTATGACAACTGTCTGTATCTGTTTGCTCTTTTAGCATTGAGTGGAAATTACCGTATCTGGTAGTCCAAGGCGTTTAGAAATAGAAAAATCAGGGAATACTACCAAAAGTTCCCGCAGTAATTAAAAATTTGGAGGATTAAGAAAAATGAGTTACAAAGTAGAGAATCTTGAAAACAGTATGGCAAAAATTACAATAGAGGTAAGCCCGGAAGCATTTGAAGAGGGTATGAAAAAATCTTACAATAAGAACAAAAACAAAATTGCTCTTCCTGGTTTCCGTAAGGGAAAAGCTCCTCGTAAACTGATTGAGAAAGAATATGGTCCTGAAGTATTTTATGAGGATGCTGCAAACTTTGTTATTCCGGATGCTTACGAAGAAGCTGCAAAAGAGAGCGGACTTGAGATCGTATCCCGCCCGGATATTGATGTGGAAAAAATTGGAAATGGTGAGCCTTTCGTATTTACCGCTACAGTTGCTGTAAAACCGGATGTTGAACTTGGTGATTACAAAGGAATCGAAGTAGAGAAACAGGAAGTTAAGATCATGGCAGCAGATGTCAATGCAGAACTTGCTAAAGTTCAGGAGCAGAATGCACGTACAGTAAACGTAGAAGACCGTGCAATCAAAAAAGACGATATCGCAGTGATCGACTTTGAGGGATTTGTAGATGACGAGCCATTTGATGGCGGAAAAGGTACCGATTATTCTCTTACAATCGGAAGCCATTCTTTCATCGATACGTTTGAAGATCAGTTGATCGGTAAAAACAAAGGCGATAAAGTGGATGTCAATGTAACATTCCCGGAGACTTATCATGTAGAAGAACTCAAAGGAAAACCGGCACTTTTCAAAGTAGAGATCAAAGACATCAAGATGAAAGAACTTCCAAAACTGGATGATGAATTTGCTAGCGAAGTTTCTGAATTCGAGACATTGAAAGAATACAAAGCAAGCGTGAAGAAGACATTGACAGAGCGCAGAAAAAATCAGGTAAAAGCAGAAAAAGAAGATAAAATCATCAGCCAGGTAGTAGAGAACTCTAAGATTGAGCTTCCAAAACCAATGGTTGACGAGCAGATTAATCAGATGATCAATGAGTTTGCTTCCCGTCTTCAGCAGCAGGGACTCAGCATTGAGCAGTACATCCAGATGACAGGAATGCAGCCACAGATGATGATGGAGCAGATGCGTCCGGAAGCAGAGACACGTATCCGTACACGTCTTGTACTGGAAGCCGTTGCCGAAGCAGAAGGCATCAAAGCAACAGCAAAAGACATTGACAAAGAGATTGAAAAAATGGCTGAAATGTACAACATGGAAGCAGATAAGATCAAAGAAATGTTTGGCGATGCTGAAAACAAACAGATCTCGGAGGATATTGCGGTACAGAAAGCAGTTGACTTCCTCGTAAAAGAGTCTGTAGAAGTAGAACCAAAAGAAGAAGAGAAAGAAGAAAAAGCAGAATAATACATTTTGCATTTTCAGATAGGAGGGAAATGGTATGGCATTAGTACCTTACGTCATTGAGCAGACAAGTCGTGGCGGAGAACGCTCTTACGATATTTATTCCCGTCTTCTCCGTGAAAGAATCATCTTTTTGGGAGATGAAGTGAATGATACGACAGCAAGTCTCGTAGTAGCACAGATGTTATTTTTGGAATCGGAAGATCCCAATAAAGATATAAACTTATACATCAACAGTCCGGGCGGATCCGTGACTGCCGGTATGGCAATCTACGATACCATGAATTATGTAAAATGTGATGTATCGACCATCTGCATGGGACTGGCAGCCAGCATGGGAGCATTTCTGCTTTCCAGCGGTGCCAAAGGAAAGCGTCTGGCACTTCCGAATTCGGAAATTATGATCCACCAGCCATCCGGCGGTGCAAAAGGCCAGGCGACGGAAATTCAGATTGTTGCAGAAAATATCTTGAAGACGAAGAAAAAATTAAATGAGATTTTGGCAGCAAACACCGGTCAGCCGGTAGAAAAGATTACACAGGATACAGAACGTGATAACTTTATGTCAGCGGAAGAAGCGCAGGCATACGGTTTGATTGACCGTGTTATCACCAATCATGAATCGGAATAATAGCAATGGGATATGGTGCCACTGCCAATGGTATAGCGGCACCATATGCTTTTCGCATGTTTTGAATGGAGGAAAGCATGGCAGGCAAAAGTAATGATAATACAACAAAACTTCGTTGTTCCTTTTGCGGAAAGACAGAAAAGCAGGTCCGCAAACTGATCGCCGGACCAAACGGTGTATTTATCTGCGATGAGTGCATCAGTCTTTGTGACGAGATTCTGGAAGATGAATTACAGGATCTGTACGATGACCGCGACACGGAGGAAGTTGAGATCAACCTTTTAAAACCAAAAGAGATCAAAGAATTTTTGGACGAATATGTAATCGGTCAGGAAGAAGCTAAGAAAGCGTTGTCTGTAGCCGTTTACAATCATTATAAACGAGTAATGTCGCAGGCAGATATGGACGTCGAACTGCAGAAGAGCAACATCCTGATGATCGGGCCAACCGGTTCCGGAAAAACCTATCTTGCCCAGACACTGGCAAAGATCCTGAATGTACCGTTTGCGATCGCAGATGCGACTACATTGACAGAAGCCGGTTATGTCGGCGAGGATGTGGAAAATATTCTGCTTAAGATCATTCAGGCAGCAGATTATGATATCCCGCGTGCGGAACATGGGATCATTTATATCGATGAAATCGATAAGATTACGAAAAAATCAGAAAATACGTCAATCACCCGTGACGTTTCCGGAGAGGGTGTTCAGCAGGCACTGCTGAAGATTCTGGAAGGAACCGAAGCAAGTGTACCTCCGCAGGGAGGAAGAAAACACCCACAGCAGGAATTTTTCCATATTGATACGACCAATATTCTGTTTATCTGCGGTGGAGCTTTTGATGGTCTGGATAAGATCATCGGTTCCCGAATTGATAAAAAATCCATTGGATTTAATGCGGAGATCGCAGACAAATCCGATACTCAGATCGGAGATCTGTTCCGTCAGGTACTTCCACAGGATTTGGTAAAATTTGGAATTATCCCGGAATTTGTCGGACGTGTTCCGGTGACGGTAAGTCTGGATCTTCTGGACGAAGATGCCTTGAAACAGATTCTGACAAAGCCGAAAAATGCACTCGTAAAACAGTATCAGAAGCTGTTGGAACTTGACGATGTGAAACTGACCTTTGAGGACGAGGCGATCCAGGAGATTGCGCATCAGTCCATCGAACGAAAGACAGGTGCCCGCGGACTTCGTGCCATCATTGAAAACTGCATGATGGATTACATGTTTGAACTTCCATCGAGGGAGGATGTCAAAGAATGTAAGATCACGAAAGATGTGGTTGAGAAGACAGGAAAGGCTACTTTGATCGGCAGAGATGACGAGATCTTAAAGATCGAGACAGAGAAAAAAGACGAAGAAAGTGCCTGAATAAGGTGAAAAGAACAGGACCGGATTTTGCACCGAAAAGTGCGGGATTCGGTCTTGCTGAAATGAGGTAAGTGTAGAAGATATGGAGAAGCAAATAAAAACAATGCCCGTTATTGCTTTGAAAGGGATGGTGATTCTTCCGGGGATGCTTGTACACCTGGATATAAAACGGGATATTTCAAAAAAAGCGATAGATGAGGCCATGGCAGGAGATGGCAGAGTCTTTATCACCAATCAGAACGATGAAAAGGTAGAACTTCCATTGTATAAAGATCTGCGTGCGGTAGGTGTCGTGGCAAAGATCCGGCAGGTGATCCGCCTGGAGGAAGATGTCGTACGTGCCCTGGTTTCGACGACAGACCGCGGAACGCTTTTGTGTCTGAATCAAAATGAACCGTATCTGACCGGCGATGTTGATGTGTATGAAGAACAGGCAGAAAGCATAGATGAAATTGAATACGAAGCGATGTGCCGGGAGGCCAAACAGCTGTACGAAAAATATCTGATCAAGAATCCGAGTGTGGGAAGAAGTGCTTACGATAAGATACAGGCATCCAAAAGTCTGGGACAGATATTGGATCTGATCATGATGCATCTTCCGATGTCATTTGAAATGCGGCAGTGCTTTCTGGAGTGCTTTGACCTGCATGACCGGTTTTATTATGTGCTGAATTTTGTAGAGCGCGAACTGGATATTCTGGATGAACGGGCAAAGTTCCGTCAGTCCGTGAAAAATACGGTAGATAATAATCAAAAAGAATACTATCTGCGCGAACAGATGCGCGCCATCCGTGAAGAACTGGGAGAAGACGGCGAATCCAAAGCCGAACAATACCGCAATCAGGCAGACGAACTGATCTGCAGTGATGAAGTACGCGAAAAGATTGAGCAGGAGATCAAGCGTTTTGAATCACTCCCGGCAAATTCCTCGGAAGTCTCCGTGAGCCAGGATTACATCGAAAACCTGCTGGCACTTCCGTGGGATAAGATGGATGAAACACCGCTTGATCTGGCTGAAGCAGAGGCGGTGTTGGAAGAAGACCATTACGGTCTGCAGAAAGTAAAAGAAAGAATTCTTGAATTTCTGGCAGTGAGGACCCTGACCGGCAATGGAGAAGCGCCGATCTTATGCCTTGTCGGACCGCCGGGAACCGGAAAAACTTCCATCGCGAAGTCCGTCGCCAGAGCACTTCATAAAGAGTATGTACGCATCTGCCTTGGCGGTGTACGCGACGAAGCTGAGATCCGCGGACATCGAAGAACGTATATTGGAGCGATGCCGGGTAAGATCGTGGCGGGATTAAAGAAGGCAAAGGTAAAAAATCCGCTGATGCTCTTAGATGAGATCGATAAAGTGAGCAGTGATTATAAAGGAGATACGTCTTCCGCGCTGTTAGAGGTGCTGGATCCGGAGCAGAACCAGAATTTTGCGGATCACTACATCGAACTTCCGGTAGATCTGTCAGAGGTGGTATTTCTCTGTACTGCCAATACGATCGATACGATCCCCGGGCCGCTTCTCGACCGTATGGAAGTATTGGAAATTGCAGGTTATACGGAAAATGAAAAATTCCATATTGGAAAAAACTATCTGATCCCGAAACAGATCCGGAAAAACGGTCTGAAAAAAAGCCGGTTAGTTATCAATGACAAGGCGTTAAAAACCGTGATCAGCGATTATACAAGAGAGGCAGGAGTCCGTGGACTGGAGCGCCAGATTGGAAAAATTTGTAGAAAAGCGGCGAGACTTGTCGTGGAAGAACAGCAGGAAAAAGTGAGAGTTTCCGGTAAAAATATCGAAGAATTTCTGGGGAAAAAGAAGTTTCACCCGGATATGGCAAATAAGGAAAATGAGATCGGTATCGTACGTGGCCTTGCCTGGACACAGGTAGGCGGTGATACGCTGGAGATCGAAGTAAATATTATGCCGGGCGAGGGAAATCTCATCCTGACCGGGCAGCTTGGCGATGTCATGCAGGAGTCCGCGCGGATCGCGCTCAGTTATGTGCGCTCCATCGTGAAAAAAGAGGCATCGTATTTTAAAGAACATGACATCCACCTTCATGTGCCGGAAGGGGCAGTGCCAAAAGACGGTCCGTCCGCCGGTGTAACGATGTCCACTGCCTTGTATTCTGCGATTGAAGAGATACCGGTTGATGCGAAGGTGGCAATGACCGGCGAAGTGACATTGCGCGGAAAAGTGCTGCCAATCGGCGGATTGAAAGAAAAGCTGCTCGCGGCAAAGAGTGCAGGCATCAAAAAAGTGCTTGTACCACAGGAAAATAAGCCGGATGTCGAAGAACTCGAAGAAGAGATCACGGAAGGCGTTGAGATCGTATTTGTGACAAAAGTACAGCAGGTTTTGAAAGAAAGCCTCGTGGAACGATGGAAAGGATGACGAGATGGTTATAAAATCATTGGAACTGGAAACGGTGTGCGGGATCACGAGCAAATTTCCGGAAAATGACAAATTGGAAATGGCATTCTGGGGACGCTCCAACGTCGGAAAGTCCTCTTTGATCAATACACTGATGAACCGTAAAAGTTTTGCCAGAATTTCTTCCCAGCCGGGGAAGACGCAGACGGTAAATTATTATAATGTCAATGACATATTCTATCTCGTTGACCTTCCCGGATACGGATATGCAAAGGTATCCAAAGAAGTGGCGGCAAAGTGGATGAAGATGATCGAACGGTATCTGGATACCTCAAAATGTCTCCGCGTGGTATTTTTGCTTGTTGATATCCGCCACGAGCCTTCTGCGAAAGACGTGGAGATGTACCGTATGCTTACGGCGAAGGGGCTGAATCCTCTGATCGTGGCAACCAAGGCCGATAAGATCAGCAAAAATGTGAGACAGAAACACATTGCACAGATCCGGAAAAAACTGGAAGTTGTGGAAGGGACACCGATCCTTCCGTTTTCTGCCCAGACGAAGGAAGGAAAAGAAGAGATCTGGGAATATATTGACTATTTTGTCAAAGAAATTGACATTCATGAATAAATTGATAATGATAACCGATGCAGAAATGAGGGAATAAGATGAATCAGAATACCAAAATAACGATTGAAAAAGTGGTGGAAGAAATTTCTGAAAATTACGACAATGAACCATTATTTTCTACCAAAGCCGGTAAAAATATGCCGGAACGGAAAGTGATCATCGATGCACTGAAAGAACTCCGCCTTGTGATGTTTCCGGGATATTTTGGAGAGCAGGATGCGACAAGGTGTCTGCCAAAATATTTTGTCGGGGACCGTCTTCTCACGATCTACCATATGTTTTTCGAACAGATTGCCTGTGCGTTTGCGTACGAGGAATCGGAAGTGCATGCGGCGGAGATCGCAGGGGTTCCGGACGAGGAGAACCAGAGAAAGGCAGAGCGCGTCTGCAGTGAATTTTTTGAACAGCTTCCCCGCATCCAGAAACTGCTCCTGAAAGACGTTCAGGCAGGTTATGACGGAGATCCGGCGGCACAGAGTAAAGAAGAGATCATCTTTTCCTATCCGGGGCTTTTTGCGATATTTGTATACCGCATCGCTCATGAATTATACATTCGCCAGGTGCCGTTTATCCCACGTATTATGACAGAATATGCCCATGCCAAGACCGGAATCGATATTAACTCCGGTGCGCAGATCGGCGAGAGTTTCTTTATCGATCACGGAACCGGTATCGTGATCGGGGAGACGACGATCATCGGCGACCATGTAAAACTGTATCAGGGAGTTACGCTAGGTGGTCTTTCGACACGCGGTGGTCAGAAATTGTCCGGCAAAAAACGTCATCCAACGATTGAAAACAATGTGACGATCTATGCCGGAGCGACGATCCTTGGCGGCGAGACGGTGATCGGCGAAAATTCGGTAGTAGGCGGAAATACATTTATTACCAGTTCCATTCCGGCAAATTCCAAGGTGAGTTTCCATATTCCGGAAATGGATGTTGTGCAGTAAACCGGTGTTGGTGCGGGTAACCTGTCTTAATCTACTAAGTGTTCATAAAACAAACTGACAAGAAACCAGAGCGGTGCGTAGTCCAGACGGATGACGCCCTCGATATTACATTTAGAATCACTGTAGTCCCACGGGCAGCAGTGGTTCTTTTTTAACCATTTTCCGGTGCCGTATTCGGCACAGAAGATACAGATCGTATACATGGTTCCGCGTACCAGTATGTTTTTCTTTTTCAGGAGCCGGTGCATCGGCTGGATGAGACAGGCCATGCCATAGATGGGAAACATCCAGAGGGATGTCCGGCATAAGCATTTTTTCTCTCCCTTTTTCAGGGCAGAATGAAGCCCGGTCCAGATGCATTCAAATCCCCAGCCGCAGAGGCCGCATTTTACAAAATTTTTAGGTGTTTCCGATAGTTTCATAAAAATCTCCTTTTTTCGTGATGGTGTTATTATCTCAATTTTCGAAAAGAATATGAATGAAGTGTAAAGTATTTTTGAAGTACTTGTTTTCTTTGACAAGATTCGCTATACTAGTAGTAGATTATTTTTTTTAGTAGTAGATTATTTTTTTACAGGAGGACATTATGGCAGAGATCAGACCATTTGTATGTGTGCGCCCGGCAGAGGAACTGGTATCCCGCGTGGCAGCACTCCCATATGACGTTTATAACCGGCAGGAAGCAAAAGAAGAGGTGCAGAGAGAACCGTTGTCATTTTTAAAAATTGACCGCGCAGAGACGAATTTTGATGACAGCGTGGATACGTATGCGCCGGAAGTATATGAGAAGGCAAAAGAACTTTTGCAAAAGGACAAGCAGGAAGGCGTATATATTACGGACGAGGACCGCAGTTATTATATCTACCAGCTGGTGATGGATGGCCGTCCGCAGACCGGACTGGCTGCCTGTTCTTCTGTAGATGATTATATGAATCATGTCATTAAAAAACATGAAAATACGAGAGAAGACAAAGAGATTGACCGTATCACCCATGTGGATACGTGTTCTGCACAGACCGGTCCGATCTTTCTGGCTTACCGTTCGGACAAGAGCATTCACGATATCGTGGCTGCATATGTGGAAAATGAGACGCCGATTTACGATTTTACGGCGGTAGACGGTATCACACACCGCGTATGGAAGATCGCAAAAAAAGAAGACGTAGATGCGATTTACAAGGCATTTCAGAAGATTGACCAGATTTATATTGCCGACGGTCACCACCGCGCGGCTTCCGCAGTCAAAGTGGGATTGAAGAGAAGAAAAGAAAATCCCGGATATACCGGGGAAGAAGAATTTAACTATTTCCTTTCGGTATTGTTCCCACACGACGAACTTCGTATTCTTGATTATAACCGTACGGTAAAGGATCTGAATGGAAGAAGTTTGGAAAAGTTTTTGGAAGAAATTGGCAACAACTTTATTGTAGAAAAAGCAGAGGGACAGGTTCGCCCGGAGAAGAAAGGGACGTTTGGAATGTATACCGAGGGACAGTGGTATCATCTGACTGCCAAGCCGGAACTTTTTGAAGGAAAAGATGCGGTAGGAAGCCTTGATGTTTCCGTACTTCAGGACTATCTGCTCGGACCGGTTCTTGGAATCGGAGATCCGAGAACGGATCAGAGAATTGATTTTATCGGAGGAATCCGAGGACTTTCCGAACTCGAAAAAAGAGCGGATTCGGATATGAAGATTTCCTTTTCCATGTATCCGACGTCAATCACGGAATTGTTTGATGTTGCCGATCAGGAACTTCTGATGCCGCCAAAGTCAACCTGGTTTGAACCCAAATTACGAAGTGGATTGTTTATCCATGAGATTTAAGTGCTAAGCGAAGAAAGGAAGAAAAAGAATGGATCGTTTGTTTAATGTAAATAACCCGCTTATGAGGGCTTTGTCAAAATTATTTGATATTGGCTGGCTCAGCCTGATCTATGTTGTATTCTGTGTGCCGCTCGTGACAATCGGTGCAGCGACGACATCACTTTATTATGTCAGTGCGAAGGTACTCCGGAAGGACAGGGGTTACGTATGGTCGGAGTTCTGGCACAGTTTTAAACTGAATTTTAAGCCGGCGACATTGATCTGGCTCATATTTGCAGCGATTTATGGCTTGTTGTATTTCAACTTGACAACCTTTAATACGTCAAATGCGGCGGGCGGATATCTGGTGGGTGCGTATATTGCGCTTGCGTTTATTGTGACCTGTGTTGCCAGTTATGCATTCTGCCTGCTGTCACGTTTTAATATGAATGTAAGAGGGATCCTGCGTTATGCCCTGTACATGTCATTTCGTCATTTCCTGCATACCCTGTGCTTTGTGGCAATTTTGTTTGTGGCAGGATTTGGAATTTATGCGGGATTTCGTGTACAGCTGCCGATCCTTTTGCTGTTTGTACCGGGATTGGGATCTTTCCTGTATACCTTCCCGATGGAACATCTGTTGAAAAAATATATGCCAAAGGCGGAGAAGCGTTATACCGAAAATGGAGAAGAGATCGTCGAATGGTATGAGGAATAACGGACGCACATTCGAAAGGAGATATTTATGAAAAAGAAACTGGAAGATTATATGGACTGGCCGAAGATCGAAGATCTTGAATATGCGGAATGCCGGAATGTCGAAGACGTTCTGGGCGCAGTGGCAGTCGAAGACGGAATTTTATTTCGCTGCTTTTTTCCGGATGCCGATAAAGTACTGATCAAGATCAAGGGAAAAAGCCGAACGGTCATTATGAAAAAAATGGACAACTGCGGTTATTTTGCAGCGCTGACGGCGGGAAAAAAGATACCGGAGTATACGTATCAGGTGCAGTACAAAACCGGAAAAATGGAAATTATTGACAGTTACACGGTCGATCATTATGTGGATGCGATGGATGAAGTGATGTTTGCAAACGGGGAGCATGACCGGATCTACGACAAACTCGGAGCGCATCCGGGACAGGTGGCAGGGTATGCCGGTACGTGGTTTGCGGTATGGGCACCCAATGCGGTGAGTGTTAGTGTCGTCGGTGATTTTAACAACTGGGATGGCAGACTTCATCCGATGCGCCGTCTGGAAAGCGGTATTTTTGAATTGTTTGTACCGGAAGTCGGCGATGGCGATATCTACAAATATGAAGTTCACGGATACGACGGAAAAACGGTGATGAAAGCCGATCCTTATGGATTTTATGCGGAAAAACGCCCGGCGAGTGCAAGCATTGTCTGGAGCATTGACGAATACGAGTGGCAGGACGCGGACTGGCTGAAAAAGAGAAAACAGACCGATTGGAAAAAAGAGCCGATGGTCATTTATGAGATGCACCTCGGATCGTTTGAAAAACCGATGGGTGGTGGTTTTTATACCTACCGGGAACTGGCAGAAAAGACCGTTGACTATTGTAAAAAAATGGGATATACACATGTGGAACTCATGCCGGTTATGGAGCATCCGCTGGATGCCTCCTGGGGCTATCAGGTCATCGGGTATTATGCACCGACGTCGCGTTATGGAACGCCGGAAGACTTTATGTATTTTGTCGATCATCTGCATCAGGCAGGGATTGGCGTGATCTTAGACTGGGTTCCGGCACATTTTCCGAAAGATGAACACGGACTGGGACGTTTTGACGGCACATGTCTGTATGAACATCTTGATAAACGGCAGGGAGAACATCCCCACTGGGGAACGCTGATCTACAATTACGGCCGTCCGCAGGTGGCAAATTACCTTATCGCCAATGCGCTGTTCTGGCTGGAACAGTATCATGCAGACGGACTTCGCCTCGACGCAGTAGCTTCCATGCTTTATCTCGATTATGGCAAGCAGGATGGGGAATGGATCGCCAATATGTATGGCGGCAACGAAAATCTTGAAGCCATCGAATTTTTAAAGAAATTGAATCAAAAGATCAAAGACCGCAGGGACGGAAGCCTTTCGATCGCAGAAGAATCGACGGCGTGGCCGATGGTAACCGGAAATGTCGAAGAAGGCGGTCTGGGATTTGACTTTAAATGGAATATGGGCTGGATGAATGATTATCTCGAATACATTAAGACGGATCCGCTTTTTCGAAAAGGCCGTCATGGCATGATCACATTTAGTATGGTTTACCAGTATTCGGAAAATTTTATGCTTGTATTTTCCCACGATGAAGTCGTACATATGAAGGGATCCATGTACCAGAAGATGCCGGGAACACCGGCACAGAAACTTGCGGGACTGCGCCAGAGCTTTGGTTATATGGCAGCACATCCCGGCAAAAAGTTATTGTTTATGGGACAGGATTTCGGACAGATCAGCGAATGGAGCGAAGAGCGGGGACTCGACTGGAATCTGCTTGCGGACGGGAAAGCGATGGCAAGCGGTACCGGCGAAGTGATCCAGGTAAAATCATCCCATCGTATGCTCCAGGACTTTGTCGCAGATCTGTGGAAATTTTATAAGGCACATCCGGCAATGTATGCATGGGATGAGATCCCGGACGGATTTGAGTGGGTCAGTATGTTAGATGCCGATCACAGCGTCATAGCTTTTATGCGCGAAGCAGAAAATGAAAAACTGCTTGTCGTGTGCAATTTCACTCCGGTTTGTTACTCCGAATTTAAGTTAGGCGTACCGTATTCCGGAAAATATAAAGAGATCTTAAACAGTGATGCGATCGTGTATGGTGGCGAAAATCATACCAATCCGCGTTTAAAAAACAGCAAAAAGGAAAAAATGGATGGTATGGAGCAGAGTATCACGTTTACGCTGGCTCCGACCGCGATCCAGATTTTCAGTTATCAGCCGGAGCAGCCGGTAAATCGTAAAAGAAAGAAGAAATGAGGGCAATAAAGCAATATGAAACAGGTAAAAGGTTATACGATCTTACAGAAACAGGAATTGAAAGAATTAGACGCGACAGGATATCTTCTGGAACATGACAGAACCAAAGCCAAAGTCGCAGCGATCGAGACGACGGACGACAATAAGGTATTTTCCATCGGATTCCGCACTCCGCCGAAAGATTCTACAGGTGTAGCGCATATTGTAGAACATACGGTACTCTGCGGATCGAAAGAGTTTCCGGTAAAAGATCCGTTTATTGAACTGGCGAAGGGATCGTTGAACACGTTTTTAAATGCCATGACCTATCCGGATAAGACCGTTTATCCGGTAGCAAGCTGCAATGATAAGGATTTTCAGAATCTGATGCATGTATATATGGATGCCGTGTTTTATCCAAATATTTACAATGAAGAGAAGATCTTTAAGCAGGAGGGCTGGCACTACCATCTGGATTCCGTCGATGGACCTTTGACCTATAACGGTGTTGTATTTAATGAGATGAAGGGAGTCTTTTCTTCTCCGGAGCAGCTGATCGAGAGAAAGATCCAGCAGTCCTTGTATCCGGATACCAGTTATGGATTTGAATCCGGCGGAGATCCGGTCGATATTCCGGATCTGACCTATGAGGATTACCTTGACTTCCACAGCAAATACTACCACCCTTCCAACAGTTATATTTACCTTTACGGCGATATGGATCTGGAAGAAAAACTGATGTGGATGGATGAAAAATACCTGTCCCATTTTGACTATCTGAAAGTGGATTCGGAGATCAAACCGCAGAAGGCGTTTGCGGAGCCGGCAGAGGTCGAGGCTTTTTATTCGCTTGCCGAAGGCGAATCTGATATAGATAAATCCTACATCAGTTACAATGCCGTAACCGGTAATTCGCTTGACCGCGATCTTTACATTGCCTTTCAGGTGTTGAATTATGTGCTGATCCAGGGGGTGGGTGCGCCGGTCAAACAGGCACTTGTCGATGCGGGCATCGGAAGCGAGATCATCAGCTTCTTTGAAGAGAGCATCTGTCAGCCGTTTTTCTCAATCATTGCGAAAAATACGGAAGTGTCAAAAAAGGAAGAATTTGTAAAAATCATCCGCGAAGAACTGGAAAAACTCGTAAAAGAGGGAATCAATAAAGATTCTTTGAATGCCGGACTCAATGCCCTTGAGTTCCGTTACCGTGAGGCGGATTTTGGTTCGTATCCGAAAGGATTGATGTATGGACTCCAGATGTTTGACAGCTGGCTTTATGACAGCGAAAAGCCGTTTATCCACATCAGCGCCAACGATACATTCAAACGTCTCCGTGAGAAGATGGAAGAGGGATATTTTGAATCGCTGATCCAGACGTATCTTCTGGATAATACGCACCGTTCTGTCGTGACGGCAGCACCGAAAATGGGTCTTACCGCGGAGCAGGACCGCGCGGAGGCAGAAAAATGCCAGACGTATTTTGATACGCTTTCCCGGGAAGAAAAGGAAAATCTTGTGCGCGAGACAGAAGAACTGACCCGTTATCAGGAAGAACCGACACCAAAAGAAGATCTGGAAAAGATACCGTTATTGTCCCGCGAAGACATCGGAAAGAAAGCCCTTCCATTTTCCAATATTGAAAAAGACGTAATGGGAACCAAGGTTCTTCACCACGACTATTTTACCAATGGAATTTATTATATTGACTTATACTTTGATATCAAACCGCTTCTGTCGGAATATGCGCCGTATATCAGCCTGTTGACATCGCTGATCGGCTGCGTGGATACCGATTTGCATGACAAACTGGCATTTTCCAATGAAATTCTGCAAAATGCAGGTGACTTCACGTTTGATACGCTGCTGGCGCGTAAATACAAACAGCCGAAAGAATATAAGGCATTTATGATCTTCCGCACGAAAGTATTTGAGGAAAAGACGGGAAAAGTATTGGAACTGCTGGACGAGGCATTGAAAACGTCGCATCTGGATGATGAAAAGCGTCTGAAAGAGATCGTAAGTGAGAATGCATCAGCATTGTATATGAGACTGATCTCTGCCGGACACAGTACGGCAGTCAACCGTGCTCTTTCGTATGGTTCCCGGATGGGAAAATACGACGAGGCGATGAATGGAATTTCGTACTACCGATTCTTAAAGCAGTTAAATGACAATTTTGACGAATATAAAGACAATACGATCGCCATCCTGAGAATGCTTATGCAGAAGATCTTTACAAAGGATAAGATGATGGCGGGAATTACCTGTGCCAAGGATGCCTATGACGGATTTGAAAAAGCGTTTGTGAATTTTGCAGAAAAAATGCCAGAAAAACTGGAAGAAACTGGAAATATTAAGCCGCAGATCTCCTTTGATGACAGGCAGCAGAATGAGGGATTCAAGACGGCAGGACAGGTACAGTATGTGGCACGCAGCGGAAATTTTGTGGAACGCGGTGTCCCATACCACGGTTCTTACCGTGTTGTACGTGCCATGCTCAGTTATGGATTTCTGTGGAATGAAGTACGTGTCAAAGGCGGTGCTTATGGCGTTATGTGTGGATTCCCAAGTTCGGGAGACGGATATTTTGTATCTTACCGTGATCCAAAACTGGCAGAGACCAACGAAACGTACAAAAAGGTGGCAGAATATCTGCGGTCTTACGAAGCAGAAGAACGTGAGATGACAAAATCCATTATCGGTACGATCAGTGCGATCGATACGCCATTGACACCGCGTACCAAAGGAAGCCGTTCCATGGGAGCGTATTTTTCCGATATGAAAGTGGAAGATGTCCAGAAGGAAAGAGATGAAATTCTTTCTACATCAGTAGAAGATATTCGCCGCGCTGCTGATATGGTCGACGCGTTATTGGCAGATGGCAGGATCTGCGTTCTTGGAAATGAAGAAAAAGTAAAAGAAAATGCGGAATTATTTGGCTGCATTGAGACGTTATAAACGAAGGAAAGGAGCAGCAGATGGAGGAGAAACGAACAAAAGAGCCGTTTAAATCGGGATTTGTGTCGCTGGTAGGAAGACCGAATGTCGGAAAGTCTACGTTGATGAACCGCATTATCGGACAGAAGATCGCGATCACGAGCAATAAGCCGCAGACGACGAGAAACCGGATTCAGACCGTATATCATGACGACAGAGGACAGATTGTCTTTCTGGACACACCTGGAATCCACAAGGCAAAAAATAAACTCGGAGAGTACATGGTTACGGTGGCAGAGCGTACGTTTGACGAAGTGGATATGATCTTGTGGCTGGTGGAAGCGACGACCTTTATCGGAAAGGGCGAACGCCACATCGCGGAACAGTTGAAAAAGGCACATATCCCTGTGATCCTGGTTATGAATAAGATTGATACCGTGAAGAAAGAAGAGCTTCTTGCCTGTATCGATGCTTACCAGCAGATCATGGAATTTGATGAGATCGTTCCGGTCTCTGCGTGGACCGGAGAAAGCGTGGATCATCTTGTCGATGTGATGTTCTGTTATCTCGAAGAGGGACCGGCATTTTACGATGATGATACGGTGACAGACCAGCCGGTGCGCCAGATTGTAGCGGAGCTGATCCGTGAAAAAGCACTCCGCCTGCTGGCAGATGAGATTCCGCACGGCATTGCGGTGGCGGTTGACCAGATGAAACTCCGCCATAACAATAAAAATATGTACGATATCGACGCGACGATCATCTGTGAACGGGATTCCCACAAAGGGATCATTATCGGAAAACAGGGACAGATGTTGAAAAAGATCGGTACGCAGGCGCGGCGCGAGATTGAAGAAATGCTTCAGAAAAAGGTCAACCTGAAACTGTGGGTGAAGGTAAAGAAGGACTGGCGCGACAGCGATTTTCTTTTGAAGAATTTCGGATACGATAAAAAAGAATAACGGTTCCGGATTTCCGGTAACGTTACAGATGGAATAAAATCCCTCGTATAGATGGTTTCTGATGCGGAGATAATAGTAATATCAATAACGACGGAGGAAGCCATTATGAACAATAAGTTTTGGAATGAATTTTATCAATCCGGAAAGATTTCGGATTATCTGAATTATGTAAATTCATCGGAACATACGGCACGTTCCCAAAGCACATTTGGAGGCAGCCGCTATTCGGATGAGATGGAGAAGATGCAGGATGCAGGAAAAAGTGACAGGAATGGTGCTTTCGGGGACTCCCGTGGGGGAATACGATAAGCGGGTCGTGATCTTAACGCGGGAACGCGGCAAGATTTCTGCGTTTGCCAGGGGAGCAAGACGGCCAAAAAGTTCCCTGATCGCAGCAAGTGAACCATTTACCTTCGGTGAATTTGAACTTTACCGGGGAAGAGATTCGTATACGATCTCTTCGGTAAATGTGGAAAATTATTTTTCAGACATCCGGGAAGAATTGGAAGATATTTACATGGGCATGTATTTCTGTGAAGTGGCAGAATATGTGACCATGGAAAATATGGATGCGCGTGAGATATTGAAATTGTTATATCAGTCCCTCCGTGCCTTAAAAGTACCTTCCCTTTCCCGTGAACTGGTAAGACGGATTTATGAGTTTAAACTGGTCGCTTTAAACGGGGAAGCTCCCCGTTTATTTGCGTGCATTGAGTGCGGCAGAAAAGACGAATTGTTTTATTTTCATGCGCAGAAGGCCGGCATCCTGTGTGAAGCGTGTTATGAAAAAGAACCGTACAACGGAAGGGGCGCTTACCATATCAGCGGTTCGACGACGTACATACTACAGCGTATTGTGGCTTCCCCTGTCAAGACGCTGTACACGTTTTCCGTGTCAGAGCATGTGATGCAGGAATTGGATCTGGTTGTAAAGGATTATTTTGAAAAACACGTTGACAAAAAATTTCAATCTGCGCAAATGTTAGATGATCTGCTCTCATTTTGAGACAATGACAAAATTTTTGTCTTTCTTTTTCGAAAACTATGTGGTATCATATACAATATACGTGTGTTAAGGAGGCTTCAATTCAATGGCAACAGAGAAGAGAGAGGAAGAAAAAGAAGAAGTTATATCAAAAAACTTTATCGAACAGGAAATTGAAAAAGATCTTGCTGAAGGTGTCTATACCGATATTATGACACGTTTCCCACCGGAGCCGAACGGCTATCTGCATATTGGACATGCAAAGTCGATCCTGCTCAATCAGGGACTGGCAAAAAAATATAATGGAACATTTAACCTTCGTTTTGACGACACGAACCCGACGAAAGAAAAGGAAGAATTTGTAAATTCTATTTTGGAAGATGTCGTTTGGATCTGTGGCGGGGAAAAACCGCCGGTATATTTTGCATCCAATTATTTTGACCAGATGTACGAATGTGCTGTCAAACTGATCAAAAAAGGCAAAGCTTATGTATGTGATCTCACACCGGATGAGATCCGTGAATACCGTGGAACTTTGACGGAGCCGGGCAAAAACAGTCCGTACCGTGACCGTTCCGTAGAAGAAAATATGGAATTATTTACCAAAATGAAAAACGGAGAATTTAAAGATGGAGAAAAGGTTCTCCGTGCTAAGATTGATATGAGTTCGCCCAATATCAATATGCGTGATCCGATTCTGTATCGTGTGGCTCACATTACGCACCACAATACCGGTGACAAATGGTGCATCTATCCGATGTATGATTTTGCGCACCCGATCGAGGATGCGGTAGAAGGTATCAGCCATTCCATCTGTACGCTGGAATTTGAGGATCACCGTCCGTTGTATGACTGGGTTGTACGTGAGTGCGAGTTTGAAGTACCGCCTCGTCAGATTGAATTTGCAAAGATGTACCTGACCAATGTAATTACCGGAAAAAGATATATTAAGAAACTGGTAGAAGATGGCGTGGTAGACGGATGGGATGACCCCCGTCTTGTCTCCATCACAGCACTTCGCCGCCGCGGATTTACTGCTTCGTCCATCCGTAAGTTTATGGAACTTGCCGGCGTATCAAAGAGCAATAGTTCGGTAGATTATGCGATGCTTGAGTATTGTATCCGCGAAGATCTGAAGATGACACAGCCTCGTATGATGGCGATCTTAGATCCGATCAAACTGGTGATCACCAATTATCCGGAAGGACAGGTAGAATACCTGGATGTACCGAACAATCAGGAAAATCCGGAGATGGGTACGAGAAAAGTGCCATTTGCCAGAGAACTTTACATCGAGCGAGACGACTTTATGATCGAGCCTCCTCGTAAATATTTCCGTTTGTTCCCTGGAAATGAAGTGCGTCTGATGAGTGCATATTTTGTCACCTGTCAGGATTATGTCACCGATGAAAACGGAAAGGTAACGGAAATTCATTGTACGTACGATCCGGAGACAAAGAGTGGTTCCGGATTTACAGGAAGAAAAGTAAAAGGAACGATCCACTGGGTAGCTGCACCGACGGCAGCGACAGCGGAAGTGCGTTTGTATGAAAACCTTGTAGATGAAGAGAAAGGGGTTTACAATGAAGACGGTTCCGTCAACATTAACCCGGACTCTTTGAAAGTATTAGAGAATTGTTATGTGGAGCCGGCACTTGCGGAGGCAGAACCGGGAGACCGTTTCCAATTTATGAGAACCGGATATTTTTGTGTAGATACGAAGGATACAACCGAAGGACATCAGGTATTTAACCGTATCGTGTCCTTGAAGAGTTCTTATCGTCCGGGCAAATAATCCGGAGAGAATGGAGGCAGTTATGGGTAATTTGTTTGCAGGACTGGAAAGTCTTGGATTGAACATCAAGGATACCGTTGATGTTTATGAAAAAGAAAAGAAAGAGAATCAGGATGCAGATGCCAAGAAGGCACAGGTGAAAGAGATTCAGGAAGAAGATCTTTTGTTTGACAAGACCTATACCTGTCCGGTCTGCGACCATGAATTTAAGAGTAAGATGGTTCGCACCGGAAAGGCAAAATTAGTATCTGCGGACACGGATTTACGCCCGAAATATCAGGGGATTGATCCGCTTAAATACGATGCGATCCTCTGCCCAAAATGTGGATATGCGTCATTGAACCGTTATTTTAATTTTGTGATGTCTTCCCAGGCGAAGATGATCCGAGAAAAAATTTCCGCTACATATCATTATGTACCGGAAGGTGAGAAAGTGTATACGTATGAAGAGGCGATCACGCGTCATAAGATGGCACTTCTCAATACGATCGTAAAACATGGAAAAACGAGCGAAAGAGCGTACACCTGTCTTAAGATTGCCTGGCTTTTCCGCGGAAAGCGCGAAGAGATGATGCAGGGCGATTATAAAAAAGAAGAAGTGGTTGCTCTTTTGGCTGAGGAAAAAGAATTTTTGAAAAATGCCCACGAAGGTTTTGTTTCAGCTTTTTCGAAAGAAAATTTCCCAATGTGCGGTATGGACGAATATACCGTGATGTATATGGTGGCAGAACTCGCACGCCGTATTGGAGATGTTGAGGAAGCAAAACGATGGGTATCCAAAGTTCTTGTGGCAAAAGATGCCAACCGCAGGATTAAAGATAAGGCATTGGCATTGAAAGAAGTGCTGCGGAAAGAAGAGTAAGAAGAAACTTATTTCGGTTAGAATGGAGATTGTGACAGATGGAATTATTGCTTGATATTTTTATGGATGCGTTGATTGACAGCATTAAATTGTTTCCTTTTTTGCTGCTGACCTATCTGCTCATGGAGTATCTGGAGCATAAGACCAGTACAAAGACGAGGGCATGGATCCGGAAAGCAGGAAAGCTTGGCCCTGTGGCAGGTGGTGTCGCGGGAATATTTCCACAATGCGGTTTTTCGGTCGCAGCGTCGAATCTGTACTCCGGCGGGATCATTACGATGGGAACGCTGGTGGCCGTATTTTTATCGACATCGGATGAGATGCTGCCGATCTTCCTGTCGGAAGCAGTAGATGCGGGCATTATCCTGAAAGTTCTTGGGATCAAGCTTGTGACGGCGATCCTTACCGGATTTCTCGTAGACTTTGTGATACGTTTCCATCCGAATGCGATTCAATACAAAAATTTTCATACGATGTGTGAAAGCGAACATTGTCATTGTGAGACCGGTATCGTGAAATCTGCGTTTACGCATACGATTAAGATATTGCTCTTTATCTTTTTGTTTTCTCTTGTCATGAACTTTTTGATTGAAATTGGCGGAGAGGACCGGATTTCCGAATTTTTATCGAGCCATGCGATGTTTGGACCGGTATTTGCGGCAATCGTCGGATTAATCCCGAACTGTGCCGCGTCGGTACTCATCACGCAGATGTATCTGGGAGGGATCCTGGATTTTGGTTCGATGATCTCAGGCCTGCTTGTGGGAGCAGGAGTTGGACTTTTGGTTTTATTCCGTACAAACAAAAGATGGAAAGAAAATCTTTCCATCCTTGGGATTGTATGGGCTGCCGGTGTATTTTGGGGAATGATCGTGAATTTATTCATCCATTGACAGGATGCCGTTTACCTTTGTCATAGCACGGGGAACGGCATCTTTTGACGTTTTCCACGGAGCGTCGGTATTGCGGTAGTCAAATTTTTCGATAAACCACGCCAGTTCTTCTTCCATCCGCTTATAATTTTCTAAAAATACGCGGTTCAGGTCGCTGGTAAAATCTTCCAATACATTGCCATGCAGATATTTTGGTGCTTCTTCAAAAAGCATTCCGTAATGTTCTAAACAGAATCCCTTTGATTTTTTAAATTTTGTCACAAAAGCAGAATCTTCTTCATATAAGTAGAAGATGGTTGCAATGTACCGCTCATACACTCCTTTGATCCGGTCACAGATATAGCAGGAGTGGCTGATCTTGTCGGTAAAGGAAAAGAGGGAAGTTTCTTCTTTTTTGGAAAACAATCCGCCAGCATTTTTTCTTCCCTTTTTTTGTAATAATTCAATCTCTTTTATCATATTCTTCATGTGAGTATCCATGATGAGAGCAAGCCCAAGCCGGTTTTCAAAATCGTACATCATCTGCATATGGCGGGAGCAAAAACCGATCTTGTCTGTGGTAAGACGGATATCATCTTCCATATAACTGGGACCCATTGCAAAGGCGACGGCGTCATTTTCCAGCTTTAATTTCATCGCGCACACGGGACATTCACAAGGTTTGTCAAAGATGTCATTTACGGGAATCGTGTATAATTGTTCTTTCATAGCTACCTCCGGATGTTCTTTTACAAAATAGTATAGCATAAAGCTAAAAAGAAAGCAAAAAAGTAAGAAAAAAAGAGGATAAAAGAGATAAAATGTGAAAAACTAACAAAAGGGAGAAAAATTCATAGGCGTACGACTTGCAAAAAACAACAGAAATGACTATTATTAAATCAATCGTTAGCACTCGGTAAAAGAGAGTGCTAACAAACAAAGCGAAATGATCATGATTGGAGGAAATAGAAATGAAATTAGTACCTTTAGGTGACAGAGTTGTATTGCAGCAGTTAGAAGCAGAAGAAACTACAAAATCCGGTATCGTTCTTCCGGGTCAGGCACAGGAAAAACCACAGCAGGCTGAAGTCGTAGCGGTTGGCCCAGGTGGTCTTGTAGATGGAAAAGAAGTAAAAATGGAAGTAAAAGTCGGCGATAAAGTAATTTATTCTAAATATGCAGGAACCGATGTAAAATTGGAAGAAAAAGAATATGTGATCGTTCGCCAGAGCGACATCGCAGCAATTGTGGAAGACTAAGAGATATCACTTACTGCGGAGACAGTTTGCAGATCGTAAAAATTTGCAGATAATTAGAATGTTATAATAATTTAATTGGAGGTCTTAATCATGGCAAAAGAAATTAAGTTTGGCGTAGATGCCAGAAAAGCACTGGAAACAGGTGTAAATAAATTAGCAGATACCGTACGTGTTACGCTGGGACCAAAAGGACGTAACGTTGTATTGGATAAATCCTTTGGCGCACCACTCATCACAAACGATGGTGTGACAATTGCAAAAGAGATTGAGCTGGAAGATGCTTTTGAAAATATGGGAGCACAGCTTGTAAAAGAAGTTGCAACAAAGACAAATGATGTAGCCGGAGATGGTACAACAACCGCTACCGTTCTTGCACAGGCAATGATCAACGAAGGTATGAAAAACCTCGCTGCCGGCGCTAATCCAATCGTTCTTCGTAAAGGTATGAAGAAAGCGACAGACTGTGCGGTAGAGGCAATCAAATCGATGAGTGAGACGCTTTCCGGAAAAGAGCAGATCGCTAAGGTGGCAGCAATTTCCGCAGGCGACGAGCAGGTCGGCGAGATGGTCGCTGACGCAATGGAAAAAGTTTCCAATGACGGCGTTATTACAATTGAAGAATCCAAGACAATGAAGACAGAACTTGACCTGGTTGAAGGTATGCAGTTTGACCGTGGTTATCTGTCAGCATATATGGCAACCGATATGGATAAGATGGAAGCAAATCTGGAAAATCCATACATTTTGATCACAGATAAGAAGATTTCCAACATTCAGGAAATCCTTCCACTGCTGGAGCAGATCGTACAGTCCAGTGCCAAACTTCTCATCATTGCAGAAGATGTAGAGGGCGAAGCACTCAGCACACTCGTATTGAACAAACTGCGTGGTACTTTCCAGGTAGTAGCTGTAAAAGCACCTGGTTATGGTGACCGCAGAAAAGAAATGCTGAAAGATATCGCAATCCTTACCGGCGGTCAGGTGATTACCGAAGAACTTGGCCTTGACCTGAAAGACACAACAATGGATCAGTTGGGACGTGCGAAATCCGTTAAAGTCCAGAAAGAAAATACGATCATCGTAGACGGCGAGGGCGACAAAGCAGAGATTGAAGCTCGTGTATCCCAGATTCGTACCCAGATCGAAGAGACAACTTCTGAATTTGATAAAGAAAAACTTCAGGAGAGACTTGCAAAACTGGCAGGCGGTGTTGCAGTTGTCCGCGTTGGTGCTGCAACAGAGACCGAGATGCAGGAAGCAAAACTTCGTATGGAAGATGCTTTGGCAGCGACAAGAGCAGCCGTAGAAGAAGGAATTATCGCAGGTGGTGGTTCTGCTTATATCCACGCATCCAAAGAAGTTGCAAAGATGGCAGCAGAGCTGGAAGGCGACGAGAAGACAGGTGCCAATATCATTCTGAAAGCTCTCGAAGCTCCACTTCGCCGTATCGCAGAAAATGCAGGTCTGGAAGGATCTGTTATCATTGATAAAGTAAAAGAAGGAAAACCGGGATTCGGTTTCAATGCTTACACAGAGCAGTATGTAAACATGGTTGACAATGGAATTCTTGATCCTGCGAAGGTGACAAGAAGCGCATTGCAGAATGCAACCAGCGTAGCCTCTACCCTCTTGACAACAGAGTCCGTAGTTGCTAATATTAAAGAAGATACACCGGCTATGCCGGCAGGTGGTGCCCCAGGCATGGGCATGATGTAAACCATCCGCAAGCAAATCAAGCGCCCACCGAAAGGTGGGCATTTGATTTGAACGGATGGTTTAGCGATACGCGAAAGAGCGCGGGAGCGCGTGCACGCCCGGAGGGGCGTGGAAGCGTAGAGCTAAAAAGATGAGATACGCGAAAGAGCGCGGGAGCGCGTGCACGCCCGGAGGGCGTGGAAGCGTAGAGCTAAAAAGATGAGATACGCGAAAGAGCGCGGGAGCGCGTACACGCCCGGAGGGGCGTGGAAGCGTAGAGCTAAAAAGATGAGATACGCAAAAGAGCGCGGGAGCGCGTACACGCCCGGAGGGGCGTGGAAGCGTCAGGTTATAGAACGAAAACAGGAGGAAAAGATGGAACAAGCATATGCAGAACATAGTGTAAAACAAAAAACGACGGGAAAAGATATTGCATTAAAAGTTATGATGATTTTTGGTGTGGTGCTTATCTTTGTGATTGGATTGAAAATCCGGCTTCTGTTTTTGTTAGACGTAATAGCCGTATTTGCCATGATATGGTTCTGGCCGAGATTTCATATTACGTGGGAATATGTTTACTGTGACGGGCAGATTGATTTTGATATGATCCAGGGCGAAGATAAAAGGAAAACGGTTCTTCGCATTGATCTGGATAATGCCGATTTAATCGCACCGATGGATTCGGAGCGCATGGCAGGGTATCGTCATTTGCAGGCAAAGAAATTTTATTCTCTGCAGCCGGATGCCAAGACATATGGCGTGGTTATACGGTCAGAGGGTAAAGAGGAAAAACAGGTTATTGAGTTTGAGCCAAGCGAAAAAATGATGGATCTGATTCTCAATAAATATTCCAAAAAGGCAGAAAAGTAAGAAAGAAGCTTGTCATACGATGTGTGGCAGGCTTTTTTTGACGCTAAACTTTACTTGGAGGATGGAGCAGCGTGGATGCGTGACGGGGGAAGGGACATGAAGTCATGCCGGAGAGGAGAAAATGGGTATGTGGCATGACAGGATTGCCGGAAGAAGTCATGCCTGAGAGGAGAAAAGAGGCGTATGGCATGACAGGGTTGCCGGAAGAAGTCATGCCGGAGAGGAGAAAAGAGGCGTATGGCATGACAGGGTTGCCGGAAAAGGTCATGCCGGAGAGAAGAAAAGAGGTGTATGGCATGACAGGGTTGCCGGAAAAGGTCATGCCGGAGAGAAGAAAATGGGTATGTGGCATGACAGGGTTGCCGGAAAAGGTCATGCCGGAGAGGAGAAAATGGGTATGTGGCATGACAGGGTTGCCGGAAAAGGTCATGCCGGAGAGGAGAAAATGGGTATGTGGCATGACAGGGTTGCCGGAAAAGGTCATGCCGGAGAGGAGAAAATGGGTATGTGGCATGAC
>CAKRDZ010000001.1 GCA_934316845.1 uncultured Eubacterium sp. | reverse complement strand
CGCAGATCATAGGTAATCTTGAAAGAAATCTTGTTTGTTTTTGCTGTCTTTTTTCCAGGAAGTATTTTTGCCTTTTTGCCATTTACTTTCCATTTTTTCTTTCCCTTGCAGTCATCTAATCTTAAAGACTTGTTAGAATGATTAACAATAGTTGTCAGGCTAAGGCAATCAACAAACGCTTGGGAATCCAGCATTGTTACAGTCTTTGGTATTGTTATCTGTTCCAGTCTTTTACACTTATAAAATGCGTATGTTCCTATCTTTTTTAATTTTTTAGGTAGTGTTATTTGTTGTATTTTCTTGCAGCCACTAAATATATTGTTAGGTAATTCATTTACAGCACTTGGAATATTAATTCTCTCTAACTTGCTGCAATCCATAAATGCACCATTCTTTATTTTTTTCACGGTATTCGGAAGTTTTATTTCCTTTACGTTATGCATACTGGCAAGTGCAGTTTCTTTAATGATTGTAATTCCTTTTCCGATTACAATCTTTTTAATTTTGTATTGGTATTTATTCCATCCATTCTTTTCCCCTTTTAAAATCCCCTTTCCTTTTATATGCATCACTCCATCTTCACTAAGAATCCACGTTGCATTTTTTCCGCATTTTCCTTTTGCGACAGTACTTGCCGCTGATGTCTGTATATTTGTAAAACAAACTATACTAAATAGAAACAGAACTACAAGTAATGTTTTTTTCATCAAATCTTCCTTTCTCCTCATTTTGCCGACAAAGGCATTTACTATTTTTGTAAAATTCTTTCCTGTTCCCATTGTACCACATATTATCAATGAAAGCACCAGTAAAAGTGATAAAAGATATTATTTTATCCGTATTTTTTCCTTTATAATCCACCCAAGAGTTGGATTCCACATATCATCATCCTCTTCTTCAAATCCTAACGTTCTTTCTGCAATTTGTACATAGTAAACCCTGCCTTTTTTAAGTTTTTTACTAATTCCTTTGCCATAAGGCGTTGTCGAAAACACCCAGGTAGAGTTACTCATATTCGAATTTTTTGAATATCGAAAATAATAATTATCCATTTCCTTCAAATAATTTCTTTTACCATAATCCGGATCCTTTACCATTACTTGAATTCTTTGATTCTCCGCGGATATCTTTATTTGTTTGAATACAGCTTCTGCCACGATCTTTCCATTCGCGTTCGGTTTTATTTCCTTCTGATAATAATGCCAGTCCTTATTATAATAGATATGCCACCCCAGAAAACGATAGCCTTTTCGATATAGCGAAGGGAGTTTCATCGCTTTTCCATATTCATGCTTATTTATCCTTCTGCCTTTTATCTTGCCACCCTTTAATTTATACTGAATAAGATATTTTTTTGCTTCTGCTCTCGCAGTTTTTTTCGGCGGCAAAACTTCTACTCTCTGCCCGTCAAGACGCCAAATCAAATTCCCTTTTGACGTCACCAATGGAATGCTGATATCCGAATAATTAACCACTTTTCGCAGTGCAATAGAATTTTTTGCATAACTCTTTGCCACTTTCTCAACAGAAGAACCAAACATCAATATCTGTAAGTTTTTGCAAGATGAAAACGCATAGGATTCTATCCTTTTTACAGTATCCGGTATTTTCACAGTTTGCAGCGAATTACACCCTGTAAAACTAGCATAGCCTATTACCTGCAATGATGTAGGAAGGGTAATTTGTTTCACTTCTTCAAGACCCGCAAAACACTTATTCCCTAATTCTGTTATGCCCTCTTCGACAACAATCCTTTGAATTTGCTCTGCTTTTATATTTTTGTCATCTGAAAAATATTTTGTCACTTTTCCATTCCCGGAGATAACAAGTGTCCCATCCTTGCTCATAGAAAACGAGCTATTTTCTCCACAATTGCCGTTTTCCATTTCAGCATTTGCTGATACCGGACTCTGAAAAATCAAAAATACCGTTACGACAAAAGCAAAAAAACGAATTATCTTTCCCACAAGATCACCTCAATCATTATTTTATTTCTTTCTACTGCCAACTCCCTTTCATGACTTTATTCCAATATCATCATATCTCGCAAGCACCAGCCTTGAAAGAAATAAATATCTTCTGATTCTACAGGGACATGTCCCAACATGTAAATACATTCTTTCCCTGGTTCATAACCGATTAAACCATCCCAACTCACTTCATCTGTTCCATTTCCATAACTTGATACTTCTGTCCAATGTTTTCCCTCATCTACAGACACACTTAAATAATAATGCAGCGACACCTCTCCCCATCCACTAACATTCACCTTAAAATCATCATCCCAAATATTACAGCATATTTTGTTTCTACCCGAACTTTCTACCCTCTTTATATTTATTTTAACAAAAAGAGCTGTCAGCCTTAAATCTTTGGACGAATACTGTATAAATTTATCTGTGGGATGCCACACTGTCCGATCCTGCCATCCAAGAAAAAGATACCCTTCCTTCGTCGCTGCCGGCACTTTAGATTCATCTCCACAATAGCGGTATTTTGGTAATCTCCCCTGCACATTTCCCCCATTGAGATCATAGGTTAATTTATACTTTGTGCCTTTACTCTCCGCGGTTGCTTTGGGACTCAATTTACGGATTGCTTTCCCCCGGCATTTCCATATGCGGCGGTTTGATGCCATATTTAGTGGAATACTTATTGACGAGCGATTCACAATCTTTCTTAGACTGTAGCACTTATTAAAGACAACACTTGTTTTCTTTAAATGCTTTGGAAGTACCACTTTTTTTAATGCTTTGCACTGATATACCGCATTTTTTTCAATCACCTCGACAGAATCAGGAATCACCAATTCTTCCAATTTATTACATTTATAAAACGTCTTTTCTTCTATTTTTTTTATTCTCTTAGGAAGAGTAATTTTCTTTACGCTTTCACAACCTGTAAACGCATTTTTTCTCAATTTCCTAATACTGCTTGGCAGTATAATCTCTTCTATATTCATATCTTCACAATTCGAAAACCCCAGTTTACCAAGATCTGTAATCCCTTCAGAAACACGTATTTTTTTTATTTTATCTTTGTAAACATCAAGCATATCATCTTGTAATTCCATCTTTCCCGTCCCTTTAATGACCATAACGCCATCGTCACTCAATGACCAATTGCAATACATTCCGGCCCACACATTTTTTTCCAATATCTTCGCCTGACTGTCCGGGCAAAACCCCAGACAGCCACAAAAGGCGAAAAAATATATTAGTAATATTTTTTTCATTTTTGCACCTTACCTTTAAATTTTGCGATTGAACCTGCTTCATTTATCTGACAATATCAACCGCCTGTTTCAGATACCATTTCGGACAAAGCAATTTCAAATCTTCCTCTCCATACTCATCTTCATAATAGTATGAAATACGAACATAATAACGTTTTCCTGCCTTTAGATTTTTAAAAGTGTTCTCGTATATTTCTTTGGTTTTATCTTTTGACAACCAAAGAGTTTCGGCTTTTGACATATCCTCATTTTCCGATATTTGAGCGATATATCCAATTTGCATATCATCTTGATCGTCGTATTTTTCAAGTTTTGTCTGCAATTTGCCATCATCAACGAATACCTTTAATTCACCGCCGGACAGATTCGACAGATCCAGTTTAACAAACATTGCCACAAAATCAATATCCTGATTACAATACTTTGGAAACCTTGTCAAATGATAATATTGAGAGAATACACCAAACGAAAATATTTTCCAGCCAAGAAATTGATAACCCGGTTTTACCGCATCCGGCAAGGCAGCTTTTTCTCCGTAGCAATACGATGAAGGCAGTTCTCCCTTTGCTTCTCCGCCACGCAGATCATAGGTAATCTTGAAAGAAATCTTGTTTGTTTTTGCTGTCTTTTTTCCAGGAAGTATTTTTGCCTTTTTCCCGTTTACTTTCCATTTTTTCTTTCCCTTGCAGTCATCTAATCTTAAAGACTTGTTAGAACGATTAACAATAGTTGTCAGGCTAAGGCAATCAACAAAATTGTTTTCCAACATCATAATATTTTGCGGTAAAATAATTGCTTTCAAAGCACGGCATTTATCAAATGCTCCCCATTTTATTGCTGTTACCGTTTTCGGAATCGTTATCTTTTCTAAACTTCTGCAATCGTAAAAAGCATATTCACTAATCCTTTTCAGTTTAAGTGGCAATATAATTTCTTTCAAAGCACGACATTTTTCAAATGCCCCTTCAGAAATGTCTTTTATCCGCTTTGGAATCCTAACACTTTTCAGTGAGGATAAAAAAGAAAATCCGTATGTCCCTATCTTTTTTAAACTGTCCGGAAGTTCTATTTCCTCTACTTTCTCCATATATCTAAATCCGTTAGCTTTTATTTCCGTAATCCCGTCACAAATTACGATTTTTTTGACATTATCAGATTCATATATCGGGCTTTTATATGAGATTCCAACTACTCCTTTTCCTTTTATAATAAGAACTTTGCTATCTGTCAAAATCCACGTTGCATTTTTTCCGCATTTTCCTTTTGCGACAGTACTTGCCGCTGATGTCTGTATATTTGTAAAACAAACTATACTAAATAGAAACAGAAATAAAAGTAATGTTTTTTTCATCAAATCTTCCTCTCTTCACATTTTGCCGGCAAAGGTATTTACTATTTTTGTAAAATTCTTTCCTGTTCCCATTGTACCACATATTACCAATAAAAGCACCAGTAAAAGTGATAAAAATTTGTTTTTATATTTCTCTTTTTATAATTTTGGCAGATTTGATAAACTATCTTCACCACCATTGGAGCCATGTATAAGATGACAAAACAGATTTTGTCAGGCTTCTTGACTCATTCTCGTAAAAAAATCTTCCAGACCAAGCTTTTCCCGCCTTCGTTTTGACCCATACAGCATTTTTCTTCTTTGGGGGCAAAGCCGTCATGTTTCTTTTTGCCCCATTTCACAAAAATTCTCTTTTAAACCAAACTCTCCTCGCTTTCTTTTTGACTACAACCACTTAAATCCTATTCCAGACCAAACTCGCCTCAAAACTTGTCCAAAATCCTCCCAGTCACCCCCCTTACCGCCCCAGTATTTCCTCATAAATCCTCCGATCCTCGTCTTTAAACACGTTGAAAACCACTTTTTTCACCCGGTCGTCATTTTCCAAAAACTTTCTGACCGTGTCTACGGCGATCTCCGCAGCCCGTCTCTGTGGGAAACGAAATACTCCCGTGGAAATACAGCAAAAAGCAACACTTTCCACGCCGTGCTCTGCCGCCAGTTTCAGGCATTCCAAATAGCAGGACGCCAGCAGTTTTTCGTCTGTCGCGGTCACTGTCCATTGGACGATAGGACCGACGGTGTGAAGGATGTATTTTGCAGGAAGGTTGTAACCGGACGTAATTTTTGCGCTGCCCGTCTCTTCCTCATGCCCCTGCTTTGTCATGATCTCGTTCATTTTGAGGCGGAGCTGCACGCCGGCATACGTATGGATAAAATTGTCAATGCAGGCGTGAAGTGGAGAAAAGCAGCCGAGCATCTGCGAATTGCAGGCATTGACGATTGCGCCGCAGCGCAGTGTCGTGATGTCTCCCTGCCAGAGAAAAAGACGCGGATCCGCCGGAACCGGTGTCAGATCTGCCACATCGGTTATGCCGCGTTCGCGGTTTCTTTCTTTCAGATAGTCGTCCTGAATTTCCAGAAATTCTGCGTTGATGGGATTTGGCATTCTGACGTTCATCAGTGAACGGAGCAGATCCCTTTGTGCCTGCGCATCTGCCGGAATTTTGTTTCTGCCAAACCGAAGCTGTTCCTTTAACAAAGATTTAATCAAAAAAATTCTTCTTTCCTCCTGTGTCATACGCCGCACTCCTTTCTGTACTGCTGCCGTGACCAGTACATTATATTTCCATAATTTTACATATTTTCAATTACCTGCGCGATATCCCTGTCCAGACAAACCGCCTTATCCCGGATTTCCGACGGGATGCCGCATTGCCCTTTGTTGATACAGATATAAAAAGCGTCATTCCACTCATGCGTGTACTGCCAGAACGGATATTTGATAATGCCCGGCGTATTGTAACCTACTCCGAGTTCAATAAATACTACTTTTTTATTCTTATTTTCCGACAGAAATTGTTCGTACCGTCCGGCGGCTTCTTCCCAGCCGTCATCCTGCACAAACGTACTGTCCGCGCGGAGATTCATATTCATCGGTCTGCCGCATTTCGGGCAGTGCGGAATCAGATCCGACGGAACTTCCATTTTTAATGTGCCGTTTTCCGGTGCAGTCAGTTCTCCGTTTTCGATCTCAAAGCCTTCACTTAGTACCATTTTACGGATGATTTCTTCATTGTCGTAGTTCTGTCTGTGACATGGCTTGCTGCATTGAAGCAGGCCATAATCTCCCTGTGTGTAAAAAATTCTTTCTTTTGCAAAACCCGCTTTTTGAAAGCAGTGATCCACATTGGTTGTAAGAACAAAATAATTCTTATTTTTCACAAGCTCCAATATGTCTTTATATACCGGCTTGGGGGCGTCCATGTAGCGGTTAATATAGATGTAGCGGCACCAGTAACCCCAGTATTTTTTCAATGTCGCATACGGATAAAATCCGCCGGAATACATATCTGTAAATCCGTATTTTTTGTGAAAATCCGAAAAATAGCGGTCAAACCGTTCGCCACTGTACGTAAAGCCGGCGGACGTGGAAAGCCCGGCTCCCGCTCCGATGATAACCGCCTCCGCCTGTTCGATTTTTTCTTTTATCATGTTCGTTCCACCGCCTTTACCGGGCATTTTTCATAACAATTTCCGCAGTGCAGACAATGATTCTGCCGGATAAAAAACGGCGTTCCCTCGTCGATACACCGCTGCGGACAATTCGCCACACACGTTCCACATCCGATGCAGGCATCCGTGATATGATAGCCCTTTTCTTCTATTATAACATCTCCCAGAGTGTATGTCTCGCGGAAAATCGGATGGACACGAAGGTTAAAATATTCGATCTGCGCATTGTCGATACAGAAAATGATATCAATTTCCCGCGTGTCGCCCGGATACACATTGGCAAGGTACGGCTGCTCTTCAAAAATCGTGTCAATCCACTTTCTCTGCTCCTCGTCCGCAACCGGATATGCCTTCCCCGACAAGCGGATCATTTCTTTGTATTTGGTATAGCAAAGCACCTGAACTCTGCCATCCTCCAGCAATTCCCGGCAAAAATTTTTCCCGCGCGCCGTAAGAAAATAAAGGGCATCCGGCTCATAATGAATCGCGCTGATGTTGCGGATCTGTGGCGCTCCCTCGCTGTCCACCGTAGCAAACGCGAGTACTCCGACTAACTGCATTTTTTTAAGACATGTTTGTAAATCCATTGCTTTTCTCCTATTCTATTATTTTGATCCGTCCCGGTTTCCGCGGCTTGCTGTGGGGCTGTTCGCCATCAATATAGCCCAGAATGACAAATCCCTGACAGCTGTAGCCTTGCGGCACATCCCATTGCTTCATTAATTTCTTTCCCTCTTCCGAAGCAAAAGTCTCCGCGCCTCTCGATACGATGCAGGATGCAATACCAAGTTCTGTCGCCTGCAAAACCATATTTTCCATCATGCAAAAAGCATCTGCCGTTTTAAATAAAAAGTTATCCTGACAAAATACGCAGATCACCGTCGGCGCATCGTAAAATCCATTTTGAATCGTCGGATCATCAATCGTACTCGGCTGCTCCTTCGAAACATAATTTCCTGCAAGATGTGCGCGGTCAAACTTTGCCATATTCAGTCTTCCGACACGCGCCGCCAATTCCTTATTGTGGATGGCAACCATCATGCTCCGTTGTCCGCCCCCGGCATTGGGAGCAAAACTTCCCGCCTCCAGAATTATTTCCAAATTTTCCCTATTAATCTGTTCTCCTGTATATTTTCGTATGGAATGTCTCGCTTTGATAAGATCCATCAACATAACAATTCCTCCCCCGTAATGTCATTTTTCGTTTTCCAGCACTGCGGATCCGCCGCGTAAAAACTACCGCCTGTCCCATTGGCAACTGCCGGACAGCCGCGGCACCACGGCTTTAGCTCGCATTTACTGCATTTTACAAATTTATCGTACTCCCGGTATTTTTCCATCTGGCAGATCCACACATCCGCAAGCCTGTCCTCAAATACATTGGCGACTTTGCTGTCTGTCACCCGCCGGCACGCCATAATATCTCCATTGGAAGAAATTGTAATATGGCAGTTTCCGCAGTTGCATCCGCCGTAGATCATCCCTTTTTCCGCATTTTCCGGCAGGGAAAACTGACCGGTTTCGTATTCGTAAAGCGTCCACAAATGATCTTTTTTGTTAAAATACGTTTTACAGCCTGCTGCCTCATAGGCTTTGAATTTGGCATCGCAGATTTCCAAAAGTTTCCGGTATTCCTGCGGTGTCATGCTGGTGTCCACCTCGCCGCCGGTCGGCACATAGCGGGAAAAGGCAAAGACCGTCACTTCCGCTTTTACCACTTCATCAATGATATCCGGGATTTCATTGATATTGGTCTTTGACACCGTACTCATGATGACGCTTTTGATCCCCGCGCGGTTAAGACATCCAATTTTTTCCAGTGTCAGTTGGAAACTTCCCGGCTTGCGGAACCAGTCATGCGTCTCCTGCATTCCAT
Source organism: uncultured Eubacterium sp. (assembly GCA_934316845.1). Classification (GTDB taxonomy): domain Bacteria; phylum Bacillota; class Clostridia; order Lachnospirales; family Lachnospiraceae; genus Eubacterium_F. Next base: position 220,156 of record CAKRDZ010000001.1, on the reverse strand, counting down.
CCAGCGACATCTGGTATTTCTCGCAGCCGCACACTTTGAGCATCCGGCAGATCTCATCGTCCAGATGAAACGGATTTCCCATAAGGGTAAACGGAATGTTCTTTGATTTTAGAAGCACCATCAGTTTCCAAAAGTCAGGATGGAGGATCGGATCGCCGCCAGTAATGTAAAAATAAGGGATCCTCCCATATACTTTACAAAAATCCTCGCAGTTTGCCACCACTTCCTGCATTTGTTTCCATGTCATGCTTGTAAGCTGTTGACAGCCCTCTCCTGAAAATATGTAGCAATGTTTGCAACGCTGGTCACATTCGTCGGTAATGTGCCATTGAAATGAAAAATACTGACTCATCCGATTCCTCTCCTTTCTTTTTCGGGGTTTCCTTATCCTTTGATCTCCTGCGGTCTACGCTCCGTTCCGGTCCGCGCAAAACTAACGTCCAACGGACGTTATGCGCCGCATGCCGTTCCGCAAGCCGCCGGTTTTTCCTGCGAGTCTCCTGCGCCGCATGCCGTTCCGCAGGCTGCTGCGGTCTGCTCGCCGTCTTTGTTGTTCCATCCAAAAATGTTTGATAATGCCATAATGATTACCTCCTGATTTTTATTGTGCCAGCAGCAAACACCGTTTGCCCCCCTGGCGTTTTCATGTTACGGTCTTAGCATACCATGTGCATTTTCAGAAAAAAAGTACGCACTTTTTTATTACATAGTTACCTAAAAGTAACTATTCAGGACCAAGGTTTGAATAATTTCTACTGGACAGGTTTCCAAATTCATGTTACATTATATTTAATACTTACATCATATTTTGAACTATTGAAAGGAGACATAGCTTATGCTGACGAAAGACGAATTACCGGAATGCCCGGTGGCGACGACCGTGCAATTGATCGGAAGTAAATGGAAACTGTTGATTTTAAGAAATCTGCTTATGCGCCCGTGGCGGTTTAATGAGTTGAAAAAGAGTCTGGAGGGGATCAGCCAGAAGGTGCTGACGGATTCGCTGCGTGCGATGGAAAAAGACGGGATCATCACCAGAACAGTGTACCCGGAAGTTCCTCCGAGGGTCGAATATGCGCTGAGTGATCTTGGCGAGACGATGCGCCCGATCTTAGATGCCATGCAGGAATGGGGCACCAATTATAAAAAGACATTTCATTGACAGAAATCCCCAAAAACACTATACTTATACTTAATAGAATTTGTTGAACGGAGGATCCTATGTTAAAAAAGAAAATAGCTTTGCTGATCGGGCAGGGAGACGCTTCTTACCAGCGCACATTGATCCGGGGTGTGTCAAAAGAACTTCTTGCGTCCCGGTATGAACTACATGTTTTTACAAATTTTCACACGACGGACTCTCATACGGATGTTGATTCTTCCCAGATTTTGGGAGAAAAGAACATCTTTGAAATTGTTCCATGGGATGATTTTCAAGGGATTTTAATCGCCCCTTCCACAATTCAATACAGTGATCTTTTACATACTACATTGCAGGAAAAAATTGCCTCTTGTTATAAAGGACCTGTCATCTCACTGGATTATGAAAGCGATTATTTTGATGCCGTTGTGTTAGACGATGCCATTGCCATGCAGAAAATGGTCGAGCATCTTGTCAATGAACATAATTACTCTGATATCGCCTTTTTATCCGGCCCGCTTTGGCACACGCATGCACAAAGGCGACTTGAAGGTTACAAAAGGGGACTTGCCGCGTGCGGCATTGCTTACGACGATTCCAAAGTATACGAAGGGAATTTCTGGTATGGCGGTGGACAGCGTGTCGCTACCGGGATGATCCGGAAGGGGAATTTACCACAAGTGCTTATGTGTGCCAATCAGGCGATGGCGATCGGCGCCTATCGCGTATTTGTCGAAAATGGGATCCGGATTCCGGAAGATATTGCAATTACCGGATTTGATGCGCTGGACGACGGCGTTGCGGAAAATTACCGCATCACTTCGATGATCCGCGACGGAGAATGTACCGGGCGGCGTGCTGCCCAGGCGCTTCTTGCCAAACTGGAGGGACATCCTCCGGTAGAAATTCCGGAAGAAAATCCCTCTTTTTTGATCTGGGACAGCTGCGGCTGTACGGAAGACAAATTCACCAAACTTTCCGGCTATACGCAGGATATGATGCGGCCGGTCAACGCCGGACGGTATGAAAACTTCTTTTCCAATTACAATTATATGGCAGAAGGTTTACTGCATTGTCAAAAATTGGAAGAAATTCCCAATTGTATCCATAGTACGTTCCGGTATTTGGATGGTTTTTCCATTATTGCCCTTTGCCTTGACAAAAATTGGATGTCCAAAGATGCCGGGGACTCCACTTTGGGTTCCGTCTATTGTTTTATGGAACGTTATCCGGGTCTGGATGCGCAAATATTTGAAAAAAATGAGACGGATTTTTTAAGTTCTCCTCTTTCCATCCCGATACCGCAGGATATCGAGATTCCAAAAGTGCCTGCAAACAATAGCGATTTTTCCCACCTGCCCGGTATGACATCTCCGCAGTCCAATTCACGGGCGCCAAAAGAAACCCGTTTGTATTACTATGTACCGCTTCATTTCAACGGAACCGCCCTCGGCTACGCCCTGCTCGGCTATCCCGAATCTTACGTGCTTCCGGACTGCTGCAGTGCCTGGATCCGCAATCTCTGCAACACTTTGGAAACCCTTCGGATCCGATATGCACTTACCAAAAAGGAGGCGGATTAATTTATGATGCCAATTTACCCCTACCCGAAAGCCTTCCGCCGCGGCAATATTTTCCGTATGCGCCATGCATTGCAAAAAAAAGAGATCCGCATCGCCTTTCTCGGTGGGACAAATCTTTATGCCAATATTGATTACGACCGTTTTTATGAGCAGATCAAAAAGGAATTAGAAAAAAAGGATGACGGTTATCTTTTTGATTCAGAGGAAAAACCTTATGTTGAGATGAATTATGACCGTGGAATCCCTGTCCGGATTTATGATGAGATGATACAGAAATTCACTGCCTCTTTAAAGGAAAAACTTGGAAATGTGTTAGAACAAAAACCGGAGTTTGAAATATTGAATCTGGAATATGGCGGCATGTCTTCCCTGGGCGGCATGTTTCATTTGGAAGAATTGCTTGCCTGGAAACCGGATATTGTATTTCTCGATTTTTCGATGGAAGATCCGGGAGAAAAATTTCACGAAGAGTCTTCGGAAGGATTGATCCGGGCACTTTTGGAAGAAGATATCGCCGTTTCCCTGATCCTGTCCTGTTCCAAAAAGGGACTCGGTTATGCCGGCCACCAAAAATTTTTGGCGCTTCACTACAATCTGCCGGTACTCGATCTGAGTCTTGCTTTGCAGGATGACATTCAAGCGGGAAAATACCGGGAAATCGATGTTTATAATGAAGACCGGACATTTACCACAAAAGGACACAAGATCTTAGGCGATTATTTTACCCGTTTTATCGACATGATCGTACATGTACTTCCGGATGAATCGTATGAATTTCCGGAAAACCCTTGCTTTCTCGGAAGTCTTGAATATTTCCGGCAGCATAAGATCTCTATCTCTCCGCGTACACGCGAAGGCAGTATTTTGTTTGACGAAAAATTAACCTACAATATGTTCTTTTTACAATATCAAATGGATCCGGAGCCGAACAATGCTTCTCTGGAGATTTATATTGATAAAAAACTGGTACGGGATCTGGGCGTTCATTCCATTCTTTCTGCCCGGAAAAATGTAGAATTATTTATCGACGGTCATCCGGAACCGGAAAGGCATCATATCCAGATCCGGACAAGTCGTCAGCAGCGCCGTGTCAACTGGACTTACGCTACACTGCATCTGGAATTAGGTCTGGGGTCTCAGCAGCCATTCTCCACTTCGGATAAGGCTTGATAAAACCCGCATAAATTCGCTGGATGCCTTGGAAAAATAACGGTGTGGATTGGTGGCAACCACGATACGGTTAGTAGCGACCCCATACACACCGTCGGGATCCGCGATCTTATAATAACTTGGATGTGTCGTATACGGATTGAACCAGATCTGCGTATCCGGGATCAATCCCGCTCCATATCCTGCGACGATCCAATGAAACATAATCTCCAGATTGTGTGCGATCTGCTGCACATTGGGCTCGTACTGCTCTGCTTCTGCCACCCGGTCCAGCATATCCGCCGCATTTTCCATATCATCTAACGCCAAAAACGGCATATCTTCACATTCACTGATATGAACTCCCTCTGCCCGGTATAACTGCGGTGTTTTCTGACAGATATCCTCCCGGCTCAGGCACTGCTTTTCCCTTCCCTTATTAAACGGATGATTGGCCGGAACCGCCAGATAATAGGTCTCCGCCGCAATCTCTTCTGTCCGGAATTCTTCCGTCGGAAACAGATCCGCCTCGATACAAAAATCAATTTCTCCGGTGCGCAGCAATTGCTGCAGGTTATGGAGCGAATCAAAAACCGTCTCCACCTTAACTCCGGGATATGTATTTTTAAAACGGAACAGCGACTTAGGAAGCATACAGGTTGCCCGGAACGGCGTCGTGCCCATCGTTATGGTTCCGGTGCGCAGCTGCTTGATATCGGTCAGGATCATACTCACTTCTTTTTCTGTCCCCTGCATCTTCTTTGCCGCCTGATAAATGGCAGTCCCAGCTTCGGTCAGCCGCATAGATTTCGTCGAGCGGTCAAAGATCTTAACTCCGTACTGCTGCTCCATCCTCTTGATATTCTGACTGATCGCCGGCTGCGAAATAAATAATTTTTCTGCCGCTTTGGAAAAACTCCCCTCTTCCACAAGCGCGATAATACACTCCACCTGCTGGTCTGTCATACGTATTCCTCCTGTTTTCACCTTTTCTTCCAGTGTACAACAACCGTACAACTTTTTCAACTCCTGTTTGTGCCATTTTTTCTTGGCCCCAGCATCCCACCGAGCATCCCGGCAAGCACGCAGACCAAAAGTGTTGTAAGCATCGCCGGAAACATACCGGATAAACTTTTATTCCACACCGCGCTGACGCCGTAAATAATGACAAAATATGCCAGTCCGAACAATCCTCCCATAAGATAATGTCTGCTGTCTTTCTGTGCCGCAAATATCATCCCGCCTGCAAAAGAAGCAATTGCATACACCAAAAGAAGCGCTCCGCCTATATGTTCCACCGATGCTTTCGTCTGATACAGTACAAAAGCCACCACCACCAAAAGAATGGCCGTCAGCACACAGGCTGTGATAAATCCTTTCAAACGTTTCATAACACACTCCCGCCTTTTCTACGTTCTTCTTAATCTATATGTTCATTCTGTTTTACATATTCCTAAAAATATGGTATACTGTTGATACTATAAAAAAGAATAGAAGGTATGACTATGAGATACATTGATTTGCATGTGCATTCAAATTGTTCTGACGGAACCTTTTCGCCGGAAGAACTGGTCGTTCTTGGCATAAAGCAGGAACTGGTTGCGTTTGCACTGACAGACCATGATACCATAAGCGGCGTGGAACGTGCAATAAAAAAGGCAGAAGAATTTGATAATAAGATTCAGGTAATTCCCGGTATGGAACTTTCCTGTAAATACAAGGTTTCTTCTTCCCAGTCCGTTGAGATCCATATGCTCGGCTACCGCTATGATATCCACAATAAGCCACTGATCCAAAAATTGGAAGATATTTCCAAGGAGCGTGACGAAAGAAACCGGAAAATGTGCAGCAATCTGCAAAATGCCGGTTTTCCTATCTCGTATGAAATGTTATGTGAGCGCTTTGGCGATACGATCCTTACGCGAGCTCACTTTGCCAGACTGTTATTGGAAAATGGCGGCGTACCGTCGCTCGACTATGCGTTCCGCACCTGCCTGGCTTCCGACAGTCCTTACTTTGTCGGCCGTGAATATCTGACTCCGAAAGATGCCATTGATCTGATCAAGGCTTCCGGCGGGATTCCGGTACTCGCCCATCCGCTTCTTTACAAATTGTCCGTCAGCCAGATCCGCCAGTTATTAAACGATCTGACTTCGTACGGTCTTTGCGGGATTGAAGCACTTTATTCGCGAAACCGCGGCACAGACGAAGCGTTTGTACGCAAACTCGCCGAAGAATATCATCTGTTCATCACCGGCGGCTCCGATTTTCACGGAGCCAACAAGCCGGACATCGAACTTGGCCGTGGCACCGGCAATCTCCGCGTCCCGGTTATGCTTTTGGAGAATTTACGATAACTTCATTTTGAAGCAGCGATAACATATTAGTCGCTGCTTCTGTTACATTTTTCGAAGCAATGATCGCAGAGATCACAGCGGTTCCGCTGATCCCTGTCCCCGCCAGTTTCGTCACATTGGAAAGATTTACGCCGCCGATCGCTACCACCGGAATCTTTACCGCCCCGCAGATTTCACGCAGGGTATCGATCTCTACATGGTGTGTCCCGGTTTTCGTCGAAGTTCCAAATACATCTCCAACCCCCAGATAATCGGCGCCTTCTTTTTGTGCCTCGATGGCAAGTTCTTTATTGTAGGCAGATACCCCGATGATCTTATTCGGTCCCAGCAGTTCTCTTGCCGTATGCGCCGGAATATCACTCTGTCCCAGATGCACACCATCCGCATCGACAGCCATCGCAATATCGATGCGGTCGTTGATGATAAGCGGGATTTCGTATGCATCCGTGATCTGCTTTACCTCTTTGGCAATCTGCAAAAATTCTCTTCCTGCGCAGTTTTTCTCGCGCAGCTGTACAACGGTAACGCCTCCCTGTATGGCTAATTCTACCGCTTTTTCCAATGTTTCCGTGGACATGAGTTCACGGTCTGTGCATAAATATAACGTATAATCGACTCGCGGTTTCACTTATTTTCTCCTTCCTTTTCATCCAGATTCTGTTCTTCTACCTGATGTTTCAATTTCTTGATCCGATCCACAAAATGACGGATCACGGATTGTCTCGTTATAATCCCTACAAAAAGGTTGCGGTCATCCACAACCGGAACGAAGTTCTGATTCAATACCAATTCCAGAAGTTCGTCCATTGTTGCTGATATATGTACCGGCTGATTCCAGTTTTCGCGGGTGATCTGCTCCACATAGACATCATTTACAATTTCTTCCAGTGACTCTGTCGTATCGTGAAGATACCACAAAAAATCACCTTCTGTCACCGTCCCCATATATTTGCCTTCGCGTGTCACAACCGGTGCTGCCGTATAACCGCTTGTGCGGAGTTTAGCAAGGCCTTTCCGCATACTGTCATCGGCATAGATAAAATCAACACTGTTTTTGGGTTTTAGTAAAAATAAAAGATTCATACGTTCCCTCCGTTCTGTTTCTCCTTATTTATCATTTCGGATTTTCCAAGAATATCCTCCACCTCCTGTGCATATGCCTCGCGCATATTGCGGATGCGCTCCAATTCGTTGATAAAATCCTGTATGATTCCTGTATTATAATCAATCTGCTTTCGCAGCTGCTGCCTGCGTGAATTTAATTCATGGCGCACTTCCACCATTTCTTTCGGCTCAATGATCGCACGCACCTGAGAACACCAGATTTCAGCATCCCGGACACCGATATTTTTCAGTTCCGCAATCAAAATGTCCTTTTTTTCATTTAAAAGATACACACTTTCGCGCTTTCTCGCCCATTCTCTTTTGGCCTTCTGGTACTGATCGTATACAAATTCCAGTTCCGTCGCATTGCGCACATGGAATTTCATACACATATAGTCAATCGTGCGTGTATTGTTGACATATTTGATCTTAACCCGGTTTAAAAGAGAGACGGCGCGGTCGTACTGGCGCTCCTTAATCACCATATCCGTACGGTTTGCACGCGCTTCCCATACGATAATAAACAGTACGATAAACGCAAACGCGGCTGTCGCAATGACCGGAACCGTCACATCTACGGTAAACGCCAGCGCGATCGCAAGCATCAAAATTCCAAATACTGCCAGTATCCCGGCAAGGATCTTTGACACGATACGCAGTGTCCCCTGCTTGCTGATGATGTCACGTTTCTCTGCTTTCAGCAATTGTTTTTCACTTTCCAGCTGCCGCAGGTCATTTTTGATCTTGATCTGATAATCTTCAAATTCTTTTAACTTCTTAACATCCTGCGCCGCTGTCGCCTCGTATTTTTCCATCGAAAGACGCTGGGCATCATTAAACTTATACCGGCGCTTTTTCAGATAATCCCGCTCCCGGATCAATTGATCGATCGCCGCCGCCGTCGTTGTCAGCACTTCTTTTTCTTCCTCCAGCGCCTGATCCATTAATTGGATATCCTTCAGGTGCGATGTCACATCCGCATACTCTTCTTTGACCCGTTCATTCTGCTGCCCGGCTTCGCGGATCCCTTCCTGCAGCCGCTGTATATACTCTATGCGCTGCTTCTTATCTTTCAGGTCTGCTTTTTCCTTCTGCTCAGCCGCTTCCGCTTCCAATTCTTTTTCAATTGTCTCCACCTCATTTTCCGGCGGCATCTCTTCTATCGCTTCCGGTTCCGCTTTTTTCCGGCGAAATCGTCCGAATATCATATCTCTTGTCTCCTCCTTATTTCTGTGGCAGTTCCATTAAAGACTCCCGAATATCCTCCGTTAAAGCCGCCCTGATGTCATCCATTGATCTCGCGATCAGGGCATCATCCGGTACGGTATTTTCTACCTGACACGCTTCTTCCCACGTTTTCAGAAGAGTCTGTCTGTCTTCCGGTGTCCTGCCTGCTGCCTCGCATTCCTTCTCAAACGTCTCCTTATCTCCCTGGCACAAAAGCACATAAAAGTATTGATCTTCCGACTCTTTGCGGTGGTTGCGTGCATACGCTTCCTTAAATCCGGCAGCCGCCCGGCGGAACGAAAATACATGGAACAGCGCGATCGCCTGATCATGCAGCACATCCCCGTATTCTTCCGTGGTAAGTTCCTTTGCCAGCGGACCATGTAGCAGCTGCTTGTATTCCAGCAGACTTCTTCCGTATTTTCCGGCTTTCAGGCAATTATCTGCCTTCATCCATGCTTTTTTTGCTGGCGGAAGATTGGTAATTTTTTCCATTGTTTCCACAAGTGAAAAAATCTCGTCTTTTTTATAATAATCACAGGCACAAAGAAGGGTAACAACCAGATCCTTGATATTGTGATGCTTTTTTATCAATTTATCCATCTTCGCGGCAAGGGTTCGAAGATGTACCTGCCCCCTCAGCCAGTGAACGAGATTTTCATCAAAAAATTCTTCCGTCACCATATAGATATTATGATACATATAATAACACAATTCCTCTAAAGAATAAACAGGAACTTCTGATATCGGAATCCGATAGGGTTCTTTTGCCAGATCCCCCTGACACAATATAAACATTTTTCCACCTGCCTTTATAGCATAATCGTCTCTTCCCATATTCTGTGTGAAGATGGGAAAAAGCTGCCAAATCCTTTATCCCGAAGAGTAAAGATACATTTATCCACACCGGCAAACCGGATCTGCAGACCGATCCGCGCTTTCCGGTCTAAGCGTCCCCGGATGCCGTCCATCGTCAATATATGCGTATGTGCACTTCTTTGGCGCATATCGGATACGCGGATCTGCAGTTCATCCTCTCCGTCGGAGATCAGATCCACTTCATAATCCACCTGATACCACGGTGTCCCCGCTTTGGCAAGCACGATTTCCTGCACTTTGGCATTGGTATATGCCTGCATGGAAATATTGACCGGTATGGTATCCTCGTCCATATAAAGAAACGGCTCCATTTTCTTTTCTCCGCTGTATTCTCTGGCAACAAAGCACGCACCAAAAACATACAGATTGTCCCCGCGAAATACGTGGCGTCCGACACAAAGCTGCGTCATAACCGCATCTGCAAAACCATCCGCAAATCCTTTTCCCGTCATATAGACAGACGTGATGACCTGACCGTGCAGCGCTCCCTGCACCATCGTCTCCACCACAGAAGGTTTCTCGCTTATGTCGATCCCCGGCTCTTCTAACATTTTGACGTAATCCGGATATTCCTTTTGGGAAACGGTCACAAGCGGCGGATGCTGATACCGGTCCATATGCATCTGATAATACGTTATTTCATGGTCTTCATAATCAAACAGCCCCACCTGATTGACCCAGAGATCTTTTTTCTGATTTAATACATAATATACAAAACACTGCCTGCGGTCCACAACCATCGCCCGGTCTTTGCCAATCCCAAGTTTTTCCAGCGCCCGGTAAATCTGGCTGACAAACCGGAAATCCCGGTATTTGGTTGTCACAACGAGACGACGGATCATCCCTTCCGGGTACTCTCTTCTCGTAAACGACAAAATCTTTTGAAAATATGCCGCCAGCACATTGACTGCATCGGTTTCCACACCGGCTGCATAGACCGGCTCGTCATTTACAATTTTTTCCAAAAAATGTCCGATTGTCTCCTTCGTTCCCGGTATCGTTACCACCGTCGGAATCTTTGTTTCTCCGGATTCCTCTCTCGGATCTCCCACCGGTTTCGGTTCCTGCCCCTGTGGTACCAGCAAAGCCAGCTGGGAATATTCCTCCCGGAGATCCACTCCGATATATAAACTGCGTTGACCCATATCCTAGTTCGCCTCTCCTTCCCACGACAGCGGCTTCAAAAGCGCTGCACCGGCATTTTTACATTTGTGGAATTCATTCCATTGTTCTTCATAGCGCTCCGGATCCTTTTCTTTTGTCTCCCGCATTTCCTGAATCATACGGAAAAAGGAGGGTTCCGTCGACGAGTCTGTCATTTTGCCGACAAGTTCGCCTTCTTTGACCGGCGTGTTCATGTCTCCCTGAAAAATGCGGTATTGACATTTTTCTCCTGTAAAGAGGATCACGGCAAAACAATACACATCCGGGAGAATCTCCTGCACCGGCAAAAGTTTTTCTTTGTTTATCTCAATATATACGCTGCCTTTTCCGGCTGCGATCCACTCGATCATCTGCGCATTGTCAATCTCAAACGGGACTTCCATCTTCCCGTGGAATTCTTTCATAAAAGCAAGATACTGTCCTTTTGCCGCAAATTCCGCCAATTGAAAACGAACCCATTCGCGTTCATTGTCCGACAGCGTCTCCTGACCGGAAAAATATTTTAAAAGGGCAAATACCAGCACCGGATTTTGCGTTGCAAGTCCTTCTTTCGCAATACGGTTTTTCCATTCTACAGTAATAGAAAGACGATCCGTCAGATATTCGTACGCTATTTCGGACAAATACGCTTTTACAAGCGTGCGGTTGTCGCCATACTCATAATATTCAGCAAATGGTTCCTCAAACACCGTAAGCTCTGCCCCGGTAAATAATGCCTGTCCAAGCAGGCGCTCCAGCGCACCGTCACGAATCTCCACTCCATTTTTCTCTGCCTCTTTATAAAATTCCAGCAGTTTCTTTGTATCTCCCATGTAGTAATTCAAAAGATACGAAAGCGTCACTTTATTTTTTTCCCCTTTATCGTAGAGGAAATCACACAGCCGCATATAATACGGATCAAATTTCTGCTGCTGTTCTTCATCCAGCACCCAGGTGATCAGAAGCAGGATCAGTTTCGGCGTACATTCGGTCAGTTCGTACTTGCGGAATACCCCCAGCGCATCTTCATTCATCTGATACTGGATCATCGTCTGCAGGATTCCCGCCTGTCTCTCGCGGCTGATATAATGAAAATCTATCGCACGGATCACTTCTTCCAAAAGTGCATCTTCCCCGATCGAACGATAATAATCATACAATACTAAAAGTCCCTTATGCTGGTACTCGACACCGAGCATCTCTCCCCGGATCAGTTCGTGGATGAGGATGGCTTCTTTGGTCGAAATCCGGACATTTTCCGTCAAAAAGTGGGAAAACAGATATAATTTCACCAAAAAGGAGTCCGAACCATAATTATAACACGTCTCGATCAAAGAGTCCAAGTGGCATAATTTTTTTAATTCATATCCGACTGTCCCTGCATAATAATAACCATTTTCATCGATAAAGTAAATGCGGTAATTCGGCGTGGCAATATGTATGACCGCCTGTCCGTCCTGCACCGGATAACTCTGTTCGCCACCCCCCTCATCGTGTACAACCACGACGCGCACAATATGTTTGTCCGTCTTGCATTTGACCCGGTGAGCAAAAAGGATTTCCGGCAGTCTGCCATAAAGTTCTTCGATATTGTCCATCTCCGGCAGGATCTTGTCATACAGGGCAGCGCGTGTCTCATTGACTTTTCCATTTTTTACCTGTGCAGCCACATACTCGCGGATCGCCTCCTTATAACTGTCATACACTTGTGGAAGTGCCTCGCGCTGCTCCACAATATGTCTGAAAAATTCTGCTTTTACCGAGTCGCGGAGATGGTTTTCAAATTGAAAATACGTATATACCGCCGGATCAAAATTGGAAAAATCTTCCGGTTTCAAGGAATACATATAGTATTCATATAACTCCGTCAGATGCAGATGATTTTTCACTCCAAGTTCGTACCACGGCAGATACTGCGGCCCCTGTTTTTCTCCACGGATCAGCAGTGCACAGATACTATGCAGTGTGTCCGTCGTATGAAATTTGCGATAACATCCCATCAACAGGGAAAGCAGCGCCGGCGTCTCGCGCTTTTTCTTTGCTGCCAGAAATGAGATTGCCAGTACTTCATTTTCCGTAAGCAGATCATGGCGAAGGGCAAACAGGCAGCTTCCTACCGTCTGCGCGTCCAGACGCACCAGAAGATCCGGCTCCTGCAAAAGGATCATCGCCTGATACAGGTACAGATATGGGCTGTAACATCCGTCTGCCCAGAGCTGGTTCAGATCGTCCCAGAGTCCCATTACCTCTTCCTCATAATACCCCATGCGCTCCAAAAGAACCGTAAACAGGATATGCTGGTATCCTTCCGCCTGGTATTGACGCACTTGTCCGTAAAATTCATCTTTGTCAAGTTCATTCTGGCTGATCTTACATTTGACATACTGGGCACTCAGATAACGCAGTACCTGCTCCAGCGGTGCGCCTTCTTCCGGCTCCGGCATCCCGCATACAGCGCCCAGATATTTCTGCATTCCCTCTTCGTCTCTTCGCTGCCACGCAAGATATCCCTGCAGGATATCATCTTCCGGATCCAGCTGACGGACTGCTTCCAGCCATTTTTCGCGCCGGCTGCTGTTCATAATATATTGAAGATGTGCTTTGACGGCATCTCTCCACTGTTTCTTTTTTCTTAAACGGTTGGTTTGTTTCTTTCGTTCTACAGTTGTCTCATACCTTGTTGTCTCCGGCGCTTTTTCCTCTGCAGCCGGCAGCTTCACATCCCCATGTGCCACCAGAAATTCGTTCAGCGCATGTTTCTTTGAATTTTTCTTTGTCAAATGCTGGTACAGCCGCTTATCTTCCAATTTATCCAGATAGCGTTCCAAAAATTTTTCATGATAAAAGATCCGTACTGCCTCGTCCGGATTTTCTCCGGCAAACCGCACAAACTCTTCGTACCCCCGGATTGTCCTTCCACCGGAATCTTTCAAATACGGCTTTATGATCTGCACTTCATAAGGAAGTGTCTGTTCTCCACAATCTGTCACAAGATACAATACTCCGGTAAGTGTCTCGCCGGCCTTCCGGTTTCCCGCTCTCACACGCACGGTTACCTCGTTTTCTTTTCCGTGAAAGATCGGGAAAAAATCAAAATGAATGTCCTCGCTGGCTCCAAACCCTTTGATCTTTGTTCCCTCGTCATTGGAAATCACAATCTTCGCCGAACTTTCGCCCCCCTCTTCCACTTGCAGCGTCAGCCGTTCCGCCGACACCTGCAGTTTGGGCAGCTGGTATCGAAATTTCCCCTGTGCCAGTGACAAAATCTTTTCCTTCATCGTTACCCTCTCTTCTTCCTTATGCTGTACGTTCGATCCGCTTAATCAGCGCGCTCAATAACTTCTCTTCCAATTTTTGACATCCCGTCAGATGATAGCCCGGCACCTGGCGCAATGTCTGCATCGTATACTGCAATGCGGCTCCTTTGTCTTCCTGTTCAAAGAAAAGCCAGTATGCAAATACTCTCTTTTCGTTAATTTCTTCATTTCCTTCCAGCATATTACAGAATGGTTTTCCGTAAAACTGCGCCTTCGCCTCATTTTTCCGGATAATGACATGGTAAAATACCAATTCACAAAGCATCGGAAGATCGCTTTTTGACCACTTATCCGGCACATAGTTTTCCAGTTCGTCAATGATTTTTGAAACCTGCGCATACTCGCCTTTATCCAGATAATGATAATATTTTAAAATAAGATATTTCTTGTACACACCCAGATCGGTCAGATGTCCGGTGTATTCGATATCATTTACCTCAATCTGCCCCGGCTCCGTACCATTTTTTATCTCTCCGTAAATACGCTGATATTCTTCCCGCAAAATGCCCCCCGGATTTTCCCCTACGTTTTTCTTTTGGGTAAACGCAAGATGAACAACGATAAAGCACGTATAGCCAATCATCACGATTGCCATCGGCAGCGTAAACGCATTAAATGGCATACGCTTTGCCGCAAACAGCTGCAAGGATACCGTCTCCGTGATAAACAATGCGACTGCCATCGAAAATGCCCCATAGATCACACCGCGCACCTTCGTTGGCTTCATATCGATCATCTGACATTTTATGTACGGCCGTGGATCGCACAATCCAAAGGAAAAATGTTTCCCTGATTTTCCAAGCCGCACCATAAAAAAGATAAATTCGTCAAATTGAAAACGGAAAATAGTACCCCCGACCAAGTTACCAAGCGCCGCCGCCAGACCTATCCCCACATATCCGGTCAGTACTCCCCCCATTATCATAAAGAATTGTGCTACGATGCTCATTTGCTTTTCCCGCCTTTCTCCATTCTGTTACAAAACAGACTTTCCTATCTAATATTGTATATAAAAGTAAGCTTTTTGTAAATAGGAAAATGTTACTGTAAGATAGTAAATAACTGAAACACTCCGGCAAGTGTCAAAAACACAGCAGAAATATAATCAAATATTCTCCAATATCGAATTTGCTGCGCTAAAACAAGAAATGCAGCTGTAAAAATTATTACTAACGCCGGGAAAACATAAGCCTGATTTCCATATTGTACCAATCCGATTCCCACCAGAAAGGAATCCACTGACAGTACCGTCCCCATCCAGACCGCCTCCCACGTCTCGATTTTCTGCGAGAGATCAAGATCATAGTTGGTCTTTTCTTCTTCTTTTTTTATCTGCCACAATGCTTTCACGCCCATGACCGCCAGCAACGTTCCTCCGGATGCCTGAATCGCCGCGATCGGCAGGATCTCCGAAAGCAGTCTGCCAAAAAGCACCGCTATCAGCGCCGTCATTCCGGACACCAGCGAGATCATCCCCTTCGCCGGCAGCGGGATCTTGATCTTCTGCGCTTTATATGCCATCCCCACCGCCCACGAATCCACCGTCGCCGACAGAGCAAGTAAAATGATCCATAGCATGATTTAACCTCCTTTCCCATTTTTGTTTTCCTTTTGGATTTCCTTTAACGCCTATTTTCTCTTTTTCCGGGGTGCATGACTGCTCTTCCTAACGGCGACAGCTGCCGGCTTTGTTGACATTAGTCAACAACTTTATTGCCGGCGGCGTCCTGCCGCCGAAGTATAGCTGAGGGGGCATTTCCTTGCACCACTGGAATGACTTGCTTTTCGCTTTTCGGGGGTGCACGACTGCTCTTCCTAACGGCGACAGCTGCCGGCTTTGTTGACGTTAGTCAACAACTTTATTGCCGGCGGCGTCCTGCCGCCGCAGTATAACTGAGGAGGCATTTCCTTGCACCACTGGAATGACTTGTTTTTCGCTTTTCGGGGGTGCATGACTGTTCTTTCCATCAGCGGCTCACCGCTGGAATGACTTGCTTTTTACTTTTCCGGGGTGCACGACTACTCTTTCCATCAGCGGCTCACCACTGGAATGATTTACTTTTCACCTTTCCAGGGTGCATGACTGCTCTTCCTAACGCCAACTCACCACTGGAATAACTTGTTTTTCGCCTTTCCGGGGTGCATGACTGCTCTTCCTAACTCCAACTCACCACTGGAATGACTTACTTTTCACCTTTCCGGGGTGCATGACTGTTCTTTCCATCAGCGGCTCACCGCTGGAATGACTTGCCTTTTGCTTTTCCGGGGTGCACGACTGCTCTTTTGCCGATTTCTCGCCACACCGCTCCGTCCCTGTGGATAACATGATACTACGGTCCGCTCCGCTGCTTCGCAGCTCTCGCGTCCCTACAAACAGGCGAACTCCTCGCCGCAGCGCTCCGTTCTTATCCTTCCATACCCTAGTATCATCTTATGTTTTCTTTCCCTTCCGGTGCTTTTTTACCTCCCTGCCGCATACACTGAATTGTACTACTGCCAAAGGAGGGCATTATGAATCCATTATCCTGGGAACACCGTACCCCGAAAGAAGTTCTTGCTCACTGGAAGACATCCGAAACAACCGGGCTTTCTGAAAAAGAAGCAGCAAAACGCCGGAGCACCTACGGTAGGAATGAACTGGAACATAAGAAACCGGAAAGTCTGTTTGTTTCCTTCTTAAATCAAATGAAAGATTTTATGATCATCACACTGCTTATCGCGGCGTTGATCTCGTTTTTGGTTTCTTATCTGCAAGGCCGGATTGATCTGGTCGAGCCGGCGATCATCCTGGCAATCGTTATTCTGAATGCGGTTTTGGGCGTTTTTCAGGAAGCACGCGCGCGCCGCTCGCTTGAGGCGCTGAAGGAACTTTCTGCCCCTCTGGCACTCTGTCTCCGCGACGGAGTCACCAAACAGATCGAAGCTTCCGCCCTTGTACCGGGCGATATCATCCTGTTGGAATCCGGGCATCTCATACCTGCCGATGCCCGGTTATTGACTAGTCTGTCGCTTTCCGTGGAAGAATCCGCCTTGACAGGCGAGACGCATCCAGTGGAAAAAAATGTAAAATCATTGACCGACAAAACTGCCTCTCCAGCAGACAAAACCAACATGGTCTTTGCCGGAACGATCGTGGTCGGAGGAAGCGGCACGGCCGTCGTCACAGCGACCGGAATGGAGACCGAACTGGGACGGATCGCCGATCTGATCTCGTCCGAAACGCCGCCGGATACGCCGCTGCAAAAAAAACTGAATCATACCGGCAAACTCCTCGGCGTACTTGCTTTGGGGATCTGCGTCCTCATCTTCTTTATGGGTATTTTGAAAAAACAACCGCTCCTTGATATGTTTATGACTTCCGTCAGCCTTGGTGTCGCTGCCATCCCGGAAAGTCTGCCGGCTCTCGTCACGATCATGCTCTCACTCGGCGTTGAGCGCATGGCGAAAAAAAATGCCGTCATCCGGCGGCTTCCTGCAGTCGAGTCGCTGGGAAGCGCCACCGTTATCTGTTCTGACAAGACGGGAACTCTGACGGAAAATAAAATGACAATGACAAAATCGCACTCCCTTGTAACACCGGAAAAATTATTTGAATTCTTTACATTAGCCAGCCACGGCCGCAGTCCGCTAGAAAAAGCGATTTACCAATATGCCGAAGAACAGTCTCTTCCTGTAAAAAATTGGAAGCAGTCTTTTCCGTTGGTGGATGAGATTCCTTTTGATTCCAAGCGCAAAAGAATGACAACCATCCACTCTTTTTCCGGTGGTCTGCGCTGTATCACAAAGGGCGCACCGGAGATCCTTTTATCGCGCTGCACAAAAATAATGACAAAAGAGGGGGAAAAAGAACTTAGTTCCCTGCAAAAAAAGCACCTCGGCGACATTTTACAAATGTATGCCGGAGATGCGCTTCGTGTGCTTGCCATCGGGTATCGGGATCTGCCGAAAGCGTCTCCCGCTTCCGTACATAAAACCTGTGACAACGATCTGATATTTGTTGGTTTTGCTGCCTTTATGGATCCTCCGAGAAAGGAAGCGCCGTTCGCCGTGGTGCGGTGCCGGCGTGCCGGTATCCGGCCGGTCATGATCACAGGCGACCACAAATTAACCGCAGCTGCGATCGGCAAGGCACTTGGCATCTGTAAAAATGACAATGAAGTCATGACCGGCCCCGAACTGGAACAGCTTACCGACGCCGAACTTTCCCAGGTGATTTCTGACCATAGTATCTATGCCCGTGTTTCACCGACCCACAAAGTGCGCCTCGTAAAAGCCTTTCAGGCACAGGGGGAAGTCGTTGCCATGACCGGAGACGGGGTCAACGACGCGCCCGCCCTGCAAAAGGCGGACATCGGCTGTGCCATGGGAAAATCCGGTACGGACGTTGCCAAAAACGCCGCCGACATGGTGCTTATGGACGACAATTTTGCCACCATCGTCGATGCCGTCGAAGAAGGGCGCGGGATCTACCAGAACATCAAAAAAGCCGTTCATTTTCTGCTGTCCTGCAACATCGGCGAGATCATGACTATCTTTGCCGCCATTTTGCTGGGGCACAATTCGCCGCTGCTGCCGGTGCAGCTTCTGTTTATCAATCTGGTGACCGACTCCTTCCCAGCCATCTGTCTCGGTCTGGAGCCGCCGGAAAAAGATATTATGAAAGAACCGCCGCGCTCCGATAAAAAAGGACTTTTTGGCGGCGGTGGAATGTTCCGTATCTTCGTCGAAGGGATGCTCATCGGCTCACTTGCCCTTTTCGCCTATCTCCTTGGGCACAAAACCGGAGGCGCCGATGTGGGAAGCACCATGTGTTTCGCCGTATTGTCTTTGTCGCAGTTAGTGCATTCCTTCAATATGCGGAGTGCAAAAGAATCCCTTTTTCATATGGGAATCCTCGGAAATCGGAAATTAGCTGTGAGTTCCTTCCTGTGTATCGCGCTGCAATGTGCCGTTATTACGTACGCGCCATTACAATTTATCTTCCATACCGTGCCACTCAGCCCGGTACATTGGGTTATGATCGCTGTATTATCCCTGATGCCGGTTCCACTCGTAGAGTTAGAAAAAAGGACTGCCTCGTGAGCAGTCCTTATCCTAACTTTTCAATAATTCTTCTATCGTTTCCACCACTTTTGCCGAGGCATTTCCGTCGTCCCAGCAATTGTATTTTTTGCGGAAATTTTCATAACGTTCTTCGTACCGGGCAGCATCATACTGCTTGATATCGCGGATCAATTCGTCGGTATCCATCGAAATCGGCCCCGGCATCTCGCCGCGGTAGTCAAAATAAAATCCGCGCAGATCATTTTTATATTTATCAAGATCATACGCATAAAAAAACATCGGGCGCTGTAATATACTGTAGTCAAACATAACCGACGAATAGTCCGTGATCAGCATATCGGACACCAAAAATAACTCGGCGATGTCATTACTCTGGTCAAAATGATAGATAAATCCTTTGTGCTGGAACCAGTCAATGTAATCCATGATGAGATAATGGTATTTTACGATCAAGATATACTCGTCCTGCAACTCTTCCTTTAACTTCTGAAACGACAGCTTCGGACTGAATTTGTAACTTGAATTTTCATTAAACTCATCGTCGCGGAACGTCGGCGCATACAAAAGGATCTTCTTATCCAGCGGAAGTCCGAGACGGCGTTTGAGACGCAGGATATCTTCCGGATTATTTTTCTTAAACAAAATATCATTTCGCGGATAGCCGATCTCCAGCATACATTTATTAAAATCAAATGCGCGCCGGAATGTCGTCGTGGAAAATGGATTCTGTGAGATCAGGTAGTCCCAGCTCTGCACATTTTTCACAAATCCCTTCTGGTACGAATCAATGTCTGTCTCATTGACCATAAATACGTCTTCCATATCGAGAACCAGCTTTTTCAGCGGAGTTCCATGCCACGTCTGGATATAATAACACCCTTTGCGCTTGATCAGCCACTCCGGCTGACGGCAGTCAAACACCCATACTTTCGCGGTTGCCATATAATACAAATAGCGCAGTCTTCCATATCGGAACTGATAACCGTCCCCCGGTATCGGATACGGCTCATTTTCATAAAACCACGTACATTCCCATTTTTCCTGGTAGCCATTTTCTACCATATACTCAAAGATATGACGCGGATTTCCTGAGTAACTTTTTCCCAGGCTCGAATCAAATACAATGCGCTTTTTATTGACCGGTATGACCACACACATAAGGCGGTACAAAGAGATTACCAGACTTTTCACAATATATCGAAGCACGGTTTTCACATCATTCCTCCGTTTCTGCAAAAGTAGGTTTTGCCCCCTCAAACACAATATCAATCGCACGTTTTGCCGCATGTCCATCATCTACATGACAGAATTTGTCATAGAAGCGGTCGTAACGTTCTTTGTATTTCTCTGAAATCTCATCGATATGATGCAGGGCATCCACAAGTTCGTCATTGGTCTGTACGATAGGCCCCGGAAGTTCGGTATTCATATCAAAATACATTCCGCGGATCTCATCTTTATAATCCTCATAATCATAGGCAAAGAACAGCATCGGACGGCGCAGGTTCGCGTAATCGAAAAATACTGACGAATAATCCGTGATACAGATGTCGCTCGCCAGATACAGGCGGGATACGTCATTGTATGTGCTGCCATTATATACAAAATCTTCCAGTCCGGTCAGATCCAGGCTGTCCGCAATATAATAATGCGTACGGAGCAGGATGACACTGTCTTTTCCAAATTCTTTGCGCATACGCTCCAGATCCATCGCAAGAGTAAATTTGTATTTTCCTTTTGCATAAAACTGGTTGTCTCGCCATGTCGGCGCATACAGGATAACGCGCTTGCCCTCCGGAATGCCGAATTCTTTCTTCACTTCTTTCGCAATCTCGTCCGCGCGCTCCGAATACAGGATGTCATTTCGCGGATATCCAACCTCAATGATCTTCTCGCGCGGCACACAGAATGCACGCTCAAAGACATCGGTCGAGAAACGGTTCGCAGAGATCAGATAATTCCACGCCTTGCCCTGACGGTAAAACATCGTCTTGTGATTCTGGCTTGCCGCGTGAATATCATCCAGGTCAAACGCCAGTTTTTTCAGCGGCGTACCGTGCCATGTCTCCAAAAACATCACTTCCGGGCGCTTTTTAAACCACGCCGGCTGTCTCGTATTGCAGATAATATACTTCGAACGGGACAGGTAGTATACATAACGGAGCGTATGCCGTTTACAGATCGGCGGGTGTCCCTTCATCTCTTTGGCACGCTTATTGAGGCACCAGATGTAATGGTATTTATCTCCATATGTATCATATAAATATTCATACAAATATTTCGGGCTGTCCGAATAACTCTTTCCAAAGAAACTTTCGACAAATACCCAGTTCTCTTTCACTGGCATTTTTTGGAAAATATGTTTATCTAAAAATCTCCAGTACTGGATCGGTTTTCCGAGCAGACCGCGTTTTTTCTGCATCACATGCGCCATTCGCTCAAACTGCTTCGCGATGCGGTATTTTCCTTTTACAATATAACCCAGTTCGATTCCGTGGAAAAAGGTCAGTTCCTTTTTAATCTTTTTCAACTGGTCTTTCGGGATCTGACGCAGGTGCTTTGTATAGCGCACACTCTTTGAACCCTTCAGGCGGTCTGGAAATTTGCTGACCGTAAAACGGCACAAACGGCGGTTTAACGCAAACTGCAGCGATTCATCCGCATTTTTTACCGCTTCTTTTGCAGCCTCAAAACTCTCGATATAATCATCGGTTCTGCGCTTTCTCTTCTTCTGGCTGATCGCCGGCAGATGGATAGGATCGTTGCGGCGGCGCCACACATAGATACTGCTGCCGTCTGCCCACATTTTCCCCTCCGCTCCGGCAAGAAGTTGTGCAATAACCGGAACATCCGTATAAAACGTGATCATCTCATTGAAAGACACGCCCTGCGCATCATAATACGACCTGCGGATCAGAAAATGCTGCATCGTAAAACGCGTTGACAAAACGTCCTCCAATGCCTCCCCTTCCAGCGGCACAATTCCCTCAATCTCGGAATCGGCTTTTGCTTTTTCAAAATCAAAACTGATCGGACGGAACCAGGAAGCATAGCGGTTTCCGGTTACAATATCCGCGTTTTTCTCTTCTGCCAGACGATATAATTTTGGCAGCGCATCTTCCAGCAGATAGTCGTCTGCATCCAAAAAATACAGATACGTTCCCGTCGCGTATTTCACGCCGGTATTTCTCGCTGCTGCCACACCAAAGGGACGAAGGGTGATCTCCAATTCCCCTTCTACCGGATTTTCAACGTTTGGATCATCCGTATCCTCTTCTTCCTCCGCTTTCAGCTGCTCTTTTTGCAGCAAATGAGCCGCATATTCTTCTTTCGTCATCCCCAGACGCTTCCGTCTGCGCTCTTCTAAAAAAGCATGTTTTCTTTCATAAAATTCATCGACATCTTTTTCGTCATCCATACAGACATATTTGACAAAGTCCTTCTGCATAATGCTTTCCGGCACGTCATGTCCGTCTTTATCGTCCACGAGGATCACTTCGATGTCATCCATTTTCTGGTCTTCAATACTCTGAATACAATCTTCTAAGTACGCTGGTCCTTTCAAATAAGGAACAATGATACTAATCTTAGCCATTTCTTCTAAACCTTCTATCTTTTTTATTTGTTACTTTTGTCCGAAAACACGGTTTCTACGACCTTTTTCGCCGCCGTTCCGTCTTCCCAGGCACAATATTTATCGCAAAATGCGGTATATTTATCACGATAATCGGTTACAACTTTTTCGATATCCTGCAATGCCCCGATCACTTCTTCCGTCGTCATCAGCATCGGTCCCGGAAGTTCTTCTTCCACATCAATGTAAAATCCACGGAGCACACTGCGGTACTTCTCCAGATCATACGTGAAGAAAAGCATCGGCCGGCGCAGGTTCGCATAATCGAAAAATACCGATGAATAATCTGTGATCAGCACATCGGAGATAAGATATAATCTCGCGATGTCATCGTATTTGCTCAGATTGTACGCAAATCCCTCATATTCGGAAAGATCGAGCACATCTGCGATAAAATAATGCGTCCGCAGCAAAATGATGTATTCATCCCCAAGCTCTTTCTGCATTTTCGCAAGATCTAACTGCAGGGTAAATTTGTATTTGGCATGTCCGTAAAATTCATCGTCCCGCCATGTCGGCGCATACAAGATGATTTTTTTGTCCTGCGGCAGATGCAGTTCTTCCTTGACCTCGCGCATCCGTTTTTCCATATCTTTACAATACAGAATGTCATTTCTCGGATATCCGGTCTCCAGCATCTTCCCGTCGTACATGAAAGCATGCCGGAAAACGTCCTCGGAAAACCGGTTCGGTGCGACGAGATAATCCCACGAACGCGTCTGGATATAAAACTGCTCTTTGTAAAGCGGCGATGCCGTCGTCACATCTTCCATATCAAATACCAGCTTTTTCAGCGGAGTTCCATGCCATGTCTCCAAAAAGACATTGCCCTTCCGTTTGATAAAATACTGTGGCTGTCTGCCATTAAATACGATGTATTTGGCTCTTGCCATATAAAAGAAATATTTAAAACTAAACCGCTTCATCTGCTTTGACGGATACGGCAGGTTCAGCTTCTTCCCTGCATTTACCCACATATACCGGTACTTTCCCGGATATGTTTCGTTCATATATTCAAAAATGTACTTTGGACTGTCTGAATAACTTTTTCCAAAGAAACTCTCAAAGATTACCATGTCGTCAAGCATTTTCATCTTACTGAATACTTTTTCGTACAAATACCGCTTGCATTTTGCGCGGCTCGTGCATACGCGAAACAACGTCTGGCGTCTCGCATGGTTTCTCGTCTTCTTTACGATCTTAGCGGCATCACCGGCAAGACCATAGGCGATCAGTTTTCTCGGATGATGTTTCAATGGGATCTGTGCCCAGCCATCTTTTCCAAGTATTTCCAATGTCTGTTTTAATTCCCCGGCAGTCTCTTTTTTCTCTGCCGCTTTGCTCTCTATCATATATGGCGAGATCATCGTCACAAGGCACATTGCAAAACGGTAATGAAATACCTTTGCGTTCTCTCTGTCTGCAAATGGACTTGCCAGGCGGTAACTCTTCATCGCCTCTGCCACTTTTTTCGCGGCATCCTTTTTCTGTAAAAGCGACGGCAGATTGATCGGATCGTTGTGCTTTCTCTTGATATAAATTCCCTTTTCCTGATAAGCTGTCTTTGATGCCTTTGCCAGCATCTCCATAAGCACCGGAATATCGGCATCATACACCAGTTCTTCACAGAAACGGATCTGATTTTCCATCAAAAACTTCCGCGGGATCAACAGGCCAAGCACCGATATGTTCTGCCAATTTTTGGTATGTGCAACCAAAAAGTCATAGGGATCCTCCGGATTTCTCTTTGTTTGTTTCTCTTCTGCACTGACATCATTGGTATCGTTCTGCTCGTCCAATTCTTCCCCATTGTCCTGATATACTTTTCTGCTGTACCAGGTTGACGTCTTTGGCCCATATACCAGTGTCTCACCATCTGCTTTCTCTGCCAGTACCTCCAGTGTCTCTTCTGCCAGATAATCGTCGGCATCCAGAAACAATACATATTCTCCCCGGGCTTTTTCTATTCCCGCATTTCTTGCCGCCGCGACACCTTTTTCTTCCTGCATCACGGTCACAATGTTCAGCTTCTCCGGAATCCCTTCTTCCGGTGCCCCGCATCCATCACAGACAAGGATTACTTCAAAGTCCTGAAATGTCTGCTCTGCAAGGCTCGCCAAACAGTCTTTTATATACTGTTTTTCATCATGATAAGCAATAACTATACTTATCTTCATGTGACATTCCTCCATCTCTTTTCGTGCGTTTGTGCACACATAGTTTATTATATCACAGTGAGGCATAGAATGGCAAGTCAAAAAAATCTCCCCGCTCCGGTGCCACCGCACCAAAACAGGGAGATTTTCACTTTTCTATAAAAATCCGGTACAACGGATCCTTATACTAGAACCAGGACGATACCGTCTCGGCAATTTTTTTAAAGAATGATACGATCTTGTCAAGCCAGCTCTGCGCCTCATCCACGGTCAGCCCCAAATCCTGGAGTTTGTTGTAGATGTTTTCTGCCTGCTGCTTCAATTTATCGACATCAAGATCCAATTTACTGATTTTGTCAAATAATTGTGCGAGTTTCTGCTTCTGCGCATCGGTCAGGCTGACACCAAGTTCGTCGGCAGACTCTTCTACCGCTTTCTGAAGACCTTCTGCATCTTTGATATCGCCGTTTGCCACTTTTTCTTTCACAAGCGCCATCAACTGCTCCGCATCATCAGAGCCAATGCTCTGTGCCAGTTCACTGGTCAGCACAAGTTCGTTGGTTGCGGCATCCTCGCGGTCATCGCTCAATGTCTCGCCGGTCATTGCCTCATAGGCTTTCATCGCACCGACAAGCGCCGCCGTACCGGAAAGTTCAAATGGTCCGGCAACGATCACATCGGCATCCGTGATACCGGCGGTGATCAGCGCATTGGTGTACATTCCGCTCGTACAATAGGTGATATTTTTTGTCTCTACATGAATCCCCTTTCCCTCTTCGCCTTTTTCGATGCGGACGGACGAAAGTGCTTTCGTTCCGATGACCGAAGCGGAAAGGTAGTCGTCAAGATATTCATGTTCGTCTTTGTTCGTTACCTGTAAAACTTCATAATTGTCAAGGTCTGACTCGGTCACGCCAAGGAGACTTAAGACAATGTCTTTCTGCTGTGCGTTCAAGTCTGCTCCCAATGAGATATAAGGAGAAACCTCTACGGATGTATCATCCGAATTTGCTGTGGAATCTGCCTTCACAACCGTAGCCGGCAGAGCACAGATCAGCAATGCCAGGCTAAGCAGCACTGCGGTTATTTTACTACGTTTCTTCATATAGACCTCCATTCTGAGACGACATGGCACGAATTTATTTTACGATGCGCTCCATCGCCTCTTTGGTATTCTCTAAAGAGCCAAATGCAGTCAGCCGGAAATATCCTTCTCCGCTTGGTCCGAAACCGCTTCCCGGTGTTCCGACGATGTTGAGATTTTCAAGCAAATAATCGAAGAAATCCCAGGATGTCATATTGTCCGGTGTCTTCAACCAGATATATGGTGCGTTTACACCGCCAAATACGGTATATCCGGCATTGGTCAATCCCTCGCGGATGATCTTTGCATTGTTCATGTAATATGCAATCTGCTCTTTTGTCTGTTTCTTTCCTTCCGGACTGTATACCGCTTCTCCGGCACGCTGGATGATATAAGGTGCTCCATTGAACTTGGTTCCGTGTCTTCTTGCCCAGAGACTGTTCAACGATACGCCGTCACAGGTAAGCTCTTTCGGAATTACGGTAAATCCAAGACGAGTTCCGGTAAATCCGGCATTTTTGGAGAAACTTCTCATCTCGATCGCACATTTCTTCGCGCCATCGCATTCGTAAATGCTGTGTGGTACGTCGTCCTCGGAAATGTATGCTTCATAAGCTGCATCATAAATGATAACAGAACCTTTTGTCAAAGCAAAGTCAACCCACTTCTGAAGCTGATCTTTATTTAATGTTGTTCCAGTCGGATTGTTTGGACAGCAGATGTAAATGATGTCCGGTGTCTCTTTTGGAAGTTCCGGTACAAAATTATTTTCTGCGGTACATGGCATATAAATTACATTTGACCATGCTTCTTTCTCTTTCACGTAGTCTCCGGTTCTACCTGCCATGGCATTGGTGTCTACGTAAACCGGGTAAACCGGATCACATACTGCGATACGGTTATTCTGTGCGAAAATGTCTCCGATGTTTCCGGAATCGCTCTTTGCTCCGTCGCTGACGAAGATCTCGTCGATAGCAATGTCCACGCCGCGTGCTTTGTAATCGTTTTCTACGATTGCACTGCGCAGAAATTCGTAGCCAAGATCCGGTGCATAACCGTGAAATGTCTCGGCATGAGCCATCTCATCAACGGCTTTGTGCATTGCTTCAATGACTGCCGGCGCAAGGGGAAGTGTTACGTCTCCGATTCCGAGGCGGATCACTTTTTTGTCCGGATTTGCTTCTGTATACGCATTTACTTTCTTCGCGATCGTCGAAAAAAGGTAACTTCCAGGTAATTTTAAATAGTTGTCATTAATTTTATACATGTCATTCCTCCATACAAATCTATGTTCGTTTATCCGCGGATCACCGCTAAATTATCGCTGTACGCGCGCTCCTGCACCGCCCATGATGGCTTCTACTTCTTTCTTGCTTGCCATCGTAGTATCACCAGGGGTTGTCATTGCCAATGCACCGTGAGCTGCACCATAATTTACAGCAAGTTCTGCATTTTCTGTTGTCATCAGACCGTAGATCAGACCGGAAGCAAAGGAATCTCCGCCGCCGACACGGTCCATGATCTCCAGTCCTTTATAATCTTTGGCTTTGAAGATCTCGCCATCTGCCCAGCAGATCGCACTCCAGTCATTGACTGTCGCTGTCTTTACTTCACGAAGCGTCGTTGCTACAGCCTTAAAGTTTGGATATGTCTTCGCTGCCTCGTTGATCATTTTCTTATATCCGTCCAAATTCAATTCTTTCAGATTGGCGTCATTTCCCTCAATCTCAAATCCAAGACAAGCCGTGAAATCTTCTTCATTTCCGATCATTACGTCTACGTATTTTGCGATTTCTTTATTCACTTCCTGTGCTTTCTCGATACCACCGATCGCGCTCCACATGGATGGACGGTAGTTGAGGTCATAAGAAACGATGGTTCCGTACTTCTTCGCTGCTTTGATCGCTGCCAATACGGTCTCGCATGACTGCTCGGACAAAGCAGCATAAATTCCACCGGTATGTAACCAGCGTGCACCCAATTCGCCAAAGATATAATCAAAATCGAAATCTTCCGGTTTTGCCTTAGAAATGGCTGTATTCGCACGGTCGGAACATCCAACGGCACCACGGATACCAAATCCGCGCTCGGTAAAGTTCAAACCATTACGACATACACGTCCGATTCCGTCGGTCTCCATCCATTTGATCAAAGAAGTGTCGACACCGCCCTGCAAAATGAAGTCTTCCATCAATTTACCTACTTCATTGTCCGCAAATGCTGTGATCACACCTGTGTTCATGCCAAAGCATCTTCTCAGTCCACGAACTACATTGTACTCACCGCCGCCTTCCCAGGCACGAAACGATCTTGCGGTACGGATGCGTCCTTCGCCCGGATCCAGACGAAGCATAACTTCGCCAAGCGAAACAGCATCATATTTACATTCTTCTGCGGGTCTTAAATTTAAGTTCATTTTTTCTTCCTCCAAACTGAATATTTTTCTGCATACCATTATACAACGAAAAATTCGATGGGGCAAGTGTTTCTTTTTGAGGAAAGTTTGCAGAATTTGGCGATATTTTCTCGATAAGGGGAGGGGGGTGGGCGGCGGTGGTGTTATGGGGCTTCGATGCTGGGGGGGCTCCGGTGCAGGGGGCGAGGGGAGCTATCCATTTCCGGGAATGGCGGGGCGCGGCAGGCAGGGGAGGCGCTATTACGGGCAAAATATGAAATAATCCACAATTGGACCGTAATTTTTAGACTATTTCTTACATTTTTTGGTAATTTTACGGTACTTTTTTCTTTTTTCTGTGTTTTTGCCCGTAAAATTTAAATTTTTTCCACTTTTATTTCCATATTTTTCCACTTTTTACGGTACTTTTTTCTTTTTTCTGTGTTTTTGCCCGTAAAATTTAAATTTTTTCCACTTTTATTTCCATATTTTTCCACTTTTTACGGTACTTTTTTGCTTTCTTTGTATTTTTGCCCGTAATGATTTATTGACGATCTAGTAAGATAGGCTGGCGGTCATGCCGCACGAAAAAAATTTGTAATTCGGCATGACTTCCACAAAACAAGCGGTCATGCCAGAAGCAGCGAGCATCCGCTATGGAATGACACCAAACAAAAAGAAAATTAATTTAAAGGCTTTCTTTCATATCTGTTAGACTTCCTTACAACTCCTCCGCTTTATACACGGCATACCCTTCATAATAATAACTATGATCTATTCCTTTCATATACAATTCGCGATCTTTGACTTTATCTGTCAAAGCCTGCTTCAAGAGATATTTTATCTCAATATCTTTTATCGGACTTCTTTCCATCGCCAGCAAATAATCTTCTTTATCAACCCGGCTCCAGTCAACAACCACATTCAATTTTTCTTTCAGAAGCAAATCCAGCCAGATTCTGGTACTTCTGCCATTTCCCTCGCGAAACGGATGCGCTATGTTCATCTCTACATATTTTTCAATAATTTCATCAAATGTCGTCTGAGGCATCTTCTCAATATTCTCAATTGCCACTTCCAGATACATAACCGGCGCAAATCTAAAATTTCCTTTTGCCATATTTACAGTTCGCATTTTCCCGGCAAAATCATATATCTCATCAAATAAATACTCATGAATTGCCGCCAGCATCTGAAATGTCCCCGCCTTATATCGATTCAAATATCCATTTCCAAACAACTCAACTGCTTTTTTCTTACTGATTTTTTCTTCCATTTTTGCCAATTCCGCGGAATCCGTAATATTAAGTTTGTTTTCTAATGCCATGATGGTCCTCCTTTCTCCAGACAGCCAATCCACATCTGCGCCAGTTCCTCATGCCCTCGCAGTGTCGGATGCGTGCCATCCAGCGTTTCATAGCGGATTCCCATTTCCGGAAGATCCATTAACACGATGTCATTCCGTTCGTTTACTGCTTCGCGGATTGCCTGATTGTATTCTTCAAGCGCCGTCCCTGCATACATTTCATGATATTTCCAGCCGGGATTTCCCCGCAAATAACTTCTTGCGATCGTTGCACACAAAATGCGGGCAGACGGATAATTACTGCGAAGCCGCTCCAGCATTTTACGGTAATCTTTCTCAAATGTTTCCAGCGGAACACCAAAGCCAAAATCATTTGTCCCCATATAAACAAGTATCACGTCCGGATACTGATCCATGTTATGCAGCGCGGAGGCTCTTTTCTCACTTGAGGCTCCCGGAAATCCGCCGCTCACCTTGCTACCTGAAAACGAATTATTGATGCATAACTGTGCATTTAAATATTGATTCACTTTCGCCCACCAGGTATCGTATACCGAAGTCAGACCATTTGTTTTCTGCCTGTCCTCATCATAATATACTTTGTAGTTTTGGGGAATATACCCTTCGTAGGTGCTGATTGAATCACCAAGAACAGATACCAGCATGCTTTTGCCCTCCTTTATCACTCTCTTCTTAAAATACTAAAACTATATTAGCATATCCAAAATCAATTTACAATTTGTTTTCCAAACTTATTCTTGTATTTTTACTTTTGGCAATTTATAATAATAGACAAGGAAATTATTGGATTATACAAGGAGTTTACAGGATGAGAAAAATGTTAAAAATTGGTATTTTTTGTATTTTATTTCTGTTATGTGATTGTCAGGTGCTGGCACAGAAATGTGAAAATGCTCCAAATGAAGCAATCCAGAAGTCCGAAAAGAAAGAAGAAATCCTATCCGCATTTTCTTTTTGGGTCAATAAAAACTGTTGGTTGTATGGAAGTTCGGAATATGCCGATGTTCAAAACAAAATAAAGGTTTATTATAAGGTCAAAAATACAAAAGAATATTATGGCTATTTATTTATTAAAACGAAAACCGGATACGACAAATTAGCTTTTCTAATTAAGAAAAATGAAGGATATCAGTCAGAACCTTTATCGGTGAAAAGAGTTAAAAAAATTGGCAAAAAATTATCCTATTTAGGGAACGATACGTTTTTCTTCGACAGCCATAATGCAGAGCAGCCACAATTTCCAAAGTCGTCGAAAAAGAAAGCAGCGTTTATAAAAAGGGCAAAAAAGAAGATCAAGAAACTTCTTTCACCGAATGCTAATAGCCAAAAAATAAACTATGCGATTTATATTTTAGATTTTACAAACGCTGATATTTCCGCCGATGTTATTGTAATAGAAAACAGCAAAAAAATGTGGCTGAGTGAGGTGGTAAGCGAAGTCAAATGGGACGACGGGAAAACCAGAAAAAATCTGGCGCAATTTCAAGGGCAGAAAAGTCCAATCATTGATTGGACGAATGCAAAAAACAGGGCTGATTTTAAAAGACAATTGGAAATGTCGGTTTGCAAATTTTAATGTTGGCACCCAGCATTTCTTTCATAACATTGTCTTCCAAATCCGCCCCGGCCATACAGAACGAACCAGTAAGATCTCGCAAATACATCTGCTTAAATCCCTTTCACAATCTTACCTCATAATTAACTTTGAAGTCATTTACTCCAAAGTTAATTATAGCTCTTTTAAAAATATTTATTACCACAGCTATTTTTTTACATTCCCTACAGAGTTGGCAATCAAATATCCATCCGCCGACTTCTTTCCCGCCAATGCAATTCTCGCTATTTTCCCTTTTTTTACATCTTCAAACAATCTTCTTACTATTCTGGGACATGTAGGTGCCCCGTTAAAAAAGTCTTTTGCGTTATACTTTCCTACGGGAAGTGTCTGAATCCTATTTAGAATATCATTGTAAGCTTTTAATTCATTTTGATTTAATTTCATCATATTGCTTCTTCCTCCTTTTAAAGTAAAATTATTTTACATTGGAAACACAGATTTGTCAAGGCTTTTTTGCAAGAAAAATACATTTTTATTTTTCCAATCATTATATTGTATTTTACCTCCATTTGTGATAAAGTATTATTATATATTAACTTATTTGAACTTGGAGGAATTACCCATGATATCATATAAATTAGAAGTATCAATGGCGGATAAAAATTTAAAAATCACCAATCAAATGTACGACATTATTTGTGACTGTTGCAACCAGGCGTCTCAAACCATCGTAGCAAAACGTGAGAAAAGAACTTATACCGTAACTGGCAGAAAAGATGAATATACGCTCTACTTAACCTTAACCAGTAGAGATGCCGTCCTGCCAAACCGCTCACTATCGACATTAACTCGAAAAGTAACTGCCAACGAATATATGCAAAAGATTTTAGAACACCATACTCCAAATGGATGCGTATTTAAAACCAATCTCTTACACGAAGATACTACTACAATGCGGATAACTCATCAAACTGACACTGAAATTGTTTCAGAAATAATTTCTATTTTTTTCGAAAAAACAATGTCCAAAAAAAAGCTTGAATTAGCAAGTACGGCTGCAGAAAACATACGAAATATTGTAATACAATATCTTAACGACAAGATGAATCTATAACAATAAACAATTCTTACTTTTATAAACTATGTATCATTAAAATTTCTGCCGATATATTAATATCAAGATTGAATTGATATTTAATGTAAATACCTTTGAAAGGAGCACCACGATGATCATTTTCCACATCGACGTCAATAATGCATTTCTCAGCTGGGAATCCGTGTACCGTCTTCGCGAAGAAGGCGAGACACTCGATCTGCGCACGGTGGCAGCGGTCATCGGCGGCAGCGAAAAGACCAGACACGGCATTGTCCTCGCCAAAAGTCCGATTGCCAAGTCTTATGGGATCAAGACGGCTGAAACATTGTCAGATGCCAGGAAAAAATGTCCGAATCTGCTGGTCGTTCCTCCCCGGCATGAAATATATCGTGACTTCTCGCACCAATTGATCGAATATTTGAAGTCACTGACGGATACCGTAGAGCAATTCAGCATCGACGAGGCTTTTGCCGATATGACGGGCAGCAAATTACTGCGGAAATATTCTGCGGTCGAAGCTGCCAATTTCATTCGTACAGAAGTGGAAAAACGTTTTGGTTTTACCGTAAACATCGGTGTTTCTTCTTGTAAAATATTGGCAAAAATGGCGTCGGATTTTGAAAAGCCAAATAAAGTACACACTCTTTTTCCGGATGAAATCCGGGAAAAAATGTGGCCGCTTCCGGTACGCGACTTGTTTTTTGTCGGCAAATCTTCGGAGCAGAAATTATACACGTTAGGGATTCGCACAATCGGCGAACTTGCGGCCTTTGACCCCGTTATATTGCAGAGCCACATGGGAAAACACGGGCTTTTAATCCACGAATATGCCAATGGCATCGATCCGTCGCCGGTTGCCCCGCGCACTGCAGAAAATAAGGGATATGGAAATTCAACAACACTTCCGAATGACGTGACGGATTCTGCGGAAGCGAAAAAAATTCTTCGCAAATTGTGCGATAAAGTAGCATCGCGGCTTCAAAATGACGAAATGCGCGCTTTTGTTGTGGTCGTCTCGATCCGCGACAACGAATTTCACAATGTCAGCCACCAGTGCCACATGGTATCTGCCACCAACGATCCGGATACATTATACACGCACTGCTGCCGGTTATTTGATGAGATCTGGGACGGCTCGCCGATCCGTCTGCTGGGTGTTTCCACCTCAAAATTAACGAAACATGCTGCCGAGCAGATGAATCTTCTTGATATGCCGTTTATGGCGGCTTCCGATGCCGGAGAAAAAAACACACTCTCGGCAAAAGAATACTTCCAGCGGCAGACAAAATTGGAGGAAGCCATTCAGAAAATACAGGAAAAATATGGTAAAGACGCAATTACAAAAGGAACAGCACAATCTTAAAAGGAGGCGTTCGACATGCCAATTACAAGTAATACAATAAATAATGATCCAAATCGTTCGGGAAATATGGGAACCACAGGGGCACGCCGCACATTTCGCACCGGCAATACCACGATCACTCTCCGCGAGGGGGAGACTCTGAAAGGTGTTGTCAGCGATGTCCACGGCAATGAAATTACGATTTCTCTTGATGACGGCACTTCGTTCACCGGACATCTGCCGGAAGCCTCGATGTACTCAATTGGCCAAAAAGCGGCTTTTCTCATCACAAGCCTTGACAATGGAACGATTTACATGAAAGCCATGTCCTCCGCTTACCTTCTTGGCATGGAAGATACGATCGAGCAGGCTCTGGAGGAAGCCGGACTGCCAAAAAGTCCCCGTAATCTTGACATTGTGCGCAGTCTCCTCGAAAATAAGCAATCCATCAGCCGCGAAAGCATCAATTCTTTCATGCAGCTTTGCTCGCGCTATCCCAATGCGGACGTCGGCAATGTCATCGCAATGTACCGCCTCGGATTTTCGATGGATGAGGCATCTGTCACTCAGTTTGACACCTACCAAAACCAGCAGCACCAGCTCCTTAGCCGCATGAATTCGCTGACGGATTCCCTGACAGACCTTCTCTCAGAATTGTCGCAGGAAAATATTTCCGTTGCCCGCTATGCCGCCGGTGAACTGCTTTCTACCGCGCTTGGC
This sequence comes from uncultured Eubacterium sp., assembly GCA_934316845.1. Lineage (GTDB taxonomy): Bacteria > Bacillota > Clostridia > Lachnospirales > Lachnospiraceae > Eubacterium_F. Next base: position 185,880 of record CAKRDZ010000001.1, on the reverse strand, counting down.
TCCACGCCTTCTCTGGAAGAATTTCAACTGGCCGCCGGAAAAACTTTGGAGCAGGCGGCAGAAGCCGATTCCGGTGCCGGGACTGAATCGGTGACCTCCTCTGATTCACCTGAACTTTCCGAAGAAACCCTCTCCTCACAGGAGACGCCTTCCGCGGAAGAAGCTGACTCGAACAACCCTTTGTCGCGTATGCGTCAATTATTTTCAAATATTACAGATAAAGTAAATACGAATTTAACCAGCAGCACAGCAGGCGAAGAAACAGGATTTATCCAGGAACAAAGCGGCCACATTCTCACTGCTGCAGAGCGGGAATCCCTGGCAGATCTGCTTTCTGAATTTACAGTTTCTGACAAATTGACTGCCGACCTGCGGAATGGTTCTGCCACCGCGCGCGAACTGCTTGGAGCAATTCATTCCGCCCTTCCAAAGCTTTCCGACCCAATGATCCGCGAACTTTTTGCCAATCCGTCGCTTGGCAAACTGATCAAAGGACAGTTTCTGTCAAACTGGACCATTTCCCCGGAGGGCTTAAAAGAGAGCAATGGCATGGATTCCCTGTATCACAAAATTTCATCGGAACTGGATGATCTGATGCATCTCAGCCAGATGTTTGCCACCCGCCCTTCCGGCGAAAGTGCCGTCAACACGACAACGGATATGCAGCAGAACCTGCAGTTTATGAAAACGTTAAATGAACAATTTGCTTATATGCAGCTTCCTTTGAAACTGTCTTCCGAAAATGCCCACGGCGACCTTTATGTTATGACGAAAAAAGAGGCTTTGCGAAAATCGAAAGACAACCTCAAAGTCCTCCTGCACCTCGAAATGGATCACCTCGGACCGCTGGACATCCATATCACCAAAGAGCGAACCAACATCACAGCCAAATTTTTTGTCACCAAAGACGATGCCCTTCGCCTGCTCGAAAAAAATGCTGGTCTTTTGAAAGATGCCCTGAACGAACAGGGTTACAGTTTTTCCTCGGAATTTGCTGAAAAGAAAAAGGACATTGATCTCGTCCACGATTTCATCGAAACCGAGGCACCGGTCGGAAATATTACAAGATATAATTTTGATCTGAGAGCGTAGGGAGATCGGGGCTGCCGGGCTGCTTTCCCGGCTTGCGGTGCAGCCGCACCTTTCACCACACGCTCCCAAAACTGCATAAAAAGGCCGTAGTTTTCACGTGGGTTTTCTAAGCGCAAGCAATCCCAAAATGTGAAAACTACGGCTTCATTTCTATACACAAAGCACATACATATAATACAATTTCATTGGCCATTTGAGCTGTCCGTAGATACGGTGGCGGATTACACGGTATTCCTGACGGTATTCGTATACTTCCGTCTTATCGAACCGGTCTTTGCTGAATTTCGCACAAAATACATCTGCAATAAAGGTGTGAACCATTTCCTCTTCAAGTTCATACGCTTCGGCAATCTCATGGCTGTATTCTGCCACGGTCTGACCGGTATAGCGGATGTGTTTCTGCACAAACGCCTTTTCCAGCTGATGGTAGAGCAGAAGGATCTGTCTGGAGGTTTTGTCGTGACGGAGCTGGTTTTTGAAAATCATAATCCGGACACGGCGCTGGATCTCTGCCGCCAGTATAAGAGTCACGACAGCAATCAGAACTGCCAAGAGTATTTTTACAAATATTGGCAGCGTTTTCGTTCGATCTCCAGAGTCTGACCCCTTATGATCTGTCGTCTCGGCTGACGAAGTTTCTTCCTGTGCCTGATCTTCACGATTATAATTATCCGTCTGGATATTTTCAAATGTCATATCCTCTTCCGGTACAGGAGTCGGTGTTGCGACAGAAAGCTGTCCTTCGCCTCCGCCGTTTTCCTCCTTTTTCCCCTGATCCTGCTTCGTATTCTGCTGGGAATCCTCATCGGATACAGCCGAGGATTCTGCATCTTCATCGCCACGCCCCGGCGTAAATTCCACCGGAATAAATCCATAGTCTTCCTGGTAAACTTCAACCCAGGCATGTAAGTCTTTATCGGTAACAGAAATTTCCTTTCTGCTATCTGTCACGTCAGCAAGTTCTTCTTTGGTGATATAAACGCCCTCGGCATAACGGGTCGGAATGCCTATGCTTCGCAAAAGAATGGCAGCTGCGGTCGCATAATGCGTACTGTAGCCCTTTTTATTTTCTTTCAGAAAATACGTAACTGCCTCTTTGGATTTTGGCGTCTTTCCCGGTGAAAGCGTGTATTTGGTATCATTCATGATATAATTTCTGGTCTCTTCAATCATCTGGTAAATGGATACCGTTCCCTGCCGGTACTGCTCGGCAAGATTTCCCTGCGATGCAAGATACGCCTTAAAATCTTCGGTGACAGAAACGGCATCTTCCGGAACAGTCAGAAAATATTTTTTTACAAAATCTGTCATTTTATTGCGTCTTTCCTGACTCTCTGTCCAATACTCATTGCCGGCAAGATTATAATGATTGGCGATGAGACCGTTTTTCAATTCATTGTAAAGCATCGGATAATATTCCGTCTCATACTCGATACCTGGCACCAGCGACTGGCTGCGTCCTCCAACCAGCGAAAATGCGGATGTCGGATAATAAGGAATTACATAATTTCCATAACCAAACGCAAGATTTTTAATCTGTAATTTCCCCGTCTCCCATAATTTGTCATTTCCCGTCGTCTGCTTGTCTCCAATCTGATTACGCAGGGAAACATGCCAGCCATCCGGGGACAGGTTCTCAATGGTAAGAGCGGCCGATTCATTGAGGTACGCATCATCCTTGATCGTGTGCCAGCGGTTTTCATCGTATGCCTCGCCGGTATACCCTTTCAGATACAATCCCTGGGAAGTATTAAAATCTCCTTTGATCTTGAGAATCGTCTTTCCCGGCCGGCTGACTGCATTTTTGCTGCCGACTTTTCCATAATCCATCCGATCCCCATTAAAATATTCGCGGATCCATGTCATAATGTCTTCCGTGCTCCACGTCGTAAGCGAGAGCGCGGTATTTCTCACACCGATAATACGGTTCTGATTGCTCTGATAACGTTCCGGCGGGACAACCAGAAAACTGATCATTCCTGCGATCACACCAACTCCTGCGAGGATCAATGACAATTTCTGCCGCATACGTTTTTCCGTTGTATCAAAGCGCAGAAATCTCGTACCGACAACAGCTACCGTCGCAAAAATATATGTGATCACATTGGAGAAATATCCAATTTTTCCCACTGTAAATGGTATGATGACAAATAAAATCGTTACTGCCACATAAACAGACGAACGTCGTTTTCGATAAAAACAAGTGCTGATGACTGCAATCAGATATACACTTAAAAGGCAGAGCACCAGTGTCGTACAATATCCGACATCTGCCGTCTCATTCTGAAAGCCTTTTCCGGAAAGAAGTGTTCTTGTCGTCTGTGTATAGTTCATAAATTCTTTTAAATAGGTGTTGATGATCGTCACGATTCCCTTTTGCAGCACCGTGCGGAATTTCAAAATGGTAACAACAAAAAACAACGTGATTCCAAGCATTCCATACAATTTACCATGGTGAAATGTCTCAAGCACCGTAAACAAGCCATAAAACAAAAAAGCAGCAAGCAGGCTCACCAGGGCAAGCACTCCACGCGACACGGTCAGCCCAATGCTCAGGGCACCGCACATAACCGCAGAATACATTCCGAGAAATACCAATAAAACCTGGCTGATCTCCAATATGAAATTCGAGATTTTACTATTCTTCATAGGTATCTCCATCCCTTCGTAAATCCATAATCTGCAATTCGTTGACTTCCAGTCCCTCTAACTCCGTCACATCGTGGTCGGAAACGGTAAGATACAGGCCGGACTCTTTTACTTTTCCACTTTCCCATTCAATATAAGCCTTTAAAAGTTCCAACGGATCCTTTGTGGTATGGCACTGGAATAAATCCTCAAACATCCAGAACAATTCTTCTTCCTGCTCGATCAGCTTCTCCTGGATCAATTCATTGACGTTATCATACCAGATATAATGCTGTGGTACTCCCTGGCTCAGAAATTCCATCGCCACCGAATAAATTCCCTGCACAAGAAGATCTGCTTCATCGGCGTCGCGGGCACTCAGATCGATAAAAATATGCACGGCTTTCGCAAGTGGCAGACTCCCTTCTTTTACCATGTAATGCCCGGTCTTACCACTCAGTTTCCAGTGAATCTGCTGAAAGCGGTCCCCATCTTTAAAATCGCGGATGTCAAAAATCTCTGACGGATCATCGCCTTTTTTATAGAGTGAAAAGCGGTCACTGTCTTCATTCGTCTCATTGTACCAGCGCGTCTTGCCCAGATACACTTCCGTCAATGGCGGCATCACAAGGACATCCTGCACTTCATAATTTTTTCCTACTTTCGCTGCAAAGATATTGAGATAGTCATATATTTTTACTTTATCCACACGAATCGACACATTTCCACAATGTTTCATTACCACGACAATACGACGGCTTCTCTTTTTGCCATTATCTACTGAAAAACGTACTTTCATCTTTCCGCTTTCCCCTGAAAAAGTATTGCGGTAACGCACCCAGGCAATCCCCTTTGTAACCGGCAGCCATTTACTTGTATTTTCAAGTGACAGCGTAATTGCTGCACGGCCGGGTTTTTCCAGAGAATCTTTTTCTGCTACCGGATTTTTACATTCCACTTCGGCGTTGATATGTACACGAAGAGAAATCAAAAAGAATATCATAAAAAACGGAATGACAAGCAAGGCCCCCACCACTGCAACTGTCCCGTACTGGAGACAAAATACAGAAATCAGAACCCCTGCCAGCAATATCAACAAATAAATGATTGTTCCTATCGTCATGCAGACACCTCCTAAACGTAATTTTGTACGCTGTTTTTACAATTTAGGAGTTGCTGTCTTATTTACAATTTCTTCCACTATGTCCTGTGCGGTAACATGACTCATACGCGCTTTTCCATTGAGAAGCAGACGATGCGCGAGGACACATTTTGCAACTTTCTTTACATCTTCCGGCAATACATAATCGCGGCCGTTCATAAAGGCATGTCCTTTTGCCATATCTACAAATGCCAGGGTTCCACGGGGACTGATCCCCAGTGAAAGCATGGAATGACGTCTTGTCGCATCGACAATCTGCGTAAGATATTTGAGCACTTTATCATCCATATAGACAGCACGAACTTTCTCCTGCATCTCCAGCACTTCCTGCTTCGTTACAATTTCCTGCACATAGTCGATCGGATTGGCTTCCTGACGCTCTTTGATCAGACGCATCTCTTCTTCCATGGAAGGATATCCCATCGAAACGCGGATCATAAAACGGTCTAACTGGGATTCCGGCAGCATCTGTGTACCGGCCGAACCAACCGGATTCTGCGTGGCAACGACAACAAATGGGTTCGGCAGCTGTCTTGTGACACCATCGACCGTAACCTGTCCCTCTTCCATGACCTCCAGCAAAGCAGACTGTGTCTTGGTGGAAGTACGGTTGATCTCATCCGCAAGCAGTATGTTGCACAGGATTGCGCCCGGTTTATACTGCATCTCGCCATCGGCATCCAGCATATTAAAACCAACAACATCACTTGGCAGAACATCCGGTGTAAACTGAAGACGGCGCTCGGTTAATTCCATCGCACGGGAAAAGCAGACTGCCATCGTCGTTTTTCCTACGCCCGGAATATCTTCGATCAAAATATGTCCTTTGGCAAGGATCGCCGTCAGAACCATCTGAATCTGCTCGTCTTTTCCTCGAATAACTTTTCCTACTTCATCTAAAATATCTTTAATCTTTTGATCCATTTTATCATATCCTTTACTTTTTATGACAAGGCGCCCACTCTTCGAATGGACGCCCACCTTTTTTATCCAACTTTTAATTTAAATTTCTGAATCGCTCTCTCGTCGTCATCATCGACTTTTTCGATAAATCCTCCGAGTCCGCGGATCTTATCTTCGAAATTCTCGTAACCGCGTTCGATATACTGAATCTGTTCTACAGTTGTAAAACCATCTGCCACAAGTCCGGCGATCACGAGTGCTGCGCCGGCACGAAGATCCGGTGCACTTACCGTCGCTCCGGAAAATCCTTCCACGCCGGTAATGATCGCTGCATTTCCTTCCACATTAATATTGGAACCCATGCGCCGAAGTTCACTGATGTATTTAAATCTTGTCTCAAAAATCGTCTCCGTGACAATGCTGACTCCCTCGGACAATGCCAGAAGAGTAACCATCTGTGGCTGCATATCTGTCGGAAATCCCGGATATGGCATTGTTTTTACGTTGGCATATCCCATACGCCCATTGGAATGTACGCGGACACAATCATCGTATTCTTCCACTTTTGCACCAATTTCTATCAATTTGGCTGTAATCGCTTCCAGATGCTTTGGAATGACATTGCGGATATAGACATCTCCGCCTGTCGCCGCCGCCGCGATCATATACGTTCCCGCTTCGATCTGATCCGGAATGATCGAATATTCACTGCCATGCAGACGTTCCACACCACGGATACGGATCGTATCGGTACCGGCACCTTTGATATTGGCGCCCATGCTGTTTAAAAAGTTGGCAACATCTACGATATGCGGCTCTTTCGCCGGGTTTTCAATGATGGTCTTTCCTTCTGCCATACAAGCCGCCATCATAATATTGATCGTCGCTCCTACACTCGGACAATCCAGATAAATATGACTTCCGATCAATGCCTCTGCATACGCATCAATTTTTCCGTTATGAATGGTAACCGTTGCCCCTAACTGTTCAAATCCTTTCAGATGCTGGTCGATCGGACGGCTTCCGATCTGGCATCCGCCCGGAAGGGCTACAACTGCTTTTTTATATTTTCCGAGAAGTGCCCCTACCAGATAATAGGAACCACGGATTTTACGGATATATTCATCGTCAACATTGACATCATTAATAACAGCTCCATTGATACGGACTGTATGTTCATCTATTCTTTCTACAACTGCTCCAATTCCTTCAATGGCATCGAGCAATACTTTTACGTCATCTACTTCCGGAAGATTTTCGATCAAAACCGGTTCATCTGCCATGATCGCTGCCACAATGATACCAAGGGCTGCATTTTTGGCTCCACCGATCTGAACTTCTCCCTGTAGTGGTCTTCCGCCTTTTATAATATACTGCTTCATATCGACCTCTCCATTTTTACTTTTCTAAATTATCACATCGTTACTAGTATACCACATATCTTCATTTTGTAAAATGTCAATTTCATTACTTTTTTTAAATATGTGTTATGATTTCTTTACAGAATAACCAAATTTTCCAATTTTTTCCCCAAGTTCAAAATATTCTCCATGAGAATATGCCACAAGCCCCAGTTTATTTAATTCAAATTTTCCTGTCTCATTCATATATTTCTCGCTAACCTGCACTCCTGCCACTTCCGCAATAAACATATGATGCGAGCCAAGTTCCAGCACTTCCTTTACCTTGCACTCAATATTTACCGGACTTTCCGCAATGATCGGAGCCGTTTTCAAATGTACCGCCGGCGCCGCTGTCAACTTCATCTCTTTAAATTTATCCACATCACGGCCGGACTTTACGCCACACCAGTCGGTTGCGCGTGTCAGTTCTTTCGAGGTAAGATTTACAACAAATTCCCCGGTTTCCCGTATGATATCATACGAATACCGTTCCGGACGAACGGAGATTGAGAGCATTGCCGGATCACTGCAAATGGTTCCTGCCCAAGCTACCGTTATAATATTGGGAGTTTCTCCTTCCCGCCCACAGCTTACCATAACTGCCGGTACGGGATACAGCATATTGCCCGGCTTCCACGCCTGTTTTTTCATGGTTCTCTATTCCTCCTTCTCTATAACCGGATCTTGTAACAGATCTGCTTCTCCAGATTTCTATGATGCCCCAGAAAATCATCTAATTTTTCATAGTCACCTTCCAGTACGATCACAATCTTTTTACCATATTTTTCCATAATCTCGCGAATTTTTCCTATACTGTCTTCCGACAATGCCGGTGCATTTTCAATATACATACATCCACCGATAAATTTTTCGATCCATTCTTCAAGATCGACTTCATCCATTTTTTCCGCCTGGATCTTACCGATATTTTTTGCTTCAAAGTACTGATTTTTCTTTAATTCTTTAAATAATTTTTTAGCGACGGCAAGCGATATCCCCGGCGCCGCACCTGCCAGCGCAAAATGAATCGTACGTTCTTCCTGCGGCATTTTTTTGATCGCAGATTTCAACGTGCAGTATGTAATCGCATTAACCGATACGTCTTCACAGACATCCACTTCGATCGGCCGTCCGGAAAGCGGATGCGATTTGATACGGATCTTATCAAGATTCATCGTATCCTCCAGATTGATGACCTTGCGTTTTCCTTTCATCTCTTCTAACTGGTCTTCCAAAGATTCAATCTGTGTTGTCGCCTGTCGTCCTACTGCTGCCTCCTGCTTGGATAACTGCGGTTTCTCCGTTACCGTTTCGGCTTTCGCAGCTGCCGTTTCCATAATTTCCTGCGCCTCTCTGGCAACCATGGCCTTGGCATCCATTTCTTCCACTGACTCGTGATTTTCTGTTTGGTCGGATTCCGTCTCTTTTTCTTCCGGCTCAGAACATGTCACATCTTCGTCCACCTCTTCCGGTAAATCTTCTTCCTCTTCGTCTTCAGCAAAGGCCTCATCCTCATCAAACATATCAAGATCTACTTTAAAATAATCGATCAAACGATTGAAAAAGCCCTTTTTCTTTGGCTGCTCTCCCGCCGGCTGCTCTTCCGCCGGCTCTTCTTCTGCCGGCTCCTCTTCCACCGGTTGAACCTCATCCGTTTCCTGTGGTTCTGCCGGTTCTTCTACGGCTTCTTCTGTAACTTCCTGCACGGATTCCGGCTGTTGCGGTTCTTCCTCTATTGGCTGCTGTTCTTCCGGCGTTTCTTCCTCTATTGGCTGCTGTTCTTCCAGCGTTTCTTCCTCGATCAGCGGCTGTTGCTCTTCTTCTGCCAACTGTTCTTCCACCGGCTGTTCTTCCACCGGCTCTTCTTCCACCGGCTGTTCTGTGCCGATATCCATAACCTGCGCCGGTGCATAAGCCACCTTTACTTCTTCCTCTTCAGGTTCTTCTTCCGGCACTTCCGGTTCCGGAATATTTTCCCAATCCGGTTTCTTCCAGTATGGATCCAGGCACCGTTTTTTCAATTCCACTGCTTTCTGCACGATTTTTCCACTGCCAAACCACAGTACAAGATCGTCGCACTCCGCAATGCAGTCCTCTCTTCTTCCCTGCAGTTCGTACAGTCTGGCAAGCTGATAGCCCCACTCTTCCGTATATTCATTCTTTTTGAGTTCTTCCAGGATTTCAATCAGATCCTCATACGATGCACCTTCCGCTTTTGCCAGACGATATTTCAGTTCATAGGTATCTAATGTCATACCGGAGATAATCTCGTATGCCTGATACAGTTCCCGTGATTCTTCCAGATCGCCCATACGAATGGTAAGCATCAAAAGACGGTACAGGGCCGGTCTTGATGAAGTACGCCGATACACGGTGTAGTATAATTTTTTTGCGATATCCATTTTTTCCGCTTTTAAAAATAAGTCCGCAAACAGATAGAGATCCGTGATTGTTGGAACTTCTTCAAATCGGAGTTCTTCAATCTCTTCCATGGCCTCCAAATATTGCTTTTCCTCAATTAATTCACGTATCTGTGCACATCGTACACTACTATCGTATCTACCCATGATCTACTTCATCCTTTTAAATATTCTGCTGTTGCTGCTATTTCCTGTGGAATTTCCAGACCGGCTTTCACCCATTTATGCATCATCATGTCCAGACTCTTACGCGCCGCACGGTTGTCGCGGATATATTTTTTGGCTGCTTCGCTATAAGGGGTCTGGCCTTCCAGCGTCTTCATCGTCTCTGCAGAAAACGGACAATAGGTAAATAATATGGTGCGTGCTACACGGCTTAACTTCATTGCACCACGCGCTTCCCGAAGGATCCAGTCTGCGTAATCTTTCAAAAATACTTCTTTGTGTTTATTGTTGCATTGAACTAACTGGGCACGGACTTTATTTTTCCGCTCCTGCGAAAGTTCGCTGTTTTTCTTGTAAAACTGTAAATAATCCGTATATTCACTGGTAAGGGACGGATAACGAAAATCGTTCCAGTGGCTTCCCGTCTCTGTCCGGCATTTTTCCCAGCGGAAATTGCCAAGAAGATGCACCATCTCCAGACTCAATTCCTTTTCCAGCCATACCGGCACGAGAAGGCGGCCTTTTGAATTGCGGCGTTTTCCTGTAATATCCTGCCACATGATCGTATTACGTCCATAAATTGGGAATATAATAATATCCGGTGTGACACGCTCAATGACAACGGCTTTGTTGACATCAACGTTTTCATAGCTTGCCAGACGTTCCCTGTAAAAAATGGAATAATCGATTTTTTCAATCTGACGGATCGTTTCATTCAATCGTTTTTCCGTCACATAAGAATTACCCAGATTGCTGTAAATGCCATCCGAACAAAGAATTGGCACAAACATCGTAATATTGCCGTTGATCACACGCGATGCATAACGGAACACATTTTGACATTCAAAATGCATCCGCTCCTCTTGATCTGCCAGCATCCGTTCCATCTCCTGTTGTGTAACCTTCTGTTCTTTCACCTGCCGGCGCAGATAGGCTGCAAAATCCTCGTCAAATTCATTTTTTGAAGTTTCTTTGACGCCATCATACACCGCACGAAGCCATTTTGCCATCGTATAGGCACGACAGCCGTTTTCTTCGGTATCCGCTTCCGGATGGAGTTTCAAAAGTATATCCAGTTCTTCCTCTGAGACCAGTTTTTCACTGACAAAACCATAATCCAGAAAAAGCCGCACCGCAAGAGGTAATTCTTCGTCGTCCATGCTCTTTTTTACAACTGCTTCGTATATCTCATAAAATAATTTACTCACATTTTTACGCACTTCTGTCGCTTCCGGTGTCCTTGCGAACTTATCCGAAAGAGCGGTAAATGCCTCTACCGCTTCCGTAAATTCACTTTTCACACGCATATGTACCGGTGCATATTCCACAATCTGCTCAAGGGATTCATACAAATATTCTTTCCCCGGCTCATCCATTTTTTCTTTTTCTTCCTTCGCCTGCACATCTCCGGATAAAAGCGCAAAATACAGCCGCTCCATCTTCTCGCGGTTGAGTTCTATTGACATTCCTGCTTTTTCCGTAAGAAATGTCTCTGTATCATTGATCTTTTCTACAATCTGATCGATGGACTGATCAATTCCCGGATCACGCACACCTTTTTCCAACAAAGACAATGCCAATTTCCCAATCATCTGGAAAAGCGCATCTTCCTCTAAGATCAAGCTGCGAAACAAACGGTATAATACCTCTGCCTGATTGTGACAGGCATTTAAAAATTCACTGACCAGCTCACACTGCTCACGGAAATGATACAGCGCTACATACTGACTGCTGCTGAAGAATTTTTTCTGCACCTCAATTGGCATCTTGGAACATTCCAGATAATATTTTCCAAAATCTTCCGGTTCTTCCAACACCATAACGTTACTTTCCACTTTTTTCAATGCACCCTCTACCGACAGGTCAAATCCGCACATTGCGGCAACCTGGCTGCATTGCTGGTATTTTTCTTTTAAAAAATCACAAAGATTTTGATTTTCCTGTTGCAGATGCTGCAGCTGTTTTTTGAGTTCTTTTAGAAAATAGTTAAATGATGTAACTAAAAGACCGCGATAATCCGGCTTCTCCTGCAAGATCTGCTCCATTCCTTCCATCCCCCGGATCGGAATTACAAAAACCGCGCTGTCATCTCTTGCAATATAATCAAAAGAATGGGTTCCCTTTGCGATGTCACATGCTCCTAAAAAATTCCCCGTTCCAAGCACCAGACTAATTCCATCTGCTGCCATCTCAACTCTTCCTTTTACCAAAAGAGCAATCGAATCCACTTTCGAATCCTTTTCATACAAAACAGCACCATTTTCGATAGAATTCATGGCATTTCCCGTCAATTGTACTTTCTCGTTCATACGATACCTCCGTATCGGCACTGTCGCCCTTATTCCCCCAGATAAGATAACTCCCATCTAATTAAAAAAATCCGTGCGCCCCGCTTCGAATCAATCTCAATGGACGTTACCTCTACAGTTAACTCAACCCAGGCGCCCTTACGACACACAAGAAGTTTTGCTTAGTGCTGCTTCATTCCTGACCTGACACGGTTCACAAGTTCCTGTTGCGTAAGACCCGGATGTCAACGCCACTTATAAAGGGCAGCTCCTTATCAAAAGACCCTAGGCAAGACAACACCCCTGCTATAGCGGATTGCAGGTACAGGGCACCGCTATCTCCCCGGCTGCACGGAAATCTTAACAATATTGAATCGATATCCACTCAAATATCTGTAAACGGATATCATAAATAAGTATAATCGTTTTTCCCTCTTATGTCAAGATTTTCACATCGAAAAAAACGAATCATATATTGTTTTTAAACACAATAAGGAATGCTGCCTATGTCTGTTAATCTTACCATTCTCCCCTCCGATGCCCGCACAGACTATGCCCGCCACTGTCTGGCGTCATATGGTGCGAAGTTTTTGGACTCTTGGGAGAATTTTCCAAAAGAAGGAGTTGTCCTTACCGGGATTCCATTTACAAAAAACGGAAAATCCCTCTTCACAGCTCTTCTTCCATTTTTTACCATTGATTCTTTTATTAAAAAACTTACCCCGGATCATATCCTGATCGGTGGAAATTTTCCGGCGGCCGTAACAGATTATTGTGCAAAACATGACATTCCCTGTTATGATGTGCTGCAAAGTCCATCCTTCGGACGTTTAAACACGCGTCTGACGGCGGAAGGACTTCTCGCCCAGGTCATGTCCAAGACACCTTTTTCTATATTAGAGTCTAAAATCCTTCTTATTGGATACGGAAGATGCGGCAAGGAAATAGCTCGGATTTTTTCGAATTATAGCAAAAAAATAGTCATCACAGAGAAAAATCCAAAGTCCGTCTCCTCCGCTCTGACAAATGGTTTCAAGTGTTTTACTCCCGATAAAATACGCAGCAATAAATCGCTTCTCAATCAGACAAATATCATTATAAATACCGCTCCGGATGTCCCGATCGAATCCTCTTTTTTCACGTATATTCCTTCGGATTGTTACGTATTTCAAGTGGCATCCGGGCCTTTGCTTTTGCCGGAAACTTTTCACGGCATCCTGATCAACTGTCCGGGAATCCCCGGAAAATATGCTCCTAAGACAGCTGGCAGCAAGCTTGCCGCAGAAATCTGTAAATATTGTGATCTTTAAGGAGGTAACTTATGTCCATGGATTTATCACAAAAAAATATCGGCATCGCGATCACCGGTTCCTACTGCACCTACAAAAAAGTATTTGCAGAACTGGAAAAACTGGCTTCCACCGGTGCCAATCTGTATCCCATCTTTTCGGATCACGCCTCTTCAACCGACAGCCGTTTTGGAAAATGTGCTGACTTCCTCGAACAGGCAGAAAAAATCACCGGGAAGAAACCGATCACTACGATTCCGGATGCCGAACCGATCGGCCCGGGTGCTCTTTTTGACATCCTTGTCATCGCTCCCTGCACCGGCAATACATTGTCAAAACTTGCCAATGGCATCTCTGACACACCGGTTCTGATGGCTGCCAAAGCGCATCTCCGTAACAACCGGCCTCTTGTCGTAGCACTTTCCACCAACGATGCCCTGGGAATGAATCTGAAAAATATCGGCATCCTGCTCAACACAAAGAACATTTATTTCATTCCTTTCGGTCAGGATAATTACAAATCAAAACCAAATTCTATGATCGCACACATTGATCTTTTGGCAGATACGATTGAGGCAGCTTTGGATGCCCGACAGTTGCAGCCTGTGATCCAGGGACCGGATCCAAAATAAAGGAGGCTTTTTCATGTGTGGTATCGCAGGATTTTATCAATCCGATCAAAATTATCTCAGCAGCAGATATCAGGGGACTTCTCCGGAAAATCCCTGGAAAAAACGCCTTATCGCAATGAGACGTTCTCTGCGGAGCCGTGGCCCCAACGATGAAAACACGCTTCTTTTCCACCACGCCGGTCTTGCACACACGCGCCTTGCCATCCGCGATATCCTAGGTGGCAGGCAGCCGATGTCTGCGCATTATAAAGGAGCCGGTGCTTCCATTGTATACAACGGCGAAATTTATAATACGTGCGAACTTCGTGAAGAATTGGAACCCTTTGGTATGAGCTGGTCAACCACAAGCGACACAGAAGTGATCCTGAATGGTTTTCTGGCAATGGGAACGTCATTTTTCGAAAAATTAAATGGCATTTTTGCCTTTGCCATCTATGTACATCAGACAAAAGAACTTTATCTTGTCCGTGACTCTCTGGGAGTAAAACCACTTTTTTACAGTTTTGACCGCTCCGCCGTCGTCTTTGGTTCGGAACCGAAAGCCCTTTTTGCTTATGGCATCCAACCGGCGGCAGACCGTGCCTGCTGGAATGAAATCTTTGCTCTCGGTCCGGCAAGAACGCTGGGAAATGGTGGATTTGCCGGGATGCACGAACTTCTCCCCGGCGAATATATGCATATTTCCACCTCCGGCTGCCGGCATCACTTTTTCCGAAAATTGGAAGCCGCACCACACCATGATTCGTATGCGGACACCATCCGCCACACACGGTTTCTTCTCTGTGACAGCATTCACAGACAAATGGTATCGGATATCCCGATCTGCAGTTTTTTATCCGGCGGACTGGACAGTTCGCTCATTACCGCGATCTGCCAGATGTATCTAAAAAAAGAAGATGCCACATTAGACACTTTTTCCTTTGACTTCAAAGGCAACGATGTGAATTTTCAGGCAAATTCGTTCCAGTCCAGTCAGGACCGGCCATTTGCCGAACTGGCTGCCAGACATCTGGGGACGCATCACACCCTTCTCGAATGCGACAACGAAACGCAGGCAGACTACCTTTTTAAAGCGGTTGATGCCCGTGATTTCCCGTGCATGGGAGATGTCGAATCGTCTATGCTCTACTTTTGCGAACAGGTTTCGAAGACACACCGCGTCGCTTTGACCGGCGAATGTGCCGACGAGATTTTTGGCGGTTATCCGTGGTTTCACAAAGAAGCGCTTTGGCAGAAAAACATGTTTCCGTGGTCGTATGATTTCGACACAAGAAGAGTTCTGCTGCACGATGAATTCTCTGTTTCCCTGAATATGGAAGATTATGCCAAAGAAGCCTATGAAGCCACGCTTTCCTGCACCCCGCGTCTCGCAGAAGATTCCGAAAAAGAGGCGAGACGGCGTGAAATCTCATGGCTCAATATCCGGTGGTTTATGATGACTCTCCTGAACCGCATGGACCGCACGAGTATGTACTCCGGTCTGGAAGCCCGTGTACCGTTTGCCGACCACCGCATTTTACAGTATGTCTATAACATCCCGTGGGATATGAAATGCCACAACGGCCAGACAAAGAGTCTTTTGATCGACGCAGGAAAAGGACTTCTGCCCGCCGCCGTATTAAATCGGAAAAAGAGTCCTTATCCTAAGACTTATGACCCTGCCTATGAAAAAATGCTTGCAGAACGTCTCTACGAAATGGTTCACGCGGTAAATTCGCCTCTGACCGGCATCGTAGATCCGAAAAAACTGGATCATTTTCTAAATACCCCCAGTGATTACGGAAAACCGTGGTACGGTCAACTTATGGCCGGCCCGCAGATGCTTGCGTATCTCCTTCAGGTGGGATATTGGATCCGGACGTACTCGATTTCTCTTTAATATCAGAAGCAGCTTCCCAGCCTCCCTGCATTGCCTGCAGAGGCTGTGGATGCACTTCCATCATCCAATATCCAAAATCTCCCATTTTTAATTTGCTCTTATGTATGCTCTTAAAATGCGAAAATCCATATGTTCTGCCAAGGTAAACATCGCGTTTATGGTATCTGCCCGGCACTCCAACAAACACCCGGTCCCCAATTCCGGCAAAAAGCAAATGTCCAAAATTGTATAATCCCTGCTTCAAAAACGGATTTTCCGACAATGTCCAGTACCTTTGTGGGAATTCTCCAAAATCTTCTGTCCCGATCTGAACACATTGATCCACCTCATCATCCGAAAATGGATACATTGCCGTATGCGTAGAGAAAAGTTTATCACATTCATACTTCCAATCGTGCTCTTCTTCCATCTCTACTTCGATAAATTCCGGTTCCTCTGTTTCAGCTGTCTCAATTTCGGGTTCTGTTGTCTCCGGAATTTTTTCTTGCTGCTTTTGTACAGGCTCCGCCACAACAGCCGCTTCTTCCGTTTTTTCTTGCACAGAAGGTTCGTTTTCCTCTACAGATGGCTCTGGTTCCGCAGCCGGCGGCTGCCCCTCTCCCATCTGTGGTTTGCCGTTTTCTCCGATCCAGATCCCGATCACTTCATCTTTTTCCTCTGTTTTGGACTCCAGCCTCGTAATTTCTTCGCCGGAAACCACTCCTGCCAGTTGATTGTATGCTCCATCTTGTCCATTCAGGACAATGATAACCGGAAGTTTTTCCCATTTTTTTACATTTTTCAAATGTATTTCCAAACGAATCCACTCCCGTTTTCCGGACGCTTTAATATAGCCTCCGCATTCTTGTCCTTCTTCCTGTAAATATATCATTTTACGGAAATAACTCACGAAGTTCTCCTTTTTGGGCTTTTCTAAAAAATATGCGTAAAGGGGGCTTTTTATTCTGATTTTGTTATCTTTATTTTTCTTTCCTACTATTTCCACCCGTCACCGACAGCAGACCATTTTTTATCAAATTCTCCGTCGCTAACCACTGCTGTAAATGGATTTCTCAGAAAAACATTGATTGTATTCAACACAATACCAAAATTGTCTGTTTTCGTATCAATTTTACGGATAAATGCCTTCCATTTCTTCTTCATTGCCATATCATTGTCAAAACACATAACCTGATTAAACTGCTCTACTGTAAAATTATGTTCACGGTTCTCAAAAGTTTTTCGTAACGCTTCCTTCAATACTGTCCCGTCAAAATCAAACTTATTAGCCAGATAATATATATCATAATAGTCTTTCATACGGCTGGAAAATTCCATCAAACTAAGGATTGCATCTATTTTCTCTGCAACCGTTGTTTCGATGGAATATGTATTAACTATGGGTGCGATAAAATCATCAAGCTGCGTGGGGATTTTTCTTTTTACCTGATTCGGAACAATAACATCACCAACGCCAAAATCAATACCAAACGGTGTGCGAGTATTTTTAATACGTGCAACCATCGTGGCTCCGATACCCGCATACTTTTTCGCCACAGCAATTGGTGCAACATCTTTTATCTCAAAAGTCACAAAATCATTGTTCGTCTGAACCGTTATAATTTTCTCAATGATACTCTTTAATTGTTCCGGCGTATTGGGAATCTGCCGGAGTAAAAAATCCACATCTACCGTTACCCGACTGTCAAATTCCGTAATGGAATAAAGAAATAATCCCCCTTTTAACACAAAATTTTCAGCATACTCGGACTTTTCCAAGCGTCGTAAAAACTCCTCCTGGCAAAAAAGCTGTAGACAAAGCTGATAACTTCTTCCACTTTCTTTTGCCTTGTTTTTGAGCCGCGCAAGTACGGATGCAGCCATATCAGCCATTAAGCAGCACCTCCATTACATTCATAAGCTTTGTATATAGTTTCATTTCCTTTGCATATTTGGATAGATTTACAAGATTCTTTTTTTCGTCAGCAGCATAAGCATTGACGGCTTTATTAAATATTTCATTGTCAAGTTTTGTACGGTATTTAAAACAATCGCATATTGTCCGCTCACGATCATATACAGATAATATCACGCCGTTAAAATTTCCTGTTGACTTCCCTATATCTAAAAAGGGTTTTTGAATATAGTAAGCCTTCATCGGAAATTCTTCCATGTTCTTTACAGTACGAGTCGCTGTTCTAGGCACAGCAATTGACCATTTCCGGGGAGAAAAATCACTATATCCATAATAAAACAAAGCGGATTCTACACAAATGATCCCCTGTGGCAGCAACTCATGTATCAACTGTTCTTCTATTATGTTATTGCTATGTGGAAGCTGATAAAACCCTCTGCGAATTCTTTCAATAACACCATCTTTACAAAAAGCCGCCACCTCATATTTACTTATCCCTTTCGCCGCAAAATCTGAAGTTCTTGCAATACCACCGCTATCTTCAATTATTTTTTTTATAACATCCTCTTTATTCAAGCCAACACCAACTTTCTGTATGCAATAAATGAACCATGTGCAGTTATTGTATCATAGGTTTAAAAAAATGGCAACGATTATTTTCGTACAATTTTAAAAATTTGTACGCAGAAAGTTATTATTCCCTGTTTCAAAAATAGCGCAACAAAGGCAGGAGAATAACTCTCCTGCCTTTGCAGATTTATCACACTAAATTTTATTGCACTGATTATTTCAATGTAACCTTAGCGCCTTCAGCCTCTACCTTAGCTTTGATATCTTCAGCTTCGTCTTTAGAAGCAGCTTCTTTGATTACTTTAGGAGCGCCGTCTACAACTTCTTTTGCTTCCTTAAGTCCAAGACCTGTTACTTCACGAACAACTTTGATAACCTTAACTTTGTTTGGTCCAACTTCTGTAAGTTCTACGTCGAACTCGTCTTTCTCAGCGCCGCCTGCTGCTGCACCGTCGCCTGCTGCTGCTACAACAACACCTGCTGCTGCAGATACACCAAATTCTTCTTCGCAAGCTTTTACTAAATCATTTAATTCCAAAACGCTCATCTCTTTGATAGCATCGATAAATTCCTGAGTAGTCATTTTAAATTCCTCCATTTAATATAATATTTTTCTTTGTTGGCAGATTATTCTGCTGTTTCTGCTGCTGGCTCTTCACCATTTCCTTTAGCTTCTGCGATCTGATTAAGAACGCGTGCCATATTGGTAACAGGTGACTGCAAGCTTCCAAGCAATTTAGAGATAAGAGTATCTCTTGATGGGATGTTAGCCAATGTCTTGATACCGGCTTCATCATAATATGTGCCGGCTACAACACCGCTCTTGAACTGAAGCGCCTCTGCTTCTTTTGCAAAGTCATTGAGAATACGCGCCGGAGCGGTCTCATCCTCTGCTGAAAATGCAACTGCAGTAGGTCCTTCCAAATCCTTATCCAACTGTGCAAAATCAGTTCCTTCGAATGCACGAACAAGCATTGTGTTTTTGTATACTTTGTATACAACACCAGCTTCTCTCAATGCTTTACGAAGTTTTGTATCCTGCTCAACAGTCAGACCACGATAATCAACAAGTACAGCTGCTTTTGCGTCTGCTGCATATCCTTTGATCTCGTCTACGATTGGCTGTTTGATCTCTACTTTAGCCATGAGTCATTTCCTCCTTATATATTTTCTGCCGAAAAGAATATATAAAACGCATATACGTCCACACAAATTGTTCCGCGGACGTAATATAGAAATCCCCTCTTCTCGCCATAGCAAAAAGAGGGGATATAAAATCCACATTCTTTACTCCTCGGTAGGCGGCTTCTGCACTTACATATCTGAAATCCCGAAAGATCATCTATACCTACTGTCTACGGCAGTCATCAAAATTTATATTAACATACCTTGACGGTACTGTCAATATCTTTTTTCGTAACCGATCAGTTACTTTTTATGCATATTTTACTGTGCTTACTTTCACACCCGGTCCCATTGTGCTGGTGATCGTAACACTCTTCATATACTGTCCTTTTGCACTTGCTGGTTTTGCTTTTACGATAGCGTCCATCAAAGTGTTGAAGTTATCATTCAACTGCTCTGCAGTGAAAGATGCTTTTCCTACAGGACAGTGAATAATGTTTGCTTTGTCCAAACGATATTCAATCTTACCTGCTTTAATGTCATTAACAGCCTTTGTAACATCCATTGTAACAGTTCCTGCTTTTGGGTTTGGCATCAAGCCTTTTGGTCCGAGTACACGTCCGAGACGGCCAACAACGCCCATCATATCCGGAGTAGCTACAACTACGTCAAACTCAAACCATCCATCGTTCTGAATCTTAGGAATGAGTTCCTCGCCGCCAACATAATCAGCACCAGCTGCTTCTGCTTCTGCAACTTTATCGCCTTTTGCAAATACAAGAACGCGAACTTTTTTACCGGTTCCGTGTGGCAGTACAACCGCACCACGTACCTGCTGGTCTGCATGACGTCCATCTACACCAAGACGGATATGCGCTTCAATTGTTTCATCGAATTTTGCAACTGCTGTTTTCTTTACAAGGTCAATGGCCTCAGCTGGATCATACTGAACTGTTCTGTCTACCAGCTTTGCAGCCTCAACATATTTTTTACCTCTTTTCATGATTCAAACCTCCTAGTGGTATTAACGAATGTGTAGGAGCTTAGTAACAAGTTCCTGTTCTCCCACAACGTCCAAATGACATAAGTCTTCTGCGATGTCTAAATTTTCACTTAAGTTTAATTAGTCTTCTACTGTAATACCCATACTTCTTGCAGTACCAGCGATCATGCTCATAGCAGCTTCTACGCTTCCTGCATTCAAGTCAGGCATTTTAAGTTCTGCAATCTTCTGAATCTCATCTTTTGAGATTGTTGCAACTTTTGTCTTATTTGGTACACCAGAACCGGATTCAATCTTACAAGCTTTCTTAAGAAGAACTGCTGCCGGTGGAGTCTTTGTGATGAAGCTGAAACTTCTATCTGCATAAACAGTGATAACTACAGGAATGATCATACCTTCCTGTCCTGCTGTCTTTGCGTTAAACTCCTTTGTAAACTGAACAATGTTTACACCATGCTGTCCAAGTGCCGGACCAACTGGTGGTGCTGGTGTTGCTTTTCCAGCTGGGATTTGTAATTTAATATATCCTTCTACTTTCTTAGCCATTATAAAAACCTCCTGATTTTCACTTCTATAACTTTTCTAATTCTGAGAAATCAATTTCTACCGGTGTTCCACGGCCAAACATGTCAATTTCGATCACTGCCATATGTTTTGCCGGGTGAACTTCCTGCACGATACCATGTGTATCCTGCCATACACCTTTGGTAACCAGAACATGATCGCCAATACTGTATGGTACTTCCTCCGCCTGAGCAAGAAATCCCATGTTCGTAATTTCTTCTGCGGTAAGAGGAACCGGTTTGGATCCCGGACCGACAAATCCTGTCACGCCACGGGTATTTCGAACCACATACCAGGTCTCGTCATTCATCACCATATTCAGGAGAACGTAGGCCGGAAACATTTTCTTCTGAACCTGTTTCTTTTCTCCATTTCTCTCCTCAACAACCGTCTGCATCGGCACCATAACTTCAAGGATCTGATCCTGAAGATTACGATTTTCGATTGTCTTCTCGATGTCAACTTTTACCTTATTCTCGTATCCGGAATAAGTATGAACTACATACCATTTTGCTTCTTCCGCCATAGCAACCTCCTAAAATAATTATAGTCCAATTGCCTGCAGACCAAGACGAATCAACCAGTCGATGCCGGCGATCACGCCGCCAAGGACAACAGAAACAACGATCACCAGTGCGGACTGGCGGATCAGTTCATCTCTTTTGGGCCATGTACATCTCTTGAACTCTGCTTTGACACGTTTAAAGAAGCCACCTGCTTTCGAAGTCTTTTCTGCTTCGCTCATCGGGCACACATCCTTTCCCCAACATTACATGGACAAAAATTATTTTGTCTCTTTGTGCAATGTGTGTGTTCTACAAAATCTACAATATTTCTTTGTTTCCATTCTGTCCGGATGGTTTTTCTTGTCTTTGGTCAAGTTGTAGTTACGCTGCTTACACTCTGTACATTCCAATGTAATTTTAGTACGCATTACGTCACCTCCGTGATTATTTGTTTGTAAAAATTTAGGCATAAAAAAAAGACCTAATTCATCGCTAGAATATAGTACCACAAATTCATACGATTCGTCAAGTCTTTTTTCCGTTGTTTTTAGATTCGGTAAATTTCCACTCCGGCGAAACGGATATTTCCTTCGATCACCAGCGTCGGTCCGTCTTCTGCCACGCCGCTCACATGATGTTCTTCCAGACCGCCAAAACTGCAGTCGGTATTATTTACCACATGCCAGTTTGACGGGATGTAGATATCCACACCGGAAAAATACACACTCAGGTCAATCACCGCACTTCCGGACTGAATGACCGCATTATCCATATTGACTTCCATGCCGCAGAATTTACAGTCAATGACTGCCTTTTTAAACGCATTGGAATTGATATTTTTCCTTGTTCCGTTAAACATTCCGGTCAGTACGACGCTGTCGCCATCCACATCGGATGCACCGGCATCTGTCATTCCTTCACCGGAAACTTCTACACGGCGGTGCGTTTTGTGTCTGCGGTACTCTTTTGCGCGGCTTCCGAAAATCATATTCAGACCGATACTGCCAAAAAGTGCTGCCCACAAAACCGGCCATGGGGTCAGCGCCTCAATGCCAAGCACATGTTCAAACATGATAAGCAGGATTGCCAGCGAAAACAGCATCCCTCCAAATTCCATACGGATTGCTGATTTGATAAAACACATCACGCAAATGATACCGATCACGATACGCATAAGACTGATGTCCGGTGTAAATCCAAGGCTGTGCGCCAGTATGTATACTGCTGCCAGAAGGAGCAGAACGCCCCAAAATATGTTGTCTTTCTTCATAATAAAAATCCCCTTTCTAATTTGTATGAATTTCAATATTTCCGAGATCGGCTTCCACCTTCACCTGCCGATATTCCTCATAACCTGCCACATCGCTATCCTTTCCTGATTGGTATTCGCTTTGTACACCGGCATGTTTTTCGTTATTAATGGAAAGATTTCCCAGATCCGCCGAAAGATCATAGGCATAGGCACCCTTTGGTCCATCAAAATACATTTCAAAGTTTCCGGCATCCACTTCTGCTTCTACTCCCTTGATGAAGTTATTTTTAAGTTCTACATTTCCGGCGTCTGCGTCTATTTTTATGTTATCCAGCGTACATTCTGACACGATCAGATTGCCGGCATCCAGATCTGCCGTGATCTCTCCGCTTGGAATCCGCGTCAAATGCACATCTCCCGCGTCCACCTGAATGTTCACTTTTGTATTTTGAACCATTGATGTCGGAATTTTCAGCGTCAATGCACATTTTTCTGTCAAGTTTCCAAATGGGAAATGCATGAAAAATCCCTGCGACCGGCTTTTTATACTGAGCGAACCATCTTTATTTTCAATGTTCGGTTTGCGGCTTTCCTCTCCCTGATACTGGATGGAAGGCTGGCTCACCTCATCCGTTACTTCTATATCTAATGCCATCGCATCCGCATCCACATAGATGGTTTGAAGCGGGGTTCCTGCATTTTCCACACCTTGCACTTCTTCCGTCATCTCCGTCGTCACGGCAGATGTGGTCAGATTGCCGCGATAGATAACAAACGGAATAATGGCACCAAGGCTCAACACCAGCATACCGAATATCACGATCAATACAATCGCAAACGCAGGCACTTTCTTCTTTTGGTAGATTGGCTGTGCCTCTGCCGCAGCATGCGCATTTGGCATCTGCTCACGTTCGTAGTTGGCGGTTGCTTTTGCCAATTCCTGGTAACGGTTTTTCAAACTGTTTCCGGATACCAGCAGATAAACCGCTATTCCTACGATAAACAACACACTGCTGCTTAAAATTGCTTCAGCAAACAGATTCCGGCACAGTCCTGACCCCATACTTGGCACCACACTGAAAATACACAGGAACACACCGATGCAGGTCGTTAACACGCGGCGTCTTTCATCCTTTTCCTGATTTTCACGGACATACACTGCCGCCTCTTCTTCGAGTGCGATCGTATACCGGCTGACCTTTCCGTATTCCTTTGTTTTCGTCGATGCCAGTATAAAAAGCACGACGGCTGCTCCAACCAGCAGAAACATCCCCATATTTCCCAACAGGTTTCCAATCAGTGTCCCGATATACCCCTGATCAATTGCACCATCCATAACAGATTCTACAAACGGTCCCCAGATACAGAGCATTACACCGAGAGCGACGTACATCGCATGCGTCTTTGCAAATGCAACGTATTTTTTCGCTTCTTCCAGCCCCCATCTGCGATCTGCATGACGGCTCTTTTTCTCCTGCGGTTCCTCTTCTTTTTTCATAAAGTCACCGATTCCGAGTTCTTCTGCCAGTTCATCCAGATTGCCAAATTCTGAGATCACCGTCCCTACGGCTTCTTTTTCTGACATCCCCTCTGCGGTCAGTTCTTCGTATTTGTCTTCCATCATCTCCATCAATTCCGCTTTGGCACGAAGCACCTGCGGCGTTTCCGGCAGATTCAGAAACATATTGTTAAGATATTCTCTAATTGCTTCCATCCTCTTGGCTCATCCTTTCTTTCATAATAAACTTATCCACAACCTCTTTCGTCACTTCCCACTCTTTACACTTTTCTTCATAATACCTTTTCCCCTCTTCGGTGACACGATAATAGGTGCGCCGCTTGCCTCCTGTCTCATTCCCGGAAAACGATTCAATGTACCCGTTTTTTTCCATTCTGGTAAATGCCGAGTACAGCGTCGTCTCTTTAATGATATATTTTTCCTCGGAAATCATTCGGATTTTCTTGGAAATCTCATATCCATACGAAGGATTTCGCTGGAGCAGATATAAAATGATCGTATCATTATACCCCCGAATCACGTCGCTGCTAATCAAAAGCCCGCCTCCTTTCGCGCATTTTGGTAATTTGCCGGAACGGCAAATTATTACGCTTGTCGTTGCTATGTCTATCGTAGTACGTCTGACGTAGTTAGAGTATAGCATAATTACTACGACAGGTCAAGTAGTTTTTTAAACATATTTTTTGGCTCTATTTTTTTCTCGCCGAACATGCAAAAAGAGACACCTTTGCCGTGTCTCTTTCTTATCCGTTTTCGTCTGCATTGCCATCACATCACCAGATCTTCAACTTCCTCCAGCGGAATATTCAACTCCCTCGCGATCTCTTCCGAACTTTTTCCACTCAAGAATGCTTTAAAGACCTGTTTCGCCAGAGTTCTTTCCTCGCGTTTTCCTTCCGTTCTGCCTTCCAGTCTCCCTTCTTCCCTTTCTTCTTCCCGAAGCACTCTCTCATGTAATTCCACATCAAATTCATATAAACACATGTGATACACCTCCGCTTTGTTCTTTAATAAAAAATCTTTTAGAATTCCATCCCGGATACATTCGTCTATCGTCATCCGAACCGCATCCTCCAATGGCATTTCTTTCCTATGTACGCGCACTCTTTCCGTAAACTCTGTATATTCCTGCAATGTTTGGCAGGCTGCTTTCAATTCTTCATTCTGTCCTTTGTTTATATTGATCTGAAGTACGACTAACTCCAGATTTTTGTCTCCGTTATCGGCAGCAAACGCATTCGACAAACGAATTTCTTTTCGCTCCGGCTGCTCTTCCTCTCCATTGTAAAATACCACAAACTTCAGAGTTGGAATTTTAATCTGTTTTCTGGAATAGATATCCAGCCCTTCTTCATAAATATATTTTTGCAGTAAATCCGATACATAAAATAAGTTTCGCAGTGGCATATTGGGATTAACGGTTGACTGATGTTCATACAACTGCATCATCATGTCGATCATACAGGATACATCATTTTTCATCCCAAGATACAGCACCCCTTCCAATGTAGTGACTGTCATGTCATCCGGATTGTCATAACGGGTTCCATTGATCGCATTAAATAGAGAAAGCAGTCTCTTTTTGTCCCGGTACAGCATACGAAACAAGGTATCTCTGTAATTTCGTATCACTACCGGCTTTGTTCTGTTCTTTCTTTTTCTCTTCATTCAAAATCTCCCTTTCTGTAATCTGCAGGAGTTTTGTAATGAAAAACTTTCACTTTCCCTAAATTTTCACTCCTGCTTTGTAATTGTTCTGTGGAAATTAAAGCAAGAATGATACACCAGCTTATTCGAAAATTTACTTATTATATACAGACAAAAAATCACTTGCTTTCCGACAGTATAACACAGTACACTATCCGATGCAAGTGATTTCCATACATTGATCCTGAATAGTTACAAATAATTTAAGATATCAATTCAATCTGCGTGCTTTTCCATACACCTTTTTGCCATGTACCATACGATACGCGCGGATGTAAATGCCGCTGTAGTCCTTGACATCTTTGACGTAGCATCTGGTTACAGCGTTTCCTTTGATTGTTTTCAGCACCGAATCTCCGGTATAAATCTGGTAGCCGCTTGCATCAAACGAACGTTTCCAGGAAAGTTCATACCGTTCAATGACTTTTCGCACGCGTGGGCCTGCCACAATCGCCGGGATGGTTCCGCGGCTGACGAACTCACCATCGTATGTCTTTGCCAATCCACGGGCTCCGGTGTTTTCCCAGCCATAAATGGTAACTCCCTCCGGAAGATAACTTACGTTTGGAGTCATAATATTGGATGGAAATACCAGTTTGCGGATGCTTTTACATTCATCGAAATTCATGCGGATATAATTCAATTTGCCGGGTTTGACCACTACCGATTTCAAACGGCTGCAGCCTGCAAAATAATATCTTGTGCCGTAACCTCGCTGCACATTTTTGGTAATTGTCAGTTTCGTCAGATATTTTGCATTTTTAAACGCATTGCCTGCGATCTTCGTCGTGCTCTTGGGAACCGTGTACGCACCCTTTTTCGCCGGTGGATAGTACACAAGCTCGTCATTTTCTTTCGTAAACAACACGCCGGCTTTCGCATAATACTTCGTATTTTTAGAAGAAACCGAGATCTTCCGGCATCGCAGATTTTCTTTCTTATTCTTTAAAAAGTCAACGTTTTTACACTTTGCCGGGATCTTGTAACTTGTTTTTGCAAATGGAAAGGCACGCACACTCGTACCTGCTAAATTATACAGCACGCCATCCGTTTCTCTAAAATACTTGTTCGCCTCTGCGACTTTGATGCTGCTCAGGCGGTTGTAGGACATCTGGCTTCCAATGTATTTGCAGGCGCCCGGCAGCGTTATGCTGCCACGTTTTCCGGATGGGAAAAACACCATTTCTCTGCGGTCTTTTGTATAGATAACTCCCTGTCTGCTGCAATACATTTCGTTTTTCCTGCTGATGCGGATCTGTTTTAGGTTTTTCATTTGATCCTTATAATAACTCTCCCCGTCAATCTTCTGGGTCTGGTCGGGCAAAACGAGCGTTTCCAGATATTTACAGCCCTCAAACCAGGTACGATATACTGTGGTGACTGCCTGCGACAGATAGATCGCGCGGTACTCACTTCCCTTAAAGGCATCGCGTCTTATATTTTTTACCGTATCCGGCATATGTAATGTTCCTTTGCTTTTAGCCGGCGCCTGCACAAGATACGTCTCCGTCTCATTCAAAAGAAGTCCCTCTCTTGCAGAATAATTCGGATTTCCTGCCTTCACTTCAAACGAAGATGCTGCTTCTTCAAATGCAGACCCTCCAATCTTTTCCGTATTTTTCGGAATCACAACTTTTCCCAGTTTTCTACATTGTAAAAAGGCATAAGAACAGATCTCCTCAAGGCTTGCCGGGAAGGAAATATTTTCCAGCTTCTCGCAGCCCGAAAATGCATAACTGTCGATCAGTCTCACCTTATTTATCCCGTCTACTTTTTTCAAATTGATGCATTGAGAAAAAGCACAGTAGGGAATGGATTCCATTTTTGACGACAAGCTCACAGAGCGAAGCTGCTCACAGGCATAAAACGCGCCTGAACTCATTGATTCCACCGATTCCGGAAGTGTCATCCCGGTAAGGGAACGGCAGTTTTTAAATGCGTGATAGCCAATCGTCTTTACCTTTCCCGGAATCCGGACAGACTCTAACGAAGTACAGCCCTCAAACATTCCTTCACGAATTGTATCAATGGACGCATCCAGCCTCACACTTTGCAGATTTGTACAGTCCTTAAACGCATATTTTCCAATATATTCTACAGAATCCGGAATGATAACGGAAGTAAGTTTCCTGCATCCTTCAAATGCATTCGCATAAATTTTCTTTACAGAAGATGGCACCGTAAAAGAACCGCTTTTCTGATTCGGGCATTTGACAAGAATCGTCCCGTCCTTACTGCAGAGCGCCCCGTTGATCACTGTATAATATGCATTTCCCTGTGTTGAAAAGCGCTGTATCTTTTGCCTTCCAAATGCCTCATCGCCAATGGATGATATATTTCCGCGGATGTTTACCACCGGAGAGTCCGTACACCACGTCAATTCCCCATAAGAATTCACTTCCATGCGTGCTTCTGCCGGCTCCCCCTGCACAAGACCAAGGCTCAATCCCGCCGTCAAAAGCAGTGCTCCCGCCGCCAGTTTTCCTTTATTTTTTTGAATCATGTTACCTTCTCACCTTTCCCCATGTCACAAATTGCTTTTCGTTTTCGCGCACAGTAAATATTTTCTTATATTTTACCATTATTTGTATGTCATGTCAACTTTATCAAAAAAGAGCCACCCATCAATTGCAGGTGACCCCTTTTGTCTTCTACTATACTTGTAATTTTTGCAAAAAGCTTCGCGTCCGGTCATTTTCCGGAGAGTCGATGACTTGTTCCGGCGTTCCTTCTTCGACCACCACGCCGCCATCCATAAAAATGACGCGGTCCGAAACTGCCTTGGCAAACTGGATCTCATGCGTAACGATCACCATCGTCATTTTTTCTGCCGCCAGTTCTTTCATCACGCGCAGGATTCCTGCCGTGATCTCCGGATCCAGTGCCGATGTCGGCTCATCAAAGAAGAGCATTTTCGGATGCATCGCAAGCGCTCTGGCAATGGCAACACGCTGATTCTGCCCACCGGACAGTTCACACGGATACGCCTCTTCTTTTTCTTCCAAACCGACCTTTTTCAGGAGTTCACGCGCTTCCTCAAACACTTCCTCTTTTTTCCTCTTCTGATTGTGGATCGGTGCATCGGTAATATTTTTTATAACGGAAAAATGCGGAAACAGGTTAAAATTCTGGAACACAAGTCCAAACTGCTGTCCGGCTTCCCAAAGTTCCTTTTTACCGGGATAATCTGCCGCTTTCACAACGGGTTTTCCACTGTATGTAATGTCGCCACCGTCAATCTGCTCCAAAAATGTCGCACATCGGAGCAATGTCGATTTTCCCGAACCGGATGGCCCAATGATCGAGACAACCTCGCCTTCATTTACTTTCAAGCTGATGTCTTTCAGCACTTCTTTTCCTTCGAAACTTTTCCTGATCTGTTTCATTTCTAATATACACGTTTCTTTCGCCATGTCACTGCCTCCTCACTAACGATAATAATCCAGTTTCTTTTCAATCTGCTCCATCACTGCCGCCACTACAAAGTTAAAGATGTAATAAAATACACCGGCGACAAACAACGGCATCAAGGAAGCCTGTGATGCTGCGATCTGTTTTGCCATCGTAAACATTTCGGTATACGCGAGGGCAAAGGCAAGCGATGTGTCCTTTACCAGCGTGATCACTTCATTGGTAACCGGCGGCATCACTCGTTTTACCATCTGCGGGAAGAGGATGCGGAAAAATGTCTGGCTGCGGCTGTACCCCATTACCGTCGCTGCCTCGCGCTGTCCGTCCGGAATGCTCTGGATTCCCGAACGGTAGATCTCGGCAAAATAAGCCGCATAATTCAGCGAAAAACCGATCAGTACAGCATAAAAACGGTATTGATACGACGTTGATATGCCAAATAAATAATACGGTGCAAAAAAGACTACCAAAAGCTGCAGCATCAATGGCGTACCGCGCATGATGGAAATATAGATCTTGGCGATCCATTGCAGCGGTTTGATCTTCGACATCCGCACTGCCATTACGAGAAGTCCAAGCGGCATAGAGAATAACAGCGTAAAGAAGAAGATTCCCAATGTCGCAAGCATTCCCTGTGCCAGCTGTTTGACGATCTGGCCAATCCCCTGCTTTTTAACGCTTCCGGCCGTTTCCGTCGTCTCTTCTTCTGCTGCCGCACCATCGTCTTGCTTCGTGAGCTTGCTCGGATCAAGTTCCGGCACTTTTCCCCCATCAATATAGGTCTTGTCATCCATACTCAGGCACATGCTGTCCGTTAATTCCCATTTTTTGGCAATTTTTTCAAATGTTCCGTCGTAAAGCATGCCTAAAAGCGTCGTTTGAACCGTATCTCGAAGTTCGGTATTTCCTTTTTTAAATCCGACACCATATTCTTCCGACGACAAGCGTTCGTCCAGCATATCAAACTGGTCTTTCTTTGCCGAAAGCTGGTACGATGCCACACCAATGTCCATCGCGATCGCATCTACCATTCCACTTTCAAGATTCATAAATGCCGAGTTATAATCTGCGACCTGCTGCAATTCTTTTAACGATTTGCAGATAGCTTTGTTTTCTTTTGTCGCATCGTCACCCGTCAATGCCGCAAGCGCAGAAGAATCCGCCTGTACAACAAGTATTTTTCCTTTCAGATCCGTAAGTTTCTGAATCCCGGAACCTTTTTTCACGATAACGACCTGGGAATTATCGACATACGGTGTCGTCCAGGTGTACTGGTCTTCACGTCCGTTCATCGTAAAACCATTCCAGATACAGGAAATCGCTCCGGAAGCCAGTTCGGAATCCTTAGAATCCCAGGAAATTGGTCGTTTTACCAGTTTCCATCCATTGCGGTTACAAACTTCTTCGGCGAGATCAAGGTCAAATCCGACATACTCACCATTTTCGTCGAGATAGCCGTACGGAGGAAATTCCGCATCAAATCCGACGATAAATTCTTTTTCTGCGGCTTTCACCTTTTGCGGCTGGTACAGACTCACTGCCGCTGCCGCAAAAAGCAAAAGAACAAATAGTATCATTGGTACTTGGTTTCTTTTATTATTCTGCATATTAAAATACCTTCTCTTCCATATTTAGCGAACTACAATTTTCATAAATTTCTTTTTGCCTCGTTTCAGGACGATTCCGTCCCCGCCGATGCTGTCTTTGGATATCTGCGCACGGACATCTTCAACCTTATTTCCGTCAATGGACACACCGCCCTGCTGTACATTTCGGCGCGCCTCTCCGTTGGATGGAGCAAGTCCCGCCTTCACAAGGAGGTTCAGGATTCCAATCTGTCCGTCTTCAAAGTCGGCATCGGTCAATTCTACTTCCGGCATCTGCACTGCGTTTCCGCTGGAGAACAAGGCTCTCGCACCCTCCTGTGCCTTTGTCGCCTCTTCCTCACCGTGTACCATTTTAGTCAGTTCAAATGCCAGAATTTCTTTTGCCTGATTGAGCTGGCTGCCTTCCCATTTGTCCATCTCGTCAATCTGTTCAAGCGGCAGGAACGTAAGCATACGAAGGCATTTGAGCACATCGTCATCGCTGACATTTCTCCAGTACTGGTAGAAGTCAAACGGACTTGTCTTTTCCGGATCGAGCCATACTGCACCGGACTGTGTTTTTCCCATTTTCTT
Source organism: uncultured Eubacterium sp. (assembly GCA_934316845.1). Taxonomy (GTDB): domain Bacteria; phylum Bacillota; class Clostridia; order Lachnospirales; family Lachnospiraceae; genus Eubacterium_F. The sequence goes on along the minus strand of CAKRDZ010000001.1, from coordinate 154,288 downwards.
TCCTTCACTGTTTAATAGAAGGTTAATGGTCATCGCATACGCATCTTTTCCCAATTTTCGGCGGATCAGTTCGGTTCCACCGAGCATATTGCTCCACTGGTCGTCGCCGCCAAACTGCATATTGCAGCCGTATTTCCGGAACAATGCGTAGAAGTCGTAACTCTGCATGATCATGTAGTTAAATTCCAAAAATGTCAGACCTTTTTCCATTCTCTGCTTGTAACACTCGGCTGCCAGCATGCGGTTGACTGAAAAATGAGGTCCAATGTCACGCAGCACTTCCATGTAATTCAGATCCAGCAGCCAGTCTGCATTGTTTACCACCATTGCCTTTCCATCGGAAAAGTCGATGAAACGGCTCATCTGCTTTTTGAAGCAGTCCACATTGTGCTGGATTGTTTCTTTTGTCATCATCTGGCGCATATCGGTTCTTCCCGAAGGATCGCCGATCATCGCTGTACCACCGCCGATCAATGCAATCGGTTTATTGCCGGCCATCTGCAGACGCTTCATCAGACAGAGTGCCATAAAATGTCCGACATGAAGGCTGTCCGCCGTCGGGTCAAAACCGATGTAGAAAACGGCTTTTCCATTATTTACCAGTTCCTTAATTTCTTCTTCGTCTGTTACCTGCGCGATCAATCCGCGGGCAACCAATTCGTCATATACTTTCATTTCGAGTCTCCTTTTTTTTATTATTCTTTGTCTTTTGCTGATTAGGTTTTTGGGGTGGGGGCTTTTTTGCAGCCTAGCTCCCTTGAAAGGCAACCTAATTGCTTGGTTTTTCCGGTTTAGGTTGCTTTTTCGCTGGTTTGTTTCACTTAAAGGCAACATTTTTCTTGCTTTCTCTTCTTTTTCGTTGCCTTTTGGTCGCCAATCGCACCTTTAAGGCAACATTTTTCTTGCTTTCTCTTCTTTTTCGTTGCCTTTTGGTCGCCAATCGCACCTTTAAAGCAACATTTTTCTTGCTTTCTCTTCTTTTTCGTTGCCTTTTCGCGGCCTGGCCCCTGTCGGCTACGCGTTCCTTGGTTGCACAGCAAGGCACGCACTCTTCGCGCCTCTGGCGCTCATCGTCGTGACAGTCGTCACATATTCGCCAAAATTTTCCAGGTGTTCCGTGCAAGCACGACACCTGAAAATTTCACCGAATGCGTGTCTCGTTGTTTGCACGCAAAAATGTCCTTTTGCAGCTGCCGGAACGGCTTTTGCAAAAGGACGAATCTACTTTGACGTATTTATTCGTGGTACCACCTTTTTTCCCTGAAAACTCACACTTTCAAGCTCTGTAAGATACAAAAGCAATGGCTTTGATATCCCTGTGCGGTAACGGGCACAACACCGTCCAAACCTACTTATTACTTGCAGCTTATGCTTGTCTTTCAGTCGGATGCTCCAAGATGTATTCATGATAAACGATGCTCGCGCCTCTCACCAGCCGGCTGCTCTCTGTGAGTTCTTTTTTATCACTACTTCTTCTCTTCTTCGCATTTATGAACCTATCGTATCAGAGGTTGATGGGTTTGTCAAGAGCTTTTCCTGCAAGCTCAACATTTTTCCTGCTCCGCATCAATCAAAAACGGAAATTCAAAACAATGCCAAAACCGGATCACTATGCGCTTGGTCGGCGAAACTTTCTACCACTTTACTTCCACAAATCCATATTTTTCCAAATTTTGGATATACCGCACCAGCCGTTCATAAAGCGGCTCTGCCTTTTCGCCAAATTTTTCTCTTACCAGCTGCGCAATCTCATAGACCGTTCTCTGCCCGTCAATCAGCGGCCATACAAAATTTCCCATTTCATCCAAATGGATCTGGGACACCTGCGGCTTATGAAACCATTTTTGTGCCAGAAAATGAAACACGCCCCTGTTTTCCTGAAAAAGGGTAACCGCCCCCTGCTCCCCGATGGAAAACTCCAGCGAGGAGCGGTGCTTGGGAATAAGATCAAGATAATTTACCGAAACTTTCGTATGCTTTTTCATCCTTCCACCTTCTTCTTTGGCATCGCAAAACCATATACACAGGCAATCATGACGACAAACAGCACAAGTCCGCCGACAATGCCTGTGTTGATCACGCCCGAAAGATTAAGTTTGTCCGCCACACCAACGACCGCAAGGATGGCAAGCAGGATACCTACCAGTCCTTCTCCCGCAATCAGTCCGGAGCAGAAAAGGATCCCGCCGCCTGCTTCGTTATCGCTGTCAGCGGATTTTTTATCAACGATCCAGCGGATCACGCCGCCAATCATGATCGTTGCAGACAGTTCAAGCGGCAGATAAAGTCCGATGGCAACGGGCAGAACCGGAATTCCAAGGATTTCCACCACAACTGCAGCAAAAACGCCGATAAATACAAGCGCCCACGGAAGATTTCCGTTCATTACGCCTTCCGTGATCATTTTCATCAAAGTTGCCTGCGGCGCCGCAAGTTCTGTCGTCCCAAATCCCCAGGCGCTGTTGAGAAGAAGAAGGACACCGCCGATGGTAAATGCCGCCACAACCGCGCCGAGAAGTTCTCCGATCTGTTGTCTTTTTGGCGTCGCGCCAAGGATATAACCGGTTTTCAGATCCTGTGACGTATCCCCTGCCATCGCTGCGACGATACAGATGACAGATCCGATGGCGATGGCGCCGATCATCCCGCTCACACCTGTATTTCCTGTCATTTTCAAAACCAGTGTCGAAAACAACAGCGTAGCAATTGCCATACCGGAAACCGGGTTATTGCTGCTTCCCACCAGACCAACCATACGCGAAGATACGGTTGCAAAGAAAAAGCCAAATACCACGACCAGCAGCGCTCCGGTCAGAGAGACCGGAATTGCCGGAAGGAGCCAAATGATCAGGATCAACGCCAGCGATCCGAACAGAACGAACCGCATATCCAGATCCTGATCCGTACGAAGATTTCCCGCTTTCGTTCCATTTTTCAGTCCTTTCAGAGAATCGCGGAATGTGGTCACGATAAGTGGAAGCGATTTGATCAGGCTGATGATACCGCCTGCTGCCACGGCGCCCGCGCCGATGTAACGGATATAGCTTCCCCAGAGAGCATCCGCGCCGCCTTCCGCATACATTTGTCCGATCGGCACATCGCCCGGATATAGGATCGTCGGTCCGCCAAAGATGGCAATTACCGGGATCAGCACAAACCAGCCAAGAACCGCACCGGCAAACATATACGATGCAATTCGGATACCACAGATATACCCGACTCCCAGAAGCGCCGGATACACTTCCGCCGAAAAAGCCGTTCGAAGCGCTTTGACCGGAACCGTGATCACTCCGGGAATCACCTTCAGACCATCGGTAATAAATTTGAACACAGCCGCCAGACCCATGCCTGCAAATACCGTTTTTGCGCTGGAGCCGCCTTCCTCTCCTGCCAAAAGAACTTCTGCACAGGCCGTCCCCTCCGGATAAGGAAGTACCCCATGCTCTTTCACGATCAAGGCATTGCGAAGCGGGATCATAAACAATACGCCAAGCACACCTCCCACCAGGGCGATCAACGAAATCGTAATGATATCCGGTGCCTCTGCTTTACCTTCATTTGCCCATAAAAACAACGCCGGAAGTGTAAATATCGCCCCCGCCGCCAGAGATTCCCCTGCCGAACCTATCGTCTGAACCATATTGCTTTCAAGGATCGAATCCTTTTTCAAAACAACGCGGATCACTCCCATGGAAATGACCGCCGCCGGAATCGACGCCGAAACCGTCATCCCCACGCGCAGTCCAAGATACGCATTCGCCGCGCCAAATATGACCGCCAGCAAAATACCGGTGATAATTGATGTTACCGTAAATTCCGGTGTAACTTTTTCGGCAGGAATATACGGTTTAAATTCTTTATTTTTGTTGTCCATAATTGTTCTCCTTTTGTTTATTCCCCGCACCAATAAGTATTTACCAATTTCGGCAATCTATTACATGGTTCTGTAAACATTAAAATATTCCATAATTTCTCGTTTTTCCCTTTGTATTTGTTTGACTTTATAGAAAAAACATAGTATTATAGTATTTAGATAATAGTATTATAATATTGAGGTAATAGTATTATCATTCCTTTCACATCTTTGTTCAGTCATAATTAATGGAATTAATCTTTTAGACAGGAGAGTATACTTATGAAAGTTACAAAAAATCTAAGAATTTCAATTGTATTTATGGTGAGTGTGCTTGTATCTACTATGCTATGTATTTCATTATTGTACCAACTGGCCAGCCGTAGTTCTCGAACTGCAATGCAGACCGGTATGCAGCACAATATGGATACTTATTTACAAGCAGAGATTTCAACTGTTCAGGAGTTTGTTACCTCTAGTGAACAAACTCTGCTTCTCTTCAGCAAATCTCCTACTGTAAGAGAGTTTTTGAAGAATCAGAACGATAAAAATCTCTTCCAGAAAGCTCAAGATTACACTATGGAGTATTACAATCATCTGGAAAACTGGGAAGGATTGTACATAGCAAACTGGGACTCCAAAGTACTTACATACAACGTTACTGAGGTGATTGGTAAAGTTCTTCGTGAAGGCGACCGCCTGACAGAACTTCGCGATGGTATGTTAAATGCGGAAAATGGCATTTACAATCTTGGTATCATCGTATCTCCCGGAAGCGGCAAATTATGTCTTTCCATGTATGTCCCGGTTTTTGACACAGATGGTAAAACCCCTATTGGTTATGTTGGTGCCGGTGTATTTAATACTCAGCTTGATAAGATATTGAAAAACAATTCAATTGCCGGCCTGGCAAAAAGCCAGTTTTACATGGTCAACACCGAAACAAAGATTAACTATATCAACCCGGATCCAAAAACTCTTACCAAAGAAACAACCGATCCAATCCTTTTGAAGCAGATCCAGCTTACAAAAAATGGAAGTAAAGAGGGTTCTTTTGAATACAATGATAAAACCGTCACCTACAAGCAGATGAAAAATTATCCATGGGCATTAATTCTTATAAGTGACAAAAATGAAGTACTTGCCTCCGCCAAGGCAAGCAATAAAACATTGCTGCTTAACTGTATCACGGCGGAAATTTTAATCTGTATCTTATGTTTACTCGCCGTTATCATCACGACGAAACCTTTGAAAAAAACAGCAAAGGCAATCCAGAAACTCGGTATGCTGGATCTGACGCCTTCAAAAGAGCTGCAGGACTATATCAACGGAAAAAGCGAAGTCGGTATTTTGGCTACGGAAATTGACCATATGCGTAATGTATTACTTGACATTATCAATACGCTGCATTCTTGTTCCGACTCCATCCACACTTCCTCTGATAACATGACAAGCCATGCTTCCGAATTGGTAGAATCGGTTGTCACAAATGCCTCGACAACCGAACAGCTTGCTGCAAGCATGTCTACTACAACTAATGTTTTGACTGCATTAAACGAAAAAGTAAAAACCATCGATCAACTTATCTCAAATGTAGAAAGTGTTATTGAAAAAGGTAATTTTAAAAGCAGCGAACTACTAGATAGTGCAGAGGTAATCGAGAACAAATCTCAATCTTCCTATGAAGATTCCGAAAAGAATATCGCACTCAACCGCAAACAGATTGAAGAAGCCATCAATAAACTTCAAGAGTTATCACAAATCAATACTCTTGTTGCAGATATTCTGGAATTGTCCAGCCAGACAAATCTCTTATCCTTAAATGCTTCCATTGAAGCAGCAAGAGCCGGGGAAGCTGGTCGTGGATTTGCCGTTGTGGCAAGTGAAATTGGTAACTTGGCAAACAATTCTTCTACAACAGCCGAAACAATCAAAAATATCTGTACAAACGCAAGTGGAAACATTAAAGATGTTTCTAACTGCTTCAATCAGGTAGTTGATTATCTGGAAAGTAATGTTACACCTAAATTTGCTGAATTTAGCAAGATTGCCCAGAATAATAACAGCATGTCCGTAGAACTTCAGCAAATCATCTCTGACATCAAAACAATTGTGGATGAGTTTGTAGATTTTGTCAAAATGGTTACTACTCAAATGTCGCAGATTGGTGAGGCTGCTGCTCAAAACGAAGAAGGCATTGACAACATTGTGGAGCAGAACACCAAAACAAGTCTTATTGCTGAATATATTTCAAAAGTCATTGAGCAGAACAACAAAAGCGTCGAACAATTACGTGACATCATCGAGAAATTCCATTATTAATTTATACCACTTCTAAAAGAGCCTTGGAAATGAATCTTATTCCCAAGGCTCTCATTAGTTTAAAAGATAAGGTTTTAATCTATCTTCATCTGGATACTGCGTTCCGCATTTCTCGCAAAACATAGTATCTCTCCTCCTTTTTCGTATTTATTCGACAATATTGTACTATATTTATCCTGATTTGTAAATTGTCTTGCACTTCATTTTATGATATAATAATAAAAAAGGATTATCACCACCGTGGAGGAATTATGTATTACACATTACTTATTTTACAATGTCTGGGAATTGTGTTTATGTTTTACGAATTGATTCACATCAGCAGACAGCACCCATCCAAATTTCAAACGCTTTTACTGCTTCTTGTAGGGTCTATCCTGATAAACAATTTCGGCTATACATTAGAAATTGCCGCATCGACCAAAGAAACTGCTCTCATGGGGGTTCGCATGAGCTATCTGGCAAAACCGTACATCCTCTATCTGATGTATATTTTTGTCATGGAATACTGCGGTTTTTCGGTTCCCAGATGGGCAAAGCGGATTCTATTTTTCCTCGCTTCTTTTATCTCCGTTTTGGTTATGACATGCGATTATAATACGTTATTTTACAGTCATATTTCTTATACAAATTCCGGCTTGTTTCCGCACCTGGTTCTGTCGCACGGACTAATCTATAACTTGTATACTGCCTTTTTTGCCTTTTATTTTATCCACATGCTTTTTGCGTGTATACGCTTTTCCGCGCTGCACAACTCCCGTCTTATCCACAGACAGGTGTTGCTTTTGATCCTCATGCTGGTATCCTGTATCCTGGGGCTTCTGGCATTCCTTTTCAACCTTACCGGCGGCTACGATTCGACGGTGCCTGCTTATATTATCTGTACGATCCTTTTGGAACAGCTGATCAAGCGATACAAACTTTTTGATTCGATAAAACTGGCAAAAGAAGAAGCCGTCGAACATATGAAAGACGGACTGATCGTCCTGGATTACGACAACCAGATTACCTATACGAACGACCGCGCACAACACCTTTTGATGTTTGCCGCCAAGACGCACCCGGATCCTCTCAGCTTTATCCGGGAGCAGATCAAAGCCGGCGAACTCATCTTTGTCACAACCCGTGACACCAGCACTCATCACGAAGTTTACGAAAAATGCGTGTACGAAGGCTCTCTGCGGGAAATTTACCACGATGACATAAAACACGGTTCCATGATCATTTTAACAGAAATCACGGACCGGTATTATTATACGGAGCGTCTCCAGACAGACGTTGCAAGAAAAACAAAGAAAGTCATTGCCATGCAGCGAAGTTTGATCGGAAGTTTTGCTACCATCATCGAAGCACGCGACGGCATCACCGGTTTGCATATCAAAAATACCGGCAACTTCGTCAAAGTCCTCACCCAGGCGATGCGGCAAGATGCGCGCTTTGCTTCGCAGATGACAAACGAATACGCAGAAATGGTAACCGACGCCGCCCATCTGCATGACATCGGAAAGATCTCGATCCCGGATTCCATTTTACAGAAAAAGGGAAAACTTACGGACGAAGAATTTGCAATTATGAAAACGCATCCGGCAGAGGGCGCCCGCATATTAGATGAAACACTAAAGGGTGTCGAGAGCGATGAATATTTTCAGATTGCCCATGACATGGCACTGTATCATCATGAAAAATATGACGGAAGCGGGTATCCGGAAGGTCTGTCCGGGGATTCCATCCCTCTTTCTGCCCGGATCATGGCTGTTGCCGATGTGTACGATGCCCTTCGTTCGAGCCGCCATTACAAGGAAGGCTTTTCGCAGGAAAAGTCCATTGCAATACTCAAAGAAAGCCGCGGTAGTCATTTTGATCCGGATATCACGGATATTTTTCTTGAACACATTGAAGAGATTGAAAATGTGTTTGAAGTTCACAAATAAATCATTTGTTATACCACATTAAGTATGGTATAATGAAATATAATTATATGTAATATACAACAGCAAAGGAATAGTGGTGAACTATGGAGAAAATCAATCACGAAGAATTTATTACCGAGATGATACGCTTCGCCTCTTCCGCAGAGTCTCCAAGCCGCATCATCAATCAAATTTTACAATATATCTGCCAAAACCTGCGTTCGGATCGTGCCTATATCTTCGAAGACAATTTAGACGGCACATATTCAAACACTTATGAGTACTGCCGTGAAGGCGTTTCCGCGGAAATTGAAAATCTACAGAACATTCCCTATGACGGCATGCTGGAAGCATGGTTCACAGAATATGAAAAGTCACACAATATTATCATCTATGACATGGAACAGTATCGCAGCATCAGCGAGTCCATGTATCATATATTAAAACCGCAGGGAATTCAGACACTCGTTACCGGGCCGATCGAGATCAATGGGAAATATATCGGTTTTTACGGCGTGGACAATCCCCCTGCCGAATATATGGATAATATTTCCATCTTGATCAATATGATGGAGTTTGTCATTTCCATGATGATCCGCCTGCGCAATTATTCCAAGGAATTGGAAAAAAGTGCTATTCACGACCCGCTTACCGGCTGCAAAAACCGCACCGCCCTGTCCTGGGCGTACGACAATCACTTTGACGCTTCGCAGTCCATCGGCATCGTCATGTGCGACCTCAATGGGTTGAAACGAATGAACGACACCAAAGGCCATCTCGCAGGAGATCAGTACATATGCGACGCCGCTCAGATTCTTTGCGAATGTTTTGGCAGCGAAAATGTCTACCGCATCGGCGGGGATGAGTTCGCTGTGGTTTTGACAAAAATTTCCAAGGAGGATATGTCCCACCGCTGTACACACCTTCGTGACCTCACGGTCAACGGTTCTGTCAGCCTTTCTTTCGGTGTGGAATTTTGCGAACACCACGATGCCTCTTTTGAAACACTGCTCAAATACGCTGACACCAAAATGTACGAGGACAAAAAACGTTACTACGATACATTACAATAAAACAAGGAGAATACGATGCATTTTACTTACTGCCCGCACTGTGGCTCAAAACTTATCCGGAAAGAAATTGGCGACGAGGGTTTCATCCCCTACTGCGAATCCTGTGAAATCCCATTATGGGACATGTTTACGACCAGCATCATCGCCGCTGTCGTAAACGAGCAGCGGGAAATCGCACTTTTGCGCCAAAACTACGTTTCCACAACCAAATACGTCTGTGTCGCCGGCATTATGAAACTCGGAGAATCTGCCGAAGAAACCGTTGTCCGCGAGATAAAAGAAGAGCTTGGACAAGATGTCGAAGCCCTTACTTTTATCCGCAGTTTTCCCTATGAAAAGAAAGAAATGCTCATGCTCGGCTACAAAGCAGTCGTCAAAAAGAAAGATTTTACACTATCCGGTGAAGTGGATTCCGCGAAATGGATTCGTTTTGAAGATGCTTTACCGCTTCTGCGCGAGGGCAGCATTGCGTGGCAGCTGGTCAAATCGGTCATTGAAGAATAACCGCAGCCTACGGACAGCGTCCTTTTTACGACGCATTATTGATATCTAATAATTGCTGCAGCGTCTCAAAACCAAGCTGGTTATAGATCGGCGCATAACAGCTTCCTTTGCCGGGAGATTTATATCCCATATAATAAAGTCTGTCTTTCGCAAATGTCTGCACCACCGTCGATGTGCCAAAGTCATTTTGGATCAGATTGACCGGTGCCTGCGTTCCGCGGAAGTTCATACACAGATTACAGTTTGCAAATGTATTCGTCTCAAGTGTCACATTTTTCCAGTTGAGCATAAATATCCCGGTGTCTTTCATATTTGTAAACGTATTATTGCGGATACAGATATTTTCATGATAACAATTGACAGCCCATTTTCCACCCGCTTTTTTCTGCGAATATTTGTGGCTTCCAATCCCCCTCTGAAGGTTCGAAAAGGTACAGTTTTCAATCGTTACATCCACATCGGGCGTCTTATCCAGACTGCTCCACCTTAAATTCACCCCGCCTGTATTCGGATCCGGCACATCGATATTAATCGCCTCTTTCGTATACGGCGATTTCGCAGCCACGCCTGAAAATGTGCAGTTTCTGACCGTCAGATTTTTAGAAGCATCCACTTCCAAAAAATGTCCCGTATTCATATGTAGAAACCGGATTCCCTGAATTTCCACATTTTTACAATGTGCCGTAACAATTGCTTTGGAATTCATCACGTATTTCAGATCGATCGTCGCATCTCCCTCTCCGATAAATTTAACATCGTGGGAACCGCTGTACCTCTTTCCCTTTTGTTTTTTCTGGCTCAGCCGGTACGGCACTACCTGAAAAATGCCTTCCGCCGGTTGAAACCTCGCCTTTCCCACATTTGTCGTCTTCACGATCCGGACTCCGTCTTTCAAGCGGATCGTCACATTGGACGGCACATATAAAATGTTCGTTATGGAGTAGGTTCCCTTTTTCAGCGTCAGCGTTCCTCCCCCATTTTTTTCCAGTTTATCCATATAATAACGCAGCATAAAATAATGTTTTGTCTGCTTATTTAAGTCCTGGCTTTTCGCGTACCGCCCCAATACCTTCGCATCCGGCGAAACCGTATAATTCTTTTTTGCTGCTGCCGCATCTTTTTGTGATAACAGGCACAAACACGCGCACACTGCAAATACGATTGCTGTTAATTTTCTATTTATCACGAAGAACCTCCTTGTATGATGAGCAATAAAATTTGCTGCACTGCTCTTACTTTTTTCTCTGTTGTTCGAGTGCCAGACCGATAAGTCTGTCTGCCTCGTCCGCCATAAATAGCGGAATATTTAATACATCATCACATTATTATTGGTATTTATGTGTGTGTTGATCACATTTTTATTATATATTATGTTCTTTGAAAAGTACAACAATGTCTTTTTCACATTGAGTATGATTATCTAAACTTCTCAGACCACCAAAATCATTTCAAATTCCGGATATCTTTATATGGATTTTTTCCCAATTCAAAATGTTCAAAATACGCCGTACACCCATTTCCCGTCGGGCATTGAACCGATACCCCCGCCATAACTTCATTTTGCAGTTCCAATCGGCAGATTCTGGCGAGTTTCCATTTTTTCCCATCTTTTGAATAATGCATTGCAAACATATTCTCCTGGCGGCATATTTTCAACCACACTTCCCCCTCGGCGATCGGCTCCCCGTTGCAGTCGTCGGACGTGCCGCGCGTTACCACAGATACAATCGCCGGTTCTCCGGTATCTGCATTTTCAAAAGCAAACTTTATCCACTTGTCTTCCTCTTCATAAATGACCAAAGCGCCCAAATCATACACCGCTTTAAAATCCACCTTAACTTTACACTGAACCATAAAGTCACCCTGCACCTTTACGTAACAATACGGAAATGCCGTCTCTTTCCACGTACCACTTACACCATTAAACAGATTTGTACCACCCTTCGCGTGCATCGTAATCTGTTTTTCCCCTATTGTCACCTCAGCCTCATTCATTGTTTGAAAATTCATATCTGCTCTCCTTCCTTTTTTTAGAAAACTTCAAGTGCCGCCCCTATCATCCGCATTCCCCTGCGGTTTATTTTTTTACGCGCACCAGCAGGAAATCCGGCTTATGAAACAAGTCCTTGTAAGCCGGGTACTTTTCAAGCAGCTCGTCCGTCGGCAATGGCTCGATCATTTTTTCAATCGTAAATCCCGCTTCAATCAAAGTATTGATAATTGTTGAAAATGTTCGATGATATTTTTTTACATGATCCACAAACCATTCCGATTCTCTCTCGCCTTCCACACCGTAATTGGCAAGATTCAAATACAGTTTTTGTCCATTTTCATCTCTTGTCCACCGATTGTCTCCGGTATGACATGTGCACAGCGGATTTTCCTGTGAAAAAATAAAATTGCCACCCGGTTCAAGCATATCATATATATTTTTAACCACCCCCGAAAAGTCCTCCACATAATGAAATGCCAGAGAACTTACTACAATATCAAATGTCTCATTTAAACCTGCAATTTCTTCCATCGGAATATTTCGATATGTTATGCGCGCATCGCTGTTTTCCTTCCTTGCAACCTCTAACATCTTTTCGGATATGTCAATTCCCACTACTTTTTCCGCTCCCTGCCGAACACACCGCATACAATGTTCGCCAAAACCGCACCCCAGATCGAGCACCCTTTTCCCCGTCAGATCCGGCATCATGGAAAACAAAGCAGGGATTTCAAACAAATTATTGGCATTTACCTCGTTATCCCGGATCTTCTTATATCCGTCGAAAAATATCTCATTGTCATATATGTTTTGTTTTGCCATTTTGCACCTCCGCGTATCTTATTTCCAATTCCTGTAAATTGATAGTGGCAATTTCTAATTATACAAACATATAGGGAAAAAAGCAAGAAAAATTTTCTTTTGTGGTTCTATCAATTTCTTTTTGTGGTCTAATAATCGGAATTTCCGCATCAGACCATACAAATATTACGCCCCTTTTGACCCAGATCGTACTTTGTCTATCAGGAGCACAAAAACAAGCTTCCCTTTATGATTTTATAGGAAAAATTTTTCTCCAGACCATAAAACTCTTTCACATATTTGACTTGCTCATAAAAAATCCATCCCAGACCACAATCTCCTCAAATTCTTTATGGTCTAGGGAAAAAAAACAAAATTCAGGTCAAAACACTGCGAAAAGCAAAAGGCGTAACGCAGGAAGAAGTGGCGCGGAAATTGGGTGTTTCATACCAGGCAGTTTCAAAGTATGAAAACGGAGCAGCACAACCGGATATTTCTCTGATTCCATTGTTAGCACAATATTTTGGTGTAACAATAGATGAATTGTTTGGTTACAAACTGGCTGCCTTGACAAACAAAGAAAAATTTGTGCGATTTATGGCAAATAACCAAATTTTAACATTTCAAAAAGATGGCAGCTATTTTATCAATACGGAAAATTTCTCCACCAATGCACAGATAAGCAAAATCGGAGAAGTATTGGCAGACTGCATATGCGAGAATTATCTTGAATTTGACGTATTAACCGGAATGGCTTATCATGGGATTTCTTTTTCGGCAATAGCCGCAAGTGTTTTGTATAACAAATATTGAAGAACGGTAAATTATTGTCATGCGAGGCAGAAGCCTGATAGCAGAGGGCGAATGATATGCGGTCACACATTGCAGGCAGGGGAACGTGTAGTCATCGTAGACGATGGTGTGTCTACGGGGCAAAGCGTAGACACGTGGATTGAGGAAACAAAGAAATGTGCTGATATCCATGTTGTGGCGTTGGTAACCATATTCGCCCGCGACGATATGCCCGGTGGAATCGGAAGACATCTGTTTGAAGAAAAATACGGTGCGAAAGTGTATTCCGTAATTTCAGATCAGGATATCCAAAAAGCTTTAAAAAAGGGAATTGTTTGAATAAGTCGAAAATGTACCTGATTTTGAGGACACAAAATTGCCAATTGTTTCTAAATAGCATTTTGCTTAAACCATGACCACCGGATAAGCCGGTGGTTTATTTTACTACGATACAAAGGAAAAAGCTAATGTTGGGTAAATTATTGATTGACAAGTATTATCATTGCCGCTACAATTAAATCATCAAATGAAAACGATGATTATAAGGTTGAAAACGCATAAAATACTACTGAAGCATATGCAAAATTTGAAAGGAGTGAGGAAAATGTCAACATTGGAAAAAACAATCAATCTTTTGAATGATTTACCCGAAAATGAAATCGAAATCATATATAGTTACGTAAGATTTGTAAGTTCTCAACGTAAAGAAAGAAAAAAGACGGAAGAACCAATTGAAGATATTTTCGACAAAATTGTTGGTGTTTTGCCAGATACAGGGAAAACAGCGGAACAATATCATGACGAAAGGATAAGAGAAAAATATGACCTTGTTAATTGACACTAATATTTTGCTGGATATTGTTTTTAAGCGTGCAAATTGTGAAAAAGCAAAGAAACTTTTTTCTCTAGCTCGTAAAAAAGACATTGCTGCTGTTATAACTGCATCTGCGGTTACAGATTTGTTCTATATTATAAGAAAATCAACACATGATATTGGTAACACATATGATATTATGGAAAATATTTTCAAATTAGTAAATGTTCTATCTGTAACTGATAAGGATATTCAAAGCGCATTTTCGAGAAAATGGAAAGACTTTGAAGATTGCGTTCAATACACTACAGCAAAACATAATGACGTAGATTATCTGATAACAGCAAATGTACCTGATTTTGAGGACACAAAATTGCCAATTGTTTCTGTAGAAGAAGGTATTGCTCGCTTAGAAAATTAATAGCATTTTTAAACCATGACCCACGGCTTTCGTGCAGATAACAGGGCGCAGAACAGAGCGAAGCGGAGACCTTGGACCCAGGTCCAAGGTCTCATCTGCATAAAAAAAGACCCGGAAGGGTCTTTCCTTGCGAAGTGCATACAAGCGCCCCGGAGGGGCGCTTGTCCCACGGCTTTCGCCGTATATACGCGGATTGTGATGCGTCAGCCTGCGAGCAAGCTCGCGTCAGCCGCCCACAACCCGCTATGCACTTCTCAATGCTTTCGTGCGGATAACAGGACTTGAACCTGCACGTCTGCTGACACTAGAACCTAAATCTAGCGCGTCTGCCAATTCCGCCATATCCGCAAGCAAAGACAATTATAGCAAATCCGGCACCATCGTGTCAATGCTTTTTACTCAATTTCAAGAAAACGTTTGATCTTCTTCATCTTTTCCTTTGTCATGCGGTAACCGTGCCAGTAGGAAGCTTCCAATTTCTGGATATTCCCCTCAAAGCTGTTGAGAAGATGATTCGGGCGAATGATCATAATCTTCCCTTCCCGTTCCCACTGCTCACACTTTTTAATCAGTTCGTTGTAACGATCCGGGCGGCTGAGAATCAGATCTCGCACTTTTGGATATTTGCGGGCAAGAAGTTTTGCGCCCATTTTATCATACTTTCCAAACTTTTTGACGTAACCTTTTGGCTGGGTCAGCACCACGAGCAATTTATCACAGCCATCTTCCATCGCCTTTTCCACCGGGATAATGCTTGACAAGCCGCCATCATAATATTTCGTGCCGTTCACATCAATCGCCGGGAAAAAGAGCGGCAGCGCACAAGTCGCGCGCAGCATACTGTACTTTTCATCCATATTCATCGCATTCAAAAACTCGGCTTCCCCTGTCTTTGCATTGGTTACGCCGACTTTACAGATTCCGTCATAAGAAAAAAATGTTTCCTTATCAAAAGGCACCAATTTATCCGGGATTTCGCCAAAGACAAAATCCAGTCCAAACAGGCTCTTCTGCCTGCGGTAATTTCCCGGGCCCATATAACGCTTGTCATTGCGGTATTTTGTAATAATGTCCAGATTTCTTCCCTTTTGTTTTGAGATATATGACACACCATCCGCGATGCCCGCAGAAACACCAATACAATATGGCAGCATGATATTTTCCGTCAGCAGCGCATCCATCACACCGGAACTAAATACCGGGCGAAATGTTCCGCCTTCCAAAACCAATCCCTTCATAAGCCAAGCCTCCATTTCCATCTCTATTTCATCGTTTCAGCCAAATCTTTACCATATAATTCCAGACTTTCCCATCCCCACATTCGTATTTTGATACTTTGAGAGTATCACACTTTGCCCCGCATGTCAATACGAATATTACAACATGTAGTTTTTAAAACCACATCTTTGTTTTGCTGACAACTAAATGCCTTAAAACAGACAGATAACAGCCTTAAATCCTCTGAAATGCAACTCATCAAACTCAACAGCCGAAAAACAAAACAGACCACATTTTCTCTACGTTCAGAGCAAATGCAGCCTGCTTTTCCTATTGTATTTCTTCTATATTAATTCGTGTCAATAATTGCTTTCTTTCGCAAGCGTTCTCTTTCCGAACGCTTCCTGTATTTCTCCGCTTAGCAGTAAGAATTGAAAAACATTCCGGTGTAAATGGACTGTGCATAAGCATAGCCCACATCATTGCGGTGAAGATGCGCATAACTGTAAACTTTTTTCTCCACATATTCCATCGGATTCATGCTCATGTAATCACACTTCTCCTTCAATTTCTGCAGAAAATCCTTTGGCACCGTGTCCATTTCCTCTACTTTTCGTGAAAGAAAGCCGGATTCATCCACAGCAATTCCGGTGGACGTCAGTTCATCCGCACACTCTTCTACCAGCTTGCGGAGTTCGCACCCCGGACGAGACGGTTTATTTTTCAGATTGCCATACTCGTCACTGCGGCTCAATAATTTGTTGTAAAGCTGCAATGTCGTCTCAAGCGCCTCTCCCTGCTGATCCGAATCCAATGCAAGCGAAGCCGCTTCCCCTAATTCCATCGACATCGATTTCACATCCAGCGCGTAATCACTCGTGTCTTTCGACAGGGAAATCATCGCCAGCGGATTGGCATTGTTCAGCGCAACGATACTCTTATATTTACTTTTTAATTCGCGGCGGTTGTGTACATTTGTCTTAGGATTCACTTTTGGAATAAAACCGCCGGCATAATAATTATAAGCCTCTACCATAGGATCATCCCTTTCTCTTTCTTCACAATCCTAATCCTTCTACTTTAGTATACACTAATTTTTTCCATTCTGCAACGAAATTATGCAAAAATTTATATGCTTTTTTGTTGATTTTTTGTTCATTATGCTTTAAAATAGAATTACTAACTTTGATATTTTTTTATCAGAATAAATGAAAGGATGGTATTAGAAAAATGAGTAACATGCCAAAAATGAAAATTGGAATCGTTGCAGTAAGCCGTGACTGCTTCCCAGAGTCACTTTCTGTAAACAGAAGAAAAGCCCTTGTAGAGGCTTATGCAAAAAAATATGATGCAGCAGACATCTATGAATGTCCGATTTGTATCGTTGAGAGCGAAATTCACATGGTTCAGGCTTTGGAAGACATCAAAAAAGCCGGATGTAACGCACTTTGCGTATATCTTGGAAACTTCGGACCTGAGATTTCCGAGACACTTCTTGCAAAACATTTTGAAGGACCTAAGATGTTCGTTGCTGCAGCAGAAGAATCCGGAAACAGCTTGATGGACGGCCGTGGAGATGCTTACTGTGGTATGCTTAACGCAAGCTACAACTTGAAGCTCCGCAATGTAAAAGCTTACATCCCTGAATATCCGGTTGGAACTGCTGAGGACTGCGCTGACATGATCCATGAATTTGTACCGATTGCTCGTGCCGTATATGCATTGAACAACTTGAAGATCATCAGCTTTGGACCACGTCCATTGAACTTCCTTGCTTGTAATGCACCGATCAAACCACTTTACAACCTTGGTGTAGAGATCGAAGAGAACTCCGAACTTGACTTGTTCGAAGCATTCAACAAACATGAAGGTGACGCTCGTATTCCTGACATTGTAAAAGAAATGGAAGCAGAGCTTGGCGCCGGTAATAAAAAACCTGAAATCCTTGCAAAACTTGCTCAGTACGAGTTGACACTTCTTGACTGGGTGGAAGATCACAAAGGATATCGTGAATTCGTAGCAATCGCCGGTAAATGCTGGCCTGCATTCCAGACACAGTTTGGTTTCGTACCTTGCTACGTAAACAGCCGTTTGACAGCAAAAGGTATTCCGGTATCTTGTGAAGTAGATATCTATGGTGCACTTTCCGAGTTCATCGGAACTGTTGTAAGTGAAGATACAGTAACTCTTCTCGACATCAACAACTCCGTACCTCAGGATCTGTACGACGAAGACATCAAAGGAAAATATGCAAACTACACATTGAAAGACACATTCATGGGATTCCACTGCGGAAATACAGCTTCGAGTAAGCTTTCTTTCTGCGAGATGAAATACCAGAAGATCATGGCTCGTTCACTTCCTATCGAAGTTACAAACGGAACTCTCGAGGGAGACATCGTTCCTGGAGATATCACATTCTTCCGTCTTCAGAGTACAGCAGATGCTAACCTTCGTGCTTACATTGCACACGGTGAAGTACTTCCTGTTGCTACACGTAGTTTCGGTGCAATCGGTATCTTCGCCATTCCTGAGATGGGACGCTTCTATCGCCACGTATTGATCGAGAAGAACTTCCCTCATCATGGTGCTGTTGCATTCGGACACTTTGGAAAAGCATTGTACGAAGTATTCAAGTACATCGGTGTTGATGTAGATGAGATCGGATACAATCAGCCGGCAGGCGTTCGTTATCCTACCGAGAACCCATTTGCATAATTCATAATTGATATAATGTTATCAACAACTAGCGACCCGGCCACGAGTCGCTAGTACTGTTATTAAATTTAAAGTAAAGGAGACTATTTCATGTATTACATAGGTGTAGACCTTGGTACCTCTGCCGTAAAACTTCTTCTTATGGAAGCAGATGGTTCCATCAAAAATATCGTTTCAAAAGAATATCCACTTTCCTTCCCAAATCCGGGCTGGTCCGAGCAGAAACCGGAAGACTGGTGGAATGCCGTAGTTACCGGAATCAAAGAACTGACCGACGGATTTGAAAAAGACAAAGTAGCCGGCATCAGCTTCGGTGGACAGATGCACGGACTTGTGATCCTTGACAGCGAGGACAATGTAATCCGCCCGGCTATCCTTTGGAACGACGGACGTACCACAAAAGAGACAAATTACTTAAACGATGTGATCGGAAAAGATAAATTGTCACAGTATACCGCAAATATCGCATTTGCCGGCTTTACTGCTCCAAAGATCCTCTGGGTAAAAGAAAATGAACCGGAAAACTTCAAAAAGATCGCTAAGATCATGCTTCCAAAAGACTATATCGCTTACAAGATGACAGGGGTTCACAGTTGTGATTACTCTGATGCTTCCGGTATGCTTTTGATGGACGTTAAGAACAAATGCTGGTCCAAGGAAATGATGGAAATCTGCGATGTCAAAGAAGAACAGCTTCCAAAACTTTATGAAAGTTTTGAAGTAACCGGAAATCTGACCGAAGCTGCTGCTGCAGAACTTGGTCTTACCACAAATTGTAAAATTGCTGCCGGCGCCGGCGACAATGCTGCTGCCGCTGTCGGAACAGGAACAGTAGGCGATGGTGGATGTAACATTTCCCTCGGAACTTCCGGAACCATCTTCATTTCCAGCAAAGAATTTGGTGTCGATAAATTCAACGCCCTTCATTCTTTTGCACATGCTGACGGAAATTACCATTTGATGGGATGTATGCTGAGTGCCGCTTCCTGTAACAAATGGTGGATGGACGAGATCATCGGAACCAAGGATTATCCTGCGGAGCAGAAACCGATCACCGATGACAAACTCGGTGAAAACAATGTATACTATCTTCCATACCTGATGGGCGAGCGTTCTCCTCACAACAATCCGGACGCACGTGCTCTCTTCATCGGTATGTCCATGGATACGACAAGAACCGATATGACACAGGCTGTTCTGGAAGGTGTTGCATTTGCGATCCGTGATTCTTTCGAAGTAGCAAGAGATCTCGGAATCAATATCACGGAAACTAAAATCTGTGGTGGTGGAGCAAAGAGCCCACTCTGGAGAAAGATCGTAGCTAACGTTCTGAACATTAAAGTAAATATCATCGAAAGCGAAGAAGGCCCTGGTCTCGGCGGTGCAATGCTCGCTGCTGTCGCTTGTGGTGAATACGCTTCCGTAGAAGAAGCTGCCGCAAAGATCGTAAAAGTAATCGACTCTGTAGAACCGGATGCTGATTTGGCAGAAAAATACGACAAGAAATATGCAAAATTCAAACAGATCTATCCAACCGTGAAAGATCTGTATGATACATTAAAAGCGTAACTCATACACTAGCAGGAAAATCACTCCCTTTTCCCGATTGAAGGGGGAGTGGTTCTCTTTGTTATCACATATCAGGGAGGTATGTCTATGAAAAAAATAAAAAAAGCCGCTGTACTTACATTGATTGCGTCTTTGGTACTTGGCGTCACAGCACA
Organism: uncultured Eubacterium sp.; assembly: GCA_934316845.1. GTDB lineage: Bacteria > Bacillota > Clostridia > Lachnospirales > Lachnospiraceae > Eubacterium_F. The sequence continues at coordinate 134,145 of CAKRDZ010000001.1, read as the reverse complement.
AGGTAATAAAACCACGATCACGGCAAAAAAACTGCCGGCAAATGTACGCACTATAAAATTTAATGGAGCAGGAAAACGCTTAAAACTTCAAAAAGGGAAAAAGTATCAGTTAAAAACCAAAGTTTCTGTCTCACCAAACAAAAAGAAATTTAAAGCTGTAAAATTTACTTCTTCCAACAAAAAAATAGTTTCTGTTTCGAAAAAAGGACTTATTAAGGGGTTGAAAAAAGGATCCGCCACCATCCGTGCCGTATCAAAAGTCAATCCTAAGAAAAAGGCAAGTATCCGCGTTACCGTCACGCAGGACATCCTTGTAAAAAAGATTGTTCTCAACCGTACCAAACTTACGGTCTCTGAAACCGAAGAAGCTGACATTTTTTTGAAGATCAAACAGATTCTTCCAAAAAATGCCAGCAATAAAGCTGTGATCTTTGAAAGCGACGATGAAGATGTCGTAGATGTAGATTCTGATGGCGAACTCTGCATCGGAGATCCCGGAACCGCAACCATCACCGTAACTGCTGAAGATGAGGGAGGAGCTTATGCCACCTGTGATGTAACGGTCACAGAAGACACCTCCCTATCAGATGACGATGATGACGATGACGACGAGGACAGCGATGACGATAATGACGACGACAGTGACGATAACGAGTAACATGCTAAAAGCAAAAGGGGAATATTAAAATGTCTAATAAGTACAATAAAAAACACCAAAAAACCGAGAAAAAGTTATGGCAGGAAATTTTCCTGCTTCTACCCATATTGTTTGGTTTATGTTTTGTACCTTTGATCGTACTCACACATGATTTTACAATTGACTTTTCTCAGTTCGAATGGTTTAACAATACGCCATTAACCGGGCAGATTGATTCTTTTGGATATTCCAAAGGTGTCGCACTGGTTGTTGCAGGTGTCGCTTGTATCCTCTTCCTGTCCTATTATTTATGGCAGCAGACAAAGAAGAGCAGCAAGGCATTCAAAACACTTTTTGCCGATACGGATAAGAAGATTCTCCTCTTGCTTGCCATTCACCTCATAATGGTTATTATTTCTTCAGTTGCAAGCAAATACCCGGATCTGGCTTTCAATGGTGGTGGTTATAACCAGTGGCAGACCATGTGGGTTCTTCTTGCCTACGGCTTGTTATTTTTCTTCGCGTATTTTGTAGTAACTTCTGAGCAAAGGATCCGTATTATGATTTACGGATTGATGATCCACGCCGCGTGGATGTCCTTTCTTGGCTTTATGCAGGCAATTGACAAAAATCCGCTTTTATGGGATACCTTTCAGAAAATCATTACCAAATACAGCGACGTCAATGGAATCTCTTTTAAAGAGGGGTATTCCAGCGTCGTTATGACATTTTCGAATCCAAACTATTCCGGATGCTATGTCGCTTTACTTCTGCCGGTTGTCATTACTTTCATTTTCCTGAAAGTTTCTGACAAAAAATGGGTATCCATTGCATGTAAGGCTGCCGGTGTTCTTATAACGATTGGCTTTGTAAAAACCCTGATCGGATCCGGTTCTACGGCCGCCGGCTTGACATTGATCGGAATTGCCGCCTTAACCCTGATCCTGGTCTTTGTTAACTATTTCAACAAAAATGACAAAAAATGGTGGATTGCTTTGGCTGCTATTGTTGTTGTGGGAGCCATCGGTACTTTCGGCGTTCTACAGACAGATTATGCAAAGACTTCTCTCGAAAAGATTAAAAATGGTTCCGTCGACACACGTAATCTGATCTCCATTGTCAATGAAACACCGACACGTATGAAGGTCAATTTCCGCAATGGAGAATCCTTTCATCTGGACGCTGCTGTCACAAATGGCACCAATGTATCTCTTACCATTACGGATACAAAAGGTACTAACATACCATTGGTAAATAATGGAAGTGCCCTTGTGCCAAGTGATCCGAGATTTCAGATGCTCTCTTTCACAACAACCTGTTATTCGATGGAAAACGGAGTCTGTCCTGCATTTATTTTGAATGACACGCCAAATCAGATTTCATTTACGTTTATGTATGACAACAACGAATGGAAATATTACACGCCATACGGAAAAATGATCAAACTGAAGGAAGTGGAACATTTTGGTTTCAAAAACTCGGAAAATATGGCAAACCGCCGTGGATACATCTGGTCACGTACCATTCCTTTGATGAAAACCTACTGGTTCAAGGGAATCGGACCAAATGCGTTTATCATTGCTTTTCCAAACGCAGATTTTGTCGGTTCCAAACGCGTCGGTGGAAGCACTCTTCTGGTTGACAAACCGCATAATATCTTTTTGCAGACCTTTATTCAGACCGGTGGAATCTCAGCGATTGCCTATGCCGCTCTCGTGATCCTTTATATCGTCCAGAGCATCCGTCTCTTGTGGCGGAGAAAACTGAACGGCAATATCGAACGGGTCGCCTTGGGACTACTTATGTCTTCCATCGCATATACGATTGTCGGACTTACCAACGATGCTGTCGTCGGTGTACAGTCCTCGCATTGGATCTTACTGGGTCTTGGCTATGCGGTAAACCGCATAATGAAAACAAAAGAAACTGAAACTGTATAGACATCAGGAGGCTGTTTTGCGTAATTACGATCCTTATAAAAAGACAATTTTATTTACCTTGTCTTTGATCAATATACTATTAATGACATTTCTTTTTTCATGGTTCTGGTATCACTTTTTTGCCGGAACCATGTACAGCTATCAATTTTACCGCCGCGGTAACTACGTTGTGATCGGACTGTATGCTCTGTTTCTCATCTTTTTCGGACGTATGTATGGAGCAACCAAACTCGGCCAGCTGCGCCGCATTGAAGTAATCCTGTCACAATTTTTATCCATATTTATCAGTAATCTGGTAACTTATATTATCATATCTCTGCTGGCGTTCCGGTTCATCAATGTATTACCGGTTCTTGCTATGACATTGGGAGATTTTATCATTACCACACTTTGGTACTTTGGCGCAAACTCGCTTTACGGACACATTTTTAAATCGTGGAAGATTCTCTTGATCTACGGAGAGCGCCCTGCCAGCGATCTTGTATACAAAGTTGAAGAACGCCGCGACAAATATGCGATTTCTGATGCTATTCACGTCAGCGCCGGAATGGATAAAATTGCCGAAAAAGTGAAAGATTACGAAGCTGTGATCATCGGCGACATCAGCGCCAAAGAGCGTAATGATGTGCTGAAGTTCTGCTATGCCAATGGCATACGAGCGTACGTTATCCCTAAGATCTCGGATATCATCCTGATGGGAAGTGACCGTATCCACATCTTTGATACACCGTTTCTCCTCACGAAAGGATATTCGCTCAGTTTTGACCAGGCATTTGGGAAACGCTTTTTGGATCTGTTCATCGCGGTTCCGATGCTGATCATCGCCTCGCCGTTTATGCTCATAACCGCTGCGGCCATAAAACTTTATGACAGCGGACCGGTTTTTTATAAACAGATTCGCTGCACAAAAGATGGAGAACCTTTTGAGATCATCAAATTCCGCAGTATGATCGTCGATGCGGAGAAGGTCGGAGGCGCCCAGCTTGCCAAAGCAAACGATTCGCGCATTACTCCCGTCGGACGCTTTATCCGTTCGACACGGATAGACGAACTGCCTCAATTATTAAATATTATCAAGGGCGACATGTCGTTTGTCGGACCGCGCCCGGAACGTCCGGAAATCATGGAAGAATACATGGAAAATATCCCGGAATTTGCTTTCCGGCTTCGTGTAAAAGCCGGCCTTACCGGATTTGCGCAAATATACGGGAAATATAATACCGTTCCATATGACAAACTGAAGTTAGACTTGTTTTACATTGAAAATTATTCCGTATGGCTGGATATCAAATTGATCCTGATGACCGTAAAAACCATACTGAAAAAAGATTCGACGGAAGGAATCTCTTCCGATCAGACTACCGCCGCCAAAGAAGAAACTTCCTCCAATGTAATGGATGTTGTCAACGAAATCAAGAATCGAAAATAGAAATTCCCCAGGATCCATACAATCCTGGGGATTCGTTTATCTCAAAAAGACGAGCGGATTTACCGTTTCATTTTTCTGTTTTACCTGATAATACAAGTTGGCTCCTTCCACCGAATAATACTTCGTCGGTTTGGCAATCTTTCCAATCACCTGGCCTTCCGAAACCGCATCTCCCTTAGATACCGTCACATCTTTTAACTGGCCGTAGACCACTTTGAATCCATCTCCGATCGACATCGTCACCGTAGTCCCTGTTTCCTCATTTTTTTCAATGGATTTTACCACGCCGGCAGCGCTTGCTTTCACACTCTCTCCCACTTCACTTGCGATGATCATGGCAGGATTTGTCTTATACTGGGACAACGTTGGGAAAAAAACGACTTTGTCTGCACTGTATTCGATCAATATATCGCCTTCCACCGGCCACAAAAGTCCGGTTTCCTGATCAAAATGAAGTTTGTCTTCCGCACTGACTTTCCCCATTGTCTCTTTTTTCTTTGGTTTTTCTTCTTTCACCTCTGACTTAACATGCTTCGAGGAAGCCTCTGTCGCATTCTTTTCTTCCGTTTTCTGAGGTTGCTCCGTCGCAGCAGCCGGTGTTGGCACAACCAGTTCCGTCTCTTCCGCGATTGGTACAGTTTCTTCTGTATCTTCCGATTTTCCAAACATATTCATACAGATTGCGCCAATCACTGCGATACATACGATTCCACTCAGAAGTGATATATAAAAACCTTTTTCTTTCTTCATCATCTTCACCTCGATTCTAGATTTGCATTTCCTATGCTACCTATATTTTTTCCTGAATCTCGATGAATATACATGTTTTATGGCAAATATTTTTTTAACCGGCGATAAAAACGTATCATAATAAAACTAATTCCCGCCGTCAAAACTGCACACACCAAAAGATAAAGTACCGGATTCACTGTTCCGAGTGAATCTTTCAAAAAAATCATTGGAATTCTCTGATAAATGTAAAACGAAAACAGGTTCTGTCCAATGTATGTATAGACACGATTGTATGCCCGAAAACGCATGGACAATAATACCACCAGCATCGCAAAAGATACGCTGATAATTTCAAAATACAGCTTATGGTCTGTCCGCATTGCATAAAATATCGAAAAAACCGCTGCGGTACCGACCAGACAAAGCAGATATCTCAAATGTGACCTTTTCCTTGAAAGCCACATTTCAAAAGAGCTGCGGAACATGGCAAAAAACATACCGGCACTGTAACATAAGATCGTATCGTACCACCAGCCGCCCTTTTCCTCATATCTCATCCACAGGATATATATTCCGCTGAAAAAAACAATACCGCAAACCGCAGCAAACATTGGTATTTTTCGGAAAATTTTCGTTTCTCTCACGCGAAATACCATGTACGTTACAACATACAGATACAATATGGCAAATACATACCAGTTGCTGTTTCCGAGGCTTTCCCAGGCAAGAAACCCTTTTACCGCATACTGGAATGTCGGCGTCTGCCCTGTCACACAACTGACCATAAGATAAATCAATGCCGCAATCTCAAAATTTACAAAAAATGGAAGCAAACGGCGTCTGGGAAAAAAAATGATATATCGTTCTTTGTGCAAAATGGATTCCATGACACCAAACCCGGAATAAAACAAAAACATCGCCACAATCAGCTGCCCCAGCGCCCGGTTTACAGACGTATACATAAAATCAAGCGGACCATAGATATCACTTGACGTATATTGAATCAGATGTGTCATAAAAACCGTTGTCAAAAAGTATCCATTGACAGATGCCGTCATCTCGCGTGAACAATATCCTGTTTTATCCAAAAGCGGCCTGCTAAATGCCCATTTGCCCCTCGTACCGATTCCCAGACCGGACAAAATAAAAAATAACAGACATATTGCAAATACAATGATCATTTCTTTTTCTCTCCCAAAATTTTCTCACGATAAAAAGACGATCCCTTTGCCAGTTCACGATGCACCTTTTCATCCCCATATTTTTCCAGTATTGTCTCTCTTTCCGCAAATAAATTTGTGCCAAGTCCGATCCTCTCTCCCTCAATCTGCACGCCCATCGCAGCCAGCGTCGTCGGATACAGATCCATCGAATAATAGCAGCGATTCTTTTCGCGAACCGGTTCCACTGCTGAATTGAAGATACAGGAATATATCTTCCGCGGCACACTGCCATCGTACTGTGCACGTATATAATTGTTGTCCATCGTACAATGATCCCCGCTGATCACGATCGTCGTATCCTTATAAAACTCCTGTGCCTTCAGCCAGTCTACAAACTCTTTTACTCTCTTTGACGAACAGGAAAGGACATTATCGTATTGATCTGCAAACGCGTGCCCACAATCTTCACAGGCATAGCCTCCGATATGATGCGTGTCTACCGTAAGCATCGTAAAATTGAACGGTTTGTCTTTTTTAGCAAGTCTGGTAATCTCCTCCTTGGCATAGGCAAACAATTTTTTGTCTTCAAATCCCCACCATTTATAATAATCTTTTGGAATGATTCCATTCTCTTTTGCGTACGGATAATCATAGACCTGATATTCTCCATGCTGGTCAAAATACATCTTCCGCCCGCCAAATGTCAAGTCAGATCCTACCAGAATCTCCTGTGCATATCCTTCTTTTTGCAGCACATCTCCGATTGACACCGCCCCCGGCATAAAGGCATTTTTTTCATTTTTGTAATTTTTTCCTCCCAATGAGATCATCAGTGGATACCCACAAGTCTGGGATACCATGGCTCCTGTTGTCCACGAAGCCCCTCGTGACGGTGCGGCACCACCTAGTTTATCATCACTCGAAAAATTAATCCCCTCTTTTGCCAGTGCTGTCAACTCAGGAATCCGGTCCTTTTCCATTGCCCCGCCTTCTTCTTTGGACGAAAATGTACTCTCCATCGATTCCAGAAAAATATAGATCAGATTTCTCTTCTTTTCAGGGAAATGAAGCATCTGCGGTGTAATCTGTACCGCTTCCTTTTCTATAAAACCGGATTCGCTGCGCTGCGCCATAAGGCAGGCAAATGTATCAAAGGATGCCAAAATCCGGTAAACCGCCGCGATCAACAGCACAATGGAAGCCACAAGCAAAATACTCCGCGCCGCAGCGGAAAACATTTGATAACTCACTACATTTATTACAACAGAAAAACAGACTCCTGTTCCCATCGCAATCCCATATGTCCGGAAATAATCCAGGATCATCTCATTACTCGTTCCCTTCATCGGAACTTTCAGATGAAAGACAATCTCTTCCCAGGACAATCCATTAAAATTTTTTTTCAAAAAAAGGTACACTGTGTACAGAATAACTGCCATGATAAGTATCAGAGCAGATACTGCCGCTTTCAACATTGTTTGTCATCTCACTTTTCTGTTATTTATTAAAAGGCTGCCGGAGATCTCCAGCAGCCAAACATTCCCATCTTACAAAACTTACAATCTTTTTATTAATTCGCGAACATAATCTTCTGTCTCTTCACATTCATCCGCAATCTGTGCAACAGATTTTCCTTTTGCAATTTTTTTGGAAATAAGTGACAAAAGTTTCGCTTCCTCACCTTCTGCTCTGCCTTCAGCAAGGCCAACTTCTCTGCCTTCAGCTCTACCTTCAGCAAGGCCAACTTCTCTGCCTTCAGCAAGACCGGCCTCTCTGCCACGCTCTCTTGCCACTCTTGACTCAAGTTCAATTTTCTGCTCTATTGTCACGAAGTTTTCCCTCCATTCGTCATTGCGCTTCACTTCTTCGACTTTTCTTTCAAGTCCCTGTGTAAACTCATCGGTAGGTATCGAAGTCTCCAGATAGTCCAAAAGATTACATAGTTTTTCAGTTAATCCATCCCTTTTTCCATGTAAATTGACAAAAACTGTCTTTCTCTTTTCATCTAAGCAGATAGAAGGATCTTCATTGCATCTCATCTCAAATGTGTATACACTTTGATTTTTACAAAACAAGTCAAAATCACATAGAAAAATTACAATGGATTGTTTCAAACTTTCATAGGTCTCTCCTGTTACAATCTGATGCCCGTCCATTTCACTGTGATAATAGCGGCTTCGGGGAATCAACTCTCTTGTATTTGTGAGCTGCATCTCAATATCATACATATTTCCCTTATCATCTTCCGCATAAATATCCAATCTGGAACCTTTTTGAAAAATATTGTTTTTAAACGTTTTCTGATTTAGCACTACTCTAAGGCTGACAATACGTATTGATAGAATACGCTGTAACAATTCCTTACAATCTTCCTCATTCAAAAAAACAGTACAAAAAACAACATCATTCAAAATTTTGATTTTTTCCAACCATTTCTGATCGGTAATCATACCTTTTCTTACCATACACCCTCCATTTCCGGGAGGCGGTTGAAAATCGCCTCCCTGCATCTCATTCTGTCTTTTATGGGAATGTTAGCAGTTTAGCTCTTTTCATTTTATAAGAAAATAGATATCTTTATAATGATAGATTCTCTGCTTGCCATTAGTGTAACACAGTCTACTTAAATGTGCAAGTGGCTTTTAAGAAATTTATATGCAATTTATATGCCTTGCATCTTCCTCCCAAAAACAGTATAATAATAGAAAAGACACAAGGGGAAAGCAGGTGAATGCATGGAAAAGACAATAAGCATTGGAAAACAGAATTTTGCATCGTTACGCGAAAATGACTATTTTTTTGTGGATAAATCAAATTTTATCCGGGAATGGTGGGAAAATGGAGATGATATTACTCTGATCACCCGCCCGCGCCGTTTTGGTAAAACATTGAATATGAGTATGCTGGAATGCTTTTTTTCCATTCAATACGCAGAGCGCAAAAACTTATTTGAAGGGCTTACTATCTGGAAAGATAAAAAATACAGAGAGCTGCAGGGAAAATATCCGGTTATATTTCTCAGTTTTGCCGCCGTAAAGGCAGACAATCTCATGGATGCCAAAATGCAGATCAAGCAGCAAATTGTTAAACTCTATACAGAAAACAGATTTTTATTAGAAACCGATTTGCTCAGCGAAAATGAAAAGAAAGCCTTTGATGCCCTTACCGTGTCAATCCGTGATGCAGAAGCTGTCATTGCAGTTAACAATATGTGCCGATACCTTTCCCAATATTACCACAAGAATGTCATTCTTCTCCTGGATGAATATGACACCCCGATGCAGGAAGCATGGATCAATGGCTACTGGAATTCATTTACTGCCTTTTTACGCAGTTTCTTCAACGCCACATTTAAAACAAATCCTTATCTCGAACGCGCTGTCATGACAGGTATTACAAGGATCTCAAAAGAAAGTATCTTTTCTGATCTCAACAATCTGCGTGTCGTGACAACGACATCGGATCTGTATGCAGATTGTTTTGGATTTACAGAAGAAGAGGTATTTCATTCCTTGGATCAATACCATATGAGTGATAAAAAACAAATTGTAAAAAAATGGTATGATGGCTTTACTTTTGGCAGTCATCGCGACATCTATAACCCTTGGTCCATTACCAATTATCTGAAAGAGAAAAAACTGCATCCCTATTGGGCTTCCACCAGTTCCAATGGGTTAGTCAGCAAACTCATTCGACGTGCCTCCGGTAATCTAAAAGAAAATATAGAGGACTTGATAAACCAAAAAGGCATTACCGTTAATTTTGATGAACAGATTATATTTAATCAGCTTGACCAAGAAGAAAATGCCATCTGGAGTCTATTGGTTGCCAGTGGATATCTTAAAGTAGAAAATATAGAATACCGCGGAATCACTCTGGATCCCTGGTACACTCTTCAGATTACAAATCTGGAAACAACAAGTATGTTTCAGTCCATGATACGTGGCTGGTTTCAATCCTCGGAAACCAATTATAACGATTTTGTCAAAGCCTTACTGCATGGAAATCTGAAAGAAATGAATATCTATATGAACGACGTAGCTCTGGCAACTTTTAGCAGTTTTGATACCGGAAAAAAAAGTTCGCCAAAAAGTCAGCCAGAACGATTTTACCATGGTTTTGTATTAGGTCTTCTGGTGGATCTGCGTGATCAATATGAGATAAAATCCAATCGCGAAAGTGGGTACGGACGTTATGATGTAATGCTGATTCCCTTTGCCAGAGAAAAAGACGCAATTATCTTAGAATTCAAAGTACATGAACCTGACGAAGAGTTGTCTCTGCAGGATACTGTGCAGTCTGCTTTACAACAGATTGAGAACAAAAATTATGATGCAGAACTTCTGACCCGCGGAATCAGGAAAGAACGCATCCGCCACTATGGCTTTGCCTTTCATGGGAAACAAGTGCTAATTGGATAGAAAAAAGCAATGCCGGAGCAATACACTCCGGCATATATTTTATTGATCAGTAAAGGATTTTCCCATCTGCCACCTGGCGCAGATGTTTTCCATAATTTGATTTTCCATACATCTTCGCGGATTCAATCAATGTCTCTTTGTCAATCCAGCCATTGTGGTAAGCGATCTCTTCTACCGCAGAAAGCATGATCCCCTGACGGTTTTCAATCACACGGACAAATTCACTGGCATCTGCAAGCGCGTCCATTGTACCCGTGTCCAGCCATGCATAACCTCTTCCAAGCGTTACGACATCCAGGCTTCCCTCTTCCAGATACATCCGGTTCAGATCTGTAATTTCCAATTCACCGCGTGCCGATGGTTTTACCTTTTTTGCAAAATCTACCACGCGGTTGTCATAAAAATACAAACCTGTCACACAATAATTTGACTTTGGATGCTCCGGCTTTTCCTCGATTGAAATTGCCTTGCCATTTTCGTCAAATTCGACGATGCCAAATCTCTGTGGGTCGTCTACATAATACCCAAATACCGTCGCCCGATCCGGCTTTGCCGCTGCCTCCTGCAAATGCTTTTTCAGACCGCTGCCATAAAAAATATTGTCGCCAAGAACCATCGCGCAGGCATCTCCATCAATAAATTCTTCACCGAGCAGAAAAGCCTGTGCAAGACCATCCGGGCTTGGCTGAACTTTATAATGCAGATGAATCCCAAAACTGGAACCGTCGCCGAGAAGTTTTTCAAAATTCGGCAGATCCGCCGGGGTGGAAATAATCAATATGTCCCGGATCCCCGCTAACATAAGCGTGGAAAGCGGATAATATATCATCGGCTTATCATATACCGGAAGCAGCTGCTTTGATGTTACTTTTGTTAATGGATACAATCTTGTGCCGGAACCTCCGGCAAGAATAATTCCTTTCATAATGTGAGTCCTCCCTTGAGTTTATAGTTATCAAAGTTCAATCTGCTATTTTCTCTTCAGAAACCTCATAAACTATTTACAATATAGTATTGTAACATATAAAACCTAGTCTTGACAAGAGGTGGAAGAAAAGTTAAACTAATGATATCATGTGTAATTAAGAAGAAGTTTGGAAAAAGATACTATGTTGCGTTTTCGCTTACTGGGGATAGAAGCGTGCGACACGGAAAGGCGGATTATAGTAATGAAGAATGTTGTAATAATCGGCAATGGTTCATATTCTCAAATGATGAAGAAATATGTGGAACTTACTCATTTTGGGAAAGTACATGCCTATGTAGCAGATAAGAATTATATTAATAATACAACATTAGATGGTATTGAAGTAATCTCTTTTGACGAATTATCGTCAAAATATCCCCCTTCCTCTTTTACCCTTATTATGGGAATCGGATATTCTCAAATGGCACAGATCAAAAAAGAAAAATATCTGTTTTGCAAAAAATCAGGTTATACCTTTGAAAATTATATTCATCCCACGGCTTTTATCTCAGAAGACGTAATTCTTGGGGAAGGAAACAATATTCTGGAGGGTGTGTATATTCAGATGGGATGTCAGATTGGAAATGCCAACCTGTTTTTTGTAGGTGCAAAGATAGGACATGACTCGATCATACATGACTATTGTACCATTTCCATAAACTCAATGCTGGCAGGACATACTCAGATTCATGATCGTTGCTTCCTTGGTGTGGGTTCTATTGTAAAAGACCACACCACATTGAATGAAGCAGTTTTGCTTGGCGCACAGGCATATGCTTTCAAGGATATCCCAGCTGACAAAGTCGTTGTACCAGCTAAAAGTACCATTCTCCCAGACAAAACAAGCACCGACTACCTCTAAAACGAAAGGAACCCTATGTGATGAAAAAAGATTTATCAATTGTTATCCCCTGCTATTGCTCTACACAAAATATTCATTCTGTCATCCACGATATTGATGCTGCATTAGCAGATATGACAATTACATACGAAATTATATTAGTCAACGATCATTCTCCTGACAACACCTATGATATTTTAAAAGAACTGGCTGAAAGCAGACCCGATATCATTGCCATTGATCTTGCCCGCAACTGCGGACAACATGGCGCTATCATGGCTGGATTTCACTACGCAAGCGGTGAATTTGTAGCCACCTGTGAAGATGACGGACAAACACAAATTGAAATTCTGCCGCAAATGTTGCAGAAATTAAAATCGGAAAATCTAGATGTTGTCTCACCCCGGTTCACACATCGGGCACAGCCTTCTTTTACACGACGCATTTTCTCAGGCATTGCTGGTCTTATGCGTAAATGGATGCTTCCTGCTCCAGACGGAGTACAAGTCACGATTTTTTTTGTAGCCCGCCGATTTGTCATTCAAGAAATGCTTAAATACGAGCAGCCTTATCCCTATGTTACCGGATTAATTCTACGTACCACACATAATATCGGAACCGTAGATGCTATTCAAAAAGCCCGTTTAAACGGAACAAGCGGATATTCCTTCAAAAAGCTATTCTCGCTATGGATGAATGGTTTTACTGCATTTTCCATCAAACCACTCCGGCTGGCAACTTTATTAGGCGCATTGTCTGCATGTATCGGTTTTATCACCGGACTTATAATTATCATTCGCAAAATGCTTGGACATGATTTTCTTACCGGATGGAGTTCAACTATCGCTATCCTATTGTTTATGTTTGGTATTGTATTGATCGTTCTTGGATTAATTGGCGAATACCTTGGGCGCATCTATCTATGTATCAACCAGACACCACAATTTGTCATTAGAGATGTTATTAACAATCCATCCGCCCGCGATAAATAAAAAGTAAAAGAGATTGTTTGTCCATCATTTTCACAAACAATCTCTTTTTTATTACCAGATTGGATTCTTTATTTCTCCATCCTTTTGAACTTGTATCCTTAATAATTCCTGCACATGCTTAACATTAGTTTCCCATTCTTTCCAGTTCTTTCCAGATACTATAATAGAAAACCGGGAAGTTTTATCTGTTGCAGTTCCTATCTTCATTCCCCGTTTAATAGAATATAAAATGTTACGGTGAACATATGGCAGCTGACATACTTCTTCAACTCCATTGACTGAAATCACTTCCCCTTCCGGTAAAAAGAAAGCAATATATCCACATACCTGATTCATCGGTTTTAAATCAGGCAGTTCCTTCTGTTCTCCTAACGCTATGCGAATCAGAAATTCTTCTGTACACAATCCAGTTTGAAGAGATATCAGATCACTTGAAATAAATACCCCTCCACCACGAGCTGCTGTTTCGATTAAATAAATGTCATTTCCATCCATCACATATTCACTATGTGATATTCCTTGAACCAGTCCAAAGCCTGTAATAATCTTATCATTTAACTCCAAAACCCGTTTTATCAATTCTTCCTTTTCTCTTGACGGAAAAATGCGTTCGCGTGCCGCAAATGTTGTATCTTTATCAAAATAATGCGTATCACCAATAATAAGAGGTTTGTACTTTCCATTTAAAGAAATTCCCTCAACCACAAATTCCTGTCCCGTTGCATATTTTTCAATTACAACAGTATTTGTAGGCGAATGTTTCACACTTTCACAAAAATATTTTCTAATATCGTTTGCAGAATAAACTTTAAACACACCTCTGCTGCCTTGATTATCTGCTGGCTTTATAATAAATTCAGTTCCATCTCCGCCTTGCGCTTCATAGAATTGAACTGCCTGTTCCTCTGAGACAACCTGGCTGTTAGGAAGAACTTTAATTCCGATTTCTTCCATTTTCTTTCTCATTAATCCTTTGTCCGTAAATAGACATGCTATATCATATGGATTTCCCGGCAGTCCCATCTCACTCGCAACGTATGCTACTGTACGAACCGGAATATCTGTCTGATCCGTAATGATTCCATTTATTTTCTCTTTTCTTGCAATCTCTAAAATCTCTTCTTTTTCACGAAGATCTGTATAATAGCATTTATTTGCATATTTTTCAAAGTCCTGACTGATCTGTGGCGCTACAAGAATAACCTCGCACATTTCAGCTGCTTTTTGAACCAACGGAAATTGATACACTCCCGCTCCTAAAATCATAATTTTCTTCATAGGTTCATCCCTTCTTTCTTTGCTTCTGTTCCGCATAAATTTTTCCACAATGGAATGAAAAATAATAAAGAAAGAAACAAGTTTATTATAATATAAAGTCCACAAGCTCCACGCATACCATATTTTTCTGCAAGATATGGGCTAATAAAAAAAGCTGTTATGGATGCTGCGATATATCCCGCCGCTATCAAATTCTGCTTTCTCATTGCCGTCAAGATCACAACAAAAAAACATGATATCGTATATAATCCTGTTCCTAAAAACAGATAAAATAATTCCATAGAATATCCCATCAGATCTGTATGGTATAACCATGATAAAATAGGAAGACCGATCAGCAAACCTCCTACAATTACAGTCAATGTAATTACACTTATAATCCCAGTCAATATCAATGTAAACTTTTTTAATTGACTAAATTCTTTATTATTCCATTGATCTCCAATCTGCTTAATATACGGTTGAAATATAAACCGGCTCAATAGCGTAATACAAAATGCAGGCATCATTAAATATCCAAAAATAGCCTGAATTTTTTCATTCAAATACCAGTCAATCATATATTTGGGAAGATTACTTACATATACTGCCAAAACCGCCCCAATGCATAACGGAAAACATTGTGTAAACAAAAAGAGAAATTCTTGTTTACACAATTTCTCCGAAGATATATGAAATGACGGATAGGTTTTTCTAAGCAATATTATTTCCATTAAAACACCGGATAAAAATGCTGCCACTACTGATATCACAAGATCTTTGGTAATCACTATCGCACCACACAACACTATGGTTGACGAAAAAACACGTGCAGCAAATACTTTTCCTGCAATATCTAACCTTCCTTTTTGCTGATACAGCCCCAAAAATACATCTTCAAATGCATCTACCATCTTATAACATGCCATCACAAATACTATAATAACCTTATGCATATCATATTGATGCCGCATATACATAAAAAACAAATACGTTCCGATAAATAATACGGAAATAGCTATTGTTGCTAATCGCAAAAAAAGGTAATTTCGAAATTTCTCTTCTGCCTTATTGTCTGTAACTTGATAATTCCGAACCCCATACCGCGCAATCATAAAAACAATATTTGCCAAAGCATAACTGATAGAAAAAACTCCTGCCTCATTTATCGGAAGAAACCTTGATATAAAAATTAGAATGATGGCACTCTGACCAGCATCTAAAATACCTGAAATCGTATTCCAAAAAGCGTTTTTCTTCATACTATTGAAAACCCTCTCTTATCATTTTACATATTTTAGCAATCATTTTATTATACCCGCTTGCTTTTTTTAACCATTCAAGACAAACAGAAAATAACAGCGTATCTATAACAAGCACCAGCAAAATAAGTATCGGATATTGAAATGAATACGTAAAATCCTTGAAATAGTATGTTTTTACAAAAGTATGCATTAAAAACATATTCATGGAATATGCTCCCGTAAAACCAATTATTTTCTTAGGTGTTTCACTGATCCCTCCAAACAATTCAAAGCATAAATAAACAATAATTCCTGCCATCACCATATCTGTAATATCATAAAACGATGTAGTATGACTTCTCAAAAAGCCAAAACCTGCCAGCATACACATTGCCAATAAAATTTTGGAAATTCGCCAAACCATATTTTCCTTTTTGTATTCCCGGCATTTTACAATAAGATTATACTCTGCTGCCAATGCTCCCAGACATATCGTTGGAAGCCACCATCTTAATTCTGTTAACCCGATTCCTAACATACGTGGAATTACAATGACCACTGCCAGACAAGCTGCTCCCGCTTTTTTGGTACAAACCCATATAATGGGCATAATACAAAAAATGGAAATTGCTAATCCCATATACCACCATGTAGGATTAAACGTAGGGGTTCCAAATATATTAGCAAGGCCAAAAAAATCTAATATCGTAAAGAATATCCTTTTAAATCCTGTTCCATATACTTCCTGATTACTTCTTCCTAAAAAAGAAAATATCTGGGCAATAATATATATCAAGATAAATGCAGAAAGAAATTTAATATATCGGCAAAAATTTTCTTTATATAAGCTTATATATAACTTTTCTGCCCTCTCCTTAGTCTTATTGAACGATATACAAATCCCGTATGCTGATATAAATACAAACAATGCAACACATATTTTGCTCATTTGTGCAAAGGAAATTATATCTGCCTCGCAAAATGGAGCAAAGTCTACAGGATACCCAGCATACGATTCTTGTGAAAAGAACAGATGATGAATATACATTAGTATGATAGCAACTGTTTTCACAATATTACTATCCTGCTTTGTAAATGATAATTGCATTCCTTTCTCCTTTACTCATAAAACGCTTCCACGCACTTTACAACCTTCTCCCGGTCTTCTTCCTTCATACCATAATACAATGGCAATCGAAGCAGCCGCTCACTTTCCTTTGTCGTATACTTATCCTCACCGGAAAATCTGCCATATTTTATTCCTGCAGCCGCACTGTGAAGTGGAATATAATGGAACACTGCAGCAACTCCATTTTCTTTCAAATACGCAAGAAGCCGGGTGCGTTCCTCCAGATCCTTTGCCTTAATATAATACATATGTGCATTGTGTACACAGCCATCCGGAATTACCGGGCATTCGATTTTTCCAGTTTCTTCCAGTTTCTTCAATGCCTTATCATAATAATTCCATGTATTCATACGATCTTCATAAATCTTATCGGCACTTTCCAGTTCGCCCCACAGATACGCCGCATTCAGCTCGCTTGGAAGATACGAACTTCCGGCTTCCACCCAGGAGTACTTGTCGATCTGTCCGCGGAAAAACTTACTTCTGTTGGTTCCCTTTTCACGCACAATTTCCGCATTTTCAATATTCGCCGGATCTGCGATCAAAAGCGCACCGCCCTCTCCCATGCTGATATTTTTCGTCTCGTGGAAACTAAAACAGCCATAATCGCCGATCGTACCGAGCGGTCTGCCTTTGTAAGTACTCATAATTCCCTGTGCTGCATCCTCGATCACTTTCAAATTATATTTTCGGGCGATCTCCATGATCGTATCCATCTCACAGGATACCCCTGCATAGTGAACCGGCACGATTGCCTTTGTTTTTTCGGTAATCGCTTCCTCGATCTTCGTCTCATCAATATTCATAGTATCCGGGCGGATATCCACAAATACAACAGTCGCTCCACGCAGTACAAACGCATTTGCCGTTGACACAAACGTATACGACGGCATGATGACTTCATCTCCCGGCTTGATATCCGACAAAATCGCAGCCATCTCTGTCGCGTGTGTACAAGAGGTGGTCAGCAGCGCCTTTGACGTTCCGGTCATCTCCTCTAATTTTGCGTTACATTTTTTGGTAAATTCCCCATCTCCGCACAATTTATGATTTGCAATTGCCTCTGCTATGTATTTTTCTTCACTTCCCACACAAGGTGGCACATTAAATGGTATCATATCTTTCTCCTTCCTAAGCTCTCTGCCTCATATAATCAGCAAAACCTCTTTCAATAATTTCCTTTTCCATTATATATCAAAAAAAGTACAGACGCAAGACTTGAACTTGCATTTATTCTTCCTTATCTGCACTCGCATATTTCCGTTTACGTTCTACAAAATATGCCGCTACAAGAACCGCGTAAGTTATAAATGTAATACAAAATCCAATCAAATAAGAGTCTTCATGATATACAAATTTTATCTCATGATTTCCTTCAGGAATCTGGGCCCCCATGATTAAACCATTTACCATATGAATCGTCTGCTGTTCTCCATCCACATATACTCTCCAATTCGGGGAGTAATTCTGCGAGAAACACAAAAATGTATCTGCTGTTGAAACACATGATGCCGTTACTGTATTCCTTGTCTGCTCTTTTATCTCCACCTGAGTATCGGAATTCTGCAGATTCATATGTTCTACGTCCACATACGCTGTTTTATCCAGAGAATAATTGTCGCAATTTAAATATATATCATCAAAGTTCTTCTTTGTTTCTACTGCTTGTGGGATATACAAAAGGGATTTTGCATTAATATTTTCATAGATGGCAGTTCCATCCTGTGTTTTGTCCCAATACCGATACCCCTCTACCGGAGTTACTTGAAAAACATCCACTTTATATATCGAATTCTCTGCATCATTATTAGAAGCCATTATACGAAAACGAATCGGTTCGGTTGCCAATTCTGTCTGTTGTGCATATAAATAGGCTGTATATTGTGCCTGGTCTTTTGTAACCTGAAATGTTTTTTCCTCCGTTGAACGATCATAATTCGTACCACCATACAAATCCGCTGCAAGATACGTTGTATTTTCCCTTTGTTCTTCCGTCAAAGTAATAACTACCTTGTAACATTGCGGCGTTTGCTCCTGTTGTATCGTAGAAAATGGTAATTCTAAAACACCTATTTCCCCCGGCTTATGAGATATTTGCAAAAATTGTGAAGAAGAATATGGCTCTAACGGCGATTCATTGCTATATATCATTCCATTATTCTTTGCGATCACTCCGTCGGAATCAATTACATATTTTACGCCTGTCATAGACAGCAAATCGTTTTGAACCAATACATTATTGGTATTATCCAGACTTCCCGTAAGCAGCCCGGAATAATTGAACGGAATATCTGTAACCTGTCTTCCTAAATTTTTAAGATATTTGCACAATAATGGATTATTATATGCCGTATATGCATTCAAAGAAGCTATTTTCCGAATCGCATTGCGATTTTGTGAAATAATACTCATATGTGAACCATCTACATTTCCAAACGCATCATATATTTTATATTGTCCAATATTTTCCTGTATTTTTTCCACTACCGGTTCCTGCGATATTCCGGATTTATAATCCGTCGGCGTCGTTGTCATACTATAAGGGAGTGTCTCATACAATGTAATACTTAAAAGGAAAATACAAACGATAATTCTCTTTTTCTGTATCGTTAATGTAATTCTATAAATGTTGTCCTTTGACAAAATCCAGCATTCAATCAATATAAAAACTGCCACGATAAGCGCCGTCTTAAATACTCTTTGAATCTGTATAAAATAAGCCCCCTGTTGGTCTTTGGAAACAATTAAACATACTGCGGAAACAGATGCCAGTATAAGTGCTGCCGTTAATATCAATAATCCTTTAGCTGCTTTTTTTAATAAAGCAATGTCTTTTTTCTTTATTTGTTTCAAAAGCTCTGATGTACCAAGAGCAGATAGCAGGAATACAAAAAAGTAAAACACAAATAACATTCTTCCTGATGCGCGAAAACCACCCAATACAGGAATATGATATACTATTTTATTGATAACCGGTATATGTGCAATACACGCATATAACAATGCAAATAACGCACACCCGGCTGCCAGAGCAGCATCAAATTTTTTCCACAATTTTACAATCGCATACATGGCTGCAAATAACACAAAAATCCCCAAATATAATTCAATATCCATTTCTGATGAATAATTTGCTCCCATTGCCTGATATTTTTCGCCAAAAAATTCAGGATAAATCATCTGTATCAATTTAACGGGATGCAGTGAGTAAGAACGAAATGTATCATATGTCGTCTGTGAAGAACCATATGCAGAATACTCCCTTAATAGATGAAACGTAGGTAACAACGCGAATAAAACACTTCCGATATAAACACCAATCCAAAGTAATGCCCTTTTTAAAATTTCCACTACCGAAAATTTACTTTTTATACAATGAGCCAATATATAAATTGCCAGCACAAGTGCTGCATATATTCCATACTGCTGTGCTGCAATAAGCATTACACCGGCTGCCAGTGCACTTAAATAAAACCAGCGCTTTTGTTTTGTCACAAAATACCGCTTTGTCAAAAACATAACAACGGTAAACAAGCAAATAGATGTAATGATTGCCGGATGAGATTTACGCATTCCATTTATCTGAATCGAGCATTCAAAAATGATTGCAAAAATGTAAGAAACCAAATACGGGCAGTCATTGTCACGCAGAAAAAGATAGAAACAAGTTCCTGCTATCGCAAGATGTACAATATAAAATGCATAGATGTACTGGCGCAATGGCAGAAAAGATAATACGAGGTTCAAAAAGTACATACTGCTTCCGGATGATTGTGGAATCCCATTTTGAATATACGGATTCCATTGCGGGAACTCCCCACTGATCAAAGCCTCCGCAAATGCTTTTTTGTTCGAAAAAAATTGAATCAGATCGGCATCTCCCGGCACCTGGCCTGCAAAATAGTATTTTGCCAAAAACAATACAGGGATAACCAAGAAAATCAACAGACTCCAGTATTTATAATAATATTTACCGTCTTGAATTTGTCCTTTATTTTTCAAATCTCTTCCTCCAAAAATCCACTTATTTCGTCCACAATTTTCTGCGGATTATGTTCTTTCTCAATGTATTCTTTTGCACATTTTCCAATTTGGCTGCATTCCTTCGGATGTGATATTAAATACTTTATTTTCTCTAACACCTGCTCTTCAATACCCTCCACCGGAATCTTAACGGCACATTTTTCCGGCACTTCTGCAAACCAGCCATCATCATTGATCAGGCATGTTTTTCCCATTTGCAATATTTTAATTAAAGCCGCCGATGTTTCTCCCATAGATGGATATCGGAGATTCATCACCAGATTAGAATATGCGATAAAATTATCAAACTCATTCATATCAACAAATCCAGTTTTGAAAACAATTTCATTGTCAACATATTGATCCACATAATCTCCTTCTCCCACCATGACATAACAAATTTTCTGTTCCACCTGCTTACTTAATTTATAAACAGTCTGACAGATCACATGATTAAGTTTGGTTTTTGCTATGGCTCCAAATGAAGCTATCACAAAGGCATCTTCCGGAATATTATATTTTGAAAATAATTTCTTTTTTTCAATTTGAACATATTCCGTCGAAATTTGCGGTATCATATTTATCTTACGAACATGATCTGTAAATGTTTTGATTTTTTTCCTTGCAAACTCAGAATGTACCATAATCTTGTTTTGGGATACAGCTAATTCTTTGTTTAAGGGAAATTCTGCTGCCAGTTCATCACATTCCAGCAACGATTCCCTTCCTTCATTCATTGCAAACTTTGCCTTTAAAAGACCTTCCAGTCCGTATTGTTCATAAATCTCAGAAAATGCCGATTCCTTTTTCTCATAGTATCCAGCAACCAGATAATACAAAACACAATCATGAAGAATTACCATTCCCGGATGATTCAGACACAATTCATAAATATAGGAATGGTAAAAAGGATTGTTACCTATATTATACAGTATATAATCAAACGCCTCAAACTCAATTCTATCTTTCTTATATGTAACAACCTCAAAATCGTCATACATTTTCTTGTTTGCCAATTTATAATTATCAATCAAAAGCGTAATTTCATATTTGGAGCGCAATTGATATACCAGTATCTCAGAATAATCCGATATTCCACTTTTCTCAGGTGGAAACGGACTTACATACAATAGTTTCTTCTTATTCATTTTCATCTTACCTCAACAATTGTTCTATTACATAGTCCCAATCCATATGTTTTTCATCCAGGGAACGTCTTCCTGCTTTTCCGAGCAGCTCTGCCTTTTTACGATTTGTATACAATTCATCGATTTTCTCTGCTACTCTCTGTGCATCTGTCTCAAGTATATAACCATTTTTTTCATGTTCTACAAATTCCAGCGGACCACCTGCATCTTTGTGAACAATAACCGGTTTTTCCGAGAAAAAAGCTTCCAGTGTAATATAACCATAATCTTCGTCATAAGCACCAAAATAAACACCGAGACAATTCGCATAATAATTTATCTTTTCTTCTTCCGAAATAAATCCTGCGAGTTTTACCCTATCCTGTAGTTTATGCTTTTTAATCAGATCCCGAATATATTCCAATTCTGCATCACTTCCGGATCCAGCCAGTACAATTTTGGCATCTGTCTTCAAATACTGAGCCGCTTCCACCAGTAAACGCTGCCGTTTTATCTTGTCAATCCGGCTTGGATAAAATATATAATCACCATACTCTCCACAATGAAGTTTCTCATAATTTAATGGTGGATGATAAAGCGGCGTAGAATTAACACCACAAAAATTCATCAATCTATTAGATGTATTCTGCGCATTTGTATATACATATTTCGCTTCCGTAATGTATTTTTTATCACATTCCATAATAAAATTACGAATTTTTTCTCCATCCGGAAAATTCTGCAAATCTCCATATGGAGTATTCCACAAATCGTAAGCCTGACGATGCTGGTGAAGCATCCATAATACTTTATTGTCATGTTTGACATAATAAGCCGGAAATTTCATCGCGATTACGCGATCGATCTTTTGTCCATTTACTTCGGTTAAGTCCATCATTCTTCCCATCATCATGCAATTCACCAAAGATTCTCCCGGATACCATTTAAACGGCAGCGTCACAATATCTACCTCATGTCCTCGTTTTTTCAATTCGTCACGAAGCATTTCTGCATGAATCTCCGCTCCACCACGTATAAAGGGAACTTGTACCATAGCAATCGCAATTCTCATTTTTCTGCTCCTTTCGCAAATTCTTCCAAAAAGGTTTCACTTATTTTGTTCTTTGTAAATCTATTCTGTATATTTTTAAACCCTTTATGAATCAAATATTCCATATACTCTCTATTATGATAGAGTGCATATATTCCTGCTGCAAATTTTTTTGGTTCTTTATCAAATAGTATCTGATCTCTTCCTATTGTCTCCGGGACAGCACATTCCTTTAGTGCCAAAATCGGCAGTCCCAGATATTGTGCCTCCACGATCGGCACGCAAAAACCTTCGTGTTCACTTGTGCAAACCAAAAAATCACTGCCAAGATAATACGCGAGCAACGTAGCATCATTTATCTCACCAATAAATTCAATGCAGTCCTCCAAATGATACTTTTGTATTGTTTTTTCGATTAAAGAATTGTATCCCGGTAACCCATCATCAAATTTACCAATTACCCGCAAACGAATCGGATCCGGATAATTTGTCGTGAAAATTTTCATGATCTCCAGCAGCATTTTATGCCCTTTGTTTGGTGCTACCCGTCCTACAAACAGCAGATTAATCTCTTTTCTTGTAATAAGATCATTTAATATCTCTTCGTCCGGTTTCGTCTCGCTCCACTCTTCTATTTTATGAAAGGGTGGGCAGATTCCAATTCTTTCTTTTGGCACTCCCCGCAGATCCTCTGCATTGTACTGCGAATCACACAGCCAGAAAGCATTTGGGAAGTCTTGTATCAATGTATCTGTCTGCTTTCTTCCTTTTTCACACTGCTGTGTATGAAATGAATTGTATGGTTCAAAAAAAGCAGGTGGAGTGATATTATGGTATCGAAATATAATTTTCGCCTTTGCCTTTTTTAAAATTTCACTCCCTTGTTTCCAATAAACACTGTGGTGATATAATATTATATTATCTTCCTCCTGAAGCAGTAATTCGAGTTCACTTTCCTCAATATAAGTTACCTGTTTATTGAATGTATTATTGGCAAATACAACACAGCGTCTGCCCTGCGCATTCAGCAATTTAAAGATTGCTTCTATATCATTTCCGATCGCATCATGTCCGGTTACGGTTTGATGCATTTGTACTACTGTCAAAATTGTTTTCTCCTTTATTTCATTTTTTTCTTAGCAACACCATGAATCCCATTTACATGCATTACTTTATCTATGGCATTTCCAAATAATGGTAGCTTTCTGAAACTGTGATATACACGCAATAAGAAATATGTTATATGCTTTCCTTTTATGTGCGCTCCCGCTTCCTTTCCCTCAGGAGATTTTGCCATCGTAAATACCAACTCCAGTTTACTGATCTTCCCGTCCTGAAGATTGCGTATATTATTAAGTAATCCCGTATCATCCGGAGACCGCTGAAAAATACAATGATAACATTGCTTTACAAATTCTTCATCGTTGCTATTATCTAACAGAGACGCAATAGGTACTGTATGCCGTTTCTGCCCTTTTTTATATTGTCTTTTCAACCATTCTCTTATGTGTACCCGGTAAAAACGATTTCGGCTAAGCCAGACATCCATACCGCGAAATTTTTGAATCCACGAGGCATACTTCTTTCTATGAAGTCCAAAAGTTCTCGTCACTGTACGTCGTCTTGTCAAGGTATCATCCAGATGATCTGCTTGACGTTCAATTTCACCTAGAATAACTTCCATAGAAACATCCCAATTCATCCAGTCAATATCCAAAGTATTTTGATGCATTGCCTCATTTTGTTTTTGCAGAATCAATTTATCCAAATTCATATTACTGTTACTCTCCTTCAATACACTTCCAACTATGCTGCATTCTTGTAATCCCCGTTTCTGTCACATCTGCGTAAATTTGTATATGACATGCTTTTAACACTGAAACAATGCGGACCCCCATTCTATCCTCTACATATAAATCCAGCCAATACTCTCCTGGAAGCATATTAATTTCGGGAAACCGCAGTCTAACTTTCCCATTATTTGTCATTTTCATAATCTGCGCATGATCCGTCTTTGAATTTGTCCCATAACAACACAAACCATCTCCGCGATAGAAACTAAATCCCAGCGTCACATCCTCCACAGGGAGATCTGTCTTATAATCAGCAATAATTTCCAAGTCCTTGCCAACGGAAATAACACCATTTGATTTTTCCCCCTGGCTAAATGCTTCAATTTTAGAAATCACTACGTGATAATTCTCATTTTCCTCTTCTTCACTGTGCAGTTTTTCCAATGAAGCTGGAGCTAAATGGCGATTTTTCGCCATAAAACGAATATATTGCGGGTGAATGTCCTTCGGCGTTCCTTCAGCATAAATACGTCCTTCATGAATCCAGATTGACCGGTCACATATCTGTTCAATCTGTTCCAGCGAATGGGAAACAATGACGATCGTCGTTCCTTTTCCTTTAATTTCACGAAGCCGGTTAAAACATTTTGCCTGAAAATTCACATCTCCTACTGCAAGAATCTCGTCAATCAACAAAATATCTGCATTAACATTAATTGCAACAGAAAACGCCAGCCGCATATACATTCCGGAAGAATACGTCCGCACAGGATTGTCAATATACTCTTCCAACTCGGAAAATTCGATAATATCGTCCAATCTGGCATCGATCTCTTTGCGCGAAAGTCCAAATATGGAAGCATTGATATATATATTCTCACGTCCACTCATATCCGGATGAAATCCGGCTCCCAGCTCGATCAAACTGGAAACTCTTCCACGCATCTCAATCTTTCCCTTATCCGGATACATAATCTTCGTAAGCAATTTTAACGTTGTACTTTTTCCGCAACCATTATGTCCGATCAGACCGATTGCCTCTCCTTTTTTCACCTCAAAGCATATTCCGTCTAACACCCTGCGCTCTTCATAACGTCTTCTTTTCTGAAAAAGAACTTTCTCTTTCATTGTGTTTCCTTTATCAAAATATACTTTAAAGCTCTTTGTTACATCCGTAACTTCAATTGCATTATTTGGTTTCATTACATTTCCTCCGCAAAATGCTTCTTCAAATGACCAAACACATTCCAGCCTACAATAAGTAAAATAATACTAAAAATAATGCCTTGTGTCAATGTTCCTAATTTCGGTGCCTTTTGATAATATAAAATATCCCGGTATGCAATAATAATTGGTGTCATAGGGTTCAAATGAAAAATGGTTTGAATCTGTTCCGGAACCATATCTATAGAATACATAACCGGAGTTAAAAACTGCCATGCCATCGTAATAATAACTAATACATGTTCCAAATCCCTCAAATAAACAGTAACCGCAGAAACGATCATCGTAATACTAAGTGCAAGCAGATATTCTGCCACTATGACCGGCGGTAAATACAAAATTGCTTTGAAACTGATTCCTTTTCCTGATAACAAAAGAACCACTAATACAACCACCATGCTTAAAAGCATATTTACAAGCTGGCATGTCACATGAGAAATCGGCAATACTTCCCGCGGAAAATAGATCTTTTTCACAATATCTTTTTGTGCCATAACACAACTTGCTCCAGCCGATACCGAGGTACTGAAAAAAATCCAGGGAATGAGTGCTACAAATAAAAAGAGATAATAATCTTTTATTCCGGCTCTCATAATCATGGAAAAAACAAGGGTATAAACCGCCAGCTGTAACAACGGATTCAAAAATGTCCAGGCAAACCCCAGGGCAGAACCCTTATATCTTCCTCTTAAATCCCTTCGGATCATACTTCCGATCATCGTTCTGTATTCAAATAATTCGTGTATTGTTTTCATGTCACACCTCATTTTTTAAAACATCTTGAAAGACTTTGTATAGGGCATTTGTTGCGTTTTCCCATGTATATTTCATAACCTGTTTCCGCCCCTTTTTGATCAAATTCTGCCGTATCTCATCTTCCCTATACATTTTTGTCAAAGCAGACGCAATCTGTGGAACACTCTCCGGATTTACTTTTAATGCTGCCTCTCCGGTGACTTCATCCAAAGAAGATGTACACGAAGTAATTACCGGCGTTCCACATGCCATAGCTTCCATTGGCGGCAGTCCAAACCCCTCATACAAAGAAGGAAAACAAAAAGCAAAGGCTCCCTGCATCAAAGCTATTTTTTCTTCTTCCGAAACATAATCCGTAAATATAATCCATTTTTCTAAATGAAATTTATTTACTACTTCATAAATTTCATCATACATCCATCCTTTTCCTCCAGCAACCACCAAATCCGGAAGAATATCATTCACGTTTTCTTTTCGAAATTCATTATACGCCTCTATTAACCGAACAATATTTTTCCTCGGTTCCAATGTTCCCAAGTATAAAAAGTACTCTCCACAAATTTCAAACTTTTCTTTTGTCTCTTGAATATTTCTTTTTTTCTCATATTTCTCTTTATCAATTCCACAAGGAACGATGTATATCTTTTCTTCAGGTACATTATAGTATTTTCCCAATTCGTTCTTCGTAAATGTAGAAACAACCGCAATGGCGTCTGCCCGTTTTAAAGTTCTCCGCATATTCAACTTCAGCATCATCATAGTGCGCATACGAATTGTCTGTGGATATTCACGAAATGCCAGATCATGTATTGTAACAACTTTCTTTCCTCTTACTCCAAAAGGTATTACATAGTTACAAAAATGAGTGACCTCACGTTTTCCAGAGAAAAAGCAGGCATATGGAATATAAATTAAAAAAGTAAATGTACGAAAAATACGATCCCATAACCATACACATTTTTTTAATACCAATTTATTAGAATATTCTTTCTGCAATTGTTCTATTCTATCTTTATGGCGAAATGTAAACACATCTAACTGGTACTCATTCTCCGGATAATATTCCATCATTCCCCTTACCAGTCCATCTTCATAATAGGCAATTCCTGTTTTATTAGCATTTAAAAGTGGCTGCCCATCAAATGCAATTTTCATACCTCATCCCTCGCTCACTAAATTTTGATATAACTCATACGTTTTTTGAAGCATATTATCCATCGTATACTCTTCTTCCACGCGCTGTCTGGCTGCTTGTCCCATCCGCATACGACATTCATCATCTACCACCATCTGTTCCAAAGCCTCCGCCAGCCCTTCAACATCATCCGGCTCTACCGTCATACCCGTGATACCGTCTAAGCTTACGTATGGCACACCACTTGGAAGATTCGTATTAATCACCGGCTTACCGAATGCCATCGCTTCAATCTGAACCAACCCAAAGGCTTCGCTCCGTTGCTGCGATGGAAGTACAAAAACGTCGCAATTTTTATAAAATTCCATCAATTGTTCATCCGTAACTTGCGTGTGAAAAAAAATGTTATCTTGCAAATCATTGTTCTGTACATATCCATGAAGTTCCTGTTCTAACGGACCACTTCCTACAATATCAAGTACAGCCCTTTTTTTCAAATCCGGCTGTTGGTTCACCATTTTATAATATGCTTCGAGTAAATTACGGATTCCTTTATAATAAACCAGACGTCCCACAAATAAGAAACGAACCAGATTCTCCTGCTTTTTCTCATTTCTTTGAACCATCCAGTCATCTGCCTGCTGCTTGATCCAATTATCTACACCATATGGTATAATTTTACATTTATCCGCATATGGTTTTAAATACCGAGAACCTTTAATATGTCCTTCTGTCGCAACAATAATAGCGTCCGCCCGGCGCAAAAGCCAATTCATCAAAGGACGGTAAAACGTCATCAGCCGCTTTTGCCTCACAACATCACTATGCCACCATAATACTACCTTTCCTTTGTATCCCGACAGCAAGCATGCAAGATCCCCCAGTGGAAACGGCATATGAATATGCACAATATCATTTTTCTTTGCTTCTTTCTTAAAATGATAAAGATAAGAAAATGAAATTGGCAAAGAAGAAACATTTATCAATGTTTTGCAGCACATCACCGAGACACCATTTATCTCTTCACAAATTGTCTTCCCCTCTTTCCGGCACACCAAAACAGTTGTACTTGTCCGTTCTGACAATCCCTCTGCCAGCTGCTGCACAACTCTCTCGATGCCTCCGGTTACCGGATAATATAATTTGTTTGTCTGCAATATTTTGATTTTTCCCATTTTGTGCGTTCCCTTTTCTATGCATAATTGCATTTTATTATATCACAACCACTTCCCTATTTCAATAGATACGACTCAAAACCCTTAAAAATCGTGTTATTCCCCCACATTTTTCAAGATTGGTACTCCTGTAAGAAAGAAAACTATGGTAGAAGACTTCGAAAATTATGAAGTTGGAACCAAATGGGAAATATTTACAGCCGGCCGATTTGCTAACTCCGGTACGATGACTGTCGTACCGGATCCGGAAGATCCTACCAATAAATGTTTGAAAGTAACATACGATGGTGCAGACCAGTCGTTTGACTTTGCACCTGCTTTCCAGGCGGATCTTTCTAAATTAAAAGATTCGGAAGGAAAGAGTACAGCAGGCAAGACATTGGGAAGTTATACAGGAATCGGATTTGATTCCCGTGTCGTAAGTAATGACCCATCTTCTGTACAGTATAAGAAAGCATACTGCTACTTTGATCAGGCAGATGAGTGCCATCGATGTAGCAAAGATTGGTGGACATGCCAAAGTATCAACCACAACGAATATTTATGGACATAGTTTTACAGATACGATAAAACGCGGTAAATCCGTGATCAATTCGCTCTTATAATAACAAGAGCTCGCAGTTCATAACTACGAGCTCTCTCTATCGTTCTATCAAGTAGAATTTCTTATTAGAATTTCAAATTATTTGCTTGCTTTAAAGTTCTTTGCTGCATTAATTACTGCATCAAAGGCTGGTTTCTTATCAGCAAGATCTTTACCAAAGAGCAGCGGAGATCCGTCTGATCTCCAGGATGTAGCATCGGTAAGACCCCAGATAACTACAGCTGTTATATTAGCACCTTTTGCTTTCTGATCCAAAAGGGTGCTCATGATCTGTCCCCAGTATTCAGCACTTTCCGCTTCAATCTCTTTCTTATCTTCTTTTGATGTTTCTTCAGTTACATTACCGAATTTTGTCACATCAAGTTCCGTAACCTGAATCTCAAATCCAGCTTCACGGAACATATCGAGAGCATTGTTGTAAGCCTCTACCGTTGCTCCCTTATCGCCTAAGTGAGACTGCATACCGATACCTGCGCAAAGTTTTTCTCCATCCGGGTTAATATCATCTTTCTTATTGATGTTATTGATCAGTGTAACAACTTTAGCTGGTGCATCGTAAGTATTGTAATCATTGTACAACAAAGTAACATCTTTTTCTTTGCCATTTGCTTTCAAAGCATCATAAGCGTATTTGAATGCACGTTTTACATACTCACAATCCAGTTTCATCTCTTCTCCGAAGATATGTCTCCACCAGTTGTCTTTTCCATCTTCAAAAGAGCGGTTCTTCATATGGATGTACTCATTAACAACGTCAACGGTGTAAACGGTATCTCGATATGGATAATCTGCTGCAAAGATATGATTCAATACGGATTTGATGAACATCTCTTCACGATCATACATTGTTGCCTGATCTACGTAAGCTGCTTTATCGTCATCGGAATAGCCAACGGTGAAGAAGTGATGTGGCATCTGCTGGTGCCAGATAAATGTATGATAACGAACTTTCAATCCATTGTCATGAGCAACTTTTAACTGTTTGTCAATGCTTGCAAAGTCAATCTTAGGTACAACTACGTTACCGTATTTATCCAAGTTTCCTGCATGGCTTGCATAACCATCCGGAATATAGTAATCTTCAATAGATGCTGTCTCTATTTTGCTGTCTTCCGGAGCTTCTACAGAACCTGTATCAATGGCAAGAGCCTTCTTGCTTCCCATAACAGAGTCTGGTTTCATAGAGTTACCATATGTTATACTATCATAATGTTTCTTAACAAATCCAAGAGAGTTCTTGTTAAGAAGTGTCTCATAACTTAACGCTGTGCCCATCATTGGGAAGTAATCTTTGTAAGTATCCTTCAAACTTGGAAGGGACGCGTCAAATTCTGCCGGTTCAGACTGACATTCAATCTTCAGATCATCAATCAGGAATGATGCTTTACCGGATCCATTGGATTCGATGTAGAAGATATAACTATAAAATGCATCTGATACATTAAATGTTGTCTCACATTTGATCCACTCGTCTGAGAGGATTTCATAATCCGTATCTGCCGGATAGTTACAATAAATCTCATCCGCACCTTCTTCGGCTTTTGTACCACCGGAGATACGAAGTTTGATACCATCTTCGAAATCCTCATCTGCCTGTGGTACTTTTGCCCAAAATGAAACTTTGTAGTTACCGCCTGCAACCACTTTGTCTGTCAGATCGATCGTAGGGCTGTTCCAGGCTTTTAATCTTTCAGATACAAGCATAGCACCTGCACCTGTGTGTGCTTCGCTGGATACCGAAATTTTTGTATTCAGACCGGCAGCAGTGTTGTCATCTTCATTGTAACGGATATACCAGTCTTTCATATCCTCTTCTGTATCGAAATTATTTTCGATTACAGTATATGGGAATGTCTTAACCGGTTCTTTGGATGGTTCCGGTATTGCCGGAGCAGTAACTATTGGTGGTGCTACAGTTGGCTGTGTTGTTACAGCCGGTGCTGTAGCAGCAGGAGCAGCCGTTGCTGCTGCAGTAGCTGTAGGAGCCGTTGTTGCTGTAGCAGCAGGAGCCGCCGTAGCATCATTTTTCTTGGATGCAGCTGTTACTTTAACCTTTACATTCAATTTGTAGTTTTTCTTTCCTACTTTTACAGTAGCGGTAACTTTCGCAGTACCGGCTTTTACACCTTTTACTGTAAATGCTGTTTTTCCGTTCTTTTTAACAGTTGCAACTTTTTTCTTATTGGTCTTAACTGTTAATTTTTTAACTTTTTTTGCTTTCACATTTTTGACTGTAATCTTTTTGCTTTTTCCGGCTTTAAGAGTTACTTTCTTTGCACTCAAAGCAGGTTTCTTCGCCGCGTCAGCAGCCGGTGCAGAAACAGTCATCATAGAAACTGCCAATGTAAGGGCAAGTGCTTTTGTCAATACATTTTTAGTATTCTTATGCATGTTTAAATACCTCCTTAGATTATTTGATTTAAAAAGGGTGCATATAGCATATGCCTATGCACCCTTGGGTTGATCACTTAGTGAAATAGTATTTCGCTAATGAATTGAATTATTCTGCTGGAATCAACTTAATGGATTTGATTGTGATGGTAGCTTTTTTAGCTTTTGCAGCTTTTTCTTCCGCTGAACCCGGGTCTGCTTTAACCCATCCATTGTATTTGATACCAAATGCATATGCATCGCCAGCATCTTTTACCTTATTCAAATCAAATGTGATTGTAGTCTCATCTGCTTTAGCATCTTTCAAGTCAGCCCAATCGCTCCACTTATATGCCTTAGAGTACAGATAGTTATCCGCTGTAGCTCCGCTAAACAACATAGCGCCTACTGGAGTCTTAGCACCATCATCAGATGTAGCAGAAAGTGTTACTTCAATAGATTTATAATCTTTTAAATTAACAGCAGATTTATCTGTATTGAAGTAGAACGCCATACCGCCGCCCCAGTGTTCATTCTTAGTTGTAAAACTGATGCCGTCTTCGGACTCTGTTCCTGAAAATACATCCTTAGTTACATCGCCACTTTCAACAGCAATTAAGTCACCACAAGTAAACATGTTATCATTTTTCAATGCAACGTTAATCTCAGGTGTCTCTGCTTCTGGAGCTTTTGTTGTCTCTGGAGCTTCTGTTGGCGCAGGAGATTTTGTTGGCTTAGTAACATCACCAGACTCTGTGTCTCCACTTTCGTTATCTGTAGTCTCAACCTTCGGAGACTCGTTAGATGGTTTCTGAGTTGGTGCTGCACTTGTTTCAGGATCTTTTGTTTCTGGCTCAGCAGAAACTACTGGAGCTGCACTAGGCTCTGTACTTGGAGCTACAGATGGCTCTGCACTTGGAGCTGCGCTTGCTGAAGCTGTTGGTGCTGGTGTAACTTCAGGCTCAACAACATCTTTGATAGCATCTTTAGAGTGGTCGATAACAAGTTCTACGCTGAGAATTTTGTAAACATCGCCATCTTCTATCTTCTGGTTAGAACCAATTGATACGTAACCACCGTTACCTGCAACTGTCCAGTTAGGTGCGATATCATATGTCAATGTTTCTTCGCCCTTGTCTCCGCCAAATCCGCCTTTTTCATCACGAGCGGTGCAGGATCCACCATAGAATGGGTATGTTACGAATGCTGTAAAGCTCTTCTTGGACCACCAGCTCTCAGCTTTCTGATCCAATGTGTTGTTCCACAATGTGAAAGAAAGCTGATTTGGTACATCTGCTTTGATGACTGCTTTTGTAACCTGTGCAAGGTTGATATCTTCAGGGATATCAAAGAATGCACTCTGATACTGTTTTGCATATGGGAATACCCCATCTGCAGGTGTTACATCAGACTTCATTGTCTTAGATGTAGCAGTAAGATCCAAAGCGATAGTCTCGATAACAGGAGTAGCTGTTGGCTCTGCTGGTTTTACAGCTTCAGGAATCTTGTTAGAGAATGTGATGCTATAGAGTGTTCCCTCTTTAGCTTCCTCATCTCCTTCGTCATTACCTGTAGTACCTTCTTTGTTTGATTTCAAAGTCAAACCGATAGCTTTCGCTTTGTTAGCTTTCTTGCCATATGCAGTCTTAACTTCGTAAACAAGTGTCTTGGAACCATCTGCATTTTCAACAGTTTGAACTACAGATCCCCATGTATCGGTTTTATCCCAGAAACTGTTAGCGTCGTCGCCGCCTGCCCAAGTCATAAGTTTAACTTCAGCATCTGTTTTAACGCGAAGAGATACATACTGATAATCACTTACGTCTACCTGATCCTCAGCTGTATCACCAAGGAAGAAACCAAGACCATTGTTGTATACAGATACAGCTTTTACCTTATCTGTTTCATTACCATCGGCATCTTTTTCCTTAGTTGTTGGCTGTGAAGAGAAGGAAACTGTTCCGTCTTCGTTGAATGTTACCTGTCCATATTCACCACTAGTAGAGAATTTTGTAACTTTCTCTGCTGTCAAAGCAACGTTCAAGTCAGCTTTTTCTGGATCATATGATTTTTCAGGAGCTGGTGCTGTAGCTGTAGCTTCTGGTGTAGCACTTACTGGAGCTGTAGGTGCTGGTGTAGCACTTGTTGGAGCTTTGCTTGCTGGAGCATTGCTTGCTGGAGCTTTGCTTGCTGCTGCAGATGCTGCAGGTGTAGCGCTTGCTGCTGCAGATGCTGCAGGTGTAGCACTTGCTGATGGAGCAGCTGTTGTCTTAGACTTAGAAGCTTTCTTAGCTTTTGTTACTTTAACTTTCAAAGTAAGCTTAGTAGCTTTCTTCTTGCCCTTAACAGTTACTTTTACAGTTACCTTTGTGGATTTTCCTGCTTTTTTACCTGTTACTTTGATAGCAGTTTTTCCAGCCTTCTTTACAGTAGCGATCTTTTTGTTAGCGCTCTTTACTGTAAGTTTTTTCACCTTTTTGGCTTTTACGTTTTTGATAGTTACTTTTTTGGTCTTTCCCTTAGCTACGGAAACAGTTTTCTTTGAAAGTTTGATCTTCTTAGCTGCGTCTACATCGTCAGAAGCAACGCCAACCATAGAAACAGTCAAAGCAACGGCCATAACCTTTGCTAAAGTTCTTTTGAAATTCTTTTTCAAAACTCTTACCTCCATTTTGATTTTTATTTAATAAATATCCCTTGAGGCTTCCCCACCCTATCAGGGTGGTTGAGAGTTCTGCCGGCGCCAGGTATTACACCGGCAGGTCCTCAAAACCAAGGATAGTTATTACATAATTAGTTTGCAGGTATCTCTACAGATGGTGATTCAACATCTGCGTCATCGTCTGCCTTTGGAATAAATTTGATGGAGTAAATGTCATATACACCTTCATCCCATCCAAGAGAAGCACCGTCATCATCGAATCCCTTCTGATCAAGACTGAATACAAAGTAAGTAGCTTTCTTGTTGCTGCTCTTAGCATCTTTGGTAATATCTTTCATGGTACCAGTTATTGTCTCAATTCCTCTTGGTCCAACTGCAGTACCATCTGTAAGAATGCCGCTTGCATTTGCTGCTTTCTCTACAGCTGCGCGGTCAAGTTCCGGATACTTAGCCATAAAGTCATCTACGGAGATATCTCCTTTTGGACGATATGGGTAAGACCCCTTAAAGAATGGGTAGTATTCAATACAATTTACTTTTTCCCACCATTTTTCCATATCTTTTACAAACGTATTGTCTGTCATACGGAACGTCAACTGTCCGGTAGTATTTCCAACAAATTCCAAACTTCCATATGCAGAAAGATCAACTTCCTGTGGCAGTTTGAAGAATGCAAATGTCTGGTTCTTAGCAAAATGAAGTCTGAAGAACTCTTTTCCATCTGCATCTGTCATCTTCGTTACCGTGATACCTTCGCCGGACATTTCTGCATCAAACATATCTGCAGTAAGTACGAGTGGTTCTTTTGGTGTCTCTACACGGTATACTGTGATCGTAACGCTCTTTGTAAGAGCAGGATTGAATGTTGAAGTTGCTGTAACAACAACGGAAACTTCTTTCACATCTTTGCTGATGCCCTTGAAGAAATCATCATCAACAGTAACATTTCCATTTGCATCAACTTTTACTTTGTCATTGTTTGTAGTCCATGTAAGACCTTTCTGTGTTGTATCTTCCGGTGTGTATTTTGCTTCAACAACCAGTTTGTTGCCAGGTGCCACACGAGGATTGTCTCCGGCAGAAAGTTCGAATCCTGTGACAGGAATATCTTCTTCAATCAATGCAATATTGTCAAGATACAAAGTAGCAGATACATTGTTCACTTTGAATTTGCTTCCACCTTCGTAAGTTGAACCTAAAACGAAATCAAATTTGCTCTGATTTACAAGAGTACTGTCTGCTTCGTTGATTCTGCTCTTATCAAAAGTAAGGGATCTGGTTGCAAATCCAACTTTCATATTAGCATCGGTCTCAGAATCTTTATATCCTGCTGTACAAGAGTCTTTTGCAAAATGCGTCGCTGCATTTGCCTGCTCCCAAATGCTGTAAGCAAATGGGAAGTACTTATTGGACTCTTTGGAAGATTGACCATTGTAAAGAGTAATACCATTCTCTTTGTCGCTTCCCTCCGCCATGGAGACATTTACACCAAAACGAAGTGGTTTAAATTCATTGGCAGCACCTGCATCTACTTTATTACCATCCTTATCAACGTGTGCACTTGCAGTACTATTCTTGCTTGCTGCAAAGTAATCCGTGTGTTTGATCGCATCTGCCTGATCAAAGTAGCAGAATGCTTTCTTATACTGTACGGAAGATGGGTCATTACTTACGATACGGGAATCAAATCCGATTCCTGTATAACTTCCCAATGTCTTGCCTGCTGTACTCTTTCCTTCCGAATCTTTTAATTTAGAAAGATCTGCCTGGAAAGCAGGAGCAAAGTCAAATGACTGGTCTGCGCCATCGTATGTTACTTTCAAACATTTATTGGTAGGATCTTCCGGATCCTGTACGACAGTCATCGTACCGGAATTAGCAAATCCGCCGGCTGTGTATCTTTCCCATTTGGTTCCGACTTCATAACTTTCGAAATCTTCTACCAAAGTTTTCTTTCTTGTATCCGGTTCTGCTGTAGGAGCCGGTGTCTTATCACTCTTAAACTTGATAACCGTTACTTTTACAACGGCTTTCTTTCCGCTTCCGTCTGTAGCCTGTGCGATGACATTGGCTTTTCCGACTTTACGAGCGATAACCGTTGCTTTCGTACCATTTCCAACGACTTTAAGTACGGAACCTTTATTGGTTGACCATTTCAAAGATTTGCGTGTTGCTTTCTTTGGAGAAACAGAAGCTTTGATCACCATGTTACGGCCATTCATAAGTTTGAATGTGTTCTTTTTGGCTTTCAGCTTGTCAGTATATTTAGGATATACTTTCGTCTTCTGTCCGTTCTTTTCTACAATTGTATAATTGGCACTTGACCATGTGGAAGTTGCGGTCTTGGAGATAGCAACTTTTTTTACAGGAGTACCAATCTTGACAGTAATCGTAGCTTTTTTCTTTGCGTTCTGCTTGGATGTTACTGTGATCTTTGCAGAGCCTTTGCTCTTGCGTGCTTTCACAACACCTTTTGAACTTACGCTTACGATTGAAGCTTTGCTTGATTTGTATGTAACCTTTTTACTTGCTTTTTTAGGTGTCACAGAAACCTTCAGTTTCTTTGACTGTCCTTTTTTCAGCACAAGAATTCCTGATCCGCCAACTTTGACCCCAATGGTGACTTTTTTCACTTTCTTAGCCGCCTGAGAATCAACGGACGATACAGTCAAAGATGTGATTACCATCGCGAATACGAGCATCGCTGTCACAAATCTTCTGAAATACTTGGCTGACTGTGTACCGATTTGTCTCATCGTAATACCTCCTAAATTGTTTTGTTTTGTATTCCATTGCAGAAAAACTCCAATACATCCACAATGATATTTAAGTCGATTATAACACTACTAGCCTTAATATGCAAGGGTGTTTTTGAATTTTGTAAAAAATATGGCCATATTCCTTCTTTCTTTTTTTACAATTTGTTCACATCTCACATATTTTACCTTTAATATAAAAAATAAATTTGTCAGCATTATGGCGAAATTCATCTTTTTCTTGACGTTTCCCCTCTTTCCGATATACAATCAAGATATACTGAAGTGCGCCTAGGCACAGCGCAGGTCACCAAGCGTAGTGTGGTGACAAGATCTATCAATTACGAAAGGATTTTTATTATGGAACATTCATTACTGGCTGCGATACAAGAAACATTTTCACTGGAGCCAAAAGATATCAATTTATATGCCCCCCTTACCCTTGCTTATATCGGCGATGCCGTCTACGAGATCATCATCCGTACTTTGATCGTAGAAGAGAAATCCGGCACGGTAAAAAAACTGCACCTTCGTTCCAGTAAACTGGTCAATGCAAAGGCGCAGGCCGACCTTCTTTCTGCCATTGAAGAAACTCTTACAGAAGAAGAACTTTCCTATTATAGAAGGGGGCGAAACGCAAAACCTCATTCTGTTGCCAAAAACGCCAATCTGCATGACTATCACACGGCAACCGGTTTCGAGGCTCTGATCGGTTATCTCTATCTTTCCGGACAGATGGAGCGCGCGCTGGAACTGGTTCACCGGGGACTGGATGCTATAAAATCGTCCTGATCATAAAAGGGTCATGATCAGGTGCATGACCGGTGCCATGCCGAAAAATCCCGGAAACAGCAGGATTGCACCGGCAAATATGCCGATAACCGTCAGACAGAGTCCAAACCGCACCCGGTTCATCGGCATACAGGCTGCCACAAGCACACCAAAACTCACTATGCCTCCTGCGATCAGATGCAGGCTCGACGATACCAATTCGGAAAAGGAAAACCACTCTCCCACAATCGTAATTGCAACAAGACTTCCCACCATACAGACTGCTGCCGGCAGCGAGACACGCAGTACATTTCGCAGGAAACCGCGCGGGATCGTCTCTTCGTGGTGTTCCAGCGCAAGTACAAAGCTCGGAATCCCGATGGCTGTCCCCCCGATCAGGCTCAGCTGGATCGGGATAAACGGATATGATTTTGCCAGTATGATGTAAATGACACATAAAAGGATTGAATAAATCGTCTTGGTAAGATACAGTGTACTTACACGTTCGATATTGGATATGATCGTCCTTCCCTCGCCCACGATCTGTCTCATAGACGCAAAATCGGAATCCAGCAGCACGATATGTGCGATCTGCTTTGCCGCGTCGCTCCCTGCCGCCATTGCGATACCGCAGTCCGCATCTTTCAGGGCAAGCACGTCATTGACTCCGTCTCCCACCATGCCGGTCACATTGCCGGCTGCTTCCAGCGCCTTTACGATCGCCTGCTTTTTCTCCGGCGTCACACGGCCAAATACAGTATATCTGACAATTTCTTTTTGCAGTTCTTCTTCCTCATCCGGCAGTTTCCGCGCGTCAATATAATGTGCAGCCTCCGGAAGTCCCGCCCGCATTCCAACGACGGATACCGTCAGCGGGTTATCCCCGGACAAAATCTTAATCTGCACATTTTTCTCCCGGAAAAAGGCAAATGTCTCTGCCGCATCCGGCTTGATGATATCCGACAAAATGATAAAGTAGCTCTCACGCCCATCATGCGACAGCAGTAGAACGCGCATCCCTTCGGCGGCGTATTTTTCTGCTCTGGAAAGGATCTTGGGATCTGCGCTCAGATACTCCGGCGCCCCCAGACAATATTTTCCTTTTCCTTCTATTGTTATGTCCATGTGCTTACGGCTTGAACTAAATGGTACTTTTTCTATGATCTTCTGCCCGGTCACCTCTGTAAAACGTCTTCGAAGCGCCTCTGTTGTCGCATTGGTTTCCTCAAAGGCGTACGCGATCACGCCCAGTACCTCTTCCACGTTGCCGTCGCGCATAATCGGCTCAACTTTCTCGACCTGCAGATCTCCTGTCGTAATCGTACCGGTCTTGTCCAGGCAAAGCACATCAACCCGAGCCAGCGCCTCAATCGCTTCCATCTCCTGCACCAGCGCATTTTTCTTAGCCAGACGCCCCACGCCAAGGATAAAGGAAATGCTTGTAAGCAGCACCAGCCCCTCCGGGATCATGCCGATCACTCCTGCCACCGTATTGACGATGGAGTCCGATAAATTGTTGCCGGCCGAAAAACGCTGGATGTAAAAGAGCAGGAGTCCTACCGGGATGAGCGCATAACTGACATATTTAATGATACGCCCGATCGCGTCCTGCATTTCCGAGGTTGCCCGGCGCTTTGTCTTCGCCTTTTTCACAAGCTGTGTCGCATAATTATCGTCTCCGGTATGCAGCACTTTTGCAACTGCACTTCCTGCCACCACATCACTTCCCGAATACACAAAATCTCCCTGCTTTTTCTGCACGGCAAGGGATTCTCCGGTAAGAAGCGATTCATTGACTTCCAGGCCATCCGTTTTAAGGATTTCACAATCAACCGGGATCTGATCACCAAGCATGAGTTTCAGCGTATCGCCCTCTTGAATTTCCGCAATCTCGCATTGACATATTTTCCCATTTACAAGTCTTCTCGCTTTTGTCGCTGTCACTACAGACAACGCATCTATGATTTTTTTTACTTTTAATTCCTGCGCGATTCCGATCACCGCATTGGTAATCACGATCCCCATAAACAGCATGTTTTTATATTGTCCGGACAGCAGAACCAGGCCTGCGAGAACCAGATTTAAAAAGTTAAAATATGTAAATATGTGCGATGAGACGATCTCCCACCGGCTTCGCGATGCCGTACCTTTCATAATCTATCCCTCCAAGTAAGCCATTTCCGATTTCCGTATAAAACAAAAAGGAAATGACAGGCCTATCCAAACCATTCATTTCCTCTCTCTAAAGCTAGCGACGGGAATCGAACCCGTGACCTCTTCACTACCAATGAAGTGCGCTACCGACTGTGCCACGCCAGCTGAATCATTTAATAACAATCCATGGACTATTCTATCAAAGTATAACGCTTCTGTCAACAAAAATTTTACCAAAATGCCATAAGTTTTTTCTTGATCCGCTGGAGAGCGTTGTCGATGGATTTTGGCGTCTTTTCTAACTCTTTGGCAATCTGCTGGTAATTCAACCCCTCAATGTAGAGATTGACGACGTTTTGCTCGAATTCGCTCAGATTCTGCCGGATGTACTGCTCAATCTTACCCACGCGTTCCCGGTCGATGAGGATATCTTCCGGGTTGGATACGCCGGCCCACTCGATCATCTCCCCCAGCGTTGGAGCACCATTTTCCTCATTTCCGCGCGCCTCCATCGGGATATCGAGCGAAACATACGAATTAAGCGGCGAATTTTTGAGCCGGTTTGCTCCTTTTACCGCATTATAAAGCTGCCGGTCAATGCAGACGCTTGCAAAACTGCGGAAAATGGTCTCTTTTCCCGCATCATAATCACGGATGGCTTTATACAGACCGATCATGCCTTCCTGGATCAGGTCATCATTGTCTCCACCGATCAAATACAACGCCCGCGCTTTTTTTCGCACCAGGTTTTTGTACTTTTCGAGCAAATAGTCTGTCCCTTCTTTGTCTCCTCCACGGATGCAGCAGATGATTTCTTCATCTGTAAGCGTATCATATCTTCTTTCCTGCATTTTTTATCAAAATCCCTTTCTCTGGCGCACAATCTCATACGCCAGCACGCCCGCTGCCACGGATGCATTTAAAGAATCGATATCTCCCGCCATCGGGATACTCGCCACGTAATCACAGTGTTTTCGCACCAGCTGCGACACGCCGGCTCCCTCGTTTCCGATTACAAGTCCGATCGGTCCTTTGAGATTGTTGCGGTACATGATCTCGCCGTCCATATCGGCGCAGACAAACCACAAACCACGTTCTTTCAGCCGTTCCATCTCCGCGGAAAGATTGGTTACTTTTGCCACCGGCGTATAATGGATCGCACCGGCAGACGCTTTGACTACGGTCGCCGTCAAGCCAACGGCGCGGCGTTTTGGTATGATAACCCCATGCGCCCCTGCCAGGTTGGCAGTACGAATGATCGCTCCCAGATTATGCGGATCCTCTATCCCATCCAAAAGGAAGAAGAACGGATCTTCTCCTCGTTTTTCCGCCAGTGCAAACATATCTTCCACCGTGCTGTAGCGAAATGCGGACAGATTCGCGATTACGCCCTGATGTTTCCCGGTCTCGCTCATATGATCCAGCCGTTCTTTTGGCACAAAATCCACCATAACGCCCGCTTTTTTTGCCTCACGCAAAATGCTCAGAACCGGGCCGTCCTGGCAGCCTTTTAATACAAATAATCGTTCTATCAATTGTCCTGCGCGAAATGCTTCCATGACGCTGTGGCGTCCTTCCAGGCGCAGTTCATTTTCCTGTTTTTCCATCTTTGTCTCCTCTCGTACTAATACGTGCTGCCCCTCACTTCCACTCGGCGGCAGGTCGTCGAAACCATCTTTATGTTATATCGTTAATGTACCAGTTCAATTTTTGAGCGTCGCCATCGTCCGTCAGCGCCCGCGCCATAATATACGGCTTTTCCGTCAGCCGTACGGCAACACCTTCCCCTTTTACATCCTGTAAAAAATACCCATCTTCAAAAAGCACAGGTTCGTCTTCGCTAACTCCAAGATAATGCCGCAGTGACTCCACCACTTTTACAGCATCCTCCGGCGCGCAGATCATTTCCTGCACCTCGTACCTGTCTTCTTCATGTGTCAGCACGGCAACACCGTGGATCATGAATTCGTTCCGCAGAACCACTACTTTTCCGCCAAGCGTCTTCGTCTCTTTCATCAAAGTATCATAATATCGGACGTCGCGGTATATATACGCGTTAAATTCACTCGCATACAGCTGGGCATTGACAAATTCTACCGCCCGCTCTTTGAGCTGAATGTCTAGATGGGAAAAGGATCCGGCCTGATACCAGCGATGGCGTCTGCCCTTCACCTCAATCTGCTTGCGGTAATAAACGCCCTCAAACCCGAACGGTTTATATATTTCCACATTTGCCGGCGAAAGGAACGCATACGGCGCCCCCTCGTTTCTTGCGTCCATCATGCCCTGGTAAAGAAGCGTCTTCATAAATCCTCTGTGACGCCATTCCGGCGCTGTCGCAACCCCCTCTATATAAGGGCATTTCACTTTTTCTCCTTCGATCACCAGTGTGTAATAATTGAAAAATATCATGCTGACCAGATCATGTCCTTCGTATTTCGAATATACCACGGTATGATCCGCTCTTTCTTTAAAATAGAAATCAATATAAGCGTCGTTGTCGCCAAATATTTTTTTCCACAATTGCCTATGGTTCATAGTCAGGCTCCTTTGCTGTCATTCTAAAATGCATACCGCCTGCGCCGAAATCCCTTCGCCGCTTCCGGTAAATCCCAGCCCCTCTTCTGTCGTCGCTTTTACATTGACCCGGTTTAATTCCAGTCCAAGTGTCGATGCAATATTTTCCCGCATCTTCGGAATATACGGCGCCATTTTCGGCTTTTGCGCAATGATCGTCGCGTCGATGTTTCCCACCGAATATCCATTTTCTTCCAGCAACTGATCCACATACGCCAGCAGCCGCAGGCTGGATATGCCTCTGTACCGCTCATCGCTATCCGGAAAATGTGTCCCGATGTCGCCGAGTGCCGCCGCTCCCAGCAAGGCATCCATCACCGCATGAAGCAGCACATCTGCGTCCGAATGTCCCAGCAGCCCATACTCGTATTCTATTTTTTCTCCCCCTATGATCAATTCACGCTCTTCGACCAGACGATGTACGTCATAACCCATTCCAATCCGCATATGCATGCCTCCTAGTACTTATCTTTTTACAAAATCGCAACCATACCTGAATAGTTACATGATAACAAAAAAGCGGGGAAGATTCAAGAGGTTTTGGGAGTTTGGATGGCTTTTCCTGTTTTTGGGGTGGAGTTGGAGTTAGAGGCAGCCTGGGGGATGGAGGGTTTCTTCTTTTTTGGCTGCCTTTGGAGCTTGGGCGGCGTGCAAAAGGCAACGTAGATGGATTGTTTCTCTTGATTTCGTTGCCTTTGGGGCTTGGGCGGCGTGCAAAAGGCAACGTAGATGGATTGTTTCTCTCAATTTCGTTGCCTTTGGGGCTTCTCCAGCAGGGAAAAGGCAACATAGATGGACTTTTCCTCTCAATTTCGTTGCCTTTGAGGCTTGTTGGCTGGGGAAAAGGCAACGTAAATGGATGGTTTCTCTTGATTTCGTTGCCTTTGGGGCTTAGGTGGCGCGGGAAAGGCAACGTAAATGGATGGTTTCTCTTGATTTCGTTGCCTTTGGGGCTTCTCCAGTGCGGGAAAGGCAACGTAAATGGATGGTTTCTTCTTTTTTCGTTGCCTTTGAGGCTTCTCCAGCGCGGGAAAGGCAACGTAGATGGGTGGTTTCTCTTAATTTCGTTGCCTTTGGGGCTTCTCCAGCGCGGAAAAGGCAACGTAGATAGATGGTTTCTCTTGATTTCGTTGCCTTTGGGGCTTAGGCGGCGCGGGAAAGGCAACGTAAATGGATGGTTTGTCTTGATTTCGTTGCCTTTGGGGCTTCTCCAGCGCGGGAAAGGCAACCTAGATTGATGGTTTCTCTCGTTTTCGTTGCCTTTGGGGCTTCTCCAGCGCGGGAAAGGCAACCTAGATTGATGGTTTCTTCTTTTTTCGTTGCCTTTGGGACTTCTCCAGCAGGGAAAAGGCAACGTAGATGGATGGTTTCTTCTTTTTTCGTTGCCTTTGGGGCTTCTCCAGCGCGGGAAAGGCAACGTAAATGGATGGTTTCTTCTTTTTTCGTTGCCTTTGGGGCTTGTTGGCTGGGGAAAAGGCAACGTAGATGGATGGTTTCTCTTGATTTCGTTGCCTTTTCGTGCGACTCCTCTCAAATCAGTTACTCCTTTTTGCGCACAAAAAAAGAATGTCTTTCAACATTCTTTTTTAGTAGCGGGAAAGGGATTTGAACCCCCGACACCACGGGTATGAACCGTGTGCTCTCGCCAACTGAGCTATCCCGCCATATATTGTGAAGCTGCTTTTTAGTGATAAATGGGACCTACAGGGCTCGAACCTGTGACCCTCTGCTTGTAAGGCAGATGCTCTCCCAGCTGAGCTAAGATCCCATTTGGTGTATCGCTTATCAGCAGCACCATTGACTATTATATATGGTGTCTGCCTTTTTGTCAATAGTTTTTTTCATTTTTTTCAAACTATTTTCACCCACAATAATCTCATAATTACAGCCACCCTTATCCAAACAGCGCCATAAAGGTTCCTCTGGCGAAGAAACTCAGGCAGAACATAATCGTTCCAGCCACCAGTACGCCGCCCATGCAGGCGAGGACACTCTTTTTGAATCCCATGT
The DNA here is from genome assembly GCA_934316845.1 of uncultured Eubacterium sp. Lineage (GTDB taxonomy): Bacteria > Bacillota > Clostridia > Lachnospirales > Lachnospiraceae > Eubacterium_F. The sequence continues at coordinate 89,205 of CAKRDZ010000001.1, read as the reverse complement.
CAAGGATGCTGGCTGCAAGGGTTCCTGTCCATGCGCCCGTTCCCGGAAGAGGAATGCCGACAAACAAGAGAAGTGCTATAAACAGACCTTGTCCTGCTTTCTCCTGCAGTTTTCTACCACCTTTTTCGCCTTTTTCGAGGCAGAAGCTAAAGAACTTGCCGATTATAGGCTTGTCCGCTCCCCAGACGAGGACTTTTCTTGCAAACAGGTAGATGAATGGCACCGGGATCATGTTTCCGATCACGGCAATGAGAATGGCAAGCCAGAGCGGCTGTGCATCCCAGAGTACAGCGTAAGGGATTGCTCCACGAAGTTCAATGATCGGAACCATTGAGATCAGTCCGACAAGTAACATTTTCTTTAACATAATTATTTTCCTTTCAATTTTCATTCAAATTTTGTTTTGTAACTTTGTTTTGAAATTTTGTTTTGTAATTTCGTTTTCTATTTTTTGATTGCTTATTTGGGAAGTTTTACAATTTCAATGGAAATCTCGCCATTTGGCAGGAATTCCATCCAGGCATATGTACATTCAAATCCACTTTGGCGCGGGCGTGAAATGCTGCCGGGATTGAGGATTGTCATCTGGCTGCTCTGCTCGACAAAAGGCACATGCGTGTGCCCGTAAAGGACAACGTCTGCCTCATTTTGAAGCGCCCAGTATTTCAAAATATCGACGCCGCGTTCGACATGCTGATTGTGGCCGTGCGTCATCGCGATCCGGTGGCCGTGCAGCCGGAACACATTTTCCGTGCGCAGGCTCGAATACGTGTCGCAGTTTCCGCGAACGATGTAAACCGGGCCTTTGACCATCAGGCTGAGGTCCTCTGCAGCATCTGCTACATCACCGAGGTGAAATAGTCCGTCAATCTGATCCTGGTTTTGACGGATGATATCGTACATCCGGTCATTTTTGCCATGTGAATCACTAAAAACAATGTATTTTGCCATTTTTTCCTCCCACATTATGCCTGTTCGTTTAACTTTTCAACCATCTTTCGGAGTGCGATGCCCCGGTGGCTGATCTTATTTTTCTCCTCCGGCAGCAATTCTCCGGTTGTACAGCCGCGCTCCGGCAGATAAAAGATCGGATCGTAGCCGAAACCATGCGTACCTTTTGGTTCGTGCGCCAGTTTGCCCTCGATCACACCTTTGGTCGTTACGACATTGCCGTCCGGATACGCGCAGGCGATCACACAGACAAAACGCGCATCGCGTTGTTCTTCCGGCACCCCTTCACAGCGCTTGAGAAGGTCGGCATTTTTGATGTCATACGACGTATCCTCGCCGAGATAACGCGCCGAATAGATTCCCGGCTCGCCATTCAGATAATCTACTTCAAATCCGGAATCGTCTGCCAGAACCATCTCGCCCGTCATCTCGCAGATTGCCTTCGCTTTGATGATGGCATTTTCTTCAAAAGACGTTCCGTTTTCCTCGATCTCCGTATGGATATCAAGGTCTTTGAGAGAAAATACATCGTAGCCTTCTCCCAAAATCTGTTTGATCTCCACAACCTTTCCCTGATTGTGTGTTGCAAATATCAATTTTTTTCCCATTTGTTTCATTCCCTGTGTAAAAATTTAGGTCAAATTTCGACCCTAATACGACTAGTATATCTGTTATCTGCGAAAAGCGCAAGCACTTTCGGGATATTTTTACTATTTTTGCTGATCCTTTGCCGTTCTTTTGGGCGGTTTAATTCCCATATATTGGTAAAGATACGTTTTCATCATACCGTTGTAGATCTTGCGGTTTTTGTCCGCCTTTTTGCCGATCATTTTCTGAGCCTCTTCGTAACCGCTCAAAAGGAAAAATGACCACGTATCATTTTCCTTGATGATCTGGCCGATGCTGCGGTACAGCATTTCCATCTGTTTTTTGTCGGAAAGACGCTCGCCGTACGGCGGATTGGAAACGACAAAGCCGTATTTTTTCGGCGAACTGAAATTGATGATATCACGGCGCTGGAAATGAATCTTGTCCTCCACGCCGGCAAGCGCTGCATTGGCACGCGCCATTTTGAGCACCTCGTCGTCGATATCGTAGCCCTGAATCTGCACTTCGGCGTCCGCGCAGACCATATCCTGTGCTTCTTCCACGACACCGTACCATTCTTTTTTCGGGATCAGGTTGTCCCATTCTTCGGACAAAAATTCGCGGTTTAATCCCGGCGCGATCCGGCACGCGATCATGGCCGCCTCGATTGGGATCGTACCGCTTCCGCAAAATGGATCGACGAGAATGCGGTCCTTTTTCCACGGAGAAAGCAGGAGCATCGCCGCCGCCAGCGTTTCCGTCACTGGCGCCGGTGCGGTGTATCGACGGTAACCGCGTTTGTGCAGCGACACTCCCGTCGTGTCAAGTGATACGGTCACAATGTCTTTCATAATGTTGATGCGGAGCGGATACAAGGCGCCGTCTTCGGCAAACCAGCTGACCTGATACGTCCGTTTGAGGCTCTCCACCATCGCTTTCTTGACAATGCGCTGTATGTCGGATGGGCTGAATAATTTACTATTGACGGAGGTTGCTTTTGTTACCCAGAATTTTCCATTTTCCGGAATATAACGTTCCCAGGGGATTGCCTTGCAGGCTTCAAATAATTCATCAAATGTCTCTGCCTTAAATTCTGCCACTTTGAGCAGAATCCGTTCCGTTGTGCGGAGGAAAATATTTCCGCGGCAGATTCCCTCGGCATCCGCCAGAAAGGTGACTTTTCCATTTTCCACTTTTGAGATCTCATATCCAAGATCGTTAATCTCCCGTTTTAATACGGCTTCCATGCCAAAATGGCAAGGCGCAGTTAACTCAAATATTTCTTTGCCCATCGTACTCTTATTTTCCTTTCTTTTTCCATATCCGGTAGCTTTCGAAGCCGCCGGCAATACTTGCTGCATGATATCCCAGCCGGTTCATTTCCCTGGCGGCATACATGCTCTGGTTCCCGCGGTCACAGTAAAAGATCAAATACGTAAACTGATGCCGCCACTCCTCTTTTTCCCGTTCCCATCGTTCGTACGGAATATTGACCGCTCCCTTGATGTGCTCTTCCTGATACTCTTCGCGTTCCCGTAAATCAATGAGAATCGTCCCTTCTCTTGCCTGCCACGAAGCCAGCTGACGGATCGAGATAATCGAAAAACTCATAGTATCACGTTCTTTTTCTTTTATTGTATGCGTTTTTTCGACAAAATGTGCCGGTCTTCCTGAGCGAATCCGCTTTTCCGCCTTGTGCAGTAAAAAAGGCCGCCTCCTTTTATGGTGACGGCCCGTTTGTTCTTTTTACAGTTAGTACAACCTCTTAATTGTCATGGTGACAATTGGAACTGTTCGTAGAATTGGAAGCGTTTGACGCATTTGACGCATTCGATGAATTGGATGCGTTCGATGAATTCTTAGAACTGTTTCTGGAAGAATTCTGTGCGCGGTTTTTTGCCTTATTCTTTGAACTGTTTGAGCTGTTTGTACTATTTGTACTGTTTTGATTTGAATCGTAATCGTCTAAAAAGTTTTTCGCCATTTTTAAACCCTCCTGTCAGCAATGTTTTGTTACAGGAGATAGTATCTGCGATTTTCGAATTGTTATACAATTCAAGCTTTTCCAACAGAACCAAATAATTCCATTTTTTCTTTTACAGTCGCTTTGATTGCCTCTGCTCCCGGAGCAAGAAGTTTACGAGGGTCAAATCCTTTTCCTTCGAGATCCTTTCCTGCTTCAATGTACTTACGTGTTGCTTCTGCGAAAGAAAGCTGACACTCGGTATTTACATTGATCTTGGATACGCCAAGGCTGATTGCCTTTTTGATCATATCTTCCGGAATGCCTGTACCTCCGTGAAGTACGAGTGGCATTTCTCCAGTCAGCTGCTGAACCGCATCCAATGTCTCAAAGCTGAGTCCTGCCCAGTTTTCCGGATATTTTCCGTGAATATTTCCGATTCCTGCTGCCAGCATCGTTACACCAAGGTCAGCGATCATCTTACATTCTTTTGGATCTGCACATTCGCCGGCTCCGATAACACCATCTTCTTCTCCACCGATGGAACCAACTTCTGCTTCGATCGACATTCCTTTTTCTTTACAGATTGCTACGAGTTCTTTGGTCTTTGCCACATTTTCTTCGATCGGATAATGAGATCCGTCAAACATGATTGATGAAAATCCTGCTTCGATACAGGCTTTGGCACCTTCGTAGCTGCCGTGGTCAAGGTGAAGGGCAACCGGAACTGTGATATTCAGCTCTTCTAGCATACCGTTTACCATGCCTACAACCGTTTTGTATCCACACATATATTTTCCGGCTCCCTCAGATACACCAAGGATAACCGGTGAATTGCACTCCTGTGCTGTGAGGAGAATGGATTTTGTCCACTCCAGGTTGTTGATGTTAAACTGACCTACTGCATATTTACCTGCTTTTGCTTTTTTAAGCATCTCTTCTGCTGAAACTAACATCTTTCTTCCTCCATTTCATTTTTTATTTTGGGTCTGCTTACACAGACTTATCGTCCACAACATTTTTTATATTTTTTGCCGCTTCCGCATGGGCACGGATCATTTCTTCCAATTTTTGGTGATTCGCGGCGGATCGTACCGGAATTTTTCTGACTGCGGTACAATTCTTTTCTGCGCTCTTCACTGAGGATCTTGTCCCACTCCGGCATCTTATAAAGCCATTCTGCGTTGCAGTCCACCATATTATAATACAATTTTTCACAGTCAATATCCAATTTTACTTCGGTATCTTTTTCCATCGTTTCGATTGGGTTTGGCTCTTTCAAACTGTCGTTGATCCCATCCAGGAATCCAACCATCATAGAAAGCGGCACTTCGTACTTTTCTGCCAGCCCTTCTACGGTTCCGGTGACAACTTCTTCCGGATTTGCCAAAAGTTTCTCATAAATGCCTTTTTCCAATTGGAAGTAGTTGTTCCAAAGCTGCTCTCCCTCTTTTGAATTCTGCATTTCTTCACTATATGCGTACTCACGCCATTCTTGTAACAATGACATCTTTAAATTCCTCCTGCGATTTTGCAATTTTCATAGGGTTTTCCCTTTTTCATTGTATCACATTTTTTAGTGACAAGCAATGATTTTTACTGTAAAAACGCATCAACACCATCGGCAATTCCTTTTACCATCTTTTTCTGATAAGAAGCCGATGCCATCTTCCGGTCTTCAGCGCGGTTGCTCATAAATCCCATCTCAATGATCGTCACCGGGACTTTGCACCAGTTAATACCCGTCATCGTGTCCGTATACATTACGCCGCGGTTTTTGGCACCTGTTGCCGCACAATATTTCTGGATCATTTTCTTAGAAAATTTCTGGCTGGCTTTGCGCACCTTTTTCGACATATATTTGTTGTTTCCTGTCGGAGCGATTGACAATGCACCGCTTACCGAAGCACTTTCCGAAGAGTTCGCATGAATGCGGATAAACGCATCGGCATTTGCCCTATTTGCCACTTTGGCTCGCTCTACATTGGAAATGTTTACGTTGTGCTTCGTACGCACCATAACCACTTTATATCCTCTTGCCACCAATTCTTTTTTTACTTTTTTTGCCACCTGCAGGTTTAATTGATATTCTCCGAGACCACTCGCTTTTCCGGAGGTTCCCGATGTCACTTTCGCCTTTTTCGTCGAAGAGCCCGGGCCGTTTGGTTCCAGGGAACTGTTGCCGCGCAGCTGATGGCCGGCATCAATGGCTACGACTTTCTGTCCACCTTTGGCCGCCTGCGCCACACCTGCCTGTGTCACTCCTCCTGTCAGCATTACACCCATGATCAATCCTGCGGCTAATACACGTAATTTCATTTGTTATTCCCTTCCTTTCATTTACTGCTATAACACAAAAAGAGCAAACACATAACGCATTTGCTCTTTCATGCGGAGTATGGGACTTGAACCCACACGTCTTAGAGACACATGATCCTTAGTCATGCCTGTCTGCCAATTCCAGCAACTCCGCATACCACAGTCAAGCCGCATCCACGACTTGACTGCTTGACTATTGTATCAAATAATTTTCCTTCTGTCAAGGATTTTTTTGATTTTTGTTAATTATTTTTCAAAAATAATTTTTGTTATTGTAACACTTCCGGTATATCCGTCTTTTCCGGCATTGATTACGACAAATGGAGCGGTTCCTTTTGCACTCTTAACATTATTCAGATTTACAATAAGTACACCTTCTTCGTTCGCGCCATATTTCACATCTGTCACTTCTTTACCCTCTACTTTATGTCCCACAATTCCATGGAACTCAAATGCTGGATCCGATGCCGTAAATTCAATTCGGCAAGTGCTGTATTTTGAAAAATCGACATCTTCCGGCAATGACACTTTTGCTGTAGGCGCATACTGTTTCATGCCGCGTTCTACATAGCTTACAGAATTCGGAAGTGTGCTCACCAAGTTGTCATCTCCCACCATAATGGATTTATAGGTAAATGTGCCTTTGAATCCTGCCGTTGCTGTAGAAACATGCATATACACTTTATCCTCTGTTCCAATTTTGGCAAGAGCTTCTTCATTTACTTCTATCTCAACGTTTCCTCCTTTTTTCTCATAGGTATCCAGAACACGCGGCGAATCCCATTTATCTCCCGTTTTTAATCCAATATTGAATCCCTGTGTGGCTGTAACATCCGTATCACCCTCCACAGCTTTATAATTCAATACAATTTTACATCCGGCAGATGATAATTTTGTCTTATCAATTTCAAAGACTCCCATCGAACTATACTGAGCGAATCCATTTGGCACGTAAGTAAAAGAAGCTCCTTCTCCAAGGGCATCCCCTTCCAGCACCAATTTTGTCTCTTCCGACTTCGTAACATCCTGTGTTTCGACGCTTGACGTATCTGCTCCCGATGTCTCTATGTCCGGCGTTGCCGGTTCGGATGGCTTCGGTGTTTCGGCAGGCGCAATCGGCTCAATTGTAATATCCGGCACCGTCTGTCCTTCCGGTAAAAGTGCCACACGCAAGATTTTAACTTTTCCTGCATAACCGCCTTTTCCGGCATTGATAACGACAAACGGATCCGTTCCGTTCTCTTTCAATACATTATTCAATGTAATTTGGAACATTCCCTTAGATACTACGCCATACTGTGGATCCGCCACTTCTTTTCCGTTCACTTTATGACCTACGATTCCGTGGAATTCAAAAGAAAGATCCGACGCCGTAAAGTCAATGCGGCAAGTTTTGTATTTGTTAAAATCAATGTCTGCCGGCAGATTTACTTTTGCCGTTGCTGCATATTGATTCAATCCGCTTTCCACATATGTATAAGCAGAAGGAAGTTCTTTTACAAGGCTTTCTGCACCGGCTTTTACACTCGTATACGTAAAGGTTCCTTTGAAACCGGCTGTCGCGGTGGAAACATGCATATACAATTTCTCTCCGGCATTGATTTTGTCCATTTTTGTGCTATCCATAGAGATTTCAATCTTTCCCCCTGACTGGCCATATACATCACAAACCTTGGGTGAATCCCATTTATCTCCTGTTTTCAGTCCCACATTAAACTTCTGGCTGTCAGCAACGTCTGTATCCCCTTCTTTTGCTTCATATGTCAATGTAATGGTGCTGTCTTTTGTTAGACTTGTTTTGTCAATCTCAAAAATACCAACAGACTGATACTGCGCCGCCCCATTTGCCTTATACGCAAAATTTGCACTTTCTCCAAGGGCATCCCCCTCAATCACAAGTGCTTTTGGTGCTTCTGTCGGTGTCTGGCTCGTTTCCGGTGCCTGGCTTGTCTCCGGTGCCTTGCTTGTCTCCGGTGCCTTGCTTTCTTCCGGTGCCTTGCTTGTCTCCGGTGCCTTGCTTTCTTCCGGTGCCTTGCTTGCTTCCGGCGCTTTACTTGCTTCCGGCACTTTGCTTGCTTCCGGCGCTTTGCTTGCTTCCGGCGCTTTGCTTGCTTCCGGCGCTTTGCTTGCTTCCGGTGCCTTGCTTTCTTCCGGTGCCTTGCTTGTTTCCGGTGCCTTGCTTGTTTCCGGTGCCTTGCTTGTTTCCGGTGCCTGACTTGTTTCCGGTGCCTGACTTGTTTCCGGTGCCTTGCTTGTTTCCGGTGCCTTGCTTGTTTCCGGTGCCTTGCTCGTTTCCGGTGCCTTGCTTGTTTCCGGTGCCTTGCTTGCTCCCGGCGCTTTGCTTGCTCCCGGCGCTTTGCTTACTCCCGGCGCTTTACTTGCTTCCGGCGCTTTACTTGCTTCCGGCGCTTTTACAGATTTTACTGTAACAACGAGAGTCTTTTTCACTCTCTTTTTCCCATTGATCATGGTCACATTAATTTTCGCTTTTCCTGCTTTAAGCCCTTTTACCGTAAGACCTTTCGCAGATTTTTTCGTGATCTTTACGACTTTCTTTGCCTTTGCTTTCATTTTACATTTGATTTTTTTGGCATTTTTAATCGTAACTTTTTTGCTGCCTCCAACCCGAACTGAAATTTTTGTCTTGCTGAGTTTCGGCTTTTTGGCAGCTTCCGTTTCATTTGCCGGAATTCCCGACGCAACGACAGCCGCTGCCAAGAGCATAGCTGTTGTCTTTGTAAACATTTTTTTGTTCATTTCGTAAACCTCCTTACATACATCACAATATTTTACAAAAAGTTTACCAATATCCGGCAACAAAATCTATGATGTATAAGGCGGTCTTTTTGACCTTTTTGGCATTTATTGTTTTACAAACCAACTCAAAAGTTTGCTATTTTCCTTCTGTATTTTTTTCATCTGGGAATGTGGCAGCGGCGCCATGACAGAGCCGGTTTCCACGGTCACATTCGGTATTTTCTTATTGTAAATGAGCCAGTCCCCAAATCCACCGTTCGGATCGGTACTGATGGATTTTGGCATCAGGCGGTAGTGTGTAAATCCGTTTACTTTTGTTGCAAGCGCTTTTTGGCGTTCATAGAGCGACGCTTCGGATTCTACATTGTAGTTCCAATACAGAATACTTCCGGTGGAATGATAATTCAGGGATGCCTTCCAGCCCGAATTACGATTGACAAAGTTCATCATCACACGGGTTTCCTTTTCGGATGCCGCCTTTTTCCCCGGATAAGAAAGTCCGTCCGCCTTTTTTGATTTTCCTTTTTTATTCCAGCCGCCCGGACAGTTAAAGTTTAAGTTTACCCCACGGGCGTTGCCTTTCCATGTCCGTGCGGAATTTTTCGTCTTTTTACAGATTTTCCGCAGTTTGGGATTGCGGATGGCATCAAAACCAAATTGGGAAATGGTTACGCCGTCCGGATTGATCATCGGAATGATATAAATGCATTTCCCTTTAAGCGCACTCTTGTAATCCGCGTATTCCCGCAAAATTTCTTCACTTTTGTGTGTGAGCATCTGGCAGTTGAGCCATTCTCTCGCATGAATTCCACCATTGATCAGATATTTTTGGGAAGCATACGGACTTCCGATGCGGAGGCACCAGATCGCACGCCCGTCTTCGCTGGTTCCGATATTCTGCAAAGAGGCTTTCCCTCGGTATTTCCACGCAAGTTTTCTGAGATCTGACGTCATGTCCTCATACGTATACTTGCTGTCTTTGATATTGACGATCCACGGCTCCTCTTTTACCGTGATACATATTTTAATCTCATTTTTTTCAGAGCCTTTGACTTTTACACTTATGGTCGTCTTTCCTTTTTTGCGCGCCGTAATCTTTCCCTTTTTATCAACGGTTGCTGCCTTTTTGTTGGACGAGGTCAATGTCAAACGGCTCATTTTATAATTTGTGCGTATCCGGGCCTGTTTTCCCTGATACACAAGTTCCGCACTTTTCCCTTTATTTTTCAATTTCTTATCGAATCGGATTTTTACGGTAAAGGTTCGCTCTCCCCCTGCTTCTGTCACCTTTATCTGACAGTTCTGTGCCTCGGACTGCCCTTTTTTCAAGCATTTTACCTGTCCGTTTTTTTCTATTTTCAATATTCCGCGGCGGCACAGCGAAACGGTCTCGCCAATCGGTTCAAATGTGGCTTTCAATGATGTTTTCAACGCCACAGTGTCCGTCACATACGAATGGATCTGATATTGCACTTTCTTTTTGCTGACATGCTTCGAGACATTTTTATTTAACAGGGTAAATGACGTCGCTGCCGGCGTGACAGTTGGTGTCATCGAAGGAAGCACTCCGGCAGATGGTGTCGGAGATATGCCGGCCGGTGTATATAATGGCATATTTGGTTCTACAGTTATAGTCGGCATTTGCGACAGCGCGGATGAGAATGCAGGATATGGTGTCCCGGATGGAAGTGTCGTCTGCGCTTTTGCCTCATTTACAGGCATTTTCGTGAAAAATAAAGCTGTCAAAAGAAGCCATACCAGTTGTTTTCTATTTTTTTGCGATGCCATGTCATTTCCCCCTTAAGTCAAATAGAAAGGGCACCTCAATATCTGAAGTACCCTTATGATTCATTGTTATTGTTCTGTCTTATGCAAGTTTGCTTTTTGCAACTTCTACCAATGTTGCAAATCCTTCCGGATCGCTGATTGCCATCTCAGAAAGCATTTTACGGTTTACATCAACACTTGCCAGTTTCAAACCATGCATGAATTTGCTGTAAGAAAGTCCATTGATGCGGGCAGCTGCGTTGATACGAGCGATCCAAAGCTGTCTGAACTGTCTCTTTCTCTGTTTTCTACCTGTATAAGATGTCTCCAAAGCACGCATAACAGACTGTTTTGCAACACGATACTGTTTGGATCTTGCGCCTCTGTAACCCTTTGCTAACTTCAAAACTCTTTTATGTTTTTTCTTTGCGTTTAATCCGCCTTTAATTCTAGCCATTTTTATTTACCTCCTAATTGCGTTCAAGTAACCGATATTATGCGTAAGGCATAATCTTTTTCATTGTCTTAACGTTTGTCTCATCAACTACAGTTGATTTTCTAAGATTTCTTTTTCTCTTTGTTGTTTTCTTTGTCAAAATGTGGCTTTTGTATGCCTTATTACGAACCAGTTTACCTGTTCCAGTTACTTTGAATCGCTTTGCAGCGGCTCTTTTTGTTTTCATTTTCTGATTTGCCATAATGTATTCCTCCATTTATATTTGATAGCGTTCAAAACTCTATCATTATTTTGCGGCTGTTAAAAACATGATCATGCTTCTTCCTTCCATCTTCGGATCTTTGTCGATCACTGCCACATCTTCCAATTTCTCGAAAAATGCATTGAGCACTTCACGGCCAACATCCTTATGTGCCATCTCACGACCGCGGAAACGAAGCGTAACCTTTACTTTGTCTCCCTTGGACAGGAATTTACGAGCCTGATTGGATTTGGTATTCAAATCGTTGGTATCAATGTTTGGTGAAAGACGAATTTCTTTCACATCGATGGTTTTTTGTTTCTTCTTTGCTTCCTTTTCACGTCTAGCCTGCTCATAACGGTATTTTCCGTAATTGATAATCTTGCATACCGGTGGTTTGGCACCCGGGGCAATCTTAACCAGATCAAGTTCTGCATTTTTTGCCATCAAATAAGCCTCTTTGGCTGACATAATTCCAAGCTGTTCTCCGTCCTGGCCGATCACGCGTACTTCTTTGTCACGGATCTGCTCATTAATCATTAATTCGCTGATGATTCGCACCTCCAAATGAAATAAAAAAAGATAACTGTTTTTAAAGCCAGCTATCCACAGAAATTCTTCATTCAAATGTATGAAAAAATTGGTTTGACCATTGCGCGCGCAATTGCGGCAAGGTGAGAGTGGATAACTCTGCTTTTTACACCTTTGCTATCATATCATGGATTTAGGGGGATGTCAAGTTTTTTTTCAGTTTTACTTTTAGAAAAATAAGTCCCTGCTTTTCCATTCGGGACCGCTTGCGCTTAGAGAACACTCGTAGCGGTACATGAGGGGTTTTTTCAGTTTTACTTTTAGAAAAATAAGTCCCTGCTTTTCCATTCGGGACCGCTTGCGCTTAGAGAACACTCGTAGCGGTACATGAGGGCAAACTACGCCCTCTATGTACCGACGGTGTTCTAAATCCCTCATAGTAAAAGCAGGGACTTATTTTTTCTATAAAGCAAAGATGTAAAAACATATTATATCATGTCACCAAGCGAAGCTTGATGACATGCGCATGCATCAGCATGCTTCATTATATCAGAAAGTTTGTATGGCAAGGTATAAACTTGCCATACCCATAAACTTTTATCACTTGACAACAGGTTTTTTCTTATTTTCTAAACTCTTATAACTACTCCTTCCTTCTCAACATTATCATAAAACGGCAACGCTCCCAACCAATACTTGAAATGTTCTTCGTTCTTTACAATAACACTGATGTCTACTCCATATTCCATAAGAAAGTCAAACGCAATATCATATAGTCTATACTCAATTGGCTTTATTTCACTTTCAGCAAGAGATGTCAGAACCATGACATCCACGTCAGAGTCCTCATTAAAGTCGCCTCTCGCATATGAACCATATACAATGACTTTCCTTAAATCTTCTCCTAAGATTTTTCTTACCTCTTGCGAGAATAAATACATTACATTTTGAACCGGTTCCGGCATCGTCTCACCTCCTGTTTTACCACACGAAAACTTTCAAGCATGTAAGCTGACTTTAATCAACATATTTAACATTACACTTCCTGCGTACTATAAACTCGTTTTATCGCTTTTACTTTATTGCTGAGTCCTTTTTTCCGCAGCAGTTTCCGATATTCCTTAATCTTGCATTTTGGCACTTTCACTGTCGTTTTCTTGGTAATGCCTTTAAATGCGTTCTTGGCAACATTCTTTGCTTTCAGCTTCCTGCTCTTAATGACAAGCAGTTTCAGCTTCTTACATTTGTAAAATGCTTTCTTTCCAATTTTTGTAACATTCTTTCCGATGATGATCTTCGTTACTTTATTGTTTTTCTTAAATGCCTTGTCGGAAACAGATGTCACACGGTAGACGACACCATCAACTTTTACAAATGCAGGAACTTTCACTTTTCCTTTGGCGTCTTCTGCGGGTTCTTCATATTCCACTTCCGGCATCGCCGCATCGCCATTCGTTACCTTATACGTTGAGCCTTTGCTGTCCTGCAGGGTCGTTCCTTCTTCTTTCACTTCCTCTGCCGGAGCTTTGGTGCTGATTGGTGCTGTCGTTGGCTGCTGTGTCGGTGCCGCCGTTGGCGTCTGTGTTGGTGCTGCAGATGGCTGCTGTGTTGGTCCCACGACCGGCTGTTGCGTTGGTGCTGCCGTCGGCTGCTGTGTTGGTTCTATCGTTGGAGCTACGGTTGGCACCGCTGTTGGCTGCTGTGTTGGTTCTGTCGTCGGAGCTACGGTTGGCACCGCCGTTGGCTGCTGTGTTGGCACTGCCGTTGGAGTTACTGTCGGCATTGCGGTTGGTGCCGCCGTTGGCTGCTGTGTTGGCACTGCCGTTGGAGTTACTGTCGGCATTGCGGTTGGTGCCGCCGTTGGCTGCTGTGTTGGCACTGCCGTTGGGGTTACTGTCGGCGCTGCCGTCGGGGCTATAGTTGGAGTTGGCACTGCCGTCGGTATCGGAGTTGGTGTCGCCGTTGGTGTTACTGTTGGTGCCGCCGTTGGCTGCTGTGTTGGCACTGCCGTTGGGGTTACTGTCGGTGCTGCCGTCGGTGCTATAGTCGGAGTTGGCACTGCCGTCGGTGTCGGAATTGGAGTCGGAGTTGGTTTTGGCACCTCCGTCCACTTCGCATAGAGCGTTATATTTCCAGCATGTCCCCTTGGTATCTCCGGCATTTTTGATGTAAACGCTGCATCGCTATACCAGCCATCAAATGTGTAGCCTTCTTTTACCGGATCCTCCAGTGCGATCGTCTTCGCAGCCGGATAGTAGGATGTCGGGTTTGCCTCCGCATTGGTTCCACCATTTAACTCATAGTTTATCTGATACTTATTCAATCTAACATATAAATATACAGTCAGTCTACAATTGTGTCCGCAGTCATAAGTATAAGTAATGTCTCTATCAATAGCCTTTCCTGAACTAATCTCTTCCTCTGTTAAATCATTAAATACCAAAACATTATCTACCATTTTTGCGCCGTTTATGTTTGATATACTCCCTGCGTCCCAGCCGGAAATCTTTCCCATATCGATCTCAACGGTATCATACAGTATGATACTGGCTTCCAAAGTTCTATCCTTATACCCATCTGTTACTTTTAATACCTTGATCGGATTATTGTAAAACTCCATGGTAGACAGGTTCGAATTTTGCCTGATATCCAGACCATCAATCTCATTATTGTCACACTCCAACGTGCTAAGATACAGATTCTTACTCACATCAAGACTTTTCAATTGATTATTAGAACATTGTAACATCCACAAGCTTGTATTGGCGCTGACATCCAGACTTGTCAATCCATTATTTTTGCAGACCAAATTAATCAAGTCCGGATTCTTACTCACATCAAGGCTCTTGAGTGATGTATTATTCGAAGTATATAAACTTTGCAATGCCGTATTGGCGCTGACATCCAAACTTGTCAAACGATTATATACACAACGCAAATAGTCAAGTTTTGTATTCGCTTTTAACTCCAGTGTTGTCAACTTGTTACTTCCACAATCTAAACTCGTTATGTTCAGATTATTGCTGACATCCAGAGTCGTTAAACTATTATTTGCACAATACAATTTCTCCAACTGTGTATTTCGACTCAGATCCAGCGTTGTGATATAATTTTGACTGCATGATACGTCGGTTAATTCCGAACTGTCACCTATATCCAGACTTGTCAAGCTGTTCTGCCGGCAGTCTAGTGTTTCTAATGCGGTATCTCCGCTTATATTTAAGCTCGTCAGGCTATTGCTAAAGCACTGCAGTGTAGTCAGATTTGGCTTATTACTGACATCCAAAGCTGTCAATTGTGCTGCATTATAACAATACATCTCGGTTAATTTCGTATTCTGACTTACATCTAAGCTCGTCAACGGATTATTTCCACAGTCCAGAACCAGCAATTCTGTATTCTTACTCAGATCAATACTTTCGATCTGATTTCCATAAAAAGATAACTTTTGCAGGTCTGTATTTTTGCTCACATCCAATTCCGTCAGTTGATTGTTTCTACAATCCAATTTAGTTAATTTGGGAAAATACTCGATCCCTGCAAGAGAGGTGATTTTTGTTCGACCGCTCTCTCGACCATTCACAACGATTTCCTTTACTTCGTTTCTCTCACTTTCCGACAAAATCCCATCTTCGTCTTTATCAAATTTACCAACATCTTCTCGAAATGTGGCATCCAGAAACGTCGTGTTATTGATCGGCACATCCGATTCTGCCGCTTTTACAGGCGCTGCCGTATAACAGCATACCGCCATTCCAAATACCAATATCCCCAGCCCTAGTTTACGTAATCCAAATTTACTCATATATTTTCCTCCATTTCCATAACCTTGCGCACCTACATGCTTATTATATTATACCACCAATGCTGCTTCTTGACAACTCCGCTTATTTTCGAAAAGTTTGACACCTTAAAGCAAAGAATTATAAACATTATATATAACGAAATGGTGCGCCGCCGGGCGCACCATTTTAAAAGCCGTCACACCGGGTAACACCCGTGCGGCGGCTTTTGTTTTACAATAGTATCATGATCTTCTAAACCATATTTCGTTTATCGTTTCAAAATAACTGCTTTGATAATAAATCCTGCCTCATCGGCACCAGCACCAAAGATTTTGAACCGATATAATTCTTTCTCTTTATTCAACTCAATCACTTTTGAATGTTCTAACGGATTAAATGGCGCATCGGTTCCTGCCCACTGTATTTCAACATCCTGATCCGGATCATCTTTGTATCGTGGAGTGCATCCAAATTTATCTTCTGCGCCAAGACGATCGTATTTGATCTCAATCGACGAGAATTTTGTATCTGTCAATTCTTCCGGCATATTCAAGAATACTCCCGGATACGCACCATCATAAGTAAGAGTGGCTGTCTTTGCTTCTTCATTAAATTCGATGGTACATCCTGCGTCATTCGTCACTGTCGTTTCATTGAGTGGCAGTGTGTACTCTGTATTTGCTTCATTCCAGCCGTATGTTACATCCAAAGTCTCTGTCATAGGAAGCGGTGTTGGTTTTGGTGTTGCCGTTGGAATTGCCACACCTGCCTTCCTCTTAAGCACGATAGATTTAACAACCATCTTGGCATCGGTTGGATTTTCACGGGTAAAAATCTTAACCTTATTAAAATTCTTTGTAAAGTTCAATTCCAGCGTCTTTGTCTGTTTGCCTGTAGCAAATGGCGCATCTTTGGACCAGGAAATATCCTCATCCCCTTTCGAAGAAGAGTAACGAATTGCTGAACCAAACATTGTGTCATCGCACTCTGTCTCATAGGTAATCTCTACCGTCTGGAAATTATTATCTTTTACATCCTGTGGGAGTTTGAACCACACGCCCGGATACTGTCCGTTGTAAGTAAGGGATGCCTGTCCGTTGTACATATCTACTTCTGCACTTGCTCCCCCTTCTGTCTCAACATTTTCTTCTGTGATTGGAATAGCGTATTCGGTTTTGTCTGAATTCCATCCTGTCACAAGGTTTGGCTGCATTGTTGGAATCGGAGCAACAGTTGGTCTTGCTGAAAGGTCTGGGAGCTCTGGTGTGTCTTTTTCAGAGAATGCCCAAGATGCTACGTTATAACCAGTACCACGGAATACAAAGTATACGTCATGTACACCTTTTACTTCTTTTTCAATATCTGCTGTACTGAATGCATAAAGTCCCTTGGTATCAAGAAGGCCAATGCGTGCAATGCGGTTTGCAGGTACGGTTGGATCATCAAGATAAACTTCAATCTGTCCTTCATCATTTGCTGCTGCAATTTCTGCACTAATGCTCTTAAGTCCGTTTGCACCAAAGTCTACTCCACTGATCTTTGTCCAGTCACCGGTATCAATCTGATTCAATACCATCGGTGAACCATTGTAAGACTGCATTACTGTGCGGTCATCACGCAGTGATTTCACACCGGCACTCTTAGAAGCTGTTGTTGCATTAACATATCTTACACTTCCATCCTGATTGGTGTATGGATTGAAGTTTTCAAGCTGTTTTGCGCCCTGGTAAGAAGGCTCAATATTGATAGTCTCTTTATCCATGTCAATATCAATCTCGTTGACATGAAGGTTACGATACTGCTTGCTGTCACGATACAACGTATTGCTCAACGCTGTTGAGTGATAGAAGATGTAGTTGTGTCCCTTAAAGTTCTGCATATGATGATGGTTGTTATATGTCTCACCATACAGTTTACTTGGGTTATCAAGAATTGTTCCAAGGAAGTTATGAGCGACTCCCTTGTCATCTGTATATTTGGTCTGTCCTACTTTATCCGGGAAGAACGCGATGTTCATCGGATCGGAAGAAATATATGCTGCAATCTGTACTGCACCTACATATGGTGTATCTTTCTTTACATCCCAGTTTGTACAATAAGAATAGATATATTTGCCGTCAATCTGGTTGATCTCTCCGTCTTCAAAGAAGCAGAATGTGTCCAGAGTCTGTGGCACACCATCCGGTGATACTTTTCCTGTACCCTTTTCGAATTTCAGTTTACATACACGTCCGGTCTGAACGTATTTTTCTTCATCATTTCCACCGCCAAAGTATACATAAGCGTTGCCTTTGTCATCCGCAAGAACCGCCGGGTCAAAGCACCATTTTACGCCGCTGCATCCCTCAGACTGGGAAGTAAATAATTTCTTTCCAAGATCATCATACCATGGTCCAACCGGTGAGTCTCCACGTACATACCCAACGCCACCACCATCGGTATAAAATACGTAATATTCATCCTCGCCGTCGCCGTCACCATCAATCTTCAATGCGGATGGTGCCCATGCCTTTGTTGTCCATTTATTTGTCACTTTGTTCTTCGCAAGTGCGGAATCCGGAAGATTCGTAAGGTTTCCATTATCCATAAGACCTTCATCAGTCCAGTTTACCATATCGGAGGTGGAAAGAATGCTCAAGGAATGATTGCTGTAAGAGTTTGCTGCCAATTTTCCATCTGCATAATCAAATCCTTCATTGGTTCCATATACATATAATTTTCCATCAACATCTGAGTTATCCAGTGCCGTTGGATCAGCGATGAAATCAAAGTTTGTCAGCATACTGTCAATATCATGTACTGTTCCATCTGCTGTTGTATATTGCAATGGTGCTGTCAATTTGATTGCCGGTGTATCCCAATTATTGGAAGCGATCTGCTGTTCAAATACATTGTCACCAAAATTGTTATATATTTTGGCACCTGCCTCTTCCAAGGACATCTGCTCACCATTTTTGTAAGCAACGACTTTCTTTTCTTTGGTATCATAACCAAGAGTATAGTCATTGAAGTAACTGTATGTTTCTTTACTGTCCACTTTTGGAGCAACTTTTATCAATGATGGTGCTGTTGCAGGCACCGTTGTTGGCATTTCTGTTGATGCTGCTGCAGACGGTGTTGGTACTGCTGCAGACGGTGTTGGCATTACAGACTGTGTTGGTGCTGCTGCAGACGGTGTTGGTACTGCTGCAGACGGTGCTGGTGTTGCAGACGTTGCTGGTGCTGCAGACGTTGCTGGTGCTGCAGAAGTTGCTGGCGCTGCTGTTACCGGAGCCACTGAAGCTGTCGTTTTCGCTGTGTCTTTTTCCACTTTAACTTTGCATTTTAAAATTTTCTTCACCTTCCCTTTTTTATACGTCACTTTCAGCGTTGCTGTTCCTTTTTTTACGCCTTTCACTACCGCATACTTTTTGCTCTTTTTGGTAAGTTTGATAACTTTCTTATTGGAAATCTTCCAAGTTACCTTTGCTTTTTTTGCCGCATTTTTCAATGTGACTTTTGCTTTTTTGCCAACTTTAACTGTAATATTGGTTTTGTTAAATTTGACTTTTTTTGCCGCATCTGATACAGGAGCCATCCCCGTAGGAATTGCCATTGAAGCTACCATCAGAACTGCAAGCACTTTCTTCTTTGATTGATTCATGGTGTCCTCCTTCTGCTTTTTCAGCGATTTATATTATTTCAATTTTACATTATTTCTCCCCAAAATGCATTGTGTTATTTTGTCAATAAATTGATATATCTGGCACAAAATAATCGTGCTGCACTATTTATTCATTGACAGTTCTTCACTTTATTTGCTATACTTTTCTGCAAAGGAGAGATTTTATGTTTTCAACGATTCAAAGCCACGCCGGCAGAAAACATTCTGTCAACGACATTTTGTTCTTTGTGGGATGGCTTCTGCTTATCCCTTTTACCATTCTTGCACTTTTATACAACATCGGATGGATCCGGCCTGCCGAGTGGCTGCCGCCGTGCCTGTTTCGTTTTGTCACCGGTCTTCCGTGTCCGGGGTGCGGTGGGACGCGTGCCTTTGCCGCCATTCTGCGGGGCGATCTGATCCATGCGTTTTTCTATCACCCGGTCGTGCCGTTTTGCTCTGTTTTATATGTTGTTTTTATGGTGACACAGACAATCGAGCGGATTCTCCGCAAGACAGCAAACCTCCGTTTTCACGGGCTTTCGTTTCGTCTGGAATATGTTTATGTGGCGGTGCTCCTCATTTTGGTGCAATGGATCATAAAAATAATAGCGGCCATCGCCTGACGGCCGCCCTATTATTACCCGGAGCAGGCGTCTGCCTGCCCGATTATCAATACGATGAAATGTCCACGCGGAAGAACTGCTGCATCCACTGCATCACTTCATTTTCGTTGTTCGGATCAATATTATTGATGGATTGCAGATTTTCGACCGTGACATTTGACCAGTCGATCATCATCGCAAAGGAAACGATCATAAAGGCATTGAGCACAAGTCCCAGAATATTCAGTACAAGCCCGATGATTCCGAGTGTTCTCCCGGTGCCGCTTCCCTTGATGACACTGATGATGGAAAAGATTCCACCGATGATACAAAAGACCAGACCTGCCCCCAAACACATACAGCAGAGAATGGAAATGACTCCAAGGACAAGACCTGTGATGCCAAATCCTTTTTTGTCACTCTGTATTACTACACTCTGTTCATTTTCTTCCATAATTTTCCTCCTTCTTATTTAAAACCACATCTGCAGCCGGCGAACCGCAGACATTACCGAGCCGCTGCCATCCTCCGGCAGATCTTCCGGCGACGGGGTTACCGATGGGACACCGATCGCAGAAGGCGATACCGGCGATGTCTGCTGCAAACTGTCAGCCGAACCGCTTGTGAGCAGGATGTAAAGCACCGCGGAAACGATTCCGAGTGACATTCCGACTGCTCCCACGATAATTCCTGCGACAGCCAGATCCCGCTGACCGGCTGCCGACTCACGATATGCAATGATTCCGAGTACTACGCCAACCATTCCGAGGATGATGGCAAAATACCAGGTCACACAGCACAACACAGAAAAGCAGGAAAGGATCAGCGAGGCAACCGCTTTTCCATTTATCTTCTTTGTCTCCATAGACTCCTCCCTTTCCGATTATTTTTCTTCGCTTACTTCAATCTTGCGGATCTCTTTGGTACGGATCTCTTCTGTGATATCCGCGATAAAATCATCCAGAGCCACCTGACCCTCGTCGCCTTTGTAACGGCTGCGGAGAGACACCTTATTTTCCTCCTGCTCTTTCTGTCCTACGATAAGCATATACGGAATACGGTGCAGTCGCGCTTCACGGATCTTAAATCCAATCTTCTCGGAACGATTATCCACGGTCGCATCCACGCCGCTTGCTGTCAATTTTTGGCAGACGCTGTCCGCATACTCTGCATATTTTTCAGAAATCGGAAGCACGCGAACCTGCTCCGGGCAAAGCCATGTCGGGAACATACCGGCATATTTTTCAATCAGCCATGCCAGCGTTCTCTCGTAGCATCCGATCGAAGTTCTGTGAATGATGTAAGGACGGACTTTGTCGCCTTTTTCATCAATAAAATACATATCAAACTGCTCGGCAAGAAGGGCATCCCACTGGATCGTGATCATGGTATCTTCTTTTCCATATACGTTTTTGGCGTTAATGTCTACTTTTGGTCCGTAGAAAGCCGCCTCGCCGACATCCTCGGTAAACGGAATGTTCAGCTCGTTCAGGATATTTCGGATATCTTCTTCCGTCTCATTCCAGACTTCCGGCTCGCCGATATATTTTTCCGGATTTTCCGGATCCCATTTGGATAAATGATAGGTTACATCTTCTTCCAGACCAAGTGTCTGCAGGCAGTACTGCGCCAATGCGATACAATCTTTAAATTCTTTTACCATCTGATCCGGGCGGACGATCAAATGTCCCTCGGAGATCGTAAACTGGCGTACACGGGTCAGGCCGTGCATTTCGCCCGAATCCTCGTTACGGAACAGCGTCGAAGTCTCGCCGTAGCGGCAAGGAAGGTCGCGGTAGGATTTCTGGCTTGCTTTGTATACATAATACTGGAACGGACAGGTCATCGGACGAAGCGCAAATACCTCTTTGTCCTTGTCCTCGTCGCCAAGGACGAACATTCCTTCTTTGTAATGATCCCAGTGGCCGGAAATCTTGTACAGATCGGATTTTGCCATGAGCGGCGTCTTGGTTCTCATATAACCGCGTCTCGTCTCCTCGTCCTCGATCCAGCGCTGCATTCTCTGGATCATTTTCACACCGTTTGGCATAATGAGCGGAAGTCCCTGTCCGATGACATCTACCGTGGTAAATAATTCCATCTCGCGTCCGAGTTTGTTGTGGTCGCGCTTTTTGATGTCAGCCAGATGCTCCAAATGCGCATCCAGATCTGCTTTTTTCGTAAATGCGGTTCCGTAAATACGGGTCAGCATTTTATTTTTCTCATTTCCTCTCCAGTAAGCGCCGGAGGATGAGATCAATTTCATCGCTTTAAGCGGTTTGGTACTCATCAGATGTGGGCCGGCACAAAGGTCTACATATTCGCCCTGCTCATAGAACGAAATCTCGGCGTCTTCCGGAAGATCCTCAATCAATTCCACTTTGTAAGGTTCTTCGCGTTTTTTCATAAATTCAATCGCTTCGTTACGCGGAAGGGTAAAACGTTTCAGCTCCGCCCCCTCTTTTACGATCTTTTTCATCTCTTTTTCGATCTTGTCAAGCGCCTCGCGGTCAAGGGATTCCATGTCAAAATCATAATAGAAACCGTCCTCGATCGCCGGTCCGATGGCACATTTGGCATGTGGATACAGACGTTTGACTGCCTGCGCCAGCACATGGGATGCTGTGTGGCGGTAAGCTGCCTTTCCGGCATCGCTGTCAAAGGTCAAAATATTAAGTTCGTGTTCTCCGTCTACAACGGTTCTCAGATCTACTACTTCTCCATCAAGTTCTGCCACACAGGCTACGCGGGCAAGTCCTTCGCTAATGTCTTTTGCAATGTCAATAATTGCCATTGGTTCTGCATATTCTTTACAGGAACCATCTTTCAATGTGATTTTCATTCTCTACGATCTCCTTTCTATGACTGCGGCATTTTTCTCGACACGCATTCTTCGCTTCTTCGTGTCTCGTTGTTTATACGCAACTAAGCCCGCCCCTCTAAACACTTAGGTTTAAAGGGACGGGCTGAAATATTCATCCGCGGTTCCACCCTTTTTGGTACATAAGACTGCACTTCCCGCAGTCGGATATACCCGGCTTCATTTGACGATAACGGAGTCACCGGGCCGGATTGGGGCCACTCGGAGTTAGTTTTCAAATGCTTCTCATCATGGTACTTCCAGCCTGTGGCAGACGCCTGTTTGCACGCCGCCCTCCGATACCACTCTCTGGCATGTTATCACATTTTACTCGTCTCTTCTACGTGTTATTGATTATTATAGTCATTTGCATTTGGAATGTCAACAGGTTTTATGAACGGATTTTAACTTTTTTATTGAGACCTCTCTGATAAAAAAGTTTTCTGTATGCCTGCTTTTTCTTTTTCGGCACAACGATCCGCACATTTTTACGCACTCCGCGGAATGCTTTTTTCGCCACGGTTTTCTTCGTCAGTTTCTTTGTCTTCACAACAATCTTCTGAAGCGCCTTGCAGCCTGCAAACGCGTCCTTCTTTATGGATTTTACATTTTTTCCCAGTATGATTGTTTTGATCTTTTTGCCGGTTTCAAATGCCTTCTTTTCAATGGATGTTACTTTATACGTCGTGCCGTTTACTACGATGGTATCCGGCACAACCACCGTCCCTTTCGTTGCTGCTGCCTTTTGATAGGTGACTTCCGGATTTTTACTGTCTGTTTTTGTAATGACATACACGGCTCCGTTTTCATCACGGAGTTTTGATCCCTGTGCTTCCGGCTTATCGGACGGATTTGCGGCCGGTGCCGGTACTTCTGATGGCGGCGCACTGACGCCCGGATTTGCCGACGGCGTACTGCTTGCAGCCGGGTTATCGGTCTGTGTTCCACTTGTGTCCGGAATCACGGTCGGAGCCGGAACCGCTGACGGCGACGCACTTGGTGCCGGCACTTCTGACGGCACTGCACTCACGCTTGGACTCGCGGTTGGTGCGCTGCTCGCCGATGGACTTGCAGTCGGTGCCACACTTGGTGTCGGCGTTGACGGCAATGCACTTGGTGTCGGAACCGCCGATGGAGATGCGCTTACGCCCGGACTTGCGGTTGGTGCGCTGCTCGCCGCCGGACTTGCGTCCGGTGTCGGAACCGCCGATGGCGACGCACTTGAATCCGGCACTTCCGACGGTGCTGCACTCACAGACGGACTTGCAGTCGGTGCGCTGCTTGCCAACGGACTTCCTCCCGGTGTCGGAACCGCCGATGGAGATGCACTTACGCTCGGACTTGCCGACGGAGATGCACTTACGCTCGGACTTACCGTTGGTGCCGCGCTCGGTGTCGGCGGAAGTCCTGCGGTCGCTGCAAATTCATACCGCACAATATAACTGCCATCTGCATCTTTGACTGCCGGTACTTTTTGCCCATTTATCGTCACATACAGCTTCGTATTTTTATGGAAAGCAGCGGCAGCCTGCTTTGGACCCACCGTAAACTGAACGGCATAGACCGTTTCCGGATCCGTTTTTTCCTGCGGTGAGGCGGCACTCCACCGTTCTTCCCCGGTAGCAGCCTTTTTCTCCCAGCTTACATTTTCTGCCGCAACAAACGTCGATTGCTGTGCGATACCGTCCTGTAATTTTTCTCCAGTCTCCGGTGTCTCCACCGTTGCGCTTAAGTAAAGATTTCGCGGCAGGATTTCTTCCGATCCGCCCTCCGAATCTACTTTTCCCGCATACGACCAGTCTGTGATCCGGGAAAGATTGGTCCAGCTTTTCCTCTCTTCTACGCCCATGGACGGATCGGTGGCAAGCGTAATATTTCCATACGCATCTACGGATAACACACGCCATTTCATCGGATTTTCTTTCTCCGTCTCATTCTCTGTCACCCAGATCGTATGCCACGTCGTCACTTGCTTTCCCTCGTCCTCTGTCTCCGAAGGATCTGCCAGTCCGTAATTGGAAAACGTGCAATAGACCGTAAAGGTACCATCGTCGTTTGCTTCGACCTGCGCATACTTTCCCTGATTCAGAACACACGGTGCTTCCATGTTTTCTTTCTCGGCTATCACCTGCGTCCGCAGACGATAAACTCCTTCTGCTTCTGCCATTTCTTCAAATCCCACATCCACCCAGTTTCCATTTTCCTTTTTTTGCCAGTTCTCTGCTGTCACCGCCCAGTCTGCCTCATGGAATCCCATTGTTTCCGCGTAAAATCCTCTTCCATGCACCGGACTGTCAACGGAAAGCTGCACCGGCTCTTTCGTATTGCCGTCTGCATCCACCGTTCCCGCGTAGGTCCATTGGGTAAAGTCATCTAAATTTATGTACAGTGCCGGGCGAACCCCGTAAAAGGTGTTGTTTTTAACCCCAGCACCGTCAACTGTTCCATCCGGTTTTACAAAAATTCTAACTGCCATTTCCGTCAATGACAGCCCCAAATGTGTACGCAGCCACCACTGATTTTCCACCGTTTGCTGTTTTCCCGCTGCATAGGCAGTACTTTCTGCCACTCTGTTTTTGCTTTCTTTACCCTTAGTCCAAAATCCATAGCCGGCATTGCCAGAGTCTTCTCTCGATAAAAGGAACACAGAATCCCATGTTTTTAAAATATCGCTATCCACAATCGTCTCTATTTCTCTATACCGGATCACTGCCCGCTCTTGTTCGGTAAATGCGGTTTGCAAAAATCCCGGATCTTCCTCCGACCCGCCGGTAGAATTGAGCCATTTCCGCATATCGCTCTGCCCCCAGGCAATGTCACCTGCTTCGTTATCATTAAAATTTCTGTAGTCCAGAATCTTATCTGCCATAAGTAAGGCATTTCCGGCAGAGTCCACGGACAGTACACGCCATTTGACCGGCTCTTTTTCATCTTTTTCATCGGCCTTATCATCCCCATTGGTATCATTCTGGTAATATTTTCCAAAATAAACGCAGTCCCAGGTAGAAGTTCCGCTTCCATCCGCTTCCGGATTAGTCGGATTTTTCACTCCATAATTGTAAACCGGACAGACGAATGTCCGGCTGCCATCGTCCTTTTTCGTCAGTCGCACCTGTTCTCCATTAAACCGGGCATAATCACAGCCGACAAATGAACTTCCCTCTTTTGCTTTCAGGGTAACACAGGCGCGGTACACCTGCTGTAATTGTGCTCTCTCATCTTTCGCGACATCGACCCATTTTCCCTCTTCCTTTTTCTGCCAGGAAACCGTGCTCCTGTCAGGATCAATATTTTCAGATCCCCGTACGGTACCGGAAAACAGGCTGCCCGCCGTCGGATTTTCGACGGTCACTTCGAATTCTTCGGATGCTGTCGTCCCCGCATAACTCCAGTGTGCTCTGTCAGAAAGCTTTAACCGCAGGGCAGGACGGATCCATAGAGAGTCATATGTATTCCAAGCATATTTAGCATTCTTTCCGTATGAATCAATCGAACAAAACCAAGAAGCATCTTCTTTAATCGGCGTACGCAGCCACCAAGCATTATCAAACACCGCTAAATCCGTACCTTCTGCTTTTCTTGTATTGCTCTCACAATCGATCAACGGATGAAAACCGTACTTCGGATTGCTTACCTCCTCTAACGACAGGAGATAAATATTGTCCGTTACGGTCGCAGCACTCTCTGTTTCCAATTCCGTCTCTGCGATCTCCTCCTGCTCCGCTTCGGTAAAAGCGGCATTCAAAAAGGTAGAGTTCAGCCAGGTACGAAGGGTACATTCTTCCCAGTCGATTTTCCCATTTTTATCAAAAGGCTGCATATCCAGCAATTTGTCTGCCAAAAGAAGCGCCGTTCCGTCTTCCTCTACCGACAGCACCCGCCATTTGATCGGCTGTTTTTCATCTTCATCGGTTACTTTTCCATCACCATTGGTATCCTTTTGTATGTAATTTCCAAAGTACACACAGTCCCAGGTCGTGATACCGGTTCCATCCGCCATGGTATTGACCGGATCTTTCACTTCATAATCCTCTGCTGCCTGTATCGCTCCGCCGTTTCCGCCCCCCAGTACAAGTGCAGCCACAAGCATCAGCGCCAGTAATTTTTTCCCTTTTTTTGCCATATTGATTCTCCTTTTCCTTTCGGTTTCCTGTAAAATGCAATCATTTTAACATAAATACAGGTGCTTCTCAATACTCTTAACACGAAAGAACCAAATACGACACGAACGGGCAAAATGGCTCGTTTTTACAGTGTGTGATAATACGGATCCTGTCCGGAAGATCCGCTTGTATATAAACTATTGTTTTTCTTCTTTTTGCGACACAACTAATCCAACCAATAATAAGATTGGAAATACGATTGCCGCCAAGATTCCCATTTTCAGATTATTGTCAAACAAACTTGACACCATGCCGGTTACTGTCGGCCCGCCGGAGCAGCCGACATCGCCTGCCAGGGCCAGAAAGGCAAACAAAGCCGTTCCGCCCCGCCGGATCGCAGCAGAGGCTTTACTGAATGTCCCCGGCCAGAGGATACCCACAGAAAAACCGCAGACCGCACAGCCCAATAAATTGACCGCGGCATTTGGCACAAAGACGATGCAAAGGTACGAAAGGACACACAGCACGCAGCTTCCTGCCATAAATCGGTTGAGATCCCATTTTTCTCCGTATTTTCCATATAACAGGCGCGAAGTTCCCATTAACACGGCAAACGACATCGGGCCGGCGAGATCGCCGATCGTCTTTGTCACACCCAATCCTTTTTCCGCAAAAAGCGATGCCCACTGGCTGACCGCCTGCTCGGACGCGCCCGCACAGAGCATCATTATCATAAGGATCCAGAATATTTTCTGCCGGAATAATTCCTTCACCGGTATTCCCGTCTCGTTTTCTTCATGAAGCGAATAGATCGGCGCGCCCGCAAACAGAACTAAATTTACAATTGGAAGCATTGCCCATAGAATTGCAAGAATTTTCCAATTGCATATACCGGCCGCCGCAAAGAACGCCGTCGAAAGCAGGACAACGCCGACGTGTCCCCAGCAGTAAAAGGAGTGCAGGAGACTCATCGCTTTTTCTTTATTGTCGGTCGGACAGGCTTCGACGATCGGGCTGATAAGCACTTCGATCAATCCTCCGCCGACGGCATAGATCATGACGGCGATCAGGATTCCGACAAACGGATCGGACAGCATTTCCGGCAGTATCGTAAGCAGCACAAAGCCGGCTGCCGCACAGATATGCGCCAGCATGACCGATGCGCGGTATCCGATCTTGTCCACGAACCCGGCTGACAAAAGGTCGATCACCAGCTGGATCAGAAAATTCAATGTGATAAGCAGCGTGATCTTCGCCATCGGGATATCGTAGGTCTGCTGAAATGTTACAAATAGTAATGGTACGAAATTATTGACAACCGCCTGCACCATATAGGCGATAAAACAGGCGATCATGGTTCTTTGGTAGTTTTGGGACTGCATGGTAGGTTTCCTCTCTCATTTCTCAGATTATTATCTTTCTTAAAAATACACCAAATTTCGTTGTTTGTCAACTGTTATTACGTGTTTTTGAGGCGTTTCGTTACGTGTTTTTGAGGTGTTTTGTTATGCGTTTTTGACTTTTTTCATGTTTTTTTGTATTCGAATCACACGTTTTCGCCTTTGTACTTGACCCAGAATTGATTTTCTCTGCCCAGACCATACAAACTTCATATAGTTTTTGCCCCAAATTGCCATATTATCCATTTAAGCCAAACTTCTCTCGTGATTTTATGGTTCAAAACGAATTTTTTTGGGTTTGAACCAAATCCATCCTCAAATTCTTATGGTCTAAATTGTATTTTCTTCTGTCCAGACCAAAAATCACACTTCTCGCCCTAAAATCACACTTCTCGCCCTAAAATCACACTTCTCGCCCTAAAATCACACAAGCGCTCACGGCACTTGCCGTGAACGCTTGCTACAAGTAAACAAATCACTTTATTTTTATCTTGCTTTTGCTGCCTCTATGAATGCATAGAAAGATGGTTTTGGATCGTTGATGCCGGATCCGAACAAAAGCGGAATGTTGTTTCTCCAGGAACAGCTGTCATACAGTCCCCAGACCGTAACACCGGTAATTCCCTTTGGATTTGCATTTTTATCACGATTCAACTGTTTTTTAACAATCGTCTCCATGATGGCCTTCATGTAAGCTGCCTGCTCTGCAAGTCCCTCTTCATCATTCTCAGCGCTTTTTACTTCCGCATCCAGTTCAGTTACCTGAACCTCCAGTCCGGTCGCAAGGAATTTATCCAATGTCTCTGCATACAGATCGATCGTCGGATTTTCCGGTCCGGTCAGGTGGCTCTGCATACCGATTCCACCACAGATCTTCTTGTCACTGTTGATGAAGTTCACAAGAGAAACAATGTCATCGGCACAATCATACTCGTCGTAGTCATTGTAGAATAATGTAACGTCATTCTGAAGTCCACGGTTTTCCAACTCTTCATAAGCAATTGTAAAGGCTTTCTTTACGTAGGATGGCTGAAGTCCCATGTCGCCGTAAACGTCCATCCAGCTTGGATCTGTCGGTTCATTGGTACGGTGAATGTACTCGTTTGTCACATCCCATGCGTAAACAATACTTCCTGCTTTTCCGGTAAGGTCCTTTTCTTTATCCATGACATGTCTCATCACCGTACGGACAAAGAATTCAAGCCGGGCATCCATCACTTCCGGTGTCGCTGGCGTCTTTCCACTATAATCTTCTGCAAAGAACCAATTTGGTGTCTGCTGATGCCACATCAATGTGTGTGCACGCATTTTAATATTATTTTTTGCGCAGAATTCCAATGTTTTATCTACAGCATCCAGCGAAAGTTGTGGTACTTCGTCATCCGCATAATTGTCCGGAATACTATAACCAAGTTTCCTTGCTTCCTCTACGCTGATCAGTTTCTTGCTGTAAGAATTGCCAAGAACCGTATCCGGCTTCATCTCATTTTCCAGTGTAATACTGTTGAACTGGCGTTTGATGAAATTAACCAGTTTCGGTGTTGTAAGCTGGTCTTTCTTTGCCCCGTAACCGTAGTAGCTTGCACAAGTTCCCATATATTGGAAAATATCTTTGTAGGTATCTTTGATGCTGTCCAAAGTATTCGGATCAATCACATCTTTACCTTTGGAAATCTGTGTGATCTCCACCGAATCCAGGTAAAAATCTGCCGTGTTGTCTTTAGGCATTTCAAAATAGATCAAATATTCGGAGAAAGAAGATGCGACTTCAATCTCGCCTTCAATCTTCACCCATTCTCCGGATGGTGCTTCTTCTACTGTCGCGATCTCCGGATACGTCTGTCCCATCTGTACAGAACATTTTATTGGTGTCGTATCGCCGGACATCTGTTTCATGTAGGCTGTCACACGATACTTTGCACCCGGCACGATGGAATCGGTTACATCGATCGCCACTCCGTTCCATGCATTCGTACGGCCGGTTACATAAAGACATTTGCCCTCATATCCGTTATCTGCCTGGGATACTTTACTCGGACCGCGGGAAACAAAACCATCGGTTCCCTCTTCAAATGCCGCACTTTTGAAAAGTACCGGCTGAAAATCTTCCGGTGACTGGCTTGCTGCCGGTGTCTGACTCGGTGCCTGTGAAGCATCCGGGCTTGCCGATGGTGCCTGAGACGCATCCGGATTTGTCGATGGTGCCTGAGACACATTCGGATTTGTCGATGGTGCCTGAGACACATTCGGATTTGCCGATGGTGTCTGTGAAGGTGTATTTGTCGGTGAAGCAGAAGCTGCCGACGTCGCTTTCGGTGCCTCGGAAGCAGGTGCTGTCGTCTCCAGCGTCACTTGTTTTTTCGAAGCTGCCTTTACCTTTACCTTCAACGTAACTTTCTGTACCTTCTTACTGCCTTTCAACGTAAATTTACCCTTTACTTTGGCACTGCCGGCTTTTTTTGCCGTTACCTTTACTGCCGTCTTGCCGCTTGCTTTCACCGCTGCAACTTTTTTATTGTTGACAGACCATTTTACTTTCTTTATCTTGGCTTTTTTTACGCCAGTAACTTTCACCGTTTTAGACTTCTTTTCTGTCAAAACGATTGATTTTTTTGCTAATTTAACTTTGGCAGCAGCCTGTGTTGCCGGAGCTGCACTCATCTGAAAAAGCATTGCTGCACTAAGAACCGCAGCCATCGCTTTTCGCATTGACTTATGTGTCATTTTCATTCTCCTTCTTTGTGTGAGGCGGCTGCAGATCAGATATTACATCGCCTCCACATAATTTTTAATACATTCTACAGCTTTGTCAATTCCGACAAGATCGCTTCGCAGAACGAGATCATAATTCATCAGGTTATCCCAGCGCTCTCCGGCATGGTATCGATAATAATTTCCACGACTTTTATCTTTTTTCGATACAATCTCACCGGCTTTGCTCTCGTCAAGCTGATCCACCTGGATCGAACGTTTGATACGAAAATCCAGATTTGCGCGTATGAAGATATTTACGACATTTTCATAATCTTTCAATATGTAGTCAGCACAGCGTCCCACGATGACGCAGCCTCCCTCTTCTGCCACTTTACGGATCACATTGGACTGTGCCAGGAAAATGCGGTCATCCAGAGATAAGCCTGCAAATCCTGCATCTTGATTCGTAAAGACATTCATTCCCATCGCGATCGAGTAGAGCAGGCTGTTTGTCGCCTTATCTTCTACCGTCTCAAATGCCGCCTCCGAAAATCCGGTCTCTTTGGCCGCACGGGAAATAATCTCATTGTCGTAAAACGGAACACCCAACTGTTCTGCCAGTTTTCTTCCAATCTCACGTCCGCCGCTTCCGTATTGTCTGTTTATTGTAATAATCGTTTTCATAATACTCAACCTGCCTTTCTTATCATCGCATATCGCGTTTTCTTATCTATATTATACAAAATTTTTTGCAAAATTTCCAGTTCTTTTGTGAAAAAAGACACTCCGGCCGTATTGACAACGCGGTTGACAAACGGTATTATAATATACGTATAATAATAAGAAAGGATAAAGGTGAACCCTTATGAAAAAAATCATTTCAACCCCTAAAGCACCAGCCGCTATCGGTCCTTATTCACAGGCCATTGAAGTAAATGGTCTGTTATTTACTTCCGGTGTGATCCCGATTGTTCCATCCACCGGTGAATTGGCAGAGGGAGGGATCGAAGCACAGGCAGATCAGGCAATTGGAAATCTTGCCGCTTTGATCGAAGCTGCCGGAGCAAAGATTGAAAATACAATTAAAACAACCGTTTTCATTAAAAATATGGACGATTTCGCTAAAGTAAACGAAATTTATGCCAAATATTTTACGACGGATTTTCCTGCACGTTCCTGTGTAGAAGTAGCCCGTCTTCCAAAAGATGTGCTCATTGAAATTGAAGCCATCGTTGAAAAATAAACCACTTTATACCACACTCCATGCGCTGAATTCGTTTTAAACGGAATTAACTACATATAAGTATAACATATCTTTTTCTAATTGCCTAGTAGATATTTGTTTATCTCCACTATAATCAAATATTTATAACCAAATTGGCAGGATTTCTCTTTTGCTATTGCTTGACAAGAAAGGGGAATCTTGGTATACTGTGTATGTACGTAATATTTTTGTAATATTTTCTTAAAGATTTGTAATTTTTTACCTTTACGTTAAATCAGAAAACGAGAATGGAGGATTCGCATGCATAACAAAAGAATATGGACTGTATTCTTATGTACCGGTGCTTTGATCACTGCAGGCATCGGCGGAAATTATCTTCCCGCCCTGTCCACTACTATGTGCAGTGAGACGGAACTTGCCGGCATGTCTTACACTTTAGAGCAATATGTGGACAGCCAGTCCGCAGGCGCTGCTTCCAATCCGGAGGCAATTGTTGCCTTTGCCGATGAGCCGGCAGCCACAGACGCTGCAGCCCCTGAAACCGATCCGAATGCCGCTTCCGGCGCCGCGATCGATCCGGCCGCACCAACTCCGGAACCTGCAGCAGAGCCAACGGCAACGCCAAAACCGAAGTCCGAATATGAAAATATCGGTATTTCTGTCGCAGCAGATTATGTAAATGTTCGAAAAAAACCAAATACAGACAGCAAAGTCGTCGGAAAACTTTACCGCGGCAGTGCTGCAAGAATTGTTAAACGAATCGGTGACTGGGTTAAGATCAAATCCGGTCAGGTAGAGGGCTACATTATGTCTGACTACCTTGCCATCGGATACAGCGCCGAAAAAATGGTAGACAAATTCGGAACAAAGATTGCAACCATTAACACCGAAACATTGAAAGTCCGCGAAGCCAAAAATACGGACTGTGCCGTACTTACCCTTGTCTCCGGCGAAGAGAGTTTTGAAGTCATCCGCGAAGACAAAGAATGGGTTAAGATTATGGTCGATGGTGACACCAAAGGATTTGTCTCCAAAGAATATGTTGATATTACCGTAAAATTCAAAAAAGCGGTTTCCATTGAGGAAGAGCGCGAGGCTGCCCGCAAAAAAGCAGCCGCCGAAGCTGCCGCCGCACGCGCGGAGCAGGAGGCACAACAGCGTCAACAGCAGCAGGCTTCCAGCAATTCCGGTTCTTCAAGCAGCTCCAGCAGTTCAAGTTCTTCGAGCAGTTCCGGCAGTTCAAGTTCTTCTTCGCACAAGAGCAGCAGCGGAAGTTCTTCCGGCTCCCACAAGAGCAGTTCAAGTTCTTCGAGCAGTTCCAGCAGCTCAGGTTCTTCGCATAAGTCTTCCGGCGGAGGAAACAGCTCCAATGGCAGCGGCGATGTCATCGGAAGCGGAGATGGATCTGCCATCGCTTCTTACGCACTGCAGTTTGTCGGCAATCCATATGTGTATGGAGGAACCAGCCTGACAAACGGTACAGACTGTTCCGGATTTACCATGTCGGTATTCCGCAAATTTGGTATCAGTCTTCCTCGTACATCCGGTTCCCAGTCCGGTGTCGGAAGAAAGATCAATGTATCCGAAGCAAGAGCCGGTGACTTGATCTTCTACGCAAGAAATGGTCATGTAAATCACGTAGCCCTCTGCATCGGCGGTGGTCGTGTCGTCCACGCAAGTAACCCTAGTGTCGGTATCACGACAAGTAATATCGGTTACCGTACACCGTATTGTGCAAGACGAGTGATCGGATAGACATAAACGAAAAAAATATCTGTTTGGAATCGAATATCCAGTATATGATAGGGATTCCTTACAGATATTTTTTATTGTAAATATCATATTGAAAGCGAGGAATTTATTTATGTTAAAAAAATCAGTTACCAGTCTCCTTCTTGCTATTTGTTTGATCAGTGTATCATTTTACACTCCGGCAAATGCAGCCGCAAAGAAGGTCACAAAGAAGGTCACAAAGAAAACATTGAGCGGAACTACCTGGAAAAACAAAGTCTCGGATCCAACCATGGAATTTTCAAGCCAGTATACTTTCAAATTCAAGTCGAATGGAAAAGTCCAATTGAGCGGATGGCGAAACAAAGATACAGGCACTTACAAAATCATCAAAGGCAAAAAAATAAAAGCCACATTTACTTCTTTATACTGCGACTTTCCGGGAAGCGGATGGGAAAAGATAAACGGCCGTTACACAGCAACCCTTACGGTAAATCTGTCAAAGCGCCGACTGAAATGTAAATTTAACGGCCTTACAGACAGCAATGCACAGGACGGATATTATTATCGGCGGTAAAGGCAACGAATCCCGTCGTTTTCCACCGGTTTCGCTGCCTTCCCGCATCGCCAAAATCAAGGGGCTGCCACACTAACTATTTAGGGTGACAGCCCCATAACATTTCTCTCTAAATCTTCTTCTAGAACGCCAAAATCGGTACAAGGTAAACGACTGCGATCAGCAGTACATTGACGATCATGGCGAGGGCTCCAAGTCCGATCCTTTTTCCAATACTTTCCAGTTTTAGGAGGTAGATGTTTAACCCCCAGTCGGCGAGGAGACACACAATCCAAAGGGTATACAATACTGTTCCGCCGATGGTGTCGGATTCTCCGAGGAGGAAACCGATGATCAATACGATCATGTTTCCGATGACATATTGAATCATGTCCGGCTTACATTTTGTGAAGATTACCGTAGCGAAGCAGAGCATTGCCGCCGCCATAAGGTAAAATGCCGTCTGATCCAGCAATTTTCCGGCTGCTGCCTGCCAGATGATCCCTGCGATAAGCAGCACAGCCGCGATAAGCGCACGGCAGCCTGTCGTCAAGTGTTCCCGTATTTTATTATACATTTCCAGACCATTCCTTTCTGCTCATTAATTCTCTTATGTTGCGTATTCCCACAAGCTCAACACCCGATACGTCGAGATTGCCGCTCTTTTCAATGGAAATTTTATTGGCAAGAGGGAGTATGCACGTCTTGTAGCCGGTTTTGACCGCCTCTGCCACACGTTTTTCTGCCTGCGGCACCGCACGCACTTCGCCGACAAGTCCCACCTCGCCGAAGATCACCGTATGATCGTCGATGGCGCGGCCGCTCTGGCTGGAGATGAGCGCCGCAATGATGGCAAGGTCAAGCGCAGGTTCCGTGATCCGCATACCACCGGCGACATTGACATATGCATCGCAATCGGACAACTGCATGCCAAGGCGTTTTTCCACAACTGCGATCAGAAGATTGACACGGTTATAATCGGTGCCTGCCGCGGTTCGGCGCGGCATATTGAAGTAGGTGTGGCATACCAGCGCCTGGACTTCGATCATAAACGAACGCGTGCCCTCAATCGCGCAGGCAACCACCGAACCGGATTCGCCGACCGGCTTTCCCTGCAGCATATATTCGGATGGATTGGGAACTTCTACCAGTCCCCGGCCGCGCATTTCAAATACGCCGATCTCGTTGGTGGAACCAAAACGGTTTTTCACGCCGCGCAGGATACGGTACGAAGCTGCCGCGTCGCCTTCAAAATAAAGCACCGTATCTACCATATGCTCCAGCATACGGGGACCGGCGACATTTCCCTCTTTGGTTACATGGCCGACGATAAATATTGTGATGCCCTTTTTCTTCGCGATCCGCAGGAGAACGCCCGTAATCTCGCGCACCTGGCTCATACTGCCCGGTGCCGCGTCTACGGCATCGTCGTACATCGTCTGAATCGAGTCGATGATCGCCACTTTCGGCTGTAACCGGTCAATCGCGCCTTCAATCGAAGTGATGTTCGTCTCTGCCAGAAGAAAGATCGAATCTGAAAATTCGCCGATACGGTCTCCACGAAGTTTGATCTGCTGAAGCGATTCCTCGCCGGAGACGTAGAGCACCTTTTCCTGTTTGTCGGACAAATGCTTGCACATTTGCAGCAAAAGCGTCGATTTTCCAATTCCCGGATCTCCCCCGACTAGCACAAGAGAACCTGCGACAATTCCTCCGCCGAGGACGCGGTCAAGTTCCTGGATGCCAGTCTGCAGACGCGGTGTATTTTCTGTCCGGATCTCGCTCATTTTGGCAGGTTTTACCAATTTCGACGGAACCATCACTTTTTCCCTTCCCGTCGAAGTCTTTGCCACCGGTGCCTCTTCCATCGTATTCCAGGCACCGCAGCCGGGGCACTGTCCCTGCCATTTGGCGGATTCTGTCCCACATTCGGTACAATAATATATCAGTGATTTTTTCTTAGCCATCCAATCCCCCTTATAAAAGATAACGGCGCCACCCCGAATATTGCCTTGCTTCGGTCTGGCACCGATTTCTAAATCTCTTCGTCCGTAACTGTTAGCACTTAATTACTTTTACAGATGCTTTTTTTCCTTCATCTAACTCAATGCTGACATTGAGTTTTCCACCAAGATTTGTCTTCATCTTACCAAGTTCCACATCTTCCAGAAGCACTTTGTACTCCTGCGAAGGCTCCAATTCAAGAGTAAATCCAAGATCCCCGGCAGCCTCTACCCGGAAAGAAATCACTTCTCCATCGTTTTTAAAATCTGTTACTGCACTTCCCGGAACCGATTCATATACAAACGAACCATTTTTTTCAAGTTTCGTGATCTCCTTGAAAGTTTTTACTTTGTACAAATCCCCTTGAAATTCGAAATCTGCTTTCTTGGTCTTTGCATCCAAAAGGTAGTTTCCAAAACTTAATGTTCCATTGTCTTCCTTCCGGATCAATTCCTCTACAACGCTCATTTTCTTATCCTCCTTGGTTTCTTTTCACTCCCACCAGATTCAATTTCTATCTATAATTCATTATAACAAAAATCGACAAAGAATACTATCCTTTTTTTATGATTTTTTGTACACAAACACTGTCATTTTTTATCGAGATGCGAACTTCATCACCAATGTGGATCTCACCATCGACAATCTTTTGTGCGAGCACATCTTCAATCTCTTTCTGGATCGTACGGCGGAGCGGTCTTGCCCCGTAATCCTTGTCAAAGCCTTTTGCTGCCACATGATCCACCAGTGGTTTCGCATACGTAAGCCGGATGTCCATCTGCTTTTTCACGCGCCTTTTAAAGGAAGCGAGCATGTTGGACGCAATCCTGTGGATATCTTCTTTGGACAGCATATGAAATACCAGAATCTCATCAATACGATTGATAAATTCGGGTTTGAAAATATGCTTCACTTCCTCCATGACACCTTCGCGCATACGCTTGTAATCCGCAGCCGCATCTTCCTGCTGCAAAAACCCAAGCGTCTTCGGCGATACAATGCGGTTTGCCCCTGCATTTGACGTCATGATAATGATCGTATTTTTAAAATCTACCTGTCGTCCCTGCGAGTCCGTCAGTCTTCCGTCTTCCAAAATTTGTAAAAGCATATTGAATACATCCGGGTGTGCCTTCTCAATCTCATCAAACAAAAGCACAGAATACGGGTTACGGCGTACCTTTTCACTGAGCTGGCCGCCCTCTTCAAAACCGACATACCCCGGAGGCGAACCGATCATCTTGGAGACACTCTGCTTTTCCATGTATTCCGACATATCGACGCGGATCATATTTTTTTCCGATCCAAACACGGCTTCCGCAAGCGTCTTGGAAAGTTCGGTCTTTCCGACACCGGTCGGTCCGAGGAATAAAAAGGAACCGATCGGACGGTTCGGATCTTTTAGACCCACGCGCCCTCTCCGGACAGCACACGATACTGCTTCCACTGCTTCGTTCTGCCCGATCACACGCTCATGCAGAATTTTTTCCAGTTTGCGGAGACGTCTTGTCTCGTCTTTTTCCATCCGGCTTACCGGAATCTTGGTCTGACGCGACACAACTTCCGCAATATGGGATTCTTCCATGACTTTTCGTTTCTTTTTCTGTTTCTTTTCCCATTTTTCCTGCGCCTGTGCAAGTTCCTGTTCGATTATCACTTCTTCTTTGCGGAGCGCAATCGCATATTCCATGTCATCCGCGGCAACTGCATTTTCTTTTTCCTGCTGTAATTCTTCCAGTTGCTCTTTTTTATCGTTAAAAAGCTCTTCCCTTTCGCGCATACTGCTCAAATTGAGACGGGAAGCCGCTTCATCAATCAGATCAATGGCTTTGTCCGGCAAAAACCGGTCATTGATATAACGGTCAGACAATTTGACGGCTGCCTCGATGGCTTCGTCACTGATCTTAATCCGATGATATTCTTCATAATAACTGCGGAGTCCTTTTAAAATATTAACGGCCTGCACGATCGTCGGTTCTTCTACGATCACCTGCTGAAAACGACGGTCAAGCGCCGAATCTTTTTCGATGCGCTTGCGGTATTCTTCGCGCGTTGTCGCACCGATGATCTGGACTTCCCCACGGGACAGCGCCGGTTTCAAGATGTTGGCGGCATCCATTGCGCCCTCTGCGCCGCCGGCTCCGAGGATCATATGAAGTTCATCAATAAACAAAATGATATTGCCGGCATCTGCCGTCTCCCGCAGACAGCGTTTGATGCGTTCTTCAAACTGTCCGCGGTATTTGGTTCCGGCCACCATACCGGACAGATCCAAAGCAAGGATACGGACATTTTTTAGGGAATCCGGCACGTCGCCTTCCTGGATCCGCCTTGCGAGTCCCTCTACAATTGCCGTCTTGCCGACACCCGGCTCGCCGAGAATGCATGGATTGTTTTTCGTTCTTCTTCCAAGAATTTCCATTACGCTTTCAATTTCATTCTCCCGGTCAAATACCGGATCCAGTTTTCCTTCTTCCGCTTCTTTTACAAGATCTTTCGCATGTTTATCAAGAAATGGTGTCGCAGAACGTCTTGTGTCGTCTTTTTCTCTGGAAGACATAAAATCCGTCTTTGCAAACTCAACGTCCATCTGCGCCATCTCTGCGGCATCCATATAAATTTTCCGCATATTGGTCTGGGCTTCGGAGAGGATTTCACCGGCCGTCGTGTCCCTCTGTTTGACAAGCGCCATCAAAAGATGCTCCGTTCCCATTTTTTGTTTTTCGTGCCGGGCAAGTATGCCGGCATCCTCTATGATCTTCTGCAGGATCGGCGTAAATGGAACCTCCGACAAATGATCTTTCTTACTCTGCTTCATTTTTTTCACAGCATCCGGGAACTTTTCCGCTAAAAAAGTGTCCGGGATCCCGTTATTTTGCAAAATTTCTTTTGCCGTTCCCTCCGCTTCGGTGAGGGCAGCAAGCAAATGTTCCGTCCGGACTGCCTGCACACCACTTCCCCAGGCAAGATTTGCTGCTGTCTGCAATGCTTTTTCCGCACTTTTTGTTATATTATCCAATCTATTGATTCCTTTCTATCTGACTAATTTATCGGCAGGCACGATGAACTGCCGCTTTTCCCACAAGGGTTCGTCATTTTCCCCGTGAGCTAAAAATCCATCTCGTTTAATTCCTTTTTGCCGCGGTTTAACCTTCTGCGCAACAGCATATTGAGTATAACGATGAGCAGGACAAGGACAAGGATGGAAAGGCCTATGATGAGTGCAAACATCCACGTCTCCGGTTTGACTTCCACTTCACTCGCCACATTGCCGCCCTGGTTTACCTTCTGTGTCATCGTTCCGGTGTAACGCTGCAATGTCTTTTCCTGCCTGTCGTATTGGTACAGGGTAGGCTCGTCCGACGCCCCTTTCAGATACATCAAAAGGTAGTTGTTATCGAGGTCATTTTTCATCGTATAAGCCGGTACACTTTTTCCGTCGATATCTACCGATGTTTTCACATACCCGGAAGGGATGACCTCTTCATCTTTGACATCCATTACCTCAAACTGGTACTGATTCTGAATATAGATCGCACCCTCTTTTTCATAGACGGAAAATGTAATGTTGGAAGTTCCTTTTTCCTCCTGTTCACGTACTTTTGTCTCGGATTCTGTCTCTTTTACCACTTTGATTTGAAATGTGCGTTTATCGCCGGATTCTGCCGTAACGACAAGTTTCATCTCATTTTCGCCGGGCATCAGTTCTTCATTGCCTTTGAGGCGTATCCGCTGCTTGCCGTTGGCCGGTATTGCGTTATAATACAGCTTGTCCGTATTGCAGTCTACCTTGATCGTATATTCCAGCACCTCTGTGTTAAACTGTGGAGACATGGAAACTGCGTGAAATGACAGGCCTTTCAGCTTGGTATTCGTATTTAGCGGGGTTGGTGTCGGCGTCGGTGCTGCGGACACCGCAGGGACTGCCGGATCTGCTGCCTCGTCTGCTGCCTCTTTTTCTCCTGCCACGCTAAGGATGACGCGATTGGAAGAAATTGACAGTTTTTTCCCTTCGCTGTCAAGGATCTTCGGTTTTCCCTCCGTCTGTATCGACACAGCGCCCTCCGCCACTGCCTGAAACTGCAGTGAGTAGGTGCGGGTATTTACCGTCTCTTCATTTCCCACGGACTGGATACTCAGCAATCCATTGCCGCCGCTTACTTTTTTCCCTCCTTCGATAAATTGGAGGATGTCGGCGTCATAGGACACTTTCATCTTTACATCATTAAATCCATCCTGCGATGTGATGCGGCATACGACCGTGACGTTATCGCCTTTCGTTACTTCTGCCGCACTTGTGGAAAATTCAACGACTGCACTTGCCGCCCGGCTCTTGCTTGGAACCACAAGAAAAGCCAGACAGGCAAAGATAAAACTCATTACAAATACTATTTTTTTCACTCTGACACTCCATTTCTGAAGGAATCCCTTCTATCTTGGTGCAGCACAGTTCACTGCCGGCATATTGTCATAAACCGGAATCGAAAATACAAGCGGCGTGCTGTCAAGCATACCATTGTATGCATTTTTCGTCTTCAATGCCTCGGAGTTTGCTGCTTCTACATTTGTCATATATTGATGATTGTATGTACCGGTTGGTGTTACATTAAATTTCTGCAGATATCCCGTGTTTTGTCCACGGTTGATATAGTTGCTGCCGATATACATCGCACCACCCACGATGGAACGATACGGATTGTTCCACGGACGAAGATACGTATCTCCCGTGCTCGCCCAGTTCAATCCTTTGAGGGCAGGGTTCGTACCACTTGTCGCTCCAATGTTATAGAAATTGTAAATTCCCGGATATTCCTCTGTTGTACCGGTCACTGCGATACTTGTTGTCGTCGCCCCGGTCACTACTTCCTGTTTGACGCGCGATGCCAGATGATACGGACTGACACCGGAATCTTTTGCCGCATCCAGAAATGCGTCTACATACGAGATCTCTTTTTGTGTCCCCGTCTGATCGTCGGTGTACCGGAAGGTACTGTCGGCAAATGGCGTATTGGCTAAAATTTTCTGCAATCCCGCCGTTGTCTGATATTGTGCCTGATATTCCAGCTGTTCAAACTGAAATACGCCCTGGATCGTAAGGAAATTTCTCGGATCCATATAGTACATTACCGCTTCTTTGGACGCCTGCACCCAGCTGGAACCATCAAATACTTTCCATTTGCCGGTTGCCGCATCGTAAGCACCCTCTTCTTTGGATTTCCATGCCTCGGACTTTGAATTGGAGATCAGACTCCGTCCCAGCACACATTCCTGCTCTACCGCCGTATTCCAGTCAATGCCGGTCTTATAAGCGGTAAACTGCCAGTATGGATAGGACGCATGCAGCTTGCGGAGCGCATCTTTGTACGAATCCGGGAATCCCTGTGCCGTAAGTTCTGCCTCAAAATCGCGCTGGCTGAGAACAGTCACTGCCACTTTTTTCTGTACTTTTTTCTTGGTCAGTTTGATATATTTTGACTGCACATATCCGGTATATGGCGTTCCATAATAATCAAATGCAATCTGATACCATTTTTGCTTTTTCACGGTTCTTACTTTTTTAATTGTCACATACTGCTTTTTCGCAAGAACAAGTTCTTTGCCGCGGATCTTATAATATGCCCCCGCTTTTCCCGGCTTTTTGCGGACGCGGAGAGCCGTCTTTACGCCTGTCACAAGTCCTGCTGCCGAAGAACTGAGTTTCATTTTCACATCGCTTTCTTTTATGTACCCTTTGCATTTTTTCTTTTTCTCCTTATATTGAACACGGAACCACTTGGTCTTTCCCTTCGTTTTTTCTCCCAGGATCGTCATGGCTTTCCCTTTTTTCAAAACCGTGCGCTTCTTCCCGGCCGTATTTTTGTAAATGATCGTATTTTTCTTTGCGGCTGCCGCCTTTACCGATACCGCCTTATAACTAACTTTGGTTCGGTATACCGTAACGGTCGTCGGCTGTGGTTCTACGTAAGGAGCCGTGGTCACCTCCGGAGCAGCCGTCGCCGTCGGTGCTGCCGTTGGCGCTGCTGTTGGTGCTGCCGTTGGTGCCGTCCCTTTGATGATATATTTGGAAGCGGCATATCCCTCTTTTCCGTTATAGGAAATTTTCACCCAGGCAAACTCATCTGCCGTACCGGCATCTTCCAGGTAGGTAACGACGGAGTAGTTGGGAATTTTTTCCAATACCAGTCCGGTAAGCTTTGGCTCACTCCGCATATTGAGATCTACCCCGCTCGTCTTTACATAAGCCGCCTCACCTGCATAACTTACTGTCGTCTGCCATCCCGCCGTCTGCGGTCCCAAAAGACCCAGCACAAGGCAGAGACAGAGCCACAATGAAATTCGTAAC
Source organism: uncultured Eubacterium sp. (assembly GCA_934316845.1). Taxonomy (GTDB): domain Bacteria; phylum Bacillota; class Clostridia; order Lachnospirales; family Lachnospiraceae; genus Eubacterium_F. The sequence goes on along the minus strand of CAKRDZ010000001.1, from coordinate 46,685 downwards.
TTCATATTCTTTTCCTTCCTTTCGTTTCTCACACTATCTTCAACAGACGTCATTCCGCATTTTGAACGACAAAATACGTCCGTACCTGTTCTTCTGTCCAGCTTTTTATAACGCAAAGAGACGCCTCCTTCAGACACTCTTTGACCTCTTCCTCCGTATAGGCGCGCTGTTGATGACATTCATCGTAACGCTCATACATCCCTGTCGCCTTATCTTCGGTAAAAATGGTAAGCAGGTACTCATTGATATGAGCTGCTTCGTCATACGTATTGTCCCAGATCATCAAGGCATCCTCTGTCTCATCGACGCGTGTCTGATTTCCCATGACTTTTTGAAAACAATACGCGGTCTTCATATCCAACACTGCCACTCCATTTTCTGTCAAAGCCTCTTTGATACAGCGGAACATCGACCGCAGTTCCTCTTTTGACAGCAGATAATTCATAGAGTCACATATACATAGTACCACATCTGCCGGTTTATGCAACGAAAAATCTGTCATATTCTGCTCAAAATATAAAATATTTTCCATTCCCTGCGTTTTTTCCGATGCTTTTGCAAGCATATCCGGCGAAAGATCGATCCCCGTCACTTCATATCCCGCCTCGGCAAACCGCCGCACCATCTCACCGGTTCCACAGCCAAGTTCACAAATATGCCCCGTCCGGATCCCCTTTTCCCGTAAAATGCACTGCAGCATCGCAAACCATTCATCGTACGGAATTTCCTCCATCATTTCATCGTAGATCATGGCAAATTGTTCGTACATCCCGACAACTCCTTTCCATTTCCATTGGTTTGTTGGTAACCTAACGCCTTATCCTACTTTGATCTCTTTGTTCAGCGAAAAGGAATACAGCACTTTCTTTACCACCGGTTTATTGGTAATTTTTTCCAGTGCTTCCGCATACACTTCCATCTGCGTCCGGTATCGTTTTACCAGTACCTCTTCCTGTCCTTTTTCCAGATGATCGGTCTTATAATCCATCAATACGATTCCGCCATCCGTCTCATAAAATCCATCGATGATTCCCTGCACAAGAACGCGCTCGTCGCTCGCAGTCTCCTGTACTTCCTGCGCGGAGACACTCGTCACAAATGGCTGCTCGCGGTACAATTTCCCGGATTTTTCTGCCTCGGTCATCGCCCTGCCAAGCTCTGAATGCAAAAACCGCACCACTTTCCACGGCCGGATAAATTCTTTTTCCTGCGCATGGATCCTTCCTGATTGTACCATATCTTCCAGCTGGTTTTCCACTTCTTTTTCGTCCACTGCCGCGGCAAAACAAAGCGAAGCCATAACCTGATGCCATGCCGTACCGTATCCTGCCCCGGCAAGTGCCTCGCTGTCTTCTCCGTCCTTTCGTGCAAAAGCCGGAACCGGCGACTGATTATCGAGCGCATCGCTGTATAAAATGGTAAAATTTTCCTCTTCACTTTCTTCCATTGATTTCTTTTTCAGATCGGAAACGGACACTTTGGTCGGAATCTCATCTTCAATCTGCCGGTGAAACTCTTCCATAAAATGGAGAACTTCTTCGGTTTCTTTATCATATACAACAGATGTGTCAAAATTACACAACATTGCTTCATCAATGATCCTGTCTGCCTGTCTGGCTGTTTCCCTGTTTTGTATCTCACTGCCGTCGATCTCAATCATCTCAAATACCGGGTTTTTCAATACTACCGGTAAGATCCATTCATAATAAGACCCCGCCGTGGCTCTGCCGTAATATCCGTTATTTCCCTGCCACATCTTTTCCGTTACACTTCCGGTAAGAATTAATTTCTCCTTGGCGCGCGTCATCGCCACATAGAGGATACGCATCTCTTCTGCCAGATCTTCATTGGCATTGATGCGGCTGAGCGCCGTATAATATACACTTTTCTTTTTCGTTCCAAGTTCACTGTCGATCACATCGGATCCGATCCCAGCATCGCTGTTGACAACGACAAAATCGCGTTCCGCATGTCCCAGTTTTTTATGCATCGCTGCGACAAAGCAGATTGGAAATTCCAGACCTTTGCTCTTATGTATCGTCATGATCTGCACGACATTTTCCCTGTCGCCGCTCAGATTCACTTCCCCGAAATCTTCCTCACGCTCCTTGATCCCGCGGATATAGCGGACAAATTGAAACAGCCCCTGATACGACCCCTGGTCAAATTCGCGCGCCATCTCCAAAAGCAGTTCGACATTCGCCTTGCGCTGGAGACCGTTTCCCATGGTTTCCAGAAAATACAGCAATTTTGTCTCGTCAAGAATTTCTTCCAATATATCAAACACCGGCATATAACTCGTCTTTTCGCGCCAGCGTTCCAATGTTTCCAAAAATGTATCCACTTTTTCTTCCAGCGCTTCTTCGCCGCTGTACCGGCAGAGTGCATCATAAAACTGATTTTCCGCGCTGTTTCCGCGTATTCTTGCCAGATCATCATCCGTCAGTCCGCCGATCGGGCCGCGCAGCACTGCCGCAAGGGCAATGTCCTGTCGTGGATTGTCAAGAATTGTCAGAAGATTTACAATAATGCGGATCTCCTTCGTGTCAAAGAAACCGCTTTTCGCCTCCAGATGCGCCGGGATTCCGTGCGCATTCAGCACTTCCAGAAGTTCCTGTCCTCCATTTTGTGTCGAACGCATAAGGATCGCGATATCTCCGTATTTCGCCGGGCGGTATGCCCCGTCCCCGCCAAGCACCTGCATCGGATCATCGGAATTTACATATTCATCGATGACATCCGCGATCAGATGTGCCTCCGTCTCCTTATCGGCTTTGTCGGAGATGCCATACACTGTCACACGATCTGCATGGCGCTTTTCGGTCGCAGGGAAATCCGCACCCAGATACAATTTTGCCTCGTCATCGTACGCGATGCCCCCAAAATCTTCCTGCATGATATCCGTAAATACGGCATTGGCGGCCTCCAACACGACATCCCGGCTTCGGAAATTTTTCGTCAGAAATACAAGGCGGTTTTTCGCGCCCTCTGTCGTCTCATACGTCGTCATTTTTTCCAGAAACAGATCCGGCCGCGCCTTACGGAAACGGTAAATACTCTGCTTGATGTCGCCCACCATAAAACGGTTATTTTCTTTTGCCACACTGCTCAGCAAAAGTTCCTGCACCAGGTTGGAATCCTGGTACTCGTCGATCATGATCTCATGAAACTGCCCGGAAAGTTCTTCTGCCGCCTGCGTCCGCACAATCTGACCGTTTTCCTTTTTTACAAGAATTTCCAGTGCCATCTGCTCCAGATCATTGAAATCTGCTATATTTTTCTCCTGTTTCGCCTCCCTGTAACGCTCTGCAAATTTTTCCGCCAGCGATAAGAACGTGAGGAGTTTTCCACGCATCTGCTTCATCGTATCCAGTAACGCCGGCAGATCTTCCGCCAGAAGATCCGGCTGGATTTTTTTCAGCAGCGCTTTGACCGCATTGCGCGCGTCCTGCACGTATAATTTCTTTTCTTCCTCGACATCGGGATCTTTTTTTGCCGGCAGCCGTCCAAAGGAAATCTCTGCCATCCGTTTTCGAAGCGCATCAAACGAACGGATCCCGTCAAATAACTCAAACTGGCTGCGTTCTTTTTGCAGGAAGTCAACGTACGCCCGCGGGCCTCCCTGCGACTCACACAGGGCAAGCCATAGGTCATATTGATTGTAAATTCCCTTGCCCAGATTTTTCACATATTCCATAATTTTTTGGATAAAAACGGTCTGCTCCAGTTCTTCCGCGCTTTCACAGGACAAAAACTGCCGCATACGTGCAAAGAAGTCCTCCGGAAACGGCTCGCTCATCGCATCGTTATACAATTTTAAAATAACCTTTTCAATCTCGGTATCGCTCTTGATAAATTTTGCCATCTTCGCCATATCGACAAAATCATCGTCGAGTCTGGTATATTCTTCTTCGAGGAGTTCCGCAAGCACGTCAGAACGGATCATATTTAACTCGCTCTCATTTGCCACACGGTAACTTGGATCGACTCCTGTCTGATGAAAGTAATTCTGTATGATGTAGCCACAGAAACTATGTATCGTAGAGATCTGAGTCACGGGAAGCAGCATGACCTGTTTCTGCAAATGACTGTTTTCCGGGTCTTCCTCCAATTTCTTTTCGAGCGCCGTCTGCAGTTTCTCCTTCATCTGCGCCGCTGCCAGCCGGGTAAATGTTACGATGACGAATTCATCGATATTGACCGGATTGACCGGGTCTGTCACCTGCGACACGATACGTTCGATGAGTACTGCCGTCTTGCCGGAACCTGCCGCCGCGGACACAAGGATATTGCATCCCCGCAGATCAATGACAGTCTTCTGTTCTTTCGTCCATTTCATCGCCGTTTTCCTCCTCCCTCATCTGTCTCAATATTTTTTTGATATCAATGCCTTCCAAGTCTCTCTCCACATTTCGTATATCGCCCTTTTCCAGTCCGCAGATGTCCTTCATCCCGCAATACTCACAGCCGCTTTTACTTCCGAGACGATACGGTGCGATGTCAATGTTTCCCGTGAGAATGCTTGTTCCGTTTTCGTGGATCACCTTTTTGACGTGCGCGATCAATTTTTTCCACTGAGTACTCGACAGAACTTTTGCCGCAGTCGCAAATGTGCCGTCCCTTTTAACCTTGACCGGATAACACAGCGACGTCACCTGCCCGTTTAATTCCCCGTGGCTTCCGAGTTCTGCATCCAGCTTTTCAAGCACAGACACACTTTCATTGACGTACCCGTTGCACCGGTACTCTGCCAGCAGTTTCTGTTCATAAGCGATCTCATCTTCCGTGCCGTCTGTCTCAATCTGCGGATCCTGCACGTAGAAATACAGCATTCCTGCCGGCTGCACCTGTTTGTCCGGATGTTTTTTCTGCTCGGACTGCATCGCCGAGTCCAGATATAAGATCAGCTGCAGCTGCAGTCCAAAGTATACTTCTTCCAGCGACAATTCGACTCTTCCGGTCTTATAATCCACGACTTTTACATAGACATTTTCATTATCTTCGTATAGATCAATACGGTCAATGATCCCCTGAAACCGCATATTCTTTCCAATTTCTTCCAGAATTTCTTCGTACGAATAATATTCTTCGCCATATTTTTGGAGAAATGCTCCGTGCCGCAGCTGTTCTGCAACCGCCCAGGCTGTCTTTTTCATCATCGCCGTGATACGCCGGCGCATAAATGCGATGCGGTTTGACTGCGAAAAAATGACATCACGGTAGCCTTCCATCACCCGGCCGACACAATATTCCACCAGTTCATCGCTTTCCGACTTTTCCAGATTCTGCCAGGTCTTGTGGCGTGCCTGCAGGATTTCATCCATACTTTGCAGGATACGGTGCGCCACATTACCAAAGTCCGGCGCTCCTACGGTATATTCTTCGCGCTCATGCAGACGCAGGCCATACATGAGAAAATACGCAAATGGACATTTGGCATATGTCTCCAGACGCGTGATACTTTCCCGCAGTTCTCCGCCGTACAGCATTTCCAGCGCCTCCTCGGAAAGTTTTGACGCATGTTTTGACTCCATATGGAGATGAAGTGCTTCCTGCAGCCATTTTCCTTCGTCGTGCTTGGCATAATACCGCCAGATTTCCCACCAGCGCTCTTTTTCGCTGCCGTCCGCATACCAGCCTTTCTGAATACCTTCTATCAAATATCCAAAACCGCGGTCTGTCCCAAGGTTTGTTTTTACATCTTTTTCCAGTTCTCCGTCAATGACGGTAAGCGACGGAAAGATGCGGCGGATCTTTCCCAGTATATAGGAAGCCTGTCGTTTTGTCCCGTCCGCTGCGGCTTGACTGTAGGTAAAGATCAGTTTTTCGGACGGTTTGGTAAAGTTGATGTACAGATAATATAAATCGTTGGCAACTTTTTGATTTCCCGCCGGCGCAAGCGCAATCCCCATCTTTTCCATCTGATACCGCTCGCGGTGGTTGACAATGCCCGGCGGCTGCATGGCTGCCGGCACAAAGTCATCGCTGAATCCCATAAAGAACAGCACTTTGATGTCCTTTAAACGGGTTCTCTCGATGTCTCCCACCATGACCTGATGCTTTTTCGGCGGCACAAATCCGACCAGACCTTCCGCGATCCCTGCCGACAAGATCTGCTCAAAATCCTCCAATGCTACAACTTCCGTCCCCAGAAGTTCCATCATCTCATCCAAAAGATTCATAACCACTTTGTATACATTTTTATACTCCCTCGCCAGGATCGTCTCGGCGCTTTCCTCAAAAATCCGGCTCTGCTCCAGCATTCTGTCATACACATTCTGCTGCACGAGAAAATCGTACAAAGCGCGCACAAATTTTTCCACCGGCTTTTTGCCGCCACGCAGTTCCAGAAAAAGGTCGTGGATACAGGCCGTCACCTTCTCCCGGATGGCATTGATCTCTTCCAGATCGTAATCTTTCTCCCGCGCCCTCCACGGCTTCATATAAGCGGCAATCCCGCGCTTTCCGGTTGCGAGGACATAATTTTCCAAAAGATCCGTTTCTTTCCGTGTAAGCGGAGAAAGGCCGCAGCGCAGGAAGCGGAACGTACTCGCCGCGTCCATATTATAATGATACATTTCCAATACCGACTGGATATATTCGGCGATCCAATTCGCCCCGATGTTCTTTTTGCTGTCGAGGAAATAGCGGATCCCGGCGCGGTCAAACTCCCGTGATACCGCCTGTTCGTACGAAGTAATAGAACCTGTCACGACGGCAATCTCCTCTTCGGCATATTGTCCATCAGCTAACATCCACCAGATCGTCTTCGCCACGTAAGCTGCCTCGGCCGCCGGTTTATCCCCGATATACAGCCACATATTTTCTGTTTTCGGACTCCATTTCTCATACGGATACGCAAAGATATTCCGCTCCAGAAATGCCAGCTCGCCCCCATCTTCAAAACGATACGGCGCTTTTCGTCCCTCTCTCGGCACCGGAATCTGCTTCACTTCTGTCGGAATCTGATTGGCAATTTTTGTAAGTGTTTTTATCGTTGTATCTGCAATTTCAAATACCGCTCCCCGTTTTCCCGTCTCATCGGTTGTCACCGTCACGACCACGCGGGCGCACAGGCGCATCATTTTTTCCAGAAGTTCATACTGCGTCGGCGTAAAACCGGTAAATCCATCCAGACACATAACAGAGTCCCGGATACCGTCCATCCGGTCAAGGACGCCGGTCAGCTGTCCGGTCAGTTCCTCTGCCATCTGGTAGGTATCTCCCATTTTTTCCTTAAAACAGTCATGGATCCGGTGGATATCCTCGAATTTTCTCCCCAGCGTCTCCATTTTTTCAAATTGTTCTTTCTCCCGGATGCCGTACTGCTCCAATTCGCACAGAAAGGATTTGCACTCATCCAGAAATCCGGGCCGGTCGATCCCCTTTTTAAAATAGACCAGATTGTCCTTCTGCTCGGAAAAGATTTTCCGCAGAAGCATCGTCTTTCCCATATCTTCCAATATCGTTTTCTGCAATGCCGGAAACTGCTCAAACGCGCGGAATGCCAGACGGTGAAAACTCAATACATCGATGTTTAAGATTCCGTTTCCGCCGCTCATTTCCACAAGCGCCTTCTGCGTCTCTAACGTAAACTGGTCGGGCACCAGGATATAATATTTGCGCTCCCGGTGCGCTGCTGCCTCTTTGCAGATCGTTTGATAAAGATACGTGCTTTTTCCGCTTCCTGCACTTCCACATATAAATTCAAGTCCCATTTTATTTCTCCCTTACATGATTCATAATTTACCCGCTTCCTGCATATGATTTAGTAAGATGGAATCCCACTCCATAGAAGGAGGTATTATCCACATGTCAAAAACTAAAATTATCGTACTTCAAATGAAAGAATTAGTATATACCGGCATTTTTGTAGGGCTAGGCATCCTGCTTATCGTACTGCTTTTTGTGATGTTTTATCCGAAAAAGGACAAATCTTCTGCCACGACTGCCGACACGGCACCGGAGACAGCATCCTATATCCCCGGTATCTATAATTCGGAATTAAAACTTGGCGAAAATACTCTGAACCTCGAAGTTGTCGTTGACGAAGACCAGATCAAATCCGTTTCTTTTGTAAACCTCGAAGACTCGGTGACAACGATGTATCCACTCGTAAAACCGTCTCTTGAAAGCATCGAAAAGGAATTGATCGCCGGCACGCCGATCGACGACATTCCGGTTCAGGAAAAAAGTAAATTTACCCAGTCCATGTTGATTGACGGCATCAAAGCAGCGCTTGAAAAAGCGGTTCCTACAGAGTAATGCCTTCCCGCCGGCCAATCTCAGCCAGATCTTCTTTCCAAAGGGCATCGGAGGCATCGCTTGGCATACGCAGATCTCCCCGCGGTGACACGGCGACGCTTCCCACTTTTGGTCCATCCGGCAGACACGAGCGCTTAAACTGCTGGCGGAAGAAGCGATGAACAAAGGTGGACAACCATTTATAAATGGTCTGCGTGTCATACTCGCCTGCAAAGGTAATTTTTGCCAGCCGGAAGATCTTCGACGGCATATAGCCAAAACGCAGCATATGATACAGGAAGAAGTCATGCAGTTCGTACGGCCCCACGATATCTTCGGTCTTCTGCGCGATCTCGCCCTCTTTCGGCGGCAAAAGTTCCGGACTTACCGGTGTATCTAAAATGTCATACAATACCTCTTTCAATGTCCCTTCTCCACTATTATCCGCAAAATACTGTACCAAAAAACGTACAAGTGTCTTTGGCACCGAACAATTTACTCCATACATCGACATATGATCGCCGTTGTACGTCGCCCATCCGAGCGCAAGTTCCGACATATCGCCGGTTCCGATCACAAGTCCGCCTGCCTGGTTTGCAATGTTCATCAAGATCTGAGTCCGCTCTCTCGCCTGCCCGTTCTCATACGTCACGTCCTGCACCGCCGGATCGTGTCCGATGTCTTTAAAATGCTGCAATACTGCCTTTTCAATCGATATTTCTTTTAATGTCGTTCCGAGTTCCTGTGCCAGTTTGACGGCATTATCATATGTTCGGTTTGTCGTACCAAAACAAGGCATCGTCACGCTCACGATCCCTTTTCGGTCAAGGTTCAACTGATCAAAGGCGCGGATCGTGACAAGCAGGGCAAGGGTCGAATCCAGCCCTCCGGAAAGCCCGATCACGGCGCTCTTACATCCGGTGTGACGCAGGCGCTTCGCAAGTCCGGCCGCCTGAATATTTAAAATCTCGTTGCAGCGCTCTTCGCGGTCGCCGCGGTCTGCCGGCACAAATGGCGTTTTTTCAAATTCGCGTGTCAGTTTCGTCTCTTCCATCGCCTCAAAGGTAAAGAAATGTCTCACATATCCTTCGTTTTCCGGTACCGCATACAGCGGAAATGTCCCCATGCGCCGCCTCTCAGCTGCCAGTTTTTTACAGTCAATCTCGGTGATTGCATCTTCGCCTGCAAAGGCTTTATTTTCTGCCAGAAGTGTCCCGTTTTCCGCGATCAGATGATGTCCCCCGTAGACAAGATCGGTCGTCGATTCGCCCGTCGAAGCATCGGCATACAGATAGGCACTCACGGTTCTCGCGCTCTGATTTTTCACAAGTTCTCTGCGGTACGCTGCCTTTCCGGTGAGTTCATCACTCGCCGACGCATTGGCGATAACGGTCGCCCCTGCCATCGCATGATAACTGCTCGGTGGTACCGGCATCCACAGATCCTCGCAGATCTCAACCGCAAGACAGAGTTCCGGCATCTGCTCACAGCAGAATACCTGACGGATGCCAAACGTCACTTCTTCCTTCTGGAAGGACAGGCGGTGTGTCCCCATCTTTGCGTCCCCGCGTGTTCCCTGTGCCTGCGCGGCGTCGCCCGAAGCAAAATGCCGCCCCTCATAAAATTCAGAATACATCGGTATATGGCTCTTTGGCACAAGTCCGAGAACCCGGCCGCCTTTCACTACCGCCGTGACATTGTACAAACGTGCCTGATGCCGGAGCGGCAGGGAGACGACAGACAGCATGTCAAGTTTTTCTGTCTCTTTTACATATTTTCCCAGCGCTTTTTCTGCTCCCGCAAGCAGCGGTTCCTGCAAAAACAGGTCGCTGCACGTATAGGCACTGATGCCAAGTTCCGGAAATACTGCGATATGTACGCCTTTTCCGGCAAGTTCCTCTGCCTTTTCGATCATTTTTTCTATATTATATGCACAGTCTGCCACTTTACTGTCCGGAGCAGTCACTGCGACTTTGATAAATCCATCTTTCATAGTTCGCCCTTTCTATCTATACAGATAAAGGCGACGATTTCTCGCCGCCTTGCAGTACTCTTTTACTTCCCAAAATGCCGGTTCCTGATTTTTGACTCCTAGCATATGCTAGGTGGGCAACCGCATGTGCTCTTTTGCCGTCCATTGCAATGTTTCCATTGTACTGACAAGTCAGCAGGGATGGCCTGACATCCAAACACAGATATAGGAATCCCGTTTAAAGTATTGTAGGTTCAAAAATTCAAGAGTGTCGAACATTCCAGGAAAGTAAATCTGTAACTATAGTATACCTAAATTTGCGCAATATATCAAGAGAAAAATTAATCTCTTCGATTATTTATGAGAAGCACCAGACGAAATACCTGAAGTGCTGTACTGACAACTGCTGCCACGTACGTAAGTGCCGCTGCGGACAATACTTTTCTCGCGCCTTTGATCTCATCGCCATAAAGGATCCCAAGGCTGTCAAGCACCCGCATGGCGCGCGCAGACGCGTCAAATTCAACGGGAAGTGTCACCAGCTGGAAGACCAGTACGCCGGAGAAAAGGATAACACCAATTTTTGCCAGTCCGACGTAGCCAAGGATCAAGCCGATCAGGATGAGCGGCATGGAGAGCCGGGATGCAAAATTGACGATCGGTACCAATGCCGTACGGATCGTGATCGGCACATATCCTCTCGCATGCTGGATAACGTGGCCGCACTCGTGCGCCGCTACTCCGACCGCAGAGACGGAAGTCGATCCGTATACCGAATCCGACAGATTGACTACTTTTTTGCCCGGATCATAATGATCGGTCAGGTCCCCACTCACACGGCGTATGCTGACATCGGTAATACCGGCACTCCGCAGGATCATCTCTGCCACCTGCTCCGCACGCAGGCCGCGCTGGTTATAGATCCGGCTGTTTTTCTGAAAACTTCGCTTTACATTCGCCGACGCAATCATACTGATGACCGCTCCGATCACCACAAGAATGTACGTCGGATCCCAGTACGTATAATAAGGATACATCTTATCACGCTCCGTTCATTGTGTATTTATTGTACGCATTATAGCACACTTTTATTCTTTTGTCACTTCCCTCTTGTTGTTTTTTTCCCTCTTGTTGTTTTTTTTAAATCGTGATACACTAGTATTTACCAAAATGTGAATGTGGGGAATGGAGTTCTGAATCGTAATACCAAAAATGAAAAGGAGTACATTAAATATGTCATTATTTCAATCTTTTCTCCTTCTGATCGTTGGATTTGTTTTTCTGATCAAAGGAGCCGATTTTTTTGTAGACGGAAGCGCCAGCATTGCCAAGCAGCTGCGTGTGCCTTCCCTGATTGTCGGAATGACGGTTGTCGCGATGGGGACGAGCCTCCCGGAATGCTCTGTCAGCGTGACAGCATCTCTTACCGGCAATAACTCCCTCGCGATCAGCAACGTCGTGGGATCCAATATTTTCAATCTGCTCGTCGTCTGCGGCGTATGTGCTGTCATCACACCGCTCGCCGTTCACGAAGACACAAGAAAGCGTGATTTCCCGGTTTCCATCGTATGCGCCATCCTGCTTTTGGCAGCCGGCTGGCTGGGAATGTCGATCGGCCGCGTGGAAGGCATCGTATTTTTAGTCTGCTTCGCCATCTTTCTCGTTGTGATGATCCGTTCTGCCCTGAAAGCAAGAGCTGCGGGCATGGATGTGGAAGTAGAAGGCGAAGACGCGAAAATTCTTCCCGTCTGGAAAAGTGTATTGTTCATTGTGCTCGGCGGGATAGCGATCAAATACGGCGGAGATTTTGTCGTAGATTCCGCATCAGATATCGCGGCGGCATTTGGCATGAGCCAGACGCTCATTGGTCTTACGATCTGCGCGATCGGAACGAGCCTTCCGGAACTTGTCACCTCGATCGTCGCTGCGCGGAAAAATGAAGTCGATATGGCAGTCGGAAATGTCATCGGATCGAACATTTTCAATATCCTGCTTGTACTAGGTGTCGGTGCTGCGATCAGCCCGATGTCGTTTATCATGGAAAATGCGATCGACCTCGTATTTCTGATCTTTGTCAGCGTCCTGTGCTGGATCTTCTCGTGTTCGCGCAAAGAGATCCGCCGGGGCGAAGGCATCTTTATGGTAGTCTTGTATATCGTGTACTGGGTTTACATCTGTATACGGTAATACCGGGAAACAGCAGATTCGCTATTTCCAATTTTTTACACATATGAAAGAGGGTTATAAAATGGATTATAAGTTACAGATCGGATGTTTTATCGTTATTTTCTACATCATTATCATGTACATTCACGGAACCGGCAAGCTGCAGGAAAAGCACCGTTTTAACAGTTTTGACCGGGTTCTGCTCTGTGGTGTCATATATCTGGTTTTTGACACGATCACGGTGTACACGGTAAATCATCTGGACACCGTTCCACTGTGGCTCAATTATATGTGCCACGCTGTCTTTCTCATGCTGATCGACCTCATTATCTTTTTGTTTTTTTACTACCTGCTCGATATCTCCGGGATCCTGCTTTCCTCGAAAAAAAGCCGTTTTCTCCTCTGGTCGCCTCTGATCATCAACGAAGCTGTCATTTTATTTTCAATCCGGAATCTGCATTTTATCCAGGGTAAGACGACAAATTATTCGATGGGGATTCCGGCTTATACCTGTTATATTATGATGGCAGTCTACACACTTGCCGCGATCATTTTGTTTTTCCGCAGCTGGCATTTTATCTCCAGTTACAAACGCACAAGCATCCTCGTCTACATGATCGTATGTGCGGGAATCACGATCTTTCAGATGGTTTTTCCGGAATCGCTCGTCTCGTGTCTCGCAATCACGATTACGATCCTCTGTCTGTACGTCAATACGAAAAGCCCGGCAAGGATGGAACTGGAAAATACGTACCGCCACATGATGCACAGTTTTGCGGATATCATCGAAAGCCGCGACGGCAGTACCGGAAACCATGTAAAACGTACGACTGCTTATGTCGGCATTATTTTAATGGGCATGAAACGCCACAATTATTACCGCAAAATCCTCACGCAGGATTATATGGATGAACTTTTACAGGCGGCACCCATGCACGATATCGGAAAGATCTCAACGCCGGATTCGATCCTGCAAAAACCCGGCCGCCTGACAGAGGAAGAATTTGACATTATGAAACAACATACGACAAGCGGCGCGGAAATCATTGAAAAAACGTTACATACGATGGGCGATCAGGATTTTGTAACTCTCGTAAAAAATGTCGCACTGAGCCATCATGAAAAGTGGAACGGAACCGGCTATCCGCAGGGGCTCGCCGGACAGGATATCCCGCTCTGCGCCCGTATTATGGCGATTGCGGACGTTTTCGATGCCGTCTCCGCCAAACGCTGCTACCGCGATGCGATGACGCTGGAACAGAGTTTTAAGATCATTGAAGAAGGTTCCGGCACCGCATTTGAACCGCTTCTCGTGGATGTATTTATGGAATTAAGAGACGAAGTAATAAAAGTGCATGATACAATGCAGGAACTCTGATCTTCGCCCTGCGCACCAACAAAAAGGGAGCTGCCACATGATCTTTTCGTGCGACAGCTCCTTTTTGCTGTATGATTCGATTATTTCTTTATCTTAATCTTCTTCGCCTTTCCTGCTTTTCCGTAAAGCTTCCTGCCATTGGCGTCTCTGGTAAATGCCATTACCTTAATATAATACGTCTTTCCTTTCTTCATTCTCTTCAGCGTAATTCTCGGAATGTATGTCGTCCGGCTCTTCGCTTTCTTGAATTTCTTATTCGTACTATAGATAACTTTATAACCAGTTGCCCCTGCTACCGGCTTGATCGTCACGGTAACCTTCTTCTTCGCCGCATTTTTCAATTTCCGGATCAATGCTTTGCCAAGTTTCACAGTCTGTGGACTTGCCGGCTCCGATGTCGTTATCTGCGTTGGAAGCTGTGTAGGCGCTGCCGTCTTCACCGGTGTCGGTGTCTTCGTTGGTTTAGGCGTCTTGGTCGGTCTTGGCGTCTTCGTCGGTCTCGGTGTTCTGATCGGTCTTGGCGTCTTCGTCGGCTTCGATGTGCCTGTTGGATTCGGTGTCGTTGACGGAACGGCTGTCATTGTCGGCGCCGGTGTGCCTGTCGGTGCCGGTGTCTCTGACGGATTCGGACTTCCTGATGGGTTCGGAGCAGGTGTCGCAGATCCTACCGGTGCAGGTGTACCGGTAGGCTGCGGACTTGCAGATGCTGCCGGATCCGGGCTTTCACTCGGACTCGGTGTCGGTGTGTACTCCGGAGATTCCTCTCCATCGTAGGTTCCTGTCGTATACTCCAGAGAATCCGATGCGGAAAGTCCTACCGCGTAAATCTTGCTTTCCTCTCCTTTGAGAGAAACATTGATCTTTTTCCCGCTCGTTCCATTCGATATCGTAATACATTTTTCAATCGCCGTCTCATACTGGTTTGTCACTTTCATCCCGGTAATCATACCATTTTCAATGATGGTATCGTATACAAGCTGTTCTTTGTAAAGTTTAGATGGTTTTATCATACTAAATGATGTAGTATTGTCAACCGGATTCAATTCGTCTAACTCTACTGTCTTACTGTATGCTGCCGCTGTAAGTGACAACGCGATCGTATCGGCATCTTCCGTAAATGTCGGTTTATATCCAAACTGCAGGATATATTCCCCTTTGTTTATGGCCTCCATTGCGTCTTTTCCGGAGATGACAACATTTCCTGCCTTGTCATCCCAGGCTGCTCCATCCGACAAAGGATTTACTTCGATATTCTTCTCATCAGCCATTGAGAAATCAACGGTTACTTTGCTGTCTTCATCCAGCGGAAGAGTTCCGGCATTGCTTACCACAACCTGCAGCATTCTTTCTCCACCGGATACCGTACCGGTTAATTCCGGATTGGAAACGACGATGTCGGCTGCCAGAAGTACAAGCGTTGCTTTGGCTGTCGTGCCATTATCTGCTTCAATGATAAACTCTTCATTTTTCAGCGTATCGGAAAGTGCATATGTAAATTTCACTTGTCCGCTTTCTCCGCTTTTCAGGGAAACCGGATAGTTTTCTACTACTGTAGTGCCGTTATTTTTAATGCTTACCGTATTGATCTTCTTCCTTGCTGCATTGGTAAAGGATACCGTTACATTGATGTTGCTGGAAGGTACAATATTCTGGTCAAATGCATCTGCTGACGCATCTTTGATGCTGTCCTTGATCGTCTTTTGTGCAAATGCGAGTTTGGCCGGTTTTTCCGGCTGGTCTGCCCCTTCTGTCGTTTCTGTACTCTGAAGCTGTGGCTGCGAACAGGAAACAACGGTAAAGGAATCTCCGGTCTTAGCAACTGTATTTCCTACTACAGCTTCGTCCGATGCGGAAACACTGTTGATCTCATATTTCATTGACAAAGAAGGTTCTTTGTCATCTTCTTTCGTAATGTATTTGGCATAGGTGTGATTCTGTGAATCTTCGCCGATGTCATTCCAGCACAAAGCACTGCTGCTGATATTGTCTCCGCCTTTGGCAAAATCAAAGTTTTCTGCGATATCACCGGAATCCATAGCAGAAACGTCGTTTGCGCTTCCGTCCATGTTGAATCCCTGAAGAGCAACGTATTTTTTGCTGACAGCGTCTCCTTCGTATTCTGACTGCTGCCATGCTGCGAGGAACATTCCGTCCTGGTCGGTTACGTATTTCACTCTTGGCTGCGTCTCGCCACAGTCATTACAGGTAACGCGGTTGATACTCTTCACGGTTCCTTCCTCGATCAGATAGGAGAATAACTCACGTTCCTGCAGGCGGTCACCCGATCCCATGCTTGCCAGAACCATGGCTTTTCCGTCGTCCGAAAGCGTTACATCATAAGACTGGACGCCTTTGATCTCACCATTTTCAAGGCACTGCGGGGTGCTCCACGTCGTTCCGTCATAATAACTGAAGTACAATTTTTTCTCGCCCTGTGCGTCTTCCTGCACCGAAGTTTCACTAATTGTCTGCAGATCGTATGTATCGGACTGCCATACGACAATCGCTTTTCCATTGTTAACCGATACCACCGGCGTCATATCCGCTGCGGCGTTGTCGGTAAGCTGTGTGTGTTCACCATTTACATATACATGAATCTCATCCGTATTGGCAGCATCGTTAAATTCTTCGCTGCCGATATCGTTCGTATCCTTATCTGCCATTGACTTATCATAGGACATCGCATCAAATGCCAACACATTCAGATCCCCATCCGAATCATAATCTATGGCATTGACGGTCTGTGTTTTTCCGTCCGTTCTCCAGTCCGAATAGATCGTTGGTTCCAACCATTTCTTTCCGTCATAAGTGCTTACGGCAGGATTGATCGTGCCAAGGTCTTCCAGATTGTCGGTGTATACCATTCCCATGGTCTTTCCATCGTTGGAAAGGACAGGCGGAATGTACGGATCAATGTAGTCATACCACGCTTCGTCATCCTTGCTTTCCATCGCTAACATGGATACCTCTGCGCTCTCCATACCGGCAAGATCAAGAAGGTTCGGACGTCCTAATGGGAATTTCTTCCAGTCTCCAAAATCCTTTCCGGTACTAAATCCGGTTCCTACAATCTTTTTCTTATATTTGATCAATAACAGTTTAAATTCAAAGTAAAGTCCGATATCTCCGCTGAAATTGAGATATCCGCCATTGTAAGTCTTTGTCTTATTGAGGTCGTTAAAAGCAATTACACGGTGATTGTATTCCAGAGAGAGATTTCCCTCTGCACCAAATTTCAGTTTTACAACCTTTCCATCAAAGCCGACACCACCGCTGGCTCCGACATACCCTTTCACACCCACCAGAATGTCTGTGACAAAATCGTACTCACTGGTTAATTTGAGGCTGTTCGTACTCAGATCCAATCCAACAAATTTATCATGGTACACATTTTTGCCGGAGATAAGAGCATCGATACTCGCCGTCGCTCCGACTTTTACTCCATAATACAGTGGGACAAATCCAACGACAACATTGTTATTAAATCCAAACTCATACTGGATGCTTCCTGCAATACCACCGCCGGTATAGGTCATTACCCATTTGCCGTCTACAAAGTCCGCATTACCAAACGCATACCCGGAAAGAGTCTTGGTAAGTTTATTGTCTTTGATGTCGTTGATCGTCTCGGTTACTGCCGCAACTACATTATCTTCATCCAGTCCGGCATTTCCGATCGCGATCATAAATGTCTTTTTAAATGGATCGTCCGTATCCTGGAAACTTACTTTCATCGGAAGCACTTTTGGAAGATTGAATTTCAAACTCCGGTCAATGACTTTTCCTGCCGAAAGTTTTGGTGTGTCAAAATCTCCGACAAAATTGATGCTGTCCGGTTTTTCAGGGGAAGGAATATCCGTAATATTGGCAATCGTAAACGATGTTGTCTGGTTGGACAGGATATCCCCCTTACTGCTGTCTTTTACAACTACATCCACCGGATATCTTCCTAATGTAGTATCTTTGCTGCTGACCGTAAAGGTTGACTTCTTCCACTGATTTTTCATTCCGTCATAATAAATCTCTTCTTCTTTTGCCGGCTTATATTCTTTGCCGGAAACTTTTATCGTAACGGTATGTTTGGAAGCGGCAGAGGATTTTACGACAAGAGACTTTGTCTCATTTTTGTCAATCACCAGACTGCTTAATGCCTTTCCTTCTTCATCTGTGATATCTACCGTCGTATTCTGATCGGTTACCGCTGCTTCACTGTTGAGCTGTACCTGCATACCGGAATTTACCTGCTGGCCATCCTGATATACCGGATACTGTACTAATTTTGGTTCGTATGTATTTCCTTCCGTCGTAACTTCCAGAACGACAGAGGCATTGTCCAGTTTGTCCACATCTTCAAACGATACGTCAAAAGAATAGGCTCCATGTGCAATGTCTTTCTTAAAGGAGCTGTCTGCCTTCGACAATACATTTCCCTTATCATCCACAAGAAATGCTTTTACGGTAAAATCACTCTCTTTTCCTTTTCCTGTAGAATCCGACAACGTTATGATCTGTTTGTATGCAGAAGATACCGTACACGTATTGATCGGATAGGCTCCTGCCGACTCTCCGCTCAACATATCTTTGATCGAAACGGCTGTCGTATTGACACCACATACGGCATCCACGGTAATGTCCGCCGCCGTCGGTTTCCATACGATACAGTCGCCGTTGGAAAGCTGGCGGATGCTCTCTGCTTTGTCCGAATCCGTTTTCCACGTTACTTCTTTTCCCTGATTGGAGCTTACATTATATCCGACTTTGTTTCCGGTAGTAAGGTAATCTTTATACTCGGCATTGGTATTTGGACGAAGGATGAACAATTTATCTTTTAATGTCTTTACCGTTACGCTCAGACGATAAATCTGTCCACTCGTTTCGTCGGTTACCGTCACATAGGTAAATCCGTCTTTCTTTCCTGTCAGGATCAATGTACTGCCGTCCACCTGGCACTCTGCAACATCCGTGTCGGCACAGACCGCTTTGTATACATCATCTTCTCCATAACCGCCTTTGATCTCGTAGATATGAGAAAGA
The DNA here is from genome assembly GCA_934316845.1 of uncultured Eubacterium sp. GTDB lineage: Bacteria > Bacillota > Clostridia > Lachnospirales > Lachnospiraceae > Eubacterium_F. The sequence goes on along the minus strand of CAKRDZ010000001.1, from coordinate 27,891 downwards.
CTGATATCATTTAATTTGGTATAAAAATCTTCTGCCTTGCTGCTATTTTTTACAATATTTTCCACTTCCGTCTCATTTGAAAGCGTAAGTGTTTTACTGATCTTTTTCCCATTTTCATAGATTTCAAGAGACGCTTTGGTTTCTTCCTTCCATATCGCATACAGCGGAAGAACCCCTTTTCCGGTATACCGGGAACCTGCCTCATAGGTCTCTCCGGTGCCATCCTTTTTCGTATTCCATCCGACAAATTCATAGCCGTCACGTTCCGGCACCTGCGTCGTTATGATAAAGGAATACATATCCTCTTTCTTCTGCGTCTGTGGAAATTCCGTTACCACATCATCCGTATTTTCATTATAGATAATGGCGTACTCTCCATCAAACATTTCCGCATCTGCAAATGTGTCAATGCTGTCAAGTTCTTCCACCGTAGGATTCGTCACCACATCATTCCACTCGATATAGTCACCTTTTTTATATCCTCTGTTGATGGACGCATAGTATCCAAATCCGTTCTTGCTTCTAAACGTGACACCATTTTCATCGTACTGCGAAATGTATCCCTGTGCGACAAGACCGTCGATTCCACCCTCGTAAGTCTCTTCCATATATTCCTGTCCGTCATCTGTGCGACACACATTTTTCGCATCTCCGATGAGAGACTCGTCAAACAGATTGTCCGAAGACTCTTTCGTCACGGGTGTGCCATCTTCTTCAAACATAAATAACGCAACCGGATAGGTATCGTCTCCGCTGTAGCGGAATACAAAAAATCTTCCCTTTAACTGTTCGTCCGAAAACTGATGTCCGGACGAAGCATTTGCTGTTCCCCAGGAAGCATCGAAAATATTACCGTTAATCCTATTTGCGGATGTTACATTATCAAAAAGCTGGGCGTTACTCAGTTTCGAGCCAAACAACCCGGATTCATAATACCGGTTCCATACCGCATAAAGAGTAACTACCTCATTCGCACTGTAAACGTCTCCCGGTTCATAGGAAGTCCCGGAACCGTCGCTTTCTGTATTCCACTCCACAAAACGGTAGCCTTTGCGGATCGGAGTCTTGTCCGACAGCGTCAGATCTTCGCCCTTCTTTTTCGTCTGTTCCTTCGGCATATTCATTAATTTAGCGCCGCCCTCTGAGAGATATGTAACTGCATATTCTCCAGCCTGCAGACTGTTGGAAGAATATCCGGTCATTGCCGCAAGGTCTTCCATCGTAACATTGGTGTCTGCGTTTTTCCAGAAAATATACTCCCCTACATCACGCCCCTGGTTTCCACTCAGATAATAACCAAATCCGTTCTTACTTTCGAAATACAGACCGTTTTCATCTGCTTTTCCCATCTTACAGAGCGCCATAACGCCTTCAATCCCATCGGTATAATGCTCTTCCATATACGCAGCTGCCGTCGAATTTTGAAGGCAGATATTAGTTGCCTTTCCTACCCGCGAAGACGGATTCAGCGAGCCATCTCTTCCGCTGACAAACGGCGTATCGTCATCGTTGTACAGGCACAGCGCGATCGGATACGTATCATCACCGGAGTATTTCAAGATAAAATGCTTGCCTTTCATCATCAATGAGGATAACTGATGTCCCGTGGAAGCATTTGCAACGCCCCACGAAGCATCGTATGGCAGACTGTTCAACCGGCTCGTACTCATAATATAATCGAACAGCTGGTCGATACCATACTTCCCGGCAAATATACCGGTCGTATATTCTCCATCGTTGATCGTAGTTCTGCCGGCCGCCGCCTGTGACTTCGTCGTATCAACCGGTAACGACGGTGCCAAAAGGGCTGCGACAAGCAGATAACATAGTGTCCTTTTCCATGTTCGTTTCTTCATAATGTCCCTCCTTAACTTAAATTATAAAGATAAGACAATTATAGCACAGTTTTTACCGGTTGTCCAAATTTTTTATATCGTTCTACCAGTAGTTTTTCCGTCCTTTCACGCACACTGCTCCCCCGGCAAAAAGCACAATACCGGCGATCCATGCCGCCGCCATCCGGGGCGGATCGGATTCTATCGTCAACGTCTGCTGGGGAAAGATAGAAATCGCAGAAAACATATGCAGTCCGTCGAACAGATTCAGGTAAATATCGTATAAAACCGCTGCCATCAGCGCTGCTCCGGTGCTTTGAAAGAGGAAACAGCAGAAAAATGCCAAGCCTGCCACCATCCACGTTTCTGCCAATATCTGCCATAAGAGCAGCAGGTCAAACGGCTGTACGCTCTGAAGCACGACAAACGAAAGAACGGCGGCTGCCATATACGAAGCGATCCCCGCCGCCACGCAGACCGTAATCTGATACGGTTTCCAGATCAGATACATCAATTCATTGCCGTCGTGCGAAAAGAAATCGCCCGCATAGATCAGGATCCACCACGTAGAAAAAAGCGGGATCCAGACATGAAACTGGCGGATGCAGTCTGCTGTCTTGATGTCCGATTCCGGGCCGGACAGGATCCATGCCGCAAGCGCCGGGATCAGCACAAAAAGCGCGGCAAACGGCACCACAAACCGCAGCTTATTTTTTGTCATTTGAACCAAATATAATTTTGCCATCGCTACGCCTCTTTCAGTCTCTGCAAATATCCCTGTTCGAGTGTCGCATTGTCCTCCCCGGCAAAACGACACGCTTCTTCTACCGTCACATTTTCCAAAAGTGTCCCGTCTTTCATAATTAAGACGCGGTCACACACCGCCTCCACTTCTTCCACGATGTGGGTAGAGATCACGATGATCTTATTTTCTTTTGACAATTTTTGGATAATTTCTTTAAAATGGCTCCGCTCCTCCGGATCCAGTCCTGTCGTCGGTTCATCGAGAAACAGAATATCCGGATCTCCGAGAATCGCCTGCGCGATGCCAAGCCGCCGCTGCATTCCGCCGGACAGATGTCCCACCTTTTCTCCTGCCTTTTCCGATAAATTGACATCGGCGAGCACACGATCGATCTCTGCCTCCCGCTTCTCCTTTGGCACCTTTTTGGCGGCGGCAAAATAATGCATCATTTCCTTTACTTTTAACTCGTGAAACATGCCAAAACGCTGTGGGAGATAGCCGATCTGATCCTCTTTCTGCATCGTGACCGTCCCCTCCGAAACCGGATACAGTCCGAGAATACAGCGCAAAAGCGTCGTTTTCCCCGCTCCGTTTGGTCCCAGAAGTCCATAACAACCTTTGTCCAGCTCGCAGCTGAATTCCTTGATCACCTTGTGGCTGCGAAAGTTTTTACTTACCTTTTCAATCTTTATCATGTCTGCCTCCCTCTGCGTTTTGTAACGCCTGCAAAAATTCGTTTGGTGTTCTGTTATCCTGCGTATCCATCAGATATTGAATCGTCGCCTGCGCCACGTACTTCGTACCGCATTCGCGCATTTTCAATATAAAGTCATCCTGTAACTGTTCTTCCTCGGACAATTCTGCCCCCTCCGACAAGTCCTTTAAAAGTTCTATCTCTGCCGGATCCTCGATCTGCCAGTCATACGAGAAAAAGATGTCCTTCAATGCCGTCTTTCCCTCTGCTTTCACCTCTGCCGCCAGCACCTGGATCGGCGAAACCGCATTTTTCGTCAATATGTGGTCTCCGAGATCATAATATTCCTGCAAAATGGTATTAAATGCGAAACTTCCCGGTATGACGACCACCATTTTCCCCTGCGCCGGGGATGGCTCCTGAATTGCAAGAAATGTCATAAGTTTTTCCCATTCTTCGGAAAATTCCGTCGTCGTAAACTGTTCCGCGGCTGTAAACGAATTGGTATCCAGCGGATAAACGATCTGCCGGCTTCCATTTTTTTCCATTTGTCTGCAATTTCCGCCCACGAGCGTCACATACGAAGTTTCTCCTGCATGGGAATCCCCATTTCCCGGCAGGTTGCTTGCGGCATTGAGTCCCTTTGTACAGATCGTAAATGCCGCTGTCTCATTTTCATTTACCTTCCACATGCCATTTTCATACAGATCTTCCACGCCTGCCACCGGATAGTACGCAAAGAATCCCGGCAGGAAACAGGCATTCCGGTTTGCATAAAAGACCGGACTGCTCCCCTTATAGCAGAACGTCAGTTTGCACTCTGCCTTTTTCTGCGGATTGTCCACCACGACCTGATCCCCCGCCTGGGTAAACGAAAGGTTTTCTCCGTCTTCCGACCGTACGTAGGAAACCTTATATCCGTGGTAAAGGGTAAAATGATATTGTTCCGGTGCATCTGCCGCCGAAACCGTCGCGGTCACTTTTGCCGAAAGTTCGCTGCCAAAGGACAATTCCATATCGTATGCCTGCACGCGAAAATCCTTTTGTTTTTCTTCGATCTGCGGCTGTGAATCATAATAATTCTGGTCTTCTGACACGGCACTCTTCGGATGATCTGTCATGCGTAATACGCTTCCTTCATTGACTACAGCCAGCACACAGAGGGCGGTCCAGACGATAAACAGGCCATCTGCCACCCTTCGTTTTCCCTTCGTATACCTGCATACACTGCGCACAAAGAGCCAGCCGCCCACGCCGATCCACAGGAGCATACCGGCGGCGCGGTAATATTCTACCGGCATTCCATACAACGGATCTCCCAGCGCCTGGATATCCGGCGGCAGAAGATACAGCCAGTCACGCAGCCAGTAAACCGAGATCCCTCTGCCCCACGACAGCATCGAAAAATATTTCGCATTTGCCGGCAGGATGAGCATGAGCACGGCAAGGATCACCAGATATCCGACATAACGGTTTGGAATCCGCGCGATCAGATATCCCATGCCGGCCGCCGCACACGAAAGCAAAAATATATTAACTCCAAGTACCTTTAACATCTGGATAAAGCACATCTGCGGCATATGCAGGATCGTGACGCCTGCGACCGCATAGATCAGAAATACAAGCGCATAGACCACAATGGCTGTTCCAAGTACGGCAAACTGGTTTCCTTCCACCAGCCACGCCCGCTCCCGCATCGTCTCCTGCAGATTTACCTCCCTGCTTTTCCGCATAAATTCGCACGAGACAAATAAAAAGAATAGAAATCCCAATACATAAAGATAATCCATATCTTTCAAAAAATAGATTGCCTGCACTTCCTCCGGAGCCGCACCCACAAAGGCATGCAGCAGTCGAAATAGAAATACATTTTCCGCAATCAGCAAAAGAACATACGGAATACTCACACTCAATGTCCTCATAAATAATCGTATCGTGTTTTTGTACGTCGTCATAATTTTCTTCCTTTCTCCATTTCTGTCACCGTATCGCAAAGTAGTTTTATGTCCTCACTTGTATGAGACGTCAAAAGGATCGTGGCTCCTTCTTCTTTTAATTTCAGAAAATACGTCCGCATCTGTTCAACTCCCTCTTTGTCCAATCCGTTAAAGGGTTCATCTAAAATGAGCAGCTGCGGCTTTTCCATTATTGCCTGCGCGATCCCCAGGCGCTGGCGCATCCCAAGACTGTATTTTTTCACATGCCGCTTCAAGCCCGGATCCAGTCCCACCGTCCGCATCGCGTCCTCAATCTCTTCCCTGCCGATCCTGCGGTTGAGTTCTGCCAAAATATGTAAATTTTTGTATCCACTGTAAAATGGCACAAATCCCGGCGTTTCGATGATGACACCGGCATTCGGCACAAAATCCACATCTTTTCCAATCTGTTTTCCTTCCACAAAAACGGCACCGCTTGTCGGTTTCATAAACCCACAGATACATTTCATCAAAACGGTTTTCCCCGAACCATTGCGTCCGATCAGACCGTGAATTTTTCCTTTCTCAAAATGAACCGAGATATCCTGCAGAATCCGGTTTTTCCCGATCGTCACATTGACATTTTTTACATCAATCATGTTCCTGCCCTCCTAACCTTTTCCGCAATCCGATAATCCCTATTATGAAAACGCCGATCAGCACGGCAAAATATATGACACTGTATTCGAGCGGATATACCATTTCCATATAATACTGGCTGTAGTGAATCCCCAAAATGCTGTTTCCCATCGGCATCAAAAACCGCATCTGCGAAAATGTCGTACACAATCCGGTGCCAAACGCAATGACGAAAAAGCACAGTAACAGCCCCATTGTCTTCGCCCGAAGGAGAAAGCACAAAAGTTTGATGAGCAGGAGAAGATACAGATACGCCGCCAGCAATGCACTTCCCACAAGCACCGCCTCCCACGGCGGCACATGGTAATACAGCTGCGGCTGTATGCTGACAGCACCTGCACTTTGTGCATATTCCGGAAATTCTCTTGCAAAATCCGTAATGACCGGACTCCATCCGGTGCCCCATCTGCCCTCTGCCAGCACCGGTATGACCATCCCGGCAAACTGCATCAAAAGGTAGCCTGCCGTGATCACAACACCATATAACAATTGTCCGAGCACCCAGTTTGTCTTTCCGGTACGCACCAGATAAAAATAAGCATTGGCATCGACGCGCGGAAAATCCGAGAGCAGGACAAGAAACAGCACCGGCATAATAAGGATCATAAAATTGGAATTGATCAGCGCGATGTACGGCTCGATCACAAGCAGGGAAGCGTGCATCCTCTCTGCATTCCGGAGCAGCGGAACGGTGATAAACTGATACGCAAATACCCACACGGCAAGCACCAGCGCCAGCCTTCCGGAACACAAAAAATGATAACATTCTGCCTGACAGACCCGTATTATCTTTCGCATGGAAATATTATGCACACCCATCCCTCCTTTTTGTCAAGATCGTACCGAACACAGCCATGAATACCAGTGCCATGACGATATAAAACACCATATTAAATCCCGGTTCCGGCTGTCGGTAAAAATAAGTAAAATACGATGTCTGCCATCGCACCAGCCCCTGTTTTTCGAGGGTTAGATCCAATAAATAGAATGCCAAAAACGGAATACACGCCACGACATATTTATTATAAAAGACAGCCGCCGCTGCCAGTCCCGGTGTACTGACAAGCATTCCGTAAACCATAAAACAGGCAATTTTGAATATCCATATTTTTCCAATTATAAGTCCCTCTGACGGCAGAAGGGCGATCAATATCACATCGGCTAAAATACACCCAAGCGCCGCCGTAAAGCCGGCACTAATCACACCACTCACTGCGCGGATGACCGCATAACGCACTTTTCCAATCCTCGCCACGACAAAACGGCTGTAACCGGTCATCCGTTCTGCCCAGAAGTAGTTCAAAAACGGAAATATGACAACGACCGGCATAAACATCAACGCATAGGTTCCGAGCGGACTTTCCAGAATGTCCGTAAGCGGAATTTCTGCGCTGACCGTATCCCAGAGTTCCTGCTTATGAAAGAGCAGTTCAAAAATCGTGTACTCTTTTCCCGCCTCATTGACATAGCAGATTGTCGTAAAGCGGAGTATCGTGCATATGACGACACAGCCCCAGAACAGCGGGGTACACAGGATATTTTTCAGGTAATGCCAAAGATTCCGGATCACAGCGCCACCTCTTTTCCTAATAGTTCTTTATGTAATCCATTTTCCCTGTCTCACAGTCAACAAGGATAAATTCTTCTTTATACTGTTCTTCATTGATGTAAAATACCCAGCAGGGACTTGTCGTATAGATGTTTCCCGCATCGTTTCGCTCTATCTTTTCATTCACATAGCGGTAACACAATTCGATATGGCTGACCTTAAAGTCATGGTAGGCAGCCAGCTCTTTTTCCATGATCTGTATCGCGCTTTTTAAGGACACGATCTGATCTAATTTGCGTTCCACCGTCTTTTGGTGTACCGCTCCCGCATTGCTGACAATCCGCTCTATCCCATGCACCGACGTAATTGTCACCGTATCGTCAAAGAATGACAGATAGTCAACGGACAACGGTTTATCCTGTGAAGTCTCCGTCGTTTTCTGCTCCGTCAATATACCGGCGCCCTTGTATGTTTTTTCAAAACTGATCTTGACAGCTTTTCCTTCGCCGCCATCTGCTGCCGAAAGGATCTCAATCTTTTTCGGCCGTGTACCGCATTCATCGCCTGACAATTTCTTCCATTTATCTTCCTCTTTCTGCGCCTTGGCAACCGCCTGCGAAAGTGTGATCGTTCCGTCTTTTAATATGATTTCTTCATCCGTATACGGGCGGTTTACAAAAATTGTCTTTTCCACATCCTCTGCGCCGTCAAGGTAATTGGTATCGTCCGAAGATTTACTGTAATTGATGAAACCATTGTCGCCGATGATCCACGTCTGCCCGGTCTTTTCGTTGACGTATTCTGGTCCCGGCGGCACGGTATTCGGATTTTCCTTGTAATATTTTTTATCAAATTCTTTGTCCGGCACATATTCTCTGCGGATCTGCTCTGCCTTTTTGTCAACATCACCAGCCTGCTCTAACTGATATACCGCCACTTCCTGCGGCTTTTCACACGACAGATCTTTTTCAAAATAAATATTATTATGGGATTCTTTCAGTGTCTCGTCCCATGTACTCCATATCGTATCAATACTCTCTTTCTGCACCGTATCCCGGCTATCGTTTTTTGCACTGTCCTGCGGACTCTGACACGCTGTTACTGACAGTACTGTCACGAGTAACACAGGAAGCAGGCGAATGGATTTTGTCATCCTTCAACCCTCCCGTCTACAATGCGGATTATCCTTCCGCAGTGTTTTGCTACCATTTCATCATGAGTTACTATGATCACCGTCTTCCCCTGTGCATGAAGGGTCATAAACCGGTGAATGATCTCCTCCCCCGTCGCCCGGTCGAGTGCTCCCGTCGGTTCATCACACAAAAGCACCGAGGCATCATTTACAAGTGCTCTGGCGATCGCCACCCGCTGTCTTTGTCCACCGGAAAGTTTTGTCACCGGCTGATGCCGTTTTTCATACAATCCCACTTCCCTTAAAACATACTCCACACGGGCTTTCTTCTGATACCGGAACCGCTTGGAATACAATAGCGGCAGCACAACATTTTTTTCTACCGTTTCACGTTCGATCAAGGCAAAGTCCTGCATTACAAAGCCAAACATTTCATTCCGGATCCGCGCCATCTGCTTTTCGGAATACGAACTGATCTCTTCGCCCTCCAGATAATATTTTCCTCGGCTTGCCTTGTCCATGCCGCCAAGGATGTTTAGCAGCGTCGATTTTCCAGAGCCGGAAGCGCCCATGATCGCGACACTCTCTCCCTCTTCGATGGAAAGATCAACGTCTCTCAGTGCTTCAAAAGAAAGACTTCCTTCGCGGTATGTTTTTCCTATATTTTCCAATTCTATTAGCATTTTATTCTCCTATTCACTTCGTATGATCTGTATGATCTCATGCCGCAGATACCACCATGCCTTACTGCTGATCACGGCAAATCCGATGAGCAGCACCGGGATAACCGCAATTCCTGCTGCTGCAGGTTCGAGCCTTTTTCCAAACACCACGATCCAGGATGGCGAAAACTCATACTTTGCCAGCACTGCCAGAAGTCCTCCGGCAATCGCCGTTCCGATGGCAAAACTGATCCCCTCTAATATCATAAAATCTTTTACCAGCCAGCCAAAAATCTGCGTCTTTTGTGCACCGGCCATCTTGCGGATCACAATTTCTTTTTTCCTTCCGCGCATCCAGACAGCAATGGCCGAAAAAATATTGACAAATACGATCACTGCCACGGCACCATAAACCGCCAGCGCCGCTTTTGTACTGGTCTGCACATTACGGTTAAAATATTCCTTTCTCTGATCTCCTGCCGCAAAGGTATAACCGTCTTTTATCAGGGACGAAGCAAACATTTTCTGAACATTTTCCGGCGCATCCAAAAAGCCATATTCCCAGTCCTCTTCTTTTTCTATCCCCGCAGCATACAGATTGACAAGATATTCATTGGAGCGGCTGTCGTTGCGCTCCCCATCCGAATAAACGCCGATCACTTCATACATCGTCCCCCGTAACGGATAATATCTCTTTCCGTCTATCGTTTTACAGAGAGGAAGATAGTCTTCGCGAAGCAGCAATACATTGGCTTTCGTCTCCCGGTCTTTTTCGGTAAATGACCTGCCTTCCTCCGTCAAAACAGTAACGCCGCACGCGACAGCAGCCCCTTTTTCAAACCGGAGTCCCGCATACCGGATTTTCTCCGGAAGTTTTAATCTTATCTTTTCGACTGTATTATTTTCTGTAGATGACGGAAAAAACAGCATATAATTTTCATCCAATCCCGCCATCGGAAGATATGTCTTTTTTTCATTTATCATGGCATTGGCACACAATATAAACAGCACGGAAACCATAATCTCGATCGCAATCATAAACCCGGAACGGTAAAAAAATCGTCTCATCACAGCCCCCTTAATTCAATGTCTTTTGCAGCATTCCACGGATGGTATCTTTTCTCATACAGAGGCAGGGGATCAAACTGACCGCCAGCATATAACACGCCAGCACCAAAATACTGATCCACGCCGCCTTTGTATTTCCCTCTGCCGCCAGCGCAGTCACGCACATAATACCATACATACTCCACACGGGTATTAATATCCGAATGCAAATTGTTTTCCGCCTTGCTCCACACATCTGATGAATCGCAAATTCTCTTTTGTGTTCCCGGATAAAATGAAATATATTTGCCGTCAATGCCACAAAACAAAATGCCAGTATAATAAGCATGATGCCGCCCATCAATACGATCTGATCCTGCATATCAACACGGATCGCATCCATTTGTCTGGTATAGTTATTTACACTTAATTCCAGTAAATCCTGCTTTCGCAGCTGCTCTGTCTCTTCTTCCAAAAATTGTATATCATCTGTAAGAAAACAGGTGGAATCATAATATCCCCACAGAGAAAATATATCTTCTTTGTCTACTCTGTTATATTGAATAACAGCTTGATCCAGACAGATCTTTTCCCTCGTCTTTCCCGGTGCCACATAAAAGGAATCTTTATCCATAAAACCGACAATCTCATATCCCTGCGTCTGCTGATCATAGAGAACATCGTGCAGCCGGTATACCTTTTTTAAATCTGCTCCTGCCACAATCGGTATCGTATCCGTCTTTTCCCTGACAAATGCCTCTTTGTCTCCTTCCCATTGAATCCCATAAATATCAAAAAAGTTCTCCGACACTTGTATTCTCGAAAGTTCTTCCTGCTCCTTGGACAACCCCAATGCCCTGCGGATCTCCCCTCTCTGCCCGCGGTACATCGGAAAGGCCACAGAATCATCTGCCGTAAATGCCTTAACATGCAGCGAATTTTCCTGTAGTTTTCTCTGCAGATCGTCGTATTTTTCTTCCATTTTTTTACATTTCTTTTTATCGTTTATGAAATCTTCGATTGCCGCATCGCCGGTTTGATCCCGAAACATATAAATCTCTGTATGCTCTGTCATCCGGCTTATTTTCTGTTCTACCTGACGGTAATCAAAAAAGGCCTGCAGCAGATATATCGCGATCAACGCAGCTGCCGTGAGCTGTATGGTATTCCACAAAAGAGAAACTCCGTTTCGTTTGATGTCATTTAAAATATAGATCATATCTGTACCGTGTACTTTCCAGCTTCATAATATTTTGTTAAGCGTTCTTTTTTTATTTTATTATACTTGCTTTATTTATCATTGTCAATCACTATTTAGGCAAATAAGGTATTGACTTTTTTATAGGTCTTGTCATATTATGAAGCCAGTTACTTCTTAGTTTTAGAAAGGCGGCCTGCTATAAATTGAGTAATCAGGATACATTTAAGAAAGGATCGGTAGAACTTCTCGTTCTTGCCCTGCTTCAGGAAGGCGATCTGTATGGATATCAGATCTCACAGCTTGTCAAAGAACGTTCGGGAAACATATTGACTATCCCGGAAGGCTCTATGTATCCTACACTTTATCGCTTAGTAGACAAAGGGTATATTTCCGATGAAAAGCGCAAAGTCGGGAAACGGCTTACACGCGTTTATTATCATTTGGAGCCAAAGGGGAAAGAGTATCTTAGTGAATTACTAGAAAATTTTTATACCGTGAACCGGGCGATTGAACGCATACTAAACTACAATGAACCGGAGGAAGATTCCCATGAATGATTCAAAGCGCTACCTGAAGAAAATCCGTGCAATCCTTCCCGTGTGGGGAAGTTACGAAAAACGTTTTTACAAAGATATCCAGTCAAATGTCACTGAGTTTTGTATTTCGCATCCCGATTATACATATGCTGATTTAGAACACGAATTCAATTCTCCGGAAGAAATTGTAGGCCAGTATCTTACAAGCATTGACCCTGATTATCTTTCCCGGAAACTTTCTTTTGCCAAATACGTGAAAGCAGCTTGTTCCTTGCTGATTTCTGCAATTTTGATCGCCTTTATAATATGGAATATTGTTTTGTACAATGCACGGCAGGAATTTATCAACTCTATGCCGGCCAGCGAAGACACTACGATTACCATAATAGAATAAAATCTTTGTGTAACCATACTTAACGGTCACACAAACAGAGGAGAATTTTAATGAACGATTCCAAGCGCTACTTAAAAAAAATCCGCGCACTCCTTCCCGTATGGGGAAGTTACGAAAAACGTTTTTATAAAGACATTCAGTCAAATGTCACGGAATTCTGCAATGCTCATCCGGATTATACGTATGCTGATTTAGTGCATGAATTTAATTCACCGGAAGAAAATGTAAGCCAATATCTTACAAACATTGACCCGGACTACCTTTCCAATAAACTTTCATTTAAGAAATATATAAAGGTAACGTGTGTATTGCTGATCTCTACAATTTTAATTGCGGTTATGTCCTGGAATTTATTTTTGTACACTGCACGCCGGGAATTTAAAGAAATAATGTCTCAATTTGACGGTATTACCATTGAAGAGATTCAATAAAAAGGACTGCTGCAGTCCTTTTTTAATGTCCAAAGTAACTATTCAGGATCAATGTATGGAAATCAATGAATCGTCGTGCTTGCACGTAAGAGGCTTTGATTTCCATACATTTAGATCCTCATAGGGCTCCCCTCCCCCTATGAGCATTTTTAGCCTTGTCAAAGGCGAGAAAGAACACAAAGTGTTCGAAATGCGAATGTGTGGGGAGGGGTGTCCTGAATAGTTAATGTCCGAATATCAGGCTAAAATCTCCAACCATCACATTAATTACTCCAAGAACCAGAAATGCTATGCCAATATAATAACATATCACTTTCAGCCGGCTGTAATGTGAATCATATAATAAAATCGCCAGTCCAAAAAACACAACTCCAATAAGTACAAATTTCATATTTTTTCCTTTCCCATATACTGTTTCGACGCTTCTATAGTTTCATTTCTTCCCTTGTATAATTCGGTGTCTGCCAGTCTCTGACGTATTCCTCTTCTAACAGCGCAGCCACTTTTTCAATCGCATCATCAAGTGCGGGAGAGAATTTATGTTCATAATATTTTCTGGCTTTTGCAATGTATCTTTTGGCAAAATTTGTCATTTTTTCACTGCGTGCCTGTCCCGCTTCCCCGGAAAACGCAGAATCATACAAGTTGCTGATCTTGTCCGCATTTTTTACAACGGCCGCGACCGGATCGGTCAGAACGTTTTTTACGTATTCACTCTCATCTTCCCCTTTCCCACGCGTGAGGAGTTTGACCGCACGCACCACATCCTCCCCAAATATGCAAAGGTCTTCTTCGGTCGCATCCGTATCTTCCAGGGTATCATGCAGCAGCGCGGTAATCTGGTATTTTTTTCCATATCCCGCCTTGCGGACAAGCTCCGCCACCGCGATCGGATGCACGATGTAAGGGGTGTCTCCGTCTTTGCGTGTCTGTCCGGCGTGCTTCTCATTGGCAAATGCCAACGCTTTTACGTAAAGTTCATTGTCCATTTATGAGCCTCCTTTACACCATTCCCGGTATTCCTCTAAGCGTTGGATGAATTATGAATTTACTTTTATTGTCCCATCTGTCAGCATATTTGTCAATTGATTTGTGGGGGAAAGTGTAAAAAGGTATTGATTTATTCAAAAATAGGCAGCCCTTCTTCCGGACTGCCTACCCGCCAATGGGATATTTGGATCAGGGCGTTACCCTTGCCTCCCTACGGACATTAATATTATATTCAATATCAATATTAAAATTCACCGATTGCGTCATACATCACCTCCCATTGTGTTGGAAGTATTTTTAATATACTAACGTTAACGTTGCTCTTTTTTATCAATTTCGTTAAATCCATTTTTAAGCATTTGGCATCTTCTTCCACCAACAATTTCTTTAGTGCATATAATCTAGAATACAAATCATTATTTTTCGGCAGAAGATCTGCCGCATCTTGCTGTTGTCGCAACACAACAGATGATTTCATTCCAACCACCATTGAATTATGTGCACAATAATTTCTTAAATTTCTCACTCCGTCCAGCCATGTATCAACAAGTTCTGTATCCCTTTTCGAATATCGTTTCTTATGAAATAAATATGTAAGCACACTCTTCCTTAAATCACCACGTAGATAGTTATACATCATTGACATTGTACCAAATTCCGTATAACTAAATGTAACCCATATAGGAAGTTTATTGCTGTGTCTGTTCCCTCCCTTGCGATATTCCTTTAATTCCGGATATTTCACAAAATTTTTTCTCAGTTTTTCTTCCTTACCTACAATATCAACATAAAAAACAGTATGGAAATATTTAATATTTGTTTTTCTTTTCTTAGTATCCCTCTCTCCTCTTGAAGGCGTGTAATACTCTTTCTTCATATAGAAAGTACCATCCTGCGTCTTTATCGCACAGGCATTAGATATTGCACTCTTAAATCTCACCTCCACACGATTGCAATAATAAATGAGAATCCTTCTTAGTTCCACATCAAACTGATACAAATTGAAAAGTGCATCCTGCGATGATTTATATCCTACATTTTCAACATTGGAAAGTAAAAATTTACCATATCTACTTGCCCTGAAATACCCTGCATGTACCAAAAATCTGCGCATCCTTATTCGTTGTCTAAAGGATACATACTTTTTCATCATATCTATCTGCTCTTCAAGTGTGATCGGTATTTCCTTTTGTGCCATTTCATCCCTCCCTTATTGCAACAAGCAGGCTGACTCCTACTCAATTCAGCATACTGAAACATTCACAGTTCTTACCGGACTTGTAAAAAAAAAGAATGGATATACCATTCTTAATCCCGCTAATGGGATATTTGGATTAAGGCATTACCCATGCCTCCCTACGGCCTATAATTATATTAACATAGATTCCAGGATAATTCAAGATAAATTTCTCGTATAACTTGAAATTTCCCTTACATATGGTATGCTGATTAGACAAAAGGATAAAAGTGCCCAAACAGTCACACTACACCCCCAGAGAGTTGCAGTTCTCTGGGGGTTTGTCATTTACAGCTGATCAAACTGAAGTTGTATTTTACAGCAGTTCCTTCAACAGCTTATTTACCATTCCCGGATCTGCTTTTCCTTTCATCGCCTTCATCGTCTGTCCGACCAGGAACCCGATGGCTTTCGTCTTTCCTGCCTGATAATCGGCTGCCGACTGCGGATTGTCCGCAATCACCTGCTCGACTACAGCGCGGAGAGCACCCTCGTCGTTGACGGTCTTTAAGCCGTTTTCTTCAACATATTGATTGACATCAATGTCCTCGGAAAACATTTTCTCAAAGACTTCTTTTGCGACTGTCGAGTTAATCGCATTTTCATCTGTCAGCCGGATCAGCGCTGCCAGATTTTCCGGCGTAAATGTAATGTCTTCCGGCTCCATTTCCTTTTCTTTTAAGAGACGCATGGTCTCCACCATAAGCCAGTTGGATACCTTTTTCGGGTTGTGGCAGATTGCCGTCGTCTCTTCAAAGATATCTGCGAGTTTTTTGGAACCGGTAATAATACCGATGTCGTACTCCGGAATATCAAATTCTTTTTTGTAACGCTCGGCTTTCGCGTCCTGAAGTTCCGGCTGGCGTTCTCTCACCGCTTCGATCCACTCGTCGCTGATACGTATCGGCACAAGGTCAGGATCTGGAAAATATCGGTAATCCTGTGCATCCTCTTTGGAACGCATTGCATACGAATACTCCTTGTTATCATCCCAGCGGCGCGTCTCCTGAATGACTTTTTTGCCTTCTTCAATGAGTTCGATCTGACGCGCACGTTCGCCCTCAATCGCACGGGAAATCGCTTTAAACGAGTTCAGGTTTTTCATCTCGGTACGAGTACCAAATTCACCGGCGCCGACTTCGCGAACCGAAAGGTTGACATCGGCACGCATCGAACCTTCATTTAATTTGCAATCCGAAGCGCCGAGATATTGGATCGTCATACGCAGTTTTTCAAGATACGCGATAACTTCTTCCGCACTCCGCATATCCGGTTCCGATACGATCTCGATCAACGGCACACCGGAACGGTTGTAGTCCACGAGAGAACAGTCTTCCCAGTCATCATGCACCAATTTTCCGGCATCTTCTTCCATATGAATCTCATGGATACGCACCTGCTTTTTTCCTGCCGGCGTCTCGATATCGACGTGTCCATTGCGGCAGATCGGCAGATACAGCTGTGAAATCTGGTAGTTCTGCGGGTTATCCGGGTAAAAATAGTTTTTACGGTCAAATTTGCAATACTGCGTGATCGAACAATTTGTCGCAAGTCCGACTGCCATCGCATATTCCACCACTTGTTTATTCAGCACTGGGAGAGAACCCGGCATACCGGTACAAACCGGACAGGTATGTGTATTCGGAGCGCCACCAAATGCGGTGCTGCATCCACAAAAAATCTTCGTCTTTGTCGCAAGTTCCACATGGACTTCAAGACCAATGACGGTTTCGTATTGTTTTGCCATCTTACATTCCTCCTTATGCTTCTATGTCACCACGCGCCTGCTCGTAACTGTAAGCCGCGCGGATAATCGTCTTTTCTTTGAAACAATCTCCGATCATCTGTACGCCGATCGGAAGCCCTTTGTCGTCCTTTCCGCAAGGAAGGCAGATTCCCGGAAGGCCGGCAAGATTGACAGAAATTGTATATATGTCGCCAAGATACATTTTGATCGGATCGCCGAGGCTCTTTCCAATCTCCGGTGCTGTTGTCGGAGCTGCCGGTGCAAGGATCACATCGTATTTGGCAAAAGCATCATCAAATGCCTTTTTGATCAGCGCTTTCGTGCGCAGTGCTTTCAAATAATACGCATCGTAATATCCACTGCTCAAAACAAAGGAACCAAGCATGATACGGCGTTTTACTTCGGGACCAAATCCTTCGGAACGTGTCTTTTTATACATATTATGCAGTCCCTCGTATTCTTTCGTACGATATCCGTATTTGACACCATCAAAACGTGACAAGTTTGAACTTGCTTCCGCTGACGCAATGACATAATACGCCGGAATTGCATATTCTACAAGGCTCAGATCAAATTCTTCCACGATCGCACCTTTTTCCTTCAGCACATCCGCAGCTTTCAATACGGCAGCTTTGACCTGCGGGTCAAGTCCTTCGCCCATATAATCCCTCGGAATACCGATCTTCATGCCCTTGACATCATCGACAAGTGCCGATGTGAAATCCAGGTCTTCGCGTGGAATGGATGTGCTGTCCTTCTTATCATAAGAAGAAATTGCCTCCAAAATAGCCGCACAGTCTGTCACATCTTTTGCCACCGGTCCGATCTGATCAAGGGAAGATCCGTACGCGATCAAACCATAACGGGAAACCGTTCCATACGTCGGTTTCAATCCGGTCACACCGCAAAAAGAACTTGGCTGGCGGATCGATCCCCCTGTATCGGAACCAAGTGCATACGAACATTCTCCTGCGGCTACCGCTACACAGGAACCGCCCGAAGAACCGCCCGGTACGTGGTTGGTATTGTGTGGGTTTCTCGTGATCCCATACGCGGATGTCTCCGTCGTACTTCCCATCGCAAATTCGTCCATATTGGTCTTTCCAATGATCACTGCCCCCGCCTTTTCGAGGTTTGCCACCGCCTCTGCGGTATAAGTCGGTTTGAAGTTGGCAAGAATTTTTGAACTACAGGTTGTCAGTACGTCTTTGGTACACATGTTGTCCTTGATGGCAACCGGAACTCCGGCAAGCGGTCCTGTCAATTCGCCGGCATCGATCTGCTTCTGCACTTCTTCCGCGCGGGCAAAAATGTCATTTTCTTCCAATACCGTCACATAACTGTTTAATGTTTCTTCTGATTTTTTTATCTGATCTAAGGCAGCCTGCGCTGCTTCTTTTACCGTCACTTCTCCCGCTTTGATCTTCTTTCCGAGAGCGACGGCAGTATATTTCATCAAATCCATAATTGCCCTCCTTATGCGAATGTCTTAGGCACCATGTAAGTACCGTCTTTTTTCTGCGGCGCATTCGCAAGCATTTCATCCCGGTCATCGCCGTTGGTCACTACATCTTCGCGGAACACATTGTCCACCGGAAATACGTGGGACATCGGCTCTACGCCGGTCGTGTCCAGTTCATTCAACTTATCAATATAATCGAGCATACTACCCATATCTTTTTTTGCCTGCTCTTTCTCTTCATCGGAAAGCTCTAATTTGGCAAGGATACCTACATACTCGATTGTTTCATCCGAAATAATATTTGCCATAATTTTCCTCCATTCTTCCTTACGGTTCCAGTCGGTTCAGATCACGCGGGAACAATGTTGTCTCGCGCACGTTGTCCTCGCCCAGAAGTTTCATTGTGATACGCTCCAGTCCGATTCCCAGGCCTCCGTGTGGCGGCATGCCGTGGCGGAATACCTGAAGATAATGTTCCATGCCCTCTTCGGTCATTCCTCTCGCCGCAATCTTTTCTTCCAGCATATCCAGATCGTGGATACGCTGTCCGCCGGTTGTCACTTCCAATCCGTCAAAGAGCAGGTCAAAGCTCAATGTAAATTTCGGATCTTCCGGATCATCCATCGCATAAAATGGACGTTTCTTGGAAGGATAATGAGTGACAAATACGAAGTCTGCCCCGTGTTCTTCTTTGAAATATTTTCCTATTAACATCTCTTCTTCCGGCTCCAGATCGTAAGGATTGCGAATCTTACGATCGTATTTTTCTGACACAAGACGCTTTGCTTCATCAAAATGAACCTGTGGGATCTCGTCTGTCTTGGGAAGTGTGACGCCAAGCATTTTCAGCTCTTTTGCGTATTCTTTTTCCAAAAGTTTCATTGTATATTGTAAAAATCCGGTTTCCATCTCCATGATATCCTGGAAACTGTCGATATAACCCATCTCAAAATCGAGTGATGTGTATTCGTTCAAATGACGTTTCGTATTGTGTTTTTCTGCACGAAATACCGGCGCCGCCTCAAATACACGGTCAAATACACCGACCATCATCTGTTTATAAAACTGTGGACTCTGCTCAAGTACGGCAGGTCTGTGGAAATATTCCAATTTAAAAATATTGGCTCCGCCCTCGGCACCTTTTGCACCAATCTTTGGGGTATGAATTTCTGTAAATCCTTGTGAAAATAAGTAATCGCGGAATCCTCTAACGATTCCTTCCTGAATCTTGAATTTTGCCCGTTCTCTGACATTTCGAAGTGAAATCGGACGAAGATTTAATTTTGTCTCCAGTGATGTGTTTAATTTCCATTTGCTGATCGGAATCGGCATCGGTTCTTTCGGTTCCGACAAAATGGTAATTTCTGTCAGCCGGATTTCAAATCCGTTCGGCGCACGATCCTCCAATGCAACGACTCCGCTGACTTCGACGGTCGCTGCCTCTTTCAGGTCTTTCAGCTCCTTGTCTTTGACCGCACCGGTCTCAAAGACGGTCTGCACCAGACCTTCCCGTTTTCTCAACACGACGAATGCAACATCTCCCATATCACGTATGGTGTGAATTGCTCCGTTCATCCGAATCTCTTTTCCTGCCAGGCTGTCTAACTGCGCCAGGACATCCGAGATCTCCATTACTTGCTTTTCTGTGCTTCCTGTTACAAATTTCATGAGTACCTCCTTCTGTAGATGCCAGTGTTCCAAATACAAAAGACAATCCGCCTGTATGCGGTGTCTATTTGGTGGCTCTACGAAACAATTTTTTGTTCTGCTCCGGCTCTGAAACTTGTTTTCAGCACTATATTTTTCTATACTAAAAACCCGCCTCAGCAAAGCCTGAAGCTTCGCCGGGACGGGTATCAATGTTCTCATTTCTTACCCGCGGTACCACCCGCGTTGAAAATTCATGGAATTTTCCTCTTTTCTGACAGATAACGGTGCGACCCGTGTAAACCTACTCTAGTTCAGCTTACCTGCTCCGGAATGTTCTCCTGCTTACCGCTTCCGTGAGTGCGCTCTCAGTCGGTGACGCCTCTTCCTGTCGTAAGGTCACTGCATAAGCAATCGTTTCCTTCTTTGCCTTTGTCTGTCATTCTAGCACAATTTTTTTTCGTTGGCAAGAAAAAATTTTATTTTTTTTGCATATTTTTATCTTCGTGCGCTGTTAATAACGATTGTATCTTTGTCATCGGACTTCGATACAAGTTCAATGTAATAGATGAAATAGTTTGCCGTTTTATATCCATCCGCAGGTGCTTTATTGCTTACTAATGCGATATATTTGGCGGGTTTGCTGTTCACATTATCCAGTTTAAACGTCTGCCAGTCTATCCCACTGTCATGATAAATCTCACAAAGGCTATACTCTGTCCACCAGTTTTCCGCTGTCCTGTCAAGATCTTCTGAAAAAACACGTATACACAATTGTTCCGGCACATTCGCTTTTATCTGAATAGACTCATACTGCGATAAGTCCACTCCTTCCGGCAACTCCAAAAATACGTATTGATTCGTGCCCGTATAATGGATCTCCGTACGGGTTTGACCATATTCATCTTCCGCTGCTCTGACATTTACATTGGGATTTGAACAGATATCACCCACAGTACTGGTTTCCACCATACAGATATCGGTAAAATCGTATACGGTTTCCCTAGTCGGTGTTTCCACGCCCGGTGTTACCGGTGGCTTCGTTGGAGCTGCCGATGAGTTGGTAAAGCGGATGGAATAAACATTAATATCATTACTTTCATATATTTTATCATTATCGTCTTCACAAGCTTTTAATGTAATTCCAATGGCTTTAGCACGCTGTGTATTTGTAAATATATCCTGAACCGCATATCGTATAGTAACTGTACCATCTGCGTTTATTATTGGATTTTCCAGCCACATATCGCCCCAGGAGTCCTTTTTATCCCAGAATGAATCGGCACTCTGTCCGCCTGACCAAGTCATTATTTTCACATTCCAATAATCACCGCTTACCGTAACTTCAACATACTTATACTTCGAAATATCAACTGCCTCATGAGTACTGCTAAGATACCAGCCTACTCCATTATTATAAACATCTCCTTCTTTTTCTTCATTCTCAGGATCTGTATAAAATGTCATAAAACCGCTTTCCGGATCATATATCTGTGAACCAAACTCACCTTTTTTGACCCATGCCATCTCATTATCTTCTGTTATGTAAACCGTGTCATTTTCCATCGGCTGTGCAGGCGTATCCGGTATATCTGAAGGCTCCGTCGGCTTTTGTGTCGTATTTTCCGTACTTCGGATAACAATCTTCTCTGCATCCGATTTCTTTGGAACAAGGATGATTGAATAGATTAAATAATTATGTTTTTCATATCTATCCGCAGGTGCTTTATTGCTTACCAGTGCAATATATTTCGCCTGTTTACTATCCGTTGTGTCTACATCAATTGCTGCCTCCTGCTCTACCCCTTTGGTTCCTCCATAGAACGGATAACTATCACAAAGACTGTACTGCGTCCACCAGCTTTCCGTTCCCAGGTCAAGATCTTCTGAAAAGGCACGTATACACAATTGTTCCGGTACATTTGCTTTTATCTGAATAGACTCATACTGCGATAAGTCCACTCCTTCCGGCAACTCCAAAAATACGTATTGATATGTCTGTGTATACCGAATTTCCGTACACGCTTCATCACTTTCATCTTTTACCGGTCTGACAGTTACGTTTGTATTTGAGCAGACACCGCCCACATCCGTGGTTTCTGTCACGCAGATATCAGTAAAATAATACGATTTTGTCGGTGCCGTTTCTGTTGGCTCGTTTGTCGGCGCTGTCGTCGGCTCCTGCGTTGGTGCTTCCGTCGGCTCCTGCGTTGGTGCTTCCGTTGGCTCCTGTGTTGGTGCTTCCGTTGGCTCCTGTGTTGGTGCTTCCGTCGGTTTCTGAGTCGGTGACGCCGTCGGTTTTTGAGTCGGTGACGCCGTCGGCTTCTGGGTTGGTGCTTCCGTTGGTTTCTGGGTTGGTGCTTCCGTTGGCTCCTGTATTGGTTCTGCCGTTGGTTTCTGGCTTGGTGCTTCCGTTGGCTCCTGTATTGGTTCCGCCGTTGGCTCCTGTATTGGTTCTGCCGTCGGTCCTTGTATCGGCGCCGGTGTTGACACAGGCTCTTCCGTCACATCTGGTTCGTCATCATCGTCATCCTTATTGGGCGTAACCACAACGGTGCATGTTGCTTTTGCCCCGCCTTGATCATCTGCCTCTGCCGTAATGACTGCCGTTCCGACATCCCCTGTAGAAACTACCCCATCCTCATCCACATCTGCAACTTTGGCATTGCTTGTTGACCAATTAATATCTTTATTTTTTGCATTCTTTGGCAGAATCTTAGCTACCTGAAGCGGAATATCCTCTTCATTAAATTCATCCACTTCAATCTTACTTCGATCCAATTTAATCGTCTTTACAAGAATGTCATTTGTTACTTCAACTGTTATTTTGGCTTTTTTGTTTTTATTCTCTCTGGAAACGGCTGTTATCTTGGCCTTTCCTACTTTCTTTCCCTTCATAAGCCCATGCGAATTTACTACAACCACTTTACGGTCGGATGAAGTAAATTTAACCTTTTTGTATTTGGCTTTATTCGGTTTCACTTTTACTTCCGTTTTCAAGCGGTATGCTTTTTTCTTCTGTATACGAATTTTTTTATCAACATTCGTAATTTTTACAGATGTTACTTTTACTTTTTCTTTCTTCTTTTTTGCCTGTACCATCGTGCCATTCCATCCGGTAAACATCGATAAAATGAGCGACACAGCAAGAAGTATGCTGATTTTTTGCTTTTCTCTCTTCATTTTCATTCCTCCTAGAACAAAGTTTTTTCTTAAGTATACCACTCGCTTGTCAAAAAATTTTTCCGAATTTTTCACTTTTGTATATTTTCTTTTTCTATCTGCAATTTTTCATACATAATTCTTCCAAAATCCGAATATTGGCTGCAATACTCATAGGTACTTAAAAGGCAAATGGAATTCTCTAGTCTATCTTTCCATAAATTATCAATGAACGCCCCCATGTTATCCACGTCTTCCTGCGTGACCGCATCCGGATCATAGATCATACTGTCCTCTGCCGTGATATGCTCTTTTCCATCTTTTGTCAGATAAAATTGCTGCCACTCATATCCGGCTTTCCCTTTGCCGGAATATGTCGCCGGACGGATCCGCAAAAGTGTCGCATCTTTTTCTGCGCCGTCTTTTTCGATCACATAATACTGCTCCCATTTGGTCCGATCCCATACATTGGCGGAAACACTCCAGATCATATCTTTATTTTCTTCCGGCGATTCACTCCATACCGTGCTTGCTTTTCCGTTATGAACATAACTGATCCAGATCACCGGATCATTTTTGTCGGTATAAATTGCGTTGGTATCGCATATAAGACTTGACGTATCCGGCTTTTTAATGTCGCGTACAACACCAAAAGCATCCTGGCTCTCAAAATTAATTCCACCCTCTACCAGACGCTTACGAAATACGGAATCTGAACCGTACGAATCGTTTTCTATTTTCTTTCTGTTTTTGTCCGTATTATTCCAGAATATCACACTGTCCGCAATATCAAAATTCCAGAAAAACTGCTTTGCAAATTCATTATCAAAGCCATGCTTTAAGTCCTCCGACATTTCTGTAGCGATCCACTTTACACCGGTGAATTCGTACCCCGTCAGACTATGGTGCGTATCCACAAATACTTTCCCATCATTGTAATGAATCCACTCTCCACTGCTGGAACAGGAAATAGAATCCATTTTTGTGACTTTTCCGTCCACCAAAGCATACACATCGGCTCCTGTTTTAATTTTCATCGGCTCCCCTTTTTCGGTAACGTCAGTGCGTATTTTGCTGGAAAGCCCATCCAGCACGTCGCTGACATACTGTTTTTTTGCTGTAAGAAGAATTGGTTCACTGTTTTTGCTAACCGTTACGACGGAAAATAATTTGTATTTCTTTTGATTTGTTTTCAAAAAATCCGTAAATTTTTTGTTCCAAATCGTATAATCTTTTACCGTGCCATTTTCCTGCTTCGACGCATTCTGACCGTCATTATTTGATGTCTTCACATTTTCTATTTTACCGGATGTACCCGAAGCATTTTTCGATTCATTTTGCGCCATATTGCCACAACCACTAAAGGTAAATACGACACTTGCCACCATTAAAACTGTGAGTATTACTCTCGCCTTTTTCTTGTATTTATTGTCTTCCACGATTTTCCGCATTCTATTTTTCAACTCCCTCTTACTGCTTGCTGCCGCTGTCGTCGGGCAGAAAACAGACAACTTTTGTGTCCCGGCAGTAACACAGAGCAGCGTTTTTCCATACGCTATTTTCTGCGTCAGATCCGTCGCCTTTAATACCTTTTCGTCACACGAAATTTCCGCATCTTTTTTGGATAAATACGCCGCCAGCCACACAAGCGGATGAAACCAATAGACTGCCGTAAGCAAAATGCGCAGCAGGGACCAGATGTGATCCTTTTGCTCATAATGGCATTCTTCATGACGGAGAATCCATGCTTTCTGCGCATCCGTAAACTCTGCCGCCACTTGCACCGGCAGATAAACGGCCGGATGAAATCCCCCATACAAACATGGCACCTGCACTTGATCCGACTCATAAACAGTTAATTTTCTTTTTGGTATTCCCAAAATTTTCCTGTTCTTTTTTAGTCTATACGCAAAGACACTATTTGCGATCAACGTAATACATAAAATCAGACAAGTTCCAAAAAACCAGACTTTTTCTTTGTAGTCATTCCACAGGGAGATCAGTTTTTCCCGAATTGAAATATCTGTCGGTTCCTCTTTCTCAGCCGCAGGAATTGTAATGTTATTTTTTGTCGTATTTTTTTGTATCACAATCGTATCTGTCGATGATTGAGGCATCTGTACCTGTTCTATTTTTTGTGTATTTTCCGTGTGATCCTGCACCTGATTTACCATGCCGGATAATCCAAAATTAAGTGTTCCGACATTAACCGGCACGATCAGACGAGCCGCTGCTAACAGCCACATAGCGTAGATCAGTCTATGACTCACTTTTCCTCTGAATCCGGCACGAAACAACATAACCAGCAAGATCATCACACTTGATGAGATCAATATTTCCCGCATTTTTCACTCCTCCTTTTGTGCATTCTCACGTGCATTTTTCAGTATATTTTCCAACTCCTCAATATCCTTTTCACTCAAATTTCCCTGTCTTACCAGTGTGCTCATCATCGCCCCAATACTTCCATCATAAATCCGTCCGAGGAAGTTTTTGGTCTCCGGCACAACCACTTCTTCTCTTTGAACGATCGGATAAAAATATTTTGTCTTTCCCTTTGTCTCATAACCAATCACGCCTTTTTCCGTCATACGGCGAAGCATCGTAGCGCAGGTACTTTTACTCCACTTTGTCTTTTGCTCCATCCGTGCGACAATCTCCATAAGACTGCACGCACCATTTTCCCACAACACCTGCATGATGTACCATTCTTTGCTTGTAATCATATACATTCATCCTTTCGGTTTACTTTGTAAACCCATCATATCACGATTGGTTTACGTTGTCAACCAGTTGTTTTTAAAAAATCACCAGAGAAATGTTTCCATTTCCCTGATGATCCTAACTCTTTAACCACACAACTTCAAAACTTTACATCATATCCTGTCACCAAGCAAAACTTGATGCCCTACGCATGCTTTATTATTACTTGATTCCGTATTCTTCCATCAACTTCTTCTGCAATTCAACATCCTGCGTTGATTGGAAAAGTTCTACCGTACGATTGTCCTTGATCAGTGCTGCATTTAAACGATTGATACGAGTCGATCCGCTCTCGATGCCTTGTTCAATGCCTTGCTCAATGCCCTTCTCAAATCCAATCGCTTCGATCTCATCTAACACATCTGAAATTGGTCCCATGTGGATTTTCTCCTTTCCATCTTTTGCCAGGTCAGTTTCCAAAAAACGTTTATCTTTACTAAGTGCATAAAGCACATCGATTACTTCTTTATCTTAACTTTCTTTACGGTGCTCCAATTTCCCCAATACGCTTGACCAAGTTTCGTTTTATATGCACGTACTCTTATATAGTATGTTTTCTTTTTCTTTAATCTACTAATTGTAATGTTTTTCGTCCAATTCGATCCCCACTTTGCCTTTACCTTTTTGGTAAAACTTCTGTTTTCTGCATATTGAATCTGATACCCGGAGGCTTCTATACGCTTCCAACTAACCTGTATTTTTTTCTTCTTTTTATTAACTGCTTTCACATTTGTTACCTGTGATGGTGGCATGACTACTGTATTTGATGATGTATTGATACCACTAATTGGTCTTATTCCCTGTACCGGTTTCTCTGTCGGAGCAGGAGCAGGTGTAGCTGTTGCTGCCGGTTGTACCGTTGATAGAGGGGTTGACGTAGGTTTCGCATCAAAATATTTTCCCTCAAGCACACTAATATAAGGCGCAAAATAATGGGTATTAGAAAATTCTCTCAGATCAATGTCAAAATACGTTTGTACGCATGGGTTATAATCAACCGTTGGATCGGAACTTGAATTTTTATTACGACAATCCCAAGTAGTATCCAATAAAACCCAGCGTCCATCAATCCATGCCTCGTTCCAAGCGTGTGCTATTTCATTTCCACTATCCTTGCACAACTTTTCAATTTCGCTTATCGTTTTGCCCTCAATGTTCATATTCGATATGGCATATCCTTCCATTTCTTTGCATGGAATTCCAACTTCCCGGCACATTGCAGCCGTCATATCAGCAAACCCTTCACATCTCGTGCCTCTATGATAGAAAACATAAATTGGCGTAACTCCCATTCCCTCATTATATTCATAATATAAATTTGTACAAACCCAGTCATGGATTGCCTGCAGTTTTTCCATGTCATTTTTACAATCTTGCGTAATCTCTTTACAAACCGCTTTAATTTCATCGTTAATAAAATAAGATGTCTCTCCATCCGGCTCTGCTACCAAGAGATCTAATAACCATTGCTGTGAATTTTGATTAGTGTATACGGAAAGATTATGTTCATAAACCGCCTCACTTCCAACTGCTTCCGCAGCAGTTTCCTGTGCACTGATTGTTGACATATTTCCACCTGCATCAAATGTAGAAAAGACAGTTGATGCTAAAAGAGCACCTGTCACTGCTAAGGCTATTTTTTTTCTTAATTGTTTCATATAAAACCACTCCTTTTTTGTTTTTTTAATTATACTACACTTATGTCCTGTTTTTTTTCCGTCCTTTTCACTTTTCTCCATTGATATACGTTTTAAAACAACCGCCAAACAGATTTCCTTAAAGTGAATCCATTTGGCGGCCTTCTCTTTTTACCACACATTTAAGCGAAAGCATTGTTATTACTTGATTCCGTATTCTTCCATCAACTTCTTCTGCAATTCAACATCCTGCGTTGATTGGAAAAGTTCTACCGTACGATTGTCCTTGATCAGCGCTGCATTTAAACGATTGATACGAGAAGTTCCCTTCTCAAATCCTATCGCTTCGATCTCATCTAACACATCTGAAATTGGTCCCATCTGGATTTCCTCCTTTCCATCTTT